>JAYRXX010000022.1:0-72850 GCA_041917295.1 Elusimicrobiota bacterium
CCAGTCCTTGGCCCAGGGCACCAGCCAACAGGCCTCCAGCCTGGAAGAAGTCTCCAGCAGTCTCCAGGAAATGAACGCCATGACACGCCAGAACGCCGCCAACGCCAAAGAGGCCCGCGGCATCGCCGAAGCCACCAAAACCTCCGCGGAAAACGGCGTCAACAGCATGGGCCGTCTCTCCGCCGCCATGGACCTGATCAAGAAGTCCTCGGACGACACCGCCAAGATTATTAAGACCATCGACGAAATCGCCTTCCAGACCAACCTGCTGGCCCTCAACGCCGCGGTCGAAGCCGCCCGGGCCGGTGAGGCGGGCAAAGGGTTTGCCGTGGTGGCTGAGGAAGTCCGCAACCTGGCCATGCGCTCCGCGGAAGCGGCCAAGAACACGGCGAACATGATAGAGGGGTCTGTAAAAAATGCTGAAAACGGGGTGTCGATCAATCAAGAAGTGATGAAAAATCTCGAGGAAATCAACAATAACGCGAAACGGGTAAGCGAAGTGATGGCGGAGATTGCCGCCGCATCGGACCAACAAAGTACCGGCGTGGGCCAAGTGAACTCGGCGATGGAGCAGATGAACCAGCTGACGCAACAGAACGCGGCCAACAGCGAAGAGTCCGCCAGCGCGTCGGAAGAACTTTCCGCCCAGGCCCAAGAAATGAAAGCCATGGTAATGGGGTTTAAAATTTCGAGTGAGGTGGGCAGGCAAATTCCGGACAAACCCGTACCGTTAAAAGCCAAATCAAAGATGCCAAGCAAAACCATGCCCATGTTCTCTACTGATACAGATGGAAAAGATATTTTTAAAGAATTTTAATATGATAGGATGGCCTAGCCGCCACCTAGCTTTAAATGAAAAGATTAATTAAAGCGAATTAGACTTTCGAGTGTGTGCGGAGGTGTGACCATGAAAATTCTGGTGGTTGATGACTCACCGTTTATGCGACAGGCCGTTATCAAGGCCCTCAGCGAAACAAAATACAAAACGGCGGAAATTGCCCAGGCCGGCGACGGAAAAGACGCACTGAAACAATTTAAGGCCGGTGGCATCGACTGGGTTTTATGCGACTGGAACATGCCCGGAATGAACGGGCTCGATTTTTTAATTGAGGCGCGGAAAATTAAAACGCCGAAACATGTGCCCATTTTAATGGTCACCACAGAAGGCACCATGGCGAAAATGGAACAGGCCCTGGAACAGGGGGCCGACCGCTACGTGGTTAAACCGTTTACCGCCGCTGATATAGAACGGGGAATGGACCTGGCGGCGCTTAAAATGGCGGCGAAACCATGACGCCCCCAAAAGAGGCGGTCGACCGAACCACGCTGACCCAGGCGGTGATGGGAGCCACAACGGACATGTTTAAAATGTTTTCCGTGTGCGTGGTGGGCGGCCAAACGCCGGAAGGCAACGGCGTTCTCAGCCCGGGCTTTTGCGCGGTGGTCAAGTTTTCACGCGACGTGACGGGGCAGGTGGCGGTGACGCTGTCGCCCCCCATCGCAAAGGCGTTGGCCGCGTCGGTGTACGGGCCGGAAGAAGCCGCCAGCGACCAACGCATGAAAGAAGTGGTGGCCGAGGTGGCCAACATGATCGCCGGCGGGATTCGGAACAATTTGCAGGCCGTGGGCATGGACTTTGATATTTCGTTGCCGGAATCCATTGCTCCCGTGGACAACAAAACCGCTTCGGAAACAGGCGGGGTGTCCCTGTCGTTTCATGTCAACAACGACGGTTGCATTGTGGACGCACACCTGGCCCCCGCACCGGCTGGATAAAAGGAGATTCATGCGCGCTCTGGTTATCGACGATGAGGAAGATGTAAGACGGCTGTTGGCTTTGATGATGAGCCGGTTGGGATTTGAAACGTCCGAAGCGGTGAATGGCCAAGATGGTCTGAAACAATTGAACGATCCGCTAGGCGTGGACGTGGTGCTTTTGGACTGGCGCATGCCGGTGCTGGACGGCGCGGGGTTTCTTAAAAAGAAACAGGCCGATTCCGCCGTGGCGTCCATTCCCGTCATGATGCTCACGGGGCTCAACGAAATGAACGACGTGGTGACCGCCCTCGAACTGGGCGCCAAAGAATATCTGATGAAACCTATTACACAACGGACCCTGCGGGAAAAGCTGGCCCTGCTGGGGCTCGCCTGAGGACAACACATGACGCCGCCCGTTTGGGAAACAGGAACAGACCAAATCAACTATTTGGGAGATTTGACCCGTCGAATTGGGGGGTTTGTTTTAGAAAAAGAACGCGGTTTGGTGTCGGACCCGAGGGTAATGGACCTGCTGTTCCGGGAAAAAGTGGGGACCATTGAAGAGTTGGTCACCCGCTTGCGCAAGTTGCCGGAAGGGGCGCTTCATCAAAGCGTGGTGGAAAGCCTGGCGGTTTCGGACACGTCCTTTTTTGCCGAATGCCGAATTTACGATCAATTGGAAAAAACCATCATTCCCTGGCTGGCGGACCAACCTTCCCGAACCCACAAACTGACGTTGTGGAGCGCGGGATGTTCCACGGGGCAAGAGGCCTACAGCCTGGCTATTTCCGCGGACCGGGCCTTGAGCAACTGTTTTGGCTGGGCTTATCAGGTCATCGGCTCCGACCTGTCAAGCCGCAACCTTCGCACCGCTGAAAGCGGCGTTTATTCCCAGTTCGATATCAATTGCGGTCTGCCCGCTTCGCGATTGGTGGAGTATTTTGAAAAACGCGACAACAATTGGCACGTCAAAAAAACGCTTAAGAAAAATGTGTCGTTCCAAAAACTGAACCTGGCTAACCCCGGATCGCCCTATCCGGAAGCCGACGTGGTGCTGATTCGCAACGTTCTCAGCTACTTTGAGCCGAAACGTCGCGCCGACGTGTTGGCCAAAATCAAACGGGTGATGCGACCCGACGGCTATTTAATTTTGGGTGAGAAAGAAGCCCTGGACCCCTCCCACGGGTTCACCGCCGATTCCAACAGCCCTTGCCGCCTTTACCGGCCAGCTCCATAAAAGCCCCGTTCTCCAATAAAACGCCCCCCGCTCTAAAACCATTGGCACGGAAATTGCAAGTCCATTTATTGCCTTATGGAACTGCGAACGGTGGTGGGCGTATTGTTGGTGTTGGCCGGGCCGATTCTGGCTTTTGAGGCCTACGGACTTTATCGGTTAAATCAATCTCTTCCCCCCACTCCGGAAGCGGCTTTGGAACGGCTTTGCACGGACTTGCTGGACGCCGCACGGTCAAAAAATTTGGACCGATCCGCAAAAGAAATTTCTGTTGTCCAAGGGCCTGAATCCGATCCGTTTTTTGATACTCTCCCGCCCTTCCTGAACGCCCGGTTATCCAGGGGATTTAAAACGTTTCTCTTTTCAGACGATGTTCGAAAAAAATCCGTGGCCGAAACGGCCCGGCAATTGGAGTTGAACAGAGGGAGCGTCTCCCAGGATCAGCTGGTTCCCGTGGTCCCCGACGTGAACCTCCACGCCCAGTGGCAACGGTTGGACAACGACAACGTGGCGGTGACGATTCAAGCTGTTCGGGTGGGCGTGAGCGGCGAAGGAGTGCAGGCGACCGCGCGGTTTGTTCATCCCCGAACCCGCGCCCAACAAGAACGGCGGCGGGAACTTCTGAAAGGCGCTCTGTTCGCGGCGGCGGCTCCGTTGGGCGCCCTGGCGTTTTTAACTCTGGTCCCGCGCCGCGCTGGTTCTTCGTTAGGAGGATCCCATGGCCCCACACGCTGATCGTAAACATATTTCCCTCCCCCGCGTCGCGCGGGGGTCCCATCCGCTTCCCCCCCCGAAAAATTGGAATTCGAACCCGGTGACAAGCGCCATGCCTTTGGGCGCAACCAGCGTGGTCGAATCCGTTTTTCCGTTCACGATTTTTGAAGAACCCACCCGCAACTTTGAAGACGTGGGCCGCGGCGTGGCCCACAAATTGCGAAGCGGCCTGTGCGCTTTGAAAGGCGGGTTGGAACTCAGCCTGCAACAAATGCTTCCGGGGCCCACCCGGGAAATGTTGTCTTTGGCCGAACGGGGAGCCCAACACATCACCGAAATCGTCAAAGATTTGGTGACGCTCACCCAGCGGCCCGACGTTCATCCAAAACCCCTCGATCTTAACTTGCTCATCGGCGAATTTATGAACGGCCTTCGCCGGGACCCCGCGTGGCATCACGTGGTTCTCACCCGGCGCCCGAGCGGGGCGACCCCTCTGATTTTGGGCGACCCGGAGTTGTTGGACACCGTGTTTGAAGCCGTCACCAAAAACGCCGCGGAAGCCATGACCCCGAACCCGGACGAATCCGAAACCAAAAAACGGGGCGCCCAATTGCTTGTGGAAACATTCCGGGAAGAAGATCATACCGGGGTACGCCTCATTGATTCCGGAACAGGATTGTCGCCCGAGGCCAAAGAATTGGCGTTTCAGCCCTACTTTTCGACGAAAAGCGGCCATCGGGGAATGGGCTTGTCCATGGCGCGATGGATGATGCACGTCCATGGCGGGTCCATGTCCATTGAAAACAATCTTGATTGCGGCGCCACCGTGACGCTCCGATTTCCCAACCCGCCCCAGCCTTGATCCCCCGTTTTATTCATTGGTCCGGGATATCCGCCTCGCTTACCAGGTGGATTGGCCTGATTTTACTGGCCTTGATTACAACCAATGTGGAAAGCGCGGGGCGAAAGCCCCCCTGGCCGGCCGACGTCTATTTGGTTGGGGAAGGATGGGCGGAATTGGGGTCCGATCCAGGCCGGGCCCGCGAACAGGCCAAAGCCCGGGCCTTGGGTGATTTGGCGTTAAACGCTCGGGTCACCGTTCAGGCCGCCCTGGCCGATGTGTTGGGCCAATCCAACGGAACAACCTCCCAATCCCTGGAATCCCGCGTGAACGCCTACGCCCAACTGGCGCCGGTTCGGTTGGATCGGCAAGAATTTGTGCTTCACAGTCCGCAACGAAACCACATCACCTGCCGCGTGGGCGTGCGGCGCGCTCAATATGACGAACAGGTTCGGCGCGAACTACAACAACAGAAAGACACATTGTTGAGTTTGGCCCGCACCGCGCTAAATGAATTTAATCAAGGCCGGATTGGACACTCTTTTCGAACCCTCAACGACTTATTGACCCGGCGTTCCGATCTGTTCGCCGACCTCCCATTCGATGGCCCGCCAGAAAAAACAAAGCAATCCCTTCGTCAATCCGGCTCGGAGTTAAATTCAAATTTTTGGGATTGGGTTAGGTCTCTGCAAAACGATATTCTGCGTTCGTTGAAATTGCACTGCGACGCGGCCCCCATGTATTTTGATTCCGGGGGCCGCTATTCGGGGCCCGTCCAGGTTCATGCAACGTGGACCGGAGCGGGGAAAGCCGATTTGTCCGGGTTTCCTCTCCAAGGGCGATGGGCCCATCGGCCGACCGGACCGGCGGAGGAAACCGAGACCAACCAGAAAGGCGAAGCCGCGTTTTCCCCCACAGTTGACCTCTTCAATAAAAAAGCCGCGTGGGTTGTTTCACCCGTTGGACAGCATAACCCCTCGTGCCGCCGGACGTTTCAAAGGCGCAAATCGGCCCTGTTATTTGTGTCGGGATCGTCCGAAAAAATTCGCCGCGCCGTTGAAACCGACGCCCTTACCCGCCTTCAAAAATGGCCCTGGGACATTCGCGTTTCCTCAGATGAAACAGACACGGCCGACGTGTCCGTGACCCTGCGCCTATCGGCGGCGGTGACCAAAAATCCGGACGGGCCGGTGTATCAGGCCCGGGTAAGCGTCACGATTGAAGTCCAAGAGTCGGGCAAAAAAAAGTCGTCCGCGTCCACCCGGACCGCCAACGGGTTCGGCGCAACAGCGGACCAAGCCACGGATGACGCGGCCAACAACCTTTTATCTCAATGGGGCGATTGGTTGAAGGTCAAAATCAGTATTTGAGCCCGGCCACCCGCACGGACCCGCGGAGATCAAACATCGGTTCCTCCGCGGGCACGATGGAAACCCGCCTCACCGGGGGAAATTGACCCCCGGTGAGCATATGGACCTGCCCCTCTTGAAGCCGGGCCAGTTGTGCCGACAGAGCGGCGACTTTTTGACGCAATTCTTTGCAATGGAGGGCGCGAATGCGTTCCCGCGATCCAGAAGGGCCCTGCATCCAAGCCCGGGCGGCCATTTCTTCAGCGGCGCGGCGGGCCTCATCTAAAATGGTCAGCGGTTTGGTGAGGTCCACCGACCGGCACCGTCCGCTTTGGCCCACCACCATGGCCTCTTCCGCCGCCTGGGCCACGGCCCGTTTTAAAAATCGGATTTCGTTGGTCAGGCACTGCTCCAATGCGGCAAACGGCTCGATCATAGCATCCTCCTGTGGGATCAATCCCATTATCGGCACGTTCAGGAAAGTCTGGAGGGGCCTCAAATTCGCACAAATATTGCATACAGAATGGATGAGGATACCATGATACGAGGCATATACTCCAACGCGCAGGCCATGTCCGCCTTAATGGCGAAACAAGACGTTCAGGCCAACAATTTGGCCAACGTCAACACCCACGGTTTTAAGAAAGATCGCGTCATATTCGATGAATTTCAAGAAGTTTTACGGGGTCAGCAGATGTCGACACCCATCGCACGGACATCCATTGACCCCAAACCCGGAACCCTGTCTCGCACCGACAACACGCTTGACTTAGCGATTCAGGGGGACGGTTTTTTCGCCGTGGAAACCCCCCAAGGCACTCGATACACCCGAAACGGGGGGTTCCAATGGAACGACAAAGGCCAGATGGTGGACAGCGGCGGCCGGGTCGTTCTGGGCACCGGAGGGCCGATTGTTAGACGGCCCGAAGGCGGCGCAATCGGGGTGGGGGCCAACGGAACCGTGACCATGGGCGGAGAAGTGATTGGACAACTTAACGTGGTCGAGTTCGGTGAAAAGGCCCGCTTAAAAAAAGCCGGGGAAAGCCTCTTTGAGGTGGTCGGCGGCGACGCAAAACCCGCCCGGGGCCAGGTGATCCAAGGATTTTTAGAGGGGTCATCGGTTAACTCTGTTCAGGAAATGGCCGATATGATTAGTACCCTCCGACTCTTTGAGGCCAACCAGCGCTCCATTAAGTATCAAGATGAAGCCCTTGGCAAAGCCATTTCCGAGCTAGGCCGTTAACGATGGAACGTTTGGTGTTGCCCCGAAACCGGGGCGTCTTCATTGAGGAGGTAACGCAATGATTCGAGCTCTTTGGACAGCCGCGTCGGGGATGTCGGCCCAGCAGTTAAACGTGGACACCATCGCCAACAACCTTGCCAACGTTAACACCACCGGGTTCAAACGCCAACGGGTGGATTACCAAGACCTGTTCTACCAAACCCTGCGCGAACCCGGAACCAAAGAAGGCACCCCCAACGGGCTGGAAGTGGGCATGGGAACTTACCCGGTGGCCACCCAAAAAATATTTGCTTCCGGCGACCTGGAACGGACCGACACGCCGTTGGATTTGGCCATTGAGGGATCCGGGTTTTTCCAAGTGGCGCTTTCCGACGGAACCATCGGGTACACCCGGTCGGGCACGTTCCGGCTGGACCAAGACGGCCGACTGGTCACCCCGGACGGCTATGCGATTCAACCCGAAATCACCATCCCCGCCGACACCCAAGAAATTGTGGTGGGGACCAACGGCTTGGTGTCGGTGCGGACCAGCGGAAGCGCCCTGCCCACCGACGTGGGGACCATCGAGCTGGCCTCGTTTTCCAATCCGCCGGGCCTGCGCAGTTTGGGCCACAGCCTGTACGCCGAAACCGCCTCCTCGGGAACACCCGTCACGGGCACCGGCGGCCTCGACGGCATGGGCCAAATCCGGCAAGGCATGTTGGAAGGGTCCAACGTGCAGGTGGTCGACGAAATGGTCGGCATGATCACCGCCCAACGGGCCTACGAGCTCAGCTCAAAAGCCATCCAAACCGCCGACGACATGATTCGGATTTCCAACAACCTGCGCGGATGAAGCCCTTCGGCTTTTTTCTCATGCTGATGGTTGGCGTTGTGGGTTCTCCGACTCGAGCGAACCCGACTCAGTCGGCCGATTCTCAGACGGATTTAATCGTTCGCCGGGGCCAATCGGTGGTTCTGGTCGCGGCCGCCGAAGGCATCCGCCTGTCGGCGCCCGGCCGCGCCCTCAAAGAAGGAAAAAAGGGCGAAACGATTCCCGTGATCAACACCGCCACCCGACGGCCGTTAAAAGGAATTGTCCGTGAGGGGTGGGTGGAAATTCCGTCGAACGAGGAACCCGCGCCATGAAACGCTTGGTTTTGATCGCGGTCGCCTTCACCGCCGTGGCCTGCGCCAAAAAAGTGATCGTGAAGGCCCCCCCACCGGCGGAACCGCCCATTCTCATGCTGTACTCGGACCCGCGCGCGTCGAAAGTGGGCGATTTGGTCACCGTCCAAATTGTCGAAAATTCCAAGGGGTCCCGGCGCGTCAGCTCCAAAGCGGACAAGGAATCCGATTTGAACGCCGACGTAAAAACCGTCAACGCCGGCCGAAACGCCACCAACACGTTGGGCCTGAAAGTGACCAACGACAACAAGGCCGAAAGCAGGTTGGAACGCCGCGGCAGTTTGGTGGCGGCGGTGACCGCCATGGTGATGGAGGTCTTCCCCGACGGGAACCTACGCATCGAAGCCGAACAGGAAATTATTTTGGAGGGCGCGCCTCAAACCATAAAACTCAAAGGGATCTTGCGCCCCGCCGATATCGGGCCGGGCAACACCGTGGCGTCCACCCGGCTGGCGTCGGCCCGGATTGAATACCGGTCGCGCAAAGAGCCCGGCATTCATCGGCGGGGAATTTTATCAACCATTTTTGGGTGGGTGTTTTGAACCGCCTGGCGCGCGGGCTCATGGCGGTGTTGTTGGCCGGGACCGCCGTGGTCCCGCCGGCCGGCGCCGACATGCGGTTGAAAGATTTGGCCCGGGTGGGCGGTTGGCGCGAGCTGGAGTTGGTGGGGTACGGCCTGGTGACCGGATTGCGAGGAACCGGCGATAAGGCCGGCACAAACCCGTCGGCCCAATCCCTCGCGAACCTGCTAAATCGCTTGGGGTTATCGTTATCACCCCAAGAACTTTCGTCGGAAAACGTGGCCGCAGTAATCGTAACGGCGCGAGCGTCGGCCTACGCCCGGCCGGGGTCCAGCCTGGACGCGCGAGTGTCGTCGATCGGCAACGCGACCAGTTTGGAAAACGGCACGCTGTTGTTGACCCCCCTGCGGGCCAACGACGGGCAAGTTTACGCCACCGCCCAGGGCGCTTTGGCGTCGGACATGGAACCCGGGTCCAAAAAATCGTCCGCGTCCCGCGCCACCACGGTGGTGGTCCCCGGCGGAGTGTTGCTGGAAAAAGCCCTCGCGTCGCCTCCGGCCGGATCGGATGGAAAGCTGAGCGTCGTTTTGAACACCCCCGACTACGTTACCGCCGAGCGGGCCGCCCAGGCCCTGCGGGACGCGTTTCACACCAAAAGCCGCGCGTTGGACGCGGGGCAAATTGAAGTGGAAATTCCGGCCGACTTCCGGGAAGACCCCGTGGGATTTGCCGCCCGAGCTGAGCTGGTCACCGTGGGCGCCGACGAACGCCCCCGGGTTGTCCTCAACGAAACCACCGGCACCGTGGTGGCAGGCCGGGAAGTCAAACTCTCAGCGGTCACTATTTCCCACGCGGGCCTGAAAATTGAGGTGGGTTCCCCTTCCCCCGCCGGCGGGACGGAAGGCGACGTACCCACGTTGGTTTCTTTACTGAACCGGGTGGGGGCGCGCCCCAAAGATGTGGTCACCATTTTTAAGATGATTAAACGACTCGGCGCCCTCAAAGCCGATTTGGTGATCATGTGAGTCCGATCCCCCCCCTTCATCGGCCTATTACGGGCAGGACGGATGCGCAACAAAATGACCGTTTAAAGGGCGCTTGCCGGGATTTTGAAGCTCTCTTTTTGCACACTCTGCTTAAGGAAGGCCGGGGCAGTCAAAACGTATCTATTTCTAAAGGCGATCAGAATGCAAAGGACATTCTTAATGATATGCGCGATGAATCGATCAGCCGGGAAATGGCCCGATCCGGGGGGGTTGGATTGGGCGATGTACTTTACCAGGAACTCTCAAAACAGGCTCAAGGTTCCAGTGAAAACGCCGATAAGAGAGGCGTAAGGAGGAACCTCCCATGATAAATTCCGTAGGAAACAAAGGCCCGGAAGAGCCCCTCCGGCCTGAATTGTCGGAAGAAGCGGCAGCGGCCAAGAAGGCGGCCTCTGTTCAGGGGAGCAAGGAAAACAAGGAAGCGGAGTTGGATAAACGCGACCGGGTGGAACTGTCCGCCCTGGCCAAGGACGTTCAATCCATTCGAGACAACGCGGCCAACCAGGACGCGGCCCGGGCCGCCCACGTGGATGCCTTGCGCAGCAAAATAGAGGAAGGGACATATCAGGTCAATACCATGATGTTGGCCCAGAAAATGTACACCCAAGGCCTTCTCCAGGGGAAAGGATGACGGCACCGGTCGGAGTTTCCTGTGCTGAGGCATTGCCTCGGCTGGTTTCCTGCTTGGACGAGATCGTCGCCCTGTGCGATGATCTTTGCGCTGTCTTAAAGCGGGAACGGGACGCTCTGACCAACGGCAAAGACGAGGCGCTGGCCGTCGCGTTGACGGAAAAACGAGACCGTCTGAAGCGGTTGGGGGAAGCCGAAGACAGACGGCGCCGGGCCTGCCTGGAGGTGTCGGAGGCCCTGGGTTTAGGCCCGGTGGATGCCCCCCTCGCGGAGGTGGCGGTTCGATTGGACGAGGCGGGACGGGACAGTTTGGTGCAAATAAAAGACCGGCTGTTCCGGTCTATGAAAGAAGTGGGCGCCCTCAACCAGGGCAACGCCCGCTTGATCCGGCGCGCGCAACATTACAACCGCCACGTGATGAGCCTGTTGTCTGGCGCGGGCCCCGACACTTACGGTCCGGACGGAAGTCATCGACCCCCGCCCGGCGGCGCCTATCGAGGTAAAGCCTAATGTCGCTGCTGGCCAGTTTTGATCTCAGCACCCGGGCCCTGCGGGCGTTTCAGGTGGCGATTCAAACCATTTCCCACAACATTTCGAACGTCAACACGCCCGGTTACTCCCGCCAGCGGGTGATTTATTCAACGGAAAACTCCGATTTCGATGGGCGGTTCCACGTGGGCCGCGGCGTGCAGGTGGAAGGGATTGAACGGTTGCGCAACGAGTTTTTGGAAGGTCAATACCGACGGGAGTTCGGCGGAAAGGGCGAATCGGGCGCGTTGGTTGAATCGTATCAGTTGGCCGAAGACCTATTAAGCGAACCGGGCGACAAAGGCCTCTACGCTCAAATGACGCGGTTTCGCGACGCCTGGTCCAACCTGGCCAACAACCCCACGGATCCCGGACAACGGGCTGTGCTCCGAACGGAAGGTCGGGTGTTGACAGAAACGTTCAACCGATTACGGGAAGGGTTCACGGATTTGCGGCTCCAAACCGAAGGCGAAATCCGAAGCCTGGTGCCCGAAATCAACGCGGCGGCGGAAGAGATTTTTGCCCTCAACACGAAAATTGAAACAGCCACGCTGCTCGGCCAACAACCCAACGACGCGCTCGACCGCCGGGAAAAACTGGTCGCGGATTTGTCCGAACTTGTCCCTCTTCGGGTCATCAATCGAGACGGCGGCACCATTTCCGTTTATTTGGGCGGAGCCCCATTGGTGGAGGCCACCGGTCCCAACTCGTTGAAAATTGTCCAAAAAAGCGGCGACATCCTGGGCGTCGGCGAAATTCGATGGACCGAATTTGACGAACCCTTAATCGTCGGAAACGGCCGATTGAAAGGGTTGATCGACGCCCGGGACACGGTGTTTCCGGGAATGATGGACGAATTAGATACGTTGTCCTCCGCCGTGGTGGACCAGGTCAACGCCTTGCACCGGTCCGGCCTGGGGTTGGACGGCACCGTTGAAGTGCGGGGGACCACGGACTTCACCGGCACGCTGTCAAACAACGCCTCCGCGTCGCTCAACGGCGTGGCGATCGCCTTTGCGGCGGGCGACGACTTGGCCACGATCGTGGCCAAAATCAATTTGGAAGAGGCGAACACCGGCGTTCACGCCTCGGCCTCGGGCCACCGGCTGTCGCTGACCCCGTCGACCACGGCCACGCCCCAAACCATTCGCGTCACCGCCGACGGCGACGGTGTGTTTTATGATCTGGGTATCGTCAACGATTTTTTTAAAGGCGCGCCGGGATCCTGGGCGCTCTCGGACGCCGTGGCCAACGACACCGACGCGATCGCCGCCTCGGCCACCGGGGCCCCGGGCGACAACGACATCGCTCGGTCCATGGCGGCCCTGTGGAACCAGCGCATCATGGACGGAGGGACGCGGTCGTTTCAGGAATTCCATCAGGGATTTTTGGCCGATGTGGGGGGCCGCTCGGAAGCGGCCCGGCGGGCCGACGAAAGCCAAGACTTTATTCTTCAACAGGTGGAAAACATGCGCGACTCCGTGTCCGGTGTTTCCACGGAAGAAGAACTGGCCAATTTGATCAAGTTTCAGCGGGCGTTTGAAATGGCCGCGCGGTCTGTGCGGGCGGCGGACGAAATGTTGCAAACGCTGATTAACATGATTCAAAGGTAGGCTCGACTATGAGAATTACCGATCGCGTCATCCAACGCGGCATGGTGGAAGACATACACCGCCAGCTGGCTGCGATGAGCCGACTTCAAGAACAGATTGCTTCCGGCAGTCGGGTCAACAACTTATCCGACGATCCCGTGCGGGCGGCCCGATCGGTCTCGCTCAACGCCGCCCACGCTTCTCTCGAACAACACCGGAACTCGGCCCAGGAAGGATTGTCGTGGATGAACGCGACTCTCGCCTCTTTAGGCACAGCCAGGCAAACGATTCAGACCGCCCGAACCAACGCCGTTCAGGGATCCACCGATACCCAAACCGACGAAACCCGCGAAGTATTGGCCATCGCCGTTGATCAACTGAAGGCCCAACTCTTGGACACCGCCAACGCGAAATGGAACGGATCGTCCCTGTTCGCCGGGAATAAAACCACCACCGCGGCATTTTCCAGCACCGGGGTATACCAGGGGGACACGGGCATCATGACCCGCGACATCGCCCCCGGTGAAACCAGCGCCATCAATTTGACCGGCCAGGAAGTTTTTGTAAGCGGCGAAAACTCGTTCCAGGTGTTGGAGGACCTCAAAACCGCCTTGAGCAACAACGATGGGGCCGCTGTTCGGGCCCTTTTGCCCCGGCTGGACAACGCCCTCAACCAGTTGTTAAAACTGGAAGCCGAACTGGGAAGCGAATCCAAACGCGTTGAAACCACACTCGGCAGACTCGACGAACTGGAAGTCAATTTGATGGATCGAATCTCGGCCAACGACGACACCGACATGCCCCGAGCTTTGGTGGATCTGCAAAACGCCAACACCCTTTACGAAGCCTCTCTCAAAGCGTCCTCCGCTCTGTTCAAGACAACCTTGCTGGACTTCTTGCAATGACAGGGCCCAACGCTCCCGTCCGCACCCACACGTTAACCACCACCCGGTTCGGGTGCCTGACCATCGAGGACAATTTGGTTTTTTCGTTTCCAAACGGCCTGGTGGGATTTACAGGGCCCCGCCGATTCGCCTTGATCCCTCACAGTCCGGATAGCCCCTTTTTGTGGCTCCAAGACATGAACGACGGGTCTCTGGCGTTTCCGGTGACCGCCTTGGACGTGCCCGAGGAGGCCGAGGCCGGCCTGCTAAACCGCGACGAGCGGGCCGATCTGGAACTGGAAAAAGACGATCGGCCTCGTCTTCTGGGAATCGTTTCGATTCACGCCGGCCAAATCCGTTTAAACCGATTGGGCCCCATCGTGCTCAACATCCGCGCCCGCAAGGGACGACAATTGGTGTTGGACCTGCCCTTGCCCCTGGGCGAACAGGTTCCCTGATCCGATGCTCCTGCTGACCCGGAAACTGGAGGAAAGCCTTTTGATCGGGAACAACGTGGAGGTGAAAGTGTTGGCGATCCAGCGCGGACACGTCACCTTGGGCATCAGCGCGCCGGCGCGGGTGCCGGTCCATCGCCGGGAAGTGTATGACGCGATCCACGCCATCAACCGCGCGGCCAGCGCCTTTCTCCCCAGCGACCTCGACAAAGCCCACCCCCGAAAACCCTGAATTCTGGGCCGCGTCAGACCCGATCAGAAAAAAGTATGATCGATCTCGTCCATGACCCCACAAACGCCTTTTGACGCCGTTCCCGCCCGCGACCGCATGGGGCTTCCGTTGCGATCGTTGACCGCCGACGTGGCCCACGAACTGTCTAACCAGTTGGGGTGCTTGGTTCTTCTTCCAGACTTGATGCTCAACAGCCTGTCACCCGACAGTCCCCTGGCCAAAGACCTGATCCAAATCCGCCGCGCGGCCCATCGCATTGACGAATTGGCCACCCATTTGGCTTTGTTGTCCCAAGACACCAACGAGCGGGAAATTGTTAATCTCAACCGCGCCGCCCAACACGCCCTGGACGACGAATCCTTGACCGCCCTTCTCAAAGACGCCGGGGGCGCCGTGATGTCTCGATGGAACGAACAGGTCTGCCCCGTGTTGGGATCCACCGATTGGGTGGCCCTGATGGCCGGCGTTTTGGTGCGCAACGCCTTGGACGCCAAACCCGGCGGATGCGCCACGTTGTCCACCGAATTGCGCACGTTGCCCGAGATTATCGACGGCTGGGAACCCATTCCCGCCGGGGTCTACGCCGTTCTCACCGCGTCCGACGACGGCCCACCGTTGTCGGCCCTTCAAAAAGAGAAATTGTTCGAACCCTATTTCACCCACAGCCTGGGCCGGAAATCCACGTCGGGGCTCGGGTTGGCGGTCGTGCGGCAATTGGCCCGTCGAATGGGCGCGTTCATTCATGTGCGATCGGTTGAAACCGGCAACCGGGTGGACATTTATTTTCCCGCCGCGGGAACCGCGCGTCCGGCGGCAGCGGCGGCCCCCGCCACCCGGGATCGGGTGTTGGTGGTCGACGACCGGGAAGAACAACGCACGGTGATTTCCCGCCTGTTGCGGCGTTACGGATATCACACGGCCTCCGTGAGCGGCGGGGCGGAAACCTTGGCCTATCTCGAAACCAACGGCGCGGATTTGGTGGTCATGGACATTTCTCTTCGCCGCGACCGGGAAGGATTGGACCTTCACCGGGACATCCGGGCCCGTTGGCCGGACATCAAAATTCTGCTCATGAGCGGCCATCCAAGGGAAAATTACGCGGACGTACTGGGCCGGGCGGGGGACTGTCCGTTCCTCAAAAAGCCGTTCCGGGCCGAAGAGCTGTTCGCGGCGGTGGACGCCCTGGTCCCGGCGCCCCTGCGTCCGGAATGAGCCTCGGACCGGATTTCGCCGCGCGGCCAACCCCGCGTCCCCGGGCCTTGCAACAGCTGGTCCCGCGCTTGAAAATCGCGCGGGTCATGTCTCTGCCGGAAGACAGTTTCGGCCAACTTGTCCTTTCCGTTGAACGCAATCCTTTGTTTCGCCGGTTTTTCTTGACGGACGATCCAGGCAAAAAGTTATTTTCCTACCAGCGCTATCCGCGCACGGGGTTGACGTCCGGGTTTTTGGAACTGCGCGACGAGGCGTCCCCCGCCTCCGGCGACGCCGACATCCAATCGTTGCTGGAAGAAAAAAAAGATCTCATCGCCCTCTGCCAGCGCATTGGGCGATCCAACTTTGAAACGTATTTTCTATATGCCGAACGAGCCGCCGCCCCCGAAACCATCGCCCGGGCCTGCGGCCTCACGGTGGAGGAATCAAAACGGTTGTTGGATTTAACCACGGAAATCGGCATCCGGGCGGAATTTTTCAGTTCCCCGTCCACGTCGCCGGAAAATTACAGCGCCTTCACCCGCATCGCTCACATCGAAAAAGACGGCGACGGGTTTTCCATTCGATACACGTCGTTGCGCTACGGCCGGGGGCGGTACGCCATCCATTACGATAAGATGGACGCACTCAAAAAAGATCCGTCGTTAACCCCGTCTGACCGCCAAGCCCTGGCCAAGTTGGTTCAGTCCATGGAACTGGTGAACGCGCGGCGGTCCACCATGAACCAAATTTTGGAAGCCGTGTTAAACCATCAAAAAGATTTTTTGGCCACGGGCAAAGAAGAGACTCTTAAGGACTTGACTCAAGATCGTCTGGCCGCCCAACTGGGCCTTCATCCCAGCACCGTGTGCCGGGCCATTTCGGCCAAGGCCCTCTTGGCTCCTTGGAACCAAGAACTGCCGCTCAAAGATTTCTTGGGGCGGGGGTCCATTCACGGGGTGCTGGCCCAACTCGGGCGAATTCTGGAAACGGAAGAATCCCTGTACCGGGCTGGAAAAATCAAAGAACCCTTTCGCGACCCCGAGATCGCCGCGCGCCTCAAAAAAGAAAAAGGCATCACCCTGGCCGTGCGCACAATTTCGAAATACCGCTCCCTGGCCGGCATCCCCAACATCTACGCCCGCGCCAAGTCCTATACACAAAAGTGAGGGGAACGCGATCGGCCTGAAAGCGCTATAGAGATTCGATTTTTGAGAGGAGTGTGAGGAGTGTGGCTTTGCGGACGGGTTTGGTGAGATGGCCGTCGCAACCGGCTTCAAGGGACCGGGCCTCATCCTCTTTCAACGCGTTCGCGCTGAGGGCGTAAATGGGCGTGCGGGACAATCCTTTTTCCGTTTCCCAAGCGCGGATCGCCCGGGTGGCGGCGTAGCCGTCCATAATCGGCATTTGGACGTCCATTAACACGATGTCGAACCGACGCGTCGCCAACGCGTCCTGGGGCCCGGCCGCGGCCTTTTGGAAATAGTCCAAGGCTTCTTTTCCGTTCTCCGCGGGCTGAAACAGGTGGGGTGATCCCCGAAACAAAGCCAAAACCAAAAATCGGTTGTCTTCCGAGTCGTCCACCAATAAAATCCGCAACGGCCGAACGTCCGAGCCCGGTTTTTTCTCCGCCGCAACAGGGGCCGCAACCGCCGGAACGGCGGGCGTTGCCGAGGCAATCGGCGCAACCGGCGAAGGCGGCGCAACGTGACTCCCCGCAAATGTCGGGGAACCAGAAGGAGCGGTGGCGTGGCTCAAAAGAGCCCGCAATACATCGTAAATTTCGTGGCGTTTGAGGGGCTTATTGATGTTGCGGGTAATCCCCAATTCCTTAGCCCGGGCGGCGTCACCTTCCCGGGGATCCGAGGAGAGAAGCGAGATGGCCGTCCCTCCCCCCTTGGGATGGCGGCGGATCGTCTCCGCCAGGGCCAACCCCCCCTTGGGCGGCATGCGGCCGTCTAAAAGGACCGCGTCGAAATTCTCGTTGCGCCCCCAGGCGGATTCCAGAATGGCCATGGCCTGGGTGCCATCGGACGCCTCCGCCAACAAAACACCCGAAGGCCCAAGATAGTCCCGCACGATTTGGCGGTTCACGGGATTGTCGTCGGCCACCAGCACCCGGCGACCTGGAAACAGAGCGCCGTCGTCTTCCCGCCGCGCCGCCAGCAAAGGGTCCAACGAGCCCAGGGGCAACCGCACCCGAAACGAAAACGTGCTTCCTTGCCCCGGCGCGCTTTCCACCACAATTTTGCCGTTCATCATTTCCACCAACCGTTTGGAAATGGCCAACCCCAGTCCGGTGCCACCGTATTTGCGCGTGGTCGACGAGTCCACCTGGGTGAACGTGCCGAACAGAGACTTCACTTTTTCGGGCGGAATGCCGATGCCCGAATCTTTGACGGTAAACAAAATAGATTCCCCATCGGAGGCCGAGGGATCGGAGCGAACCGTCACCGCCACATCGCCTTTTTCCGTGAACTTGACCGCGTTGCCCACCAGGTTCACCAGCACCTGGCGCAACCGCGTGGGATCGCCCCGTCGGCGCGTGTTGAGCTCCCCGGCCACGTAACAAGTTAATTCCAGCCCTTTGGAAAACGCCCGCATGCCCATCATTTCGCCCACCCGTTCCACCAGCTCCCGCACGTCGAAATCGATGGTCTCCAAATCCATCCGACCCGCTTCCACTTTGGACAAATCCAAAATATCGTTGATCAAATCCAACAGATTTTCCCCGGCGCGGGAAAGAATTTTCACATACTTCTTTTGTTCCGGGTCCAGGGTGGTTTCGCCCAACAGTTCCGACATGCCGATGATCGCGTTCATGGGCGTGCGGATCTCGTGGCTCATGGTGGCCAAAAATGTGCTCTTGGCCAAGTTGGCCGCGTCGGCCTGCTCTTTGGCCCGGGACAGTTCGTCCGCTTGGGTTTTGAGGCGGGCGGTTTGTTCGTGGATCTGGCTTCGGGAAGCCTCCATCTCGTGGACATAACGGGTCAACGAATCTTCGGCGTTTTTATGGTCGGTGATGTCGGAGATGACGCCAACCATCCGGTCCGCGGCGGTGTCCGGTTTTTGCGCCGCCATGCCGGTGAACCGAAACCACCGGTAAGACCCGTCGTGAGCCTGGAACCGGCATTCCACCCGCAGAGGCCAACCCGATTCCAAATGGTTCGTAATGGCCTTCTCCACTTCCGGCCGGTCTTGCGGATGAAACCGCATCATGAACTCGCCGCGGGGTTCCACCGCTTCCACCGGCGGGTATCCCAACAGTTCCCGAAACCGTCCCGACGTGGTCACCGTGTTGGCGGGAATGTCCCAATCCCACAACCCGTCGTTGGACCCCGCCATGGCCAGCCGCATTTTTTCCTGAACGGCGTTTAACCGCCGGGCAATCCGACGGGCTAACGACATTCCCCGCGCCCGGCCTTTCGTGGCCACCCGAATCACCACAAAAAGAAACACGCTGAACGCGGTTCCCCCCGCCAACAACCACACGGACGAACGCACCCCCCACGGGCCCGCAATGGGTTCGGACATTTGGACCACCCAGAGGGTTAACCCCATGCTGATGGCCAACGTGCCCGTCGCCAGGGGAAGCCGCCCCACCACGGACATCAAGCGAGACGCCACCGATACCCCAAACCGATACAACCGGGATTTTTTAGGCCGAGAAAAAAACGAATGGGCTCCCTTCATCGCCTTTCTCCCGTTATTGAAGAACCGGGTTCATCCCCGCGGATCAGCCGGCGCTCCTCGCGCCGGACACGCTCCAAGGAAAATCCTTCGGACAACGCGATCACGGTTTCCCGTTCGTTGGCGCGCAGAACGCGCCCGGATACCGTGACCACGGCGTCTTCAAATTTTACTCCCAGCCGTACCGACGCGCCTGCCGCAAAACTTTTTAGGCCTTCGTTATTAAGCCGGATCCCTTTTTCGCTGATGTCCAAGACGTCGTAATCGACGGTGTTCCAACGGGCCCGGGGCCTTTGCCCGAACGGAAATTCCACCCGAAACAAAGCCCGGTCCGGATGATGGCTGGGAACATACCGGCGCGGAGACATTTACCCTTCCCCTTCAGCACGCACCGGAGCGGGAGGAGGAGCGATCCCCAACCGTTCTTTCACCGCGGCCACCGCTCGGGTGTGGATTTGGCACGCCCGGGATTCCGTGACACCCAACGCCGTGCCGATTTCACGAAACGTCAATTCTTCCGTGTAGTACAGGGCCAACACCAACCGTTCTTTTTCGGGCAAACTGTCTAAGGCGGTTTTCATCTGATTAATCGTTTCCTGTCTTTCCAGGGTATCCAACGCGTGGGGCCCGCCGTCTTCCATGGAGGAAGCCAGGGCCAAATCGTGGGGGCCGTCCGAGGCCATGTCCACCGCGTCCAACGAAATGGAGGTGGCGTGGGACACTTCCCAGCACAGATCCCGCATGGCCTCCGGCGACAACCCCATGGCCGTGCGAAGTTCTTCCTGGGCGGGTTCCCGCCCCAACTCCTCGCGCAGGGCGTTTTGAAACCGGCGGTAGGTTTCCACCCGCCGGCGCGCCCCCCGGCCTAACGGATCCAACCCGCGCAGATGATCCAGAACGCTCCCTTGAATCCAGCGGTAAGCGAACGTATCGAATTTCACATTGCGCGCCGGGTCGTATCGGTCGAACGCCTTGATTAGCCCCAACGCGCCGGCGCTTTCCAAGTCGTCCCGGTCGGCTTGGGGAACCAGAACCGCTTTCATTCGACCCACGATGTAGCGAACCAACGGCGCGTGCAAGGCCAAAATCTCTTCCCGTGCGGCCGGGTCCCGGCCCTGACCGTATCGGGCCCACAGGGCTTCTATGTTGCTGGGAACCAGGGACGCGAACCCCATGGTTCCACCCCCCGTTCTTTTGACGGGCAGAGTCACGACACCGCCACCCGGGTGGGCACGTCCACCACACCCAAGGTTTTCACCCGGGTGTCGGCCGTCACCTCGTTGGTCGACAACACCGCCAGTTTCGGCAAGAACCGTTCAAAGTGGCGCTTCACGTAGGGGCGCAACCCCGCCGCGCACAACAGAACGGGTTTTTCCGCGCCGCTCGCGGGAGACGCCAACCGTTGGGATATGACCCGCACCAAATCGTCCGAAAAGGGCGGATCCAAAATCAGCCGCGCGCCCCGTTCGGTGCGGGACAGGTTTTCTTGCAACCGCCGTTCCACCGCGGGCGAGAGCGTGGCGCACCACAGCGTGCCGTCGGCATCACGGTACTGCTGGGAAATCTGCCGAGCCAAGGCCGCCCGGGCGTATTCCGTTAACAGGTCCGGATCTTTGCTCAACGTGGCCGCTTCGGCCAGGGATTCCAATATGACCGCCAGGTTGCGAATCGAGACCCGCTCCGCCAACAGGTTTTGCAACACCCGATGGACCGTCCCTAACGGCAGAAGGGCGGGAACCACCTCGTCCACCGTCACGTTTTGGCCCCGGGCCTTCAAATCGTTGAGAAGCGTTTGCAGATCTTGCCGGCTCAAGATTTCGTGGGCGTGGTCCAACAAGAGTTCGGTCAAATGGGTTGCCAGCACCGCTCCGTTATCCACCACGGTAATGCCTTCCTGGGCGGCTCGACGGCGTTCCGTGTCGGGCACCCACAGCGCCGGCAAACCGAACGCCGGTTCTTTGGCCGGGATGCCACGCAACGTCGCCGCCAGATTTCGGCTATCGTGAGCGTCGGCCAGGGCCAAAGCGTGGTTAGGCATAAGATCTCCCCGCGCCACTTCCATCCCCCGGATTTTGAGAGCGTACGTGTTGGGCGGAAGCAAACTGGAATCCCGGATTCGAACCGGTGGGACCACAAGCCCCAACTCTTTGGCCAACCGTTTGCGAATATGCCCGACCCGTTCCAACAAATCCCCCTGGGCCCCTTCCACCAAAAAGAGCAAACCAAACCCCAGCTCCAATTCCAAAGGTTCGACCGTGAGCAACGCCGCCATGTCTTCCGGAGCGGCTTTGGTTGTTTCCGATGAGGCGGCCCGGGGCGTGGTCACCGTCACGGGCGCCTGAGCCGCCCGGCGAGCCGCGTAGGCCAACGCCGCCAGCCCGCCCCCCACCGCCAAAAAGGGAACAACCGGAAGGCCCGTGAGCACGCCGGTGACACCCAGAACGCCCATGGTCCCCGCCGCCATGCCGATGGACCGGGGGTTGGCCGACAATTGCCGCGCCCACTCCTGCCCCACCGGCGCGCGGGTGGCCGAACGGGTCACCAACACGCCCGCCGCTGTCGACACCACCAACGCGGGGATTTGGTGCGCCAGTCCGTCGCCGATGGTCAACACCGTGTAGGTGCGCAGAACGTCCAACACGTCCATGTTGCGCCGCATCATACCAATGATCACCCCGCCAATAATGTTGACCGCCACCACCACCAGCCCGGCGACCGCGTCACCGCGCACAAACTTCGAGGCACCGTCCATGGCACCGTAAAAATCCGCCTCCCTCTGAATGGCCTCCCGCCGCGCCCGGGCTTGTTTTTCGTCGATCAGGCCAGCGTTCATTTCCGCGTCCACGGCCATTTGTTTACCGGGCATGGCGTCCAAGGTGAACCGCGCCGCCACTTCCGACACCCGTTCGGAACCTTTGGTGATCACCAAAAACTGAACGACCACCAAAATCAAAAACACCACAAACCCCACCACCGCGTCGCCGCGCACCACCACTTTTCCGAACGCCTCGATCACCGCGCCGGGATTGCCCGACAACAAAATCAACTTCGTACTGGCCAGGTTCAAAGACAACCGAAACAACGTCAACCCCAGTAAAACAGATGGAAAGATTGAGAAATCGAGAACGTCCTTGATGCTCAACACCACCAGCAAGACCATCACCGACAAAGCCAAGTTGGTCACCACCAACACGCTCAGAGACCAGGGCGGGAGGGGGACGATCATGATGGACAATACCCCCAACAGGCCCACCGCGCCAAGCATGTCCCACAACCGAACTCGGCCCTTGACCGGCACCACGTCAGCCGCGCTCACCGCGTGTGTCCTCCTATCGGCATGCGATTTTTAAGTCGGTAGACATAAGCCAATACCTCGGCAACGGCCTGATAAAGTCCCACAGGCACAGGGTCGCCTATCTCTACTTTCTTATACAAGAGTTGTGCCAAGGGCTTGTTTTCCAACAATGGAACCCCATGGGCCAGGGCCGTTTCCCGGATCTTTTTGGCCATCAGTCCGGCCCCTTTGGCCACCACTTCGGGGGCTTTCATGCGCGGGCCGTATTGTATGGCCACAGCCAAATGGGTGGGGTTGGTGACAACCACATCGGCTTTGGGAACACGGCTCATCATGCGCCGGGACCCCATCTTGCGCATCAGTTGGCGCAACCGGGATTTGATTTGGGGATTTCCTTCGGTTTCGCGGGTTTCGTCTTTCACCTGCTGGAACGTCATGCGTAAATCCTGTTGAACCCGTCGGAATTCTTTAAAGTAATCCCACGCGGCCACCGCCACAAAAAACATCGTGCACCGCCACAGCATGGTTGACGAGACATCCCAGATCTGGGTGGCCATCTGGGCCGGCGCCAAATCCGCCATGGCTGGCGCCAAACCCATAAAAACCTTTAGAGAAAGGTACGCGATCCAAGCAAACCCCGCGGCTTTTATGGCCGTTTTACCCGCGTCGGTCCATTGACGAAACGACACCAACCGCCCGAACCCTGGCAACGGATTGAGCCGGTCGAACTTCGGGCGGAGCAGTTGAGGCGTCATCATAAACCCCGTCTGCACCCAGCCAAAAACCAACGCCCCTCCCGCCGCCGCCACCAATATGGGCGCGAACAACAGCAAAAGACTCGTAATCGAATGTTGAATGGGTTCGAAAATGTGGGCGTCTTCGTGCGGGACCCGTGAGAGCGCCGAGCCGATATCCCCCCACAACGAGGCCCATCGGGTCCGCCACAACGCACCTATCGCGCCGATGGCCACAACCCCCATGGCCAACGACGCGGCCGCGGGAACTTCCCGGCTGTGGGCGACGGTTCCTTCTTTGCGGGCCTTCTCCAGGCGCCGGGGAGTGGGTTTCTCTGTTTTTCCGTCGTCGGAAAAAAGGCCCATTTGCGATTAGGGAGCGAAACAGCGGGCGAACACGTCCGCCCGCTGGAAAAACTGGGCCAACAGCCTTTCGCTCATCCGGCTCAAATGGGGCGCGCACACCGCCAGCGTGACGAAACCCAACGCGGTCCTTAACGGAAAATCCAGAGACAACAGGTTCATGGCGGGGGCCGCCCTTCCCACCAACCCCAGGGCCAAGGTCAAGATCCATATGGCCGCCGTGACGGGCGCCGCCAATTTAAAACCCGTCACGAACAGGTCCCCGAACGCGCTCGACCACGCCGCGAACGCCGACGCGCGAAACACCGCGTCACCCACCGGGGCCCATTGCAGACTGCGGGCCAACAGTTCCATTAATTTCAGGTGGCCGTCAACGGCAAAAAAAATCAACAACAGAGTCATCCGCTGGAACAACACCAACGCTTCCGCGGAATCGCCCACCGTTGGGTCGAAGAGGCCGCCCCACCCGAAGCCCAACTGTGCGGCCACCAAATGGGCCCCCATCTGTATCCCTCCCAAAAACAACGTCCAAAAACCCGCCAACGCGAGCCCCACCGCCAGTTCCATGGCGACCGCCAACGCCCAGCCGAGAGGATCGGTCGGAAACACGCGGGCCGAAGGCACCCAGGCCGCCAATAAAAAGGCCGTGATCGCGGCAAAACCCACCCGGGCCACCACGGGAACGTCGCGCCCCCCGAACGGCGGAGCGAACGTCACGAATGCCGAGACCCGCAGGAAAATGAGAAAAAATCGCGCCACGTCCAGTTCGGTCAGCATTTTTTGGGTGACTCCTACTTCGCTAGGTTTGGCAGGCCCGCTAACAATCGGCCCGTAAACTGAACCAACAGGCCCCACTGCCAATGGCCGAACAACGCCACCACCACCGCCACCAAAATCAATTTCGGAACAAACACCAAGCTCATTTCATGGACTTGCGTGGCCGCTTGGAATAAACCGATCACCACCCCAACCACCAGGCTCACCGCCAATATGGGCCCGGCAAACAACAACGCTCCCCAAAAACATTGGCGCCAAAGTTCGGTGACGTAATCCATGCTCATCGGACGCTCTGGACAAGCCCCTGGGCAATCAGGGCCCACCCGTCCACCATGATGAACAGCAAAATTTTAAGCGGCAACGCCACCATGCTGGGGGGCACCATCATCATGCCCAGCGACATCAGCACGCTGGACACCCCCAAATCAATCACCAGAAAAGGGAGAAACAACAGAAACCCCATTTGGAACCCCGTTTTCAGTTCGCTCAAAACGAACGCCGTTACGAGGACAATGAACGGCACTTCGTTTTCGTTTTTGGGCGTTTCAATTTTGGCCATGCGGACGGCGAATCCCAACTCCCGTTTGCGGGTTTGGCGCAACAAAAATTTCCGCACGGGCGCCTCGGCTTTTGGCAACACCTCGGCGGCTTTCAACGTGTTTTCCCGGTAAGGCTGAATGGCCGCTTTGTTCACCTCGTCGATGGTGGGCGCCATGACAAAACAGGTCAACACCAGGGCCAAACTGATCAGCACGTGGTTGGGCGGCGTTTGCTGGAGCGCCAGGGCTTGGCGCAACAAGCCAAAGACAATCACGAACCGCAAAAAACAGGTGGTCATAATCAATACCGTCGGGATTAACGAAATGGCTGTGAGAATTGCCACCGTTTCAAAGACCGACGATAATCGTTGGGGTTCCGAAATGGATTTTAGGGCGCCATCCAACGCCGTTGGAAACGGGGCCACGGCGGTCGCCGCGTGAAGCCCGGCAGGCGTCAAAAAGAACAAGGCCCCCAGAGCCCCCGCCCCGATCCAGAACAACCGTTTTGGCGACATCAATGGTCGATCAACCACGAGGGGGCTCCGGTTCCTTCGAGCAAGGCGTGCCCAAGTCCGCCAGCAGGCGAACGCCGTCGGCCCCAACGCCCACCAACAGCCGGCGTCCTTCCGCCTGAACCAAGCACAGCCCCGCTCGAGGGCCCAGATAGGCGCGGGCCACCACGTCCAAACCCGTTCCCCCCGCCAACGGCGCCCCGGCCCATTTCATTTTTTTCAGCCAAGGCTTGACAAAATACAACCCGCCCATCAACAAGCCTAAGGTGAGAATCACCCGCACCACGGGGAAAGAGGGGGTCGAACCGGATTTCATAAAATCGGGTTCGGTCACCGCCGTGTCGACGGAAACCGGTTCTTGGCACCGGACCGGAACAGAGCCCCACACAACGCCCAGAACTCCCGCCGCCGCCAAAAGCGTTCGGGCTCGATTCATCCGGCCACCGCCGGTTTGGCGGACCCCACGATTTCCGTGATCCGAACGCCGAACGATTCGCCCACCGCCACCAGCTCGCCGCGGGCATACAACCGTTCGTTAACCAAAATGTCGATAGGATCGCCCGCCGCCCGATCCAGTTCCACCACCGACCCCACGCCCAACTTCAGCAGTTCTCCCAACAGCATCCGCGTTTCGCCCAACACCACGCTCACGCGCAAGGTGATGTCCATGAGCGGCGCGATGTTGGGAGCCAAAGCGTCGCCCCCTCCGCCAGGCGTTAACTCCGCCAATTTTACCGGGCGAACTTCCGGTGAAGAGGGGTCCGCCGAAGCGGCCGCTTTTTTTTCGTCGCTCGTCATGTTGACCTCCGATCTGTTTTAACCACCCCTAAAATTCGCAGAGCCCGGTGTCCGTTAACCACCCCGGCCTGTCCCCGATAAAACGCCGCGGGGCCCACCATCAATACCGCCTCCGCGCCCAACCGGCCCACGTTCAACACGTCGCCGGGTTCCAAGTCCGCCATTTCGCGCAAAAAAACCTCGGGTTCGGCCAAATACGCCCGGACCGGGACCAACACGCCTTCCATCTTTTTTTTCAACAGGGGCACCATTTTCGGATCGTGGGTCAACGCGTCGGACGGTTCGGCGGGCTTGTCCAACGTGACGGTGAGGGGTTTGACAAACGACAAGGGAAGACCCACATCCAAGGCGCAGGCCGTTCCTTGAAGGTCCAGGGAGAACCGGGTCACCACGTAGGTTTCCAAAGCGGCTTTGCGCAAGGCGGATTCGTCCGGCGGTCCCGCGGGAGGCGGAGTGAACGCGCATTCACCCAACGTCTCCCACAGGGCGTTGATCCGGCTTAAAAAAAGTTCCATAAACCCTTCCGCCACTTTTCGTTCCACCGGCGTGGCTTCGGCAGCGCCATCTGACGGACGGGCCGGGGCGTTTAAGGCCGCGTCCACCAACGATCGCGCCGCCCGGGGGTCCAACGCCGCGTAGCCGCGGCCCGCGCCGGGATTAATGGCGAACGCCGTCTCCACCCCGCCCGCGATCAACGGAACGGCGCCGGTGCACATATCCACAGACACAGCCTTGATTTTTAAAGCGAACCCCAATCGGTTGGCCAATTCCGCGGACATTTTGGGAGCCTGTTGAGCGTGCACGCCCAACAGCGCGTCGCGGGTTTTCCGCGACAGGGTTCCCCCCGGCGCCGGAACGTAAGGGCGGGCGGATTCGGTCATTGGACCAAAAATTCGGTCATGTACACATTGCTGATTTCCCCTTCTGTCAAAAATTTGTTCATTTTTTGGCGGAGGGTCTCTTTGAGCATGTCTTTGCCCGCATCGGAGCCAATGTCTTGGGCCCGAATATTGCCCAACGTGTCAACGAGACAATCGTAGATTTGATGGTCCACCACTTTCAGTTCTTCGGCGGCCCCCTTGCTGTCGGCTTCCAGGGTGATGGACACCTTGGCGAACCGGTGGTTCGAGTCCGGCGCCAAATTGACCACCGTGGTGCGCAACGGATAGGTCAAACTCGCGCCCCCTTCCCCTTTTTCGCCCTCCCCGCCTTTCTTTTTCTTCTTTTTTTCTTTGCCTTCTTTTTTCGATTCGCCGTGGCCTTCGCCGGACGGTTTTTCAACCGCCTCTTCGTGCCCAGCCGAATCCGGGGGTTGATGGGGATCCGCCAAATTCACGGGAGTTAACGGCGCCCCCGTGGCCACAGGACCCATTTGAGCCGCGGCTTTCGCCAGCGCGTGAGTGACCACGAAATAGGACCCGGCCACGCAGACCGTCCCCGAGACACCGATCAACACCACATCCCACAACCCTTTGAGAAGTGTTTCTTTTTCAATCAGTGCCATCGGCGACGGTCTCCTTTATCATCGTTTAAGGTTTACAAGTTCTTCCAGCAATTGGTCAGACGTGGTAATGACCCGGGCGTTGGATTGGAACCCGCGCTGGGTGACGATCATGTCGGTAAATTCCCGGGCCACGTCCACGTTCGACATTTCAAGCGTTCCAGAAATAATGCTTCCCCGTCCGCCCGACTTGGCCGCGCCAAATTCGGCCGTGCCCGAGTTGGAGGACTCGGACATAAAGTTGCGGCCTTCCCGTTTCAACCCCGCCGAGTTACGAAACGTGGCCACCGCCAGCTGGCCCAACGTCAAGTTGCGTCCGTTTGAGAAGGTTCCCACCACGTCGCCTTCCTGACCGATGGAAAACCCGCTGAGGGTCGCGGAGCTAAACCCGTCTTGTGAGTTCAACACAATTGAGGAATCGTTGGTGAACTGGGTGCATCCCGTAAAATCGACCGCAATAGCCAACGGGGACGCCGCGCCGCTGGTCAGCGGGATGGAAATACTTCCCGTGGGCGTAACCAACGTTCCCGCGTTGTCAAAGTTCATCACGCCTGTGCCCACCGCGGTTCCGGCATAGGTGGCCGACCATTGCCAGCTGTTAGCGGCTGTTTTCGAAAACCGAAAATCCACACCCAGTGGATTGCCCAGGGAATCGAACACCTGCGTGGAAGTCCGATAACTGGTGGCGTCCTGAGCGGCTTGGACTTCGCCGAAACTTTGAGAGGCTGAAAACGTGGGCCGCAAATCGTCGGACGGGTTCGGTCCAGCGCCCAGAACGAGACCTGTAACGGCGTTGACCGCGCCGTCCGCGCCGGTCAGCAACAGCGACCCGTCCGTGTCGATCACCAGATCTTCGCCCGTGGCCGGAGCGCCGGTAAACAGCGCCGTCCGCAAAGCGTCTCGGTAATCGGCGTAGGTCGTGGTGCCCAAAATGTCCGCCAGCACCGGGGAAGACGCGATGATGCTGGACTTCACGTTGGCGGAAATCAACGTGATGTCGTCACCGACGGCCAAACCCAATGACACCCCGGACGACGACATCAAATCCACCAGCTCGTCGGTGCCCACCGCGGGGCGCAACAGCTCTTCGGAATCGCCGGTGATGCCGCCCCCGGCGATGGAAACAGGAAACCGGAACGCGTTGTTTGCCAAGGTGTTTCCCGGCACGCTGATTTGCAAATTTGTGATGGCGTTGGATCCGTCGGTGGTGACCCGGATGGATCCGTCGGCTTGGACCGCCGCCGTTTCCGTCAAATCGCCGTCGGCCACACTGCGCAGGGCCGCTTGAATGGCCGCCGCGATGTTCGCCAACGTGGTGCCGGCATTAACGACGATCGGCGCGGCCGCAATTAAAGTTCCGCCCACCGATCCGGAAATGGACAACGACGTTCCCGCCGTTAACCCCAACGACGCGCCCGCCGAGTTGCGCAAATCCGTTGCGAGCGTGGTTCCAGCCGCCGAGGCCAACAACGACGGGGTTTGGGCGATGGTCCCTTGGATCAACGTTCCGGCCGCGTCCAGGTTTCCGTTAAAAGTCATGCGACCCGTTCGCTGGGCGGGCAGAACGTCGCCCACGGGGATCGACAACTCTTCAATGGGTTGCGACGTGTCCACGACGCTGTTAACGGCGTTCCAGCCCATGTAGACGGAACCGTCCGACGGGTTCACCAAATTCCCCCGAAGACCCAATTCCATCAGACCGGCCCGGGAATATTTGTTGCGGGCTCCGTCGTTCACGACGAAATACCCTTCCCCTTGCAATGACATATCCGTGGATCGCCCGGTGGATTCCAAGTTTCCCTGGGTGTTGATGGAGTCGACGCTGTGAATAAAGGAACCCAACCCCAGCTGAACCGGGTTGGTTCCGCCCACCGCCTGGGGCGCGGAGGCGTCTCTCACCGTCTGATACACCAGGTCGCCGAAACTGACCCGGTTGTATTTAAATCCGATGGTGTTCACGTTGGACAAGTTGTTACCGATCACGTTCATGCGGAACTGGTGGTTCTTTAATCCGGACACGCCGGAAAACAAGGCTGGCATCATGGTTTCGGTTCCTCCTGGTTTTGGATGCACTTCCCAATACGGCTGATCATTTTCACTTATGCAAGATTCGTGCGAATCACAACAGTACGGCGCTGTCGATTTGAGTAAATACGTTATCGCGCAAACGGTCGCGGGTCATCGAGGTGATAACAATTTTTTCCCGGACGTTGGCGATAAAGACCTTATCGTCCATCAGCAGGACTGTCGAGCGGGCTCCTTTAGCCGCCGCTTTGTCCATGCCCTGGTCCAACCGCTCTTTTTCGGCGTCGGTCAGGTGAATGCCGTCGCGTTGGAGCCGTTCTTCGGCGTGTTTGGAAAACTTAACCAACTCCCGCCGAAAAATACTGTCGAACCCGTCCGCGGGCCGGGCACGGCCGGGCGCCGATGGCGACCCCGCCGCCCCAATCGACCCGATCCCGTCGATCACGCCAGCACCTCGCTAAGGCCGGTCAACGGAACCTCTTTGTTGGTATTTAAGTGCAGAATTAATTTTTCCTCGCTCATCCGAAGTCCATCCACAATGCCTTGGACGCTGTCCCCGGCCTCGGTTCGACCCTGGACAAACCGCCCCAACAGGCTCCCCCCTTGGCCCCACTGGGTGGTCTTCGTAAGTTCGGCCATGGAATCGGCCAACTTTTGGGTTTGTTCCAGGGACGAAAACTGGGCCAGCGTTCCCACCATCTCCTGTTCGGACGCCGGGTTCAAGGGATCTTGATGTTCCAATTGGGTGGTGAGCAGTTTAAGGAAATCATCCTTGCCCAATCCCCCCGTGTTGCGTTTCGCCGTAAACTCCGTGTGGTCTGCGGACGTGACACCGTTGACGCTTTCAGCCATGATAGAAACCTCCTAAGCGACTAAATCCACTCGCCATGCCCCTGAAGACACGGGATGAGGATTGGTTTTGGGTCCCTCTGAAACCTGATTGGCGTTGACCGGAAACGCCGACCACCGGGATCCGTCAGCATCGGACCGGCCGTTGCCTACGCCGCCCGAAGACACCTGCACCGCCAACCCGTTAACGGTCCAGCCCAGGGTGTTGAGGGATCCGGACAGTTCTTTCAACCCGGCCACAACCGAATGGCGGGCGGAATCGTTTTCCACCGTAAATCGCATGGACACGTCTTTGCCTTTGGCTTCCAGGGCGATGTTCATCTCACCCAAATGCTCCGGATGAAGTTCCACGTGAACCACCGATCGACCCGATTCAAGGTGGACATGAATTTGTTTCGCAAGTTCCATGGGCGAAGGCGACAACACCGCAACCGGCACCGCGGGCCGAACCGGTTCCGCCGGGGACCCTTTTTCGATTCGGGGGGGAGAAACGACCCCTTCTCCCGTTAAAACAACTTCGGCCGAGCTTTTAAACGAACTCGTTGCGTCCGAAACGGCCTTTAGCGCATCACGAAACGTCGCGTCTTGCTCGATTGAAGGCAACTTGCTTTCCGGCGCGGGCATGGTGGACTGTACGCTGGGAAGGGGACCGGATTTCTGCTGGATCGGCCTCTCCACTTTAGCGACAACGGGGATTTCTCCGTTATCCGAACTCCCATTGACAAAGGCGTTTGACGACAGAGAAGGACGGGCCGCATCCGGAGTTCCTTGGGTCCTCTCTGGGCGATCCGTCTCCGCTTTGGGTAAAGAAAGATCCGGCGTGCTGACTTCGGCAGGAGGAACCGCTGGCTGGTCTGATTCCAATGAAGAAGTCGGCGCAACTTTGGCTTTGGGGTTTTCGATCACAGGCGCACCAAAACCTGTGTTTAATTCTCGACCTGTTCTCGCCACGGCCTCAACAACGCCGGAATTTTCAGGGGATTCCACGATCAACCCCCCATTGGAATTCGGTTCAACGCGGTCCGGCACAATCACCGCCAAGGGGATCTCCGCGACCACCAAAGGCAACGGCGCCGAAACCGAAACCGGGGGAGCGGGCACGGATGATTCTTTCGCTAATGAAGGATCGTCTGTGTCGGAGTCCTCTTCTCCGGCCCCCCCTTCCAGGGGGATTGCAGGCAGGATCTCCTCCACCGGAGGGGATTCCAAATCCCCCGCCAAAGACGGGTCAACCGACTCCGGCAACAGAACCATCAGGTCGGGTGTTTCTTTGACCGCCAGGGAGTTGGGAACAGACGGAAGCGACACCGTTTCGAGCGGCACCAAACCGGGGACCTCCATCACGGCCACCGGTTCTACACTTTGCTCAGAACAATTTTTGGGGCTCGACTGATTGGTCTGCTCAGGTTTGGCGGGCAATTCGGATTTCGCCGATACCGTATTTTTAGGCGGGAGAGGCCCCCCCGCCGGTGCACTTTCACGGTTGCATTCTTCTTTAAGGCACGCGGAAAATTCGTCCGCGTTTGTCGCCGGTCCCGGCGATCCTTTCGGCCCTCCCTCAAGGGGTCCAGGCCCGATCATGGGAACACTCATGGAGTTCCTCCTTTACTTCCCGAAAGGCGGGCGGAAATTGAAGCCGCCCGTTTCGGGGGAAACAACGCTAAAATGGCCGCCACTTCCGCTTCTTTCATTCGCGCCAACACATCCGCCGCCTCGTTGTTGGGCAACTCCAACAGAATCTTGGCCGCTTTTTCCGGCGTCATGTTCGCGTACATCTTGGTCATCTTTTTCGCGCCCATGGCCGCTTTTTGGTCCGCCGCCTGGGCCGTTTTAAGAGCCGATTCCAACTTCACTATTCGCCCCTGGGCGGACTCCAGAGCGTCTTTCATTTCCTGCACCACTTTCTGGGCCTCGGCAACTTTAATATCCAGCGAATCCATTCTCCGCCCATTGTTTCGCCCGTCCTCTTCCACTTTTAAGACCGCTTTCAACTGAACATCCAGGGTGGACCGAAGGGTCTCTTGATCGTTTTTGACGATCTGAAGCTCCTTGAGCGAAACCCCCGGTGTTCCGGGGACCGGGACCTCCCTGACGACCATTGGCGATGCAAGAGGCGTGCCAGGCGTAACAACAACGGGTTCGTGGGATTCCAGCAGATTTTTCCATGCCGGGGGCGGGGCGGACCGAACCGATCGGACCAACTGGGTCAATCCAACCGTCGTAAAGTAAGACGTGGCGATCGTGGTGAACACCGCCGACATCGAATAGCGTATCGCGTTTCTCATGGGACGTTCCTCCGAAACAGAGTGGCCGCGGCAAAATCGGCCCGTTTGGTTTCCAACGCGCGAATGTCGTCCAAATGGGAACGGCGGCGAATTTCTTTTAACCGTTCCAAAATTTCCCGGTCCCGCACCGCCTCGCGAAGCGCGGCCTCCTGGGCCGTCACCGCGGCCAGCAGGGGAACCAGGGCTTCCTGAGCCGCGGCCCTTTTTTCGTCCAAAAAATCCAAATATTCCACCCGGCGACGGTCGCGGACAACGTCCAGATCGCCCGCGGCATTGACCGGCCGGGTTTCAAACCAGCGGCGGCGTTCCTCATCCAACAGGTCCAACCGCTTTCGGGCCACGGTTACGGCCGCCCGGGCTTCGGCCAACGATCGGGACACCCTGTCCACTTTTCGCCGCCTCAATTTCAACGGGGTTTCCAACCGAAACTGAAATCGTTTCATTTTTTGGCCCCGTCCACGAACAAGCCCATCAACTGCTTTTGCGTATCAGCAAACGACGAGCCGGCGGCCACCTCCTGGCGCAGAAACTTGTTAACCCGATCCAGATGGTCCAAGGCGTAATCAATTTTGGCATCGGTTCCGCGCACATAGGCTCCCACCCGGATCAAGTCTTCCGCTTCCCGGTAAGTGGCCAACACCTCTCTTAACCGACCCGCCGCTTTCATGTGCGCGTCGGTCGTCACGTCCGGCATGAGACGGCTGAGGGATTCCAAAACGTCCACCGCGGGGTAATGGCCCTGGCCGGCCAGTTTCCGCGACAACACCACGTGCCCGTCCAACAACGACCGAAGCGCGTCGGCCACGGGTTCGTCCATGTCGTCGGCCTCCACCAGCACCGTGTAAAAACCCGTGATGCTCCCGGTTTCAAATAATCCGGCCCGTTCCAACAAACGGGGCAAAAACGCGAACACCGACGGGGTGTATCCCTTGGTGGTGGGCGGCTCGCCCAGGGCCAACCCCAACTCGCGTCCCGCCATGGCCAACCGGGTTACCGAATCCATCATCAGCAAAACGTTTTTGCCTTCCGAAGCGAAATATTCCGCCGCGGCCGTGGCCCCCAGGGCCGCGTGGAGCCGCGCCATGGGCGTTTGGTCCGACGTGGCCACCACCACCACCGACCGGGCCAAACCCGACGGACCCAAATCTTTTTCCACAAAGTCCCTCACTTCCCGGCCCCGTTCGCCCACCAGCGAAATCACGTTCACATCGGCCTGGGTCGATCGAGCGATCATGCCCAACAAGGAACTTTTTCCCACCCCGCCGCCGGCAAACAACCCGATGCGTTGGCCCCGCCCGCACGTCAAAATCCCATCAATGGCCCGCACGCCGGTCATCAAGGGTTCCTTGATCCGCCGTCGGCGCATGGGTTCCGGCGGCGACGCGCGCAACGATCGCCGTTCGGTTAATTGCAACGGACCCCGATCGTCCAAGGGCATTCCCCGATGGTCCACCACCCGTCCCAACAACGCGTCGCCCACCGGCATGGACACCGGCCCAATGCCGTTCATCCAGATGGACCCAGGCCCCAACCCGTCCACTTCGGTCAACGGGGCGAACAAAATGGTGTCGTCTCGAAACCCCACGGTTTCGGCCCAAAAAAACCGATGGCCGGTCCGTTCCCACACCCGGCAAATTTCCCCCAACGCCACCGCCGGGCCCACGCCTTCCAGCAATCCGCCCGACACCCGGGTCAACCGGCCAACATGACGCGCCAGGGGCAATCGCTCCAGCGTCTCCCGGTAGGCCGCGTAGTTCATGTTCCTTCCTCGGCCATCCGTCGAAAGGCGCGGTCCACCTCTTCCAACCGGGTGGAGACGCGCGCGTCAAACTGTTCTTTTTCGCCGTCGATCATAACGTCGCCGGGGGCCAGTCCGGCATCGCTTTGGACTTTCAGGCTGGCTCCCGCCGTTTCCGTCAACCCGCGAACCGCCGCCACGTCGTCGTGGTGAACCCGAACCGTCAACGGGCCGTCATCGCCCAACACCGACAATCCTTCCCGCACCCAGTTGATCACCCCTTCTCGATTGATCGTCAGTTCTTGCCGGCACACCCGCGCCGCAATGGACAAAATCAATTGGGCGATTTCGGGCTCGGAGCGAGCGTAAAATTTGTCCAGTTCGGCTTGAAATTGCGCCGCCATCTTTTCGCGTTCGCCGGCCAAAACCGCCCCGTTTTCCGCCGCCAGCTCGGCGCGGATCTCGGCCGCAATGCGGTCCCGTTCGGCCCGCTGTTCTTCTGTTTTCCGTTCGTCCCGGGGCCCGCCTTTGGATTCAAATCGAACCGACCCGCCGGTCACTTTCGACTGTTTCAAAATTTTCGGGGACATATCAAACCAGCTGGTCTTCCGGGGCGACTTCGGCGGGCGGCCCTTCCGTTGCCGCCGCGGCCCGCTCCACGGGTTTTAAAACGATTTCCCCGCTACGAACCATGTCCCGTACGGACGAGGCGATGCGCCGTTGGGCTTCCTGCACCGCCGCCATTTTTTGCGGAGGCGAAATTTGGATTTCTTCCTTAAGCGCTTCCCCCACCCGGCCCGACATGTTTTTGAACACTTTATCGGTAACGCTTTCCGAACATTTTCGCAGGGCAATTTTTAAATCCGCCTGATTGATTTTACCCAGCAACCGTTGAAGATCTTTATCCTCCACTCTGACCAAATCGTCAAAAGTAAACAACGCCTCGGCCACTTTTTGGCCCAGCTCCGGATCGGCTTTGGTGAGCGCCTCCAAAATCCCCTTGGACACGTCGGACGCCAATTGAGACAGGATTTCCGCCGAGGCCAGTATTTCCGAAGGCGCCGGCGGCGGAGGGCCCGCGTCCTTTTTTTTGACCAACGACGCCCTCAGCCCCTCGCGAAACCACTGGGCCGTTTCCGACCGCAACGACACACCCCGCGCTCGAGCCAGCAACACGCCCGCTCGGACATCGCCGGGAAGAAGGATCAACACTTTGGCCGCGAAGGCGTTCGGCAATTCCGCCAGCGCGAACGCGGCCGTGCCTGGCGATTCCCGGGCCAACGCTTTCGCCGTTTCGGCAGGCCCCGCCTCTTCCGCCATGGCGGAAAAAGGCTTGGCATCCCCCCCGCCCGAGGCTTTTAGCCGTTGAACAATCTCGGTTGAGCGGCGGGCCCCATACAATCGAGCCAAAACCCCTTCCATCGCGTCCAATCCGTCCTGATCGCCCGTTTCTTCCAACGCGTCGGAAAATTCCTTTAAAATCTGGAGGCGGGTTTCGTCGTCCACCTTGACCGGGTTAACCATCTCGGCGCAAATGCGTTCCACCTCGTCCTCCGGATAATTTTTCAACACCTCCACGCACTGATCGTCTGGCAACGTGCCTAAAATGAGGGCGATTTTTTGAATATCGGTGAGGGCGGTGGCGGTGGCCATGGATTAGGTCACCGGGGAGCGAACTTTTTTTGCATCACCCGCGCCACCCCGGCTGGATTTTTTCGGGCCGCCTCAACCAGGGTCGCCTGAGCTTGGGCCCGGTCCGCCGCTGTCACCGGCACCGCGGCTCCCGCGGGAACGGCTTCCAGTGTCGGTGGCGGAGCGGGCGCGGCTAACCCCACCGCGGCCGGCGCCGCTTCCAAAGCCGGTGTGGCCACGCGCGCCGCACTGTCCGCCGCGTCGGCCGCTCCCGCCGCTTTTAAAAACTTAACGAACAAAATCACGACAAACACGATTCCCAGCGCGCTGGCCACCCGGGCCGCCACATTTAATATCTCCTTGCGCATCGTGTCTTTCTTAACCTCGGCCTCCAACGCGGCGGCGTCGGCCATCATTTTGTCCCGCTGGGCCGTGTCGAACGCCACGTTTTTGATCTCAAATTGGTCTTCCCGGTCTTCGCTGAACCCCACCGTTTGTTTTACCAACGTGGCAATGGCCGACATCTCTTCATCGGTTCGCGGCGTGTAAGAACGCGTCCCGGGATTCTCGGGGTCTTCTTTGCTGACTCCGTCGACCACCACCGAAACATAGAGTTTCCGGATCGCGCCGGGGCTGGCCACAATTTCTTTCACCGAATGACCGATTTCGTAGTTGCGGACAAACGAGTTTCCGGTTCGGGCCCCGCCGGTTTGTTGTTCACTGCGCAGGGGCCCGTTCGGGTCATACGATTCGCTCTTTTCCCGCACCACTTTGTCGTCCATCTCCACCCGAGCGCGGACAATGGCTTTCCCCATCCCTAAAAATCCGTCCAGCAACCCCGTGGCTTTTTCTTCCAGATAGCGTTCCGCGTCCCGTTGAAGGGCCAACAGCTCGTTGCCCTGGCCATAAATGCCGTCCGGGGATCGTCCGCCGGCCAACAGGCGGCCCTGCCCATCCAGCACCGACACGTTTTCGGCTTTTAAATCTTTGACCGCCCCCGCCACCAAATGAACCACACCGCTCAGTTGGCGCTGGTCGATGGTTGCCCCCGGCCGTAACGTCAACACCACCGACGCCCGCGCCCCGTCTTGACTATCCAAAAAGGGAGACTCTTCCGGAAACACCACGTGAACCCGGGCCGACAACACGTTTTCCAGCGCGCCGATGGTTCGGGCCAATTCTCCCTGGATGGCCCGTTGGTATCCCACTTTCTGGTTAAAATCGCTCATCCCCAGGGGAGATTTGTCCAACATTTCCAAGCCTTCCCCCTCATTTTTGGGCAACCCGTCTTGGGACAACCGCAAGCGCAAATCATCCACCATTTTGGAAGGAACCGTCACGGTCTGACCCCCGTTGGTCAATCGGAATGGGATGCCGTCGTTGCGCAATTTTTCCGCCACCTGGGCCGCGTCCACGGGCGACAGCTTGGCGTACAACGGCGTTTGATCCAGGCCCCGCACGGGGATGGACAACGCATACACCGCCCCCGACACCGCCGCCGCCAGGATCAACACCGTGGCTTTGCGGCTCGCCGACAGCGAGAAAAACTGATCTTTTAAACGGATTAAGAAGTCCATGCGGTTCTCCCGAGCCTCCTACACGGAGGTCCAGCCCAGGGGACTACAACGGCATTCGCATTATTTCTTGATACGCCTCCAGCGCCTTGTTGCGCAACTGTATGGTCCATTGCAAGGCCAAGTGCGCCTCTTCCACTTTGATCATGACCTCGTGGGAACTGGCGGCCCGGCCCGTGGCTAAATCAGTCATGGCGGCGCTGGCGTCGGTCACACGGGCGTCCGCCCGTTCCAACGCCTGGGATAACACATCCCCAAATCCCTTCTTCGGACCTGTCGCTCCGGAGTCAAACCCGCCGAAAAACGGTTGGTCCCCGCCCCGCACGCCCCCCACACCCATTGGGCCGGCCATGTTATGCAGCGGCCCCCGGCGTTTCGGCCGGAACAATGTGGGCGTGCCTTAAAATAAATTCAAACACTTTGTCTTCCAACATCAGGCCCCTCACGTCCTCTTTTTGCGCTTCCAGCCGTTTTAACGACCGTTCCCGGTGGTCTTCCGGAAGCGGTTTCACCACTTTGCGAACCGCCACGACAGCTTCTTCGGGCGTTACGGAAATCCCTTCTTCCTGGGCGATCGCGGCCAACATATAAGCCAGCCGAACCGCCCGCTCGGCTTCCGCCCGAACTTCCGGCTCGTATTGGTCGTATCGGATTTTCCAGTCCGACTCGGCGCCGCCCTCGCTTTTAAATTGGGCTTCCAGGCGGCGAAACAGTTCCCGTTCCCGCTCCTGAACCAGGCTGGGAGGAACATCAAACGGGTGCGCTTCCAACAACGCCTGGGCCGCTTGATTTTCCAGGTCGCGTCGGATCATTCGTTCGGCTTCCGCTTCCAATATTTTTCGCACCGCGTCCCGAAATTCCGTTGGCGCGCCGGCCGTGTCGCCGCCGATCTCCCGCAACGCCGATTCCACCGCCGCGTCGGGGACCGATATTGTTTTTCGCTTCAGGCTCAGCCCCTTGTACCCGGTCACATCCACGTCGGGCGGGCATTCCACCGCGAATTTGATTCGAACCGTGGCGTGGGCCACATCGCACGACTCCACCACCGGCGCAGTGAGCGCGATCAAGGCGGATTCCCGCAACGCCCGTTCCACCGACTCCTTGATTAAGGCCATGATCGCTTGCTCGCGGGCTTCCCCCGCGTAACGCTGGCGGATTTTCGGAATGGGAACACCGCCCCGTCGAAACCCGGGCCATTTGACGTCCCGTTGGAGGCGGGTCAAGGCCTCGTTTTCTTTCTGCAGCAAATCTTCCATGGGCTGTTCAATCCAAAACCGAGACAGGCCGTGGGACGTGCCCAAGGGCCTCACCAAAAAGGTCACCCCCGACGATGTGTTCGGCACCACGTTGGGCTCGGGCGTCATTTGCCGATCTCCATGGCTTTGATCAACATGCTTTTGGTGGCGCCAAAGGCGGCCACGTTGGCTTCATAAGCGCGAGTGGCCGCCGTGAGGTCCACCATCTCCCTCACAGGGTCCACGTTGGGAAGGGCCACAAACCCCTTGGCGTCCGCGTCCGGATGGGACGGGTCAAAAATTTGCGGGAACGGCGCTGTGTCCGGTGGACCCGCCAGGGCCGACACACCGGATCCCGTGGACGGAGAGCCCGCTTCGGCCACGTCCAGCAATTCTTGGAACACCACGGTTTTTCGTTGGTAGGGTCCCCCCGCCGCGGTGCGGGTGGTGTTGGCGTTAGCCACATTGGACGCCGACGCTTCCATCCACGCGCGGTAAGCGTCTAGCCCCGATCCGCTGATGTTGAGCCCGTCAAATGCGCCCATATCCGTTACCGTCCTTCAATGGCCGCGCGGGCCATGCGACTGGTTCGAGACACCAACTCCACCATGGTTTGATAACTCACCACGGTTTTTGAGACTTCCGCCAACTCGGTGTCCGGAGAAAGGTCGCCGACCGCTTGTTCCGTAAAAGCCGTCGACAGGGCCGGATTTGAAACAGGTAAATGGTTGGGATTGGTGCGGCTCAGTTCTTTGGACAACACGTCCCCGAATGCCCCGCCCGGTTCGTTTCGCACAACCCGGGTACCCACAAAACCCGGCGTGTGGATGTTGGCCAAATTATTTGCGGCCGCCTGCTGGTTCAACCACAGGCGGTCCAGTTCTTGTCGGATCGGCCGACCGGCGATGGGCATCCAGGATTCGCTCATTATGGGGTCCTCACCCTATCCTTATGCAAGAGGCGTGCCGATCTGGCGGTAAACGTGGGACACGTGGGCCCGCCGGCGGTGTCCAGAAATTTGTTCCCCCACCTCTCCCAACGCCTTGGCCAACAGCCGCGTGTTTAGTTCGCTTTGGTCCCGCAGGGCTCGAAGCAAGGGTTCGGAAAGCCGGTCGTACTGGGTTCCCACAACGCGCCACAAGCGCGCGCGCAACCGATCCAGGGGCGCCAACTTGTGCCATTCTCCGGAAAGAACCGCCTTTTCTTCCCTCTTCAACACGTCCAACAATTTTTTTCCTGTTTGATCGTCGATCGCGAGTTCGCTCATGGGGCCTCCGTTCTGACCAATTCGTTTGCAATCCCCGTGCCAAACCCCGTCCGCTTAAGGACCCCCTAATTGCGCCGATAACCTCAGCGAATCCCAAAGGAGACGTCCGTTGACCAAACCCTTGTTGTGGCGGCCGGAACTGGAACTTGGTGTGGATATGATGGATCGGCATCACCGTCAGATGGTGGCCCTGTGCGGAGCCATTCGCGATCGAGTGACCGGGCGGTCGAAGTCAAGGGAAACCGCGGGCCTTTTTTCTCAGTTGGTGGGGTTTACCGCCATGCACTTTGAAGCCGAAGAAGAGTTAATGCGCCGGTCCGCTTATCCGGGCCGAATGGATCACCAAGACCGTCACCACGAACTGTCGTTGCACTTGAAAGCCTGGGACGATCGGGCGCGCCGGCTGGACTGTCCTCTCTCATCGGTGTTTGTCTCCCGATTGGAGGTCTGGGTTCAAAACCACATTTTGGGTTCGGATCGGGGTTTTTCGCGATTTCTTTTGAACGGCAACAACGGCGCTGTTACGATGCGGGAATCCGCCCGTAGCGTTTCAGCCTGTTTCGTGTGAGGGTTTCACTGATGCCCAACCGGTGAGCGGTTTGTTCAACCGATTCGCCGGAGGATTCGAACACCGCCAAAATATGGCGCCGTTCCACAGCGGACAAGGTTTCTGAAACATCATCGGGACGAGCCGAAACGAACCCTTGCAAAGAGGGGGGAAGATCACGAACCATCACGGCGTCCCCTTCGGCGAAAACGACCGCGTGTTCAATGATGTTGTGAAGTTCCCGAATGTTTCCGGGCCACGAATAGGATTCCAGCCGAGCCAACGCGTCGGCCGACAGCGCACGGGGGCCTTTTCCCCGTGCGACAGACTGGATGAAAAAGTTCGCCAGCAACGAAATGTCTTCCCGCCGGTCGCGAAGGGGCGGCAGGTGAAGAGAAAAAACACTGAGTCGGTAATAAAGGTCTTCGCGAAATTGGTTCTTTTTAACCATGGTTTCCAGGTCCCGGTGCGTGGCGCCCACAAAGCGCACGTCCACCGACTGTTCGGTGTTACTGCCCAAACGCCGAAACCGTTTGGTTTCAACCACGCGTAACAGTTTGGCCTGCAACGCCAACGGCATATCGCCGATTTCGTCCAGAAGAAGGGTTCCCCCATGGGCCATTTCCAAAAGGCCTTTTTTGAGGCCGGTGGCGTCGGTAAAAGCCCCCTTTTCGTGGCCGAACAGTTCGCTTTCCAGCATGGTTTCGGGCAAAGCACTGCAGTTCAAAGGGATAAACGGCCCCTCGCGCCGGGAACTTCGGTTGTGAAGCGTGTGGGCCACCACTTCTTTTCCGGTGCCGGTTTCGCCTCGAATCAGGACACTGCACGAGGTGGGGGCGATTCGGTTTAAAAAGTCGGCGACTTTTTGAATGGACGGGCTTTTGCCGATCAGGTCAGGCACGGAAAACAAGGTGGACAGGGGCCGTGTGGAGAGTTCGCGTCGCGGCGTGGCGCGTTTTTCCCGGACCTTGTCGATCAGTTCCATCAAGGCCCGCATTTGGATGGGTTTGGGTAAAAAGTCGAAGGCGTCCAGCTGAAGGGTGCCCAACGCGGCGCGCATGCTTCCGGCGCCGGACATGGTCACCACATCCGTGGTCGGGTGGTTTTTCTTTATTTGGCGCAACATTTCAGTGCCGTCCATGCCGGGCATGTAGAGGTCTAATAGAACAATGTCCGCGGGACAATCGCGCAAGGTGTTAAGCCCCTCCTCGGCCGAAAAGGCCAAGTGAACGGCGTGTCCCTTTTCAGTTAACGCCCGGTCCAAGGCGTAGGCCACCGATCGGTCGTCGTCCACCACCAGGATGGTCAACACGGCGGTTTCAGCGGAAACCGGCGCGGTAACCTGGGGGGCGGTGCCATTCAAAGTAGCCGAACTGGCTCGCGCAATTGTCATGGGCTCCATATACACCCTGATCCCAATTCTGTCAAGGCTTTAGATTTAATCCAATCGTCCGATAACATCCCTGTCACGTATTCTGTGGAGGAGGGTTTCCATTGAAGAAACCCGATCTAGCATCGATTGTGGGAATTCTCGTTGGGATCGGGATGATCCTGCTCGGTCAACGGCTGGAAGGCGGACACATGAGTTCCATCCTTCAGCCCACGGCCGCGTTGATCGTTTTCGGCGGCACCCTGGGCGCCACCCTGATTGGGTTTCCCCCCCATGTGGCGAAAGGGGCCGTTAAAAAACTGATTTCCGTCTTTTTTGGCCCCCACGAAGACGAAGTGGAAGTGGCCAAGGCTTTGTTGGGGTTCGCCACCATCAGCCGTCGGGAAGGGTTACTGGCCCTCCAAAAATCCCAACAGGAAACCAAAGACCCCTTTTTGGCAAAAGGCCTTCAGCTCCTCATCGACGCCACGCCCGAAAAAGCCCTGCGCGAACTGATGGAACAGGAAATGGAACGGGAAGAACACCACGACGAAGAATACATCAAATTTTTTGAAGCGGCGGGTGGGTTCGCCCCCACCGTCGGGATCATCGGCGCCGTGTTGGGGTTGATTCACGTCATGGAAAATCTGGCGGACCCATCCACGTTGGGCGGAGGCATCGCCGTGGCGTTTGTGGCCACGGTGTACGGGGTGGGTTCGGCCAACTTGGTGTTTTTGCCCGCAGCGGGAAAGCTCAAAGTCCATAAAGAGTCCAATTCCCACCATCGGGCGCTCATCTTGGAAGGGTTGGTGTCCATCCAACAGGGCGAAAACCCCGCGCTGATGGGCGAACGGCTCAAAGGGCATTTAGCGCCACACGACCAAAAACTTCTGGATAAAAAATAATGGCCCGCAAACCGAAAATTCCGGAACACGTTAATCACGAACGGTGGCTGGTGTCGTACGCCGACTTCATTACGTTGCTGTTCGCCTTTTTCACCGTCCTCTACGCCACCGCCCAAACCGATTCCGGGAAAGTGAACAAATTTGTCGGCGCCGTGGATCGGGCCTTCAGCGCGGGCATTTTTTCGGCGGGGAGCAACGAGCTCATGTTTGCCCAAGAGGGAAACGTGACCGGACGTGAAATCATCGACCTGGGCATGAACCTCAAAGACGTGGAAAAAAAGATTTCCCAAGCCCTCGAAAAAAGCGGCGCCGGAACCGGCGACGCCGTTAAACTCGAACGGCACGCGGAAGGGTTGACGTTGATTCTTCAGACCCGCTCTTTTTTCGCTCCCGGGTCCGACATCCTTCGACCGGAAGCCCTCACGCTGTTGCCCGACGTGGTTGACGTGCTCAAGAAAACCAAACAACGCTTGCGCGTCGAAGGCCACACCGACGACATGCCCATCCACAACGCGTTTTTCGCTTCCAATTGGGAACTGTCGACAGCCCGGGCCCTGGCGGTGCTTCATTACCTCACGCGCAACGGCATCGCTCCCGGACGGCTCACCGTCGCCGGCATGGCCGAACATCAGCCCCTTCGCCCCAACACCACCCGGGAAGGCCGTTCGCGCAACCGCCGGGTGGAAATCGTCATTTTGAGCGACAAGCCGTCGTTTTGGTCTGGAATGAAAAAAAAGGCGACCGAATCCCCCGGTTGGAAACCGTTGATTTCAAACGATCAAATGGCGCCGGTCCCTGTGCCATCGGGCCCCGCCCAGGAAGAAGCGTCCCATGCGGCCCCTTGACCCCGCGCCCGGATCGGGCCACATGCACGTGAACGGCCATTTGCCTTTGCGTTGGAAGTCATTAACCCCGGCCGACGCCGAAGTGGTTCGCTCGACCATCATGGACAAGGCGGTGGCACGATCGTGGAAGATCCGCCCGGAAGGGCATGTAAGCGTGTCGGAAGAGTTGGCGCCATTGATCCGAAGACTCAACGAATTGGACGAAAAATTGGACCGGGTTTTAAAACGATTGGATCAAACCGAAACGCCCGAATGGCCAATCCGTGCCCTCACCTTGGGCACAGAAGATATCCGCCTGACGCCGCTGGAGGGAGACGTGTTCCCGCCCGCGGATACGTGGGTTGAGGTGTCTTTTCAACTTCCGCCGGAAGACGACGATGCCCTGTTGGTCCTGTGCCAATCGAAAGGGGACGGGTTGTTTTCTTTTGTGACGATGGCCCAGGACCAAATGGACCATTTGGTGCGCTACTTACTCAACCGCCAACGGCTCGCTCAAACCAATCAATCCTGGTAATTCACCCCCGTCATGGATCAAATCGGGTTTCCACTCTCAGAAAAAAACCGCCCATCCGTGTCTGGTTGCGGTTGTACGAAATAATCGCTCCATCGGTTCCTTCCATGTGCAATCGGCGGTTGCCTTGGCCTAAAATAAACCAATCTTGCCAGACGCCTCCGAACTCCAGAGCCACCTGTTTCGTGAACCGCCACCCCACCCCGCCTTCCGCTTGGAAAATGGATCCCGCCGACGCGTCGGTTTTGGCGTCGAACAGTTGGACGTAGTAGTGGGCGGCCGTTTGCCACCGAGCATACAACCTCTGCCCATGCCGCCCTTCCAACCCAAACCCGATGCCTTCGGCCGACATTTCATTGACATCGTCCAGGTTGCCGCCGGAGGTTCCATTTACGGTAAAGGTTTTTCTCTTAAAAATTTCCCTTACAATTGATAAATGAACTTGGGCCGATACGGGGCTGTGCGCCAGCGGTCGATGGTAGGTGGCGAAAAAGTTGGTGAACCCCACGTTGAGCGAGGCCGTTTGGTACGTGCCGCTGGAAATGTTGGAAACAGATTCCTGGCCATAGGTCCCTCCCCCAAAAATCCCCGTGTGCCACAAGCCCAACCCCCAATACCCGCTGTCGCGGGCGGTCTGACGCCATTCCAGCCGATACAAGGGAGCCCGGTTTCCTTCAAAGCGATTGACGTATTCTTGATCGGGCAACAATTTTCCCTCCCCGCGGTATGTGAGATTCGCCGTCGGGGCCACCATCAAAGAATACTCCCCCGCCGCCACAGTAACCGCGCCCGTTGCCATCAGACCAAGAATCAGCCGTCGCACAATCGGCATATCAATACGTCCTCGTGTAAGCAAGGAAAAAACCAAACAAATCGGTTTTGTTGATGGGCAAACTGGCGGTGGCGCTCTCCGTGCCCGGGGTCACCCGCCGCCCACCCGGGACAAGAATTTCATAGAGCTGGCGTGTATACCCAACCGACCAGCGCGAGGGTCCCCGCGCCCAGCCGGTTTCCAACCGAAACGAGTATGAGTATCCTCCTCGCTGGATGCCGCCTTGGTCACTGGTCAAGGTGTTGTGTGTCCAGAAATAGTGGCCCAACAGCAGTTCCCCGTCCCAAAAGGGCCCACCGCGGGGATGGTCCGGTCGGCCCCGCCCCTGGCCATGAAACCCCACGTGGCCGCCCAGGGCGGTGTGAACTTCGTGGGCCGTGTTGGGTTCCGGCGCGCCCCGAAAAACGATGTCTTTTCTGTGAAACGATTGACGCACCCCATTGAGGCCGAACACCGCTTCCACCGGCGATCCAGCCAGGGCACGTCGGGCGTCGATCCACAGAGAGTGAAGGGCCAGTTTGGTTTGGCCCTGTTGATCGTCGCTTCCACCGGCGCTGTTGCCGAACTCGTGGGCATACGAAGCGCGGTTCATCCAATATTGGGTTTGAATGGCCCACAGGGAAGACACGTCTTCGCGCCACCGTATTCCGCCCGCGGGGTTCCAGGGTTTTACCTTCAGTTCCCATCCATTGGGAACTTCCCGGTAACCGGTGCCTTCGTATTCAATGCGAGCCTGGGGAACCCATTGCAAGGAAATCTCTCCCCCGTATGCCACTCCAACAAAAATAAGCGCGACCGACGCGGAGACAAAGAACGCGGGTTTCACTTCGCGGTAAGAAGACGTTCGTAAAGAGCGATGGTTTTATCGACCATGCTGTCGAGAGAATAGTTCGCGGTCACCTGGGCGCGGGCCAGCTGAGCCATGGATTGGGCTTCGGCGTGGTCAGCCAATGTTTGGCGGATGGCGGTGGCCAGGGCGGCCGGGTCGCCCGGGGCAACCAGCCGACCGGTTTTTTCATTTTTCACCAGTTCGCTGTTTCCCCCCACGTCCGTGGCCACCACGGGGACACCCATGCACATGGCCTCACGCAACACACCGGAAAATCCTTCCCCGGCCAAGGACGACAACACGCTCACATGCAAAAGCGACAATATGTCTGGGACGTCCGTGCGAAAGCCCGCCAACGTCACGTGGGGTTCAAGACCCAGCGCGTTGACTTTTGCCCGGGCCTCGGGCCCATCGGTGTCTTTGCCGGCCAACAGAAAATGCGCTTTAACCCCAGCGTCCATTAAAATTTTGGCCGCTTCCAAAAATACCGTTTGGCCTTTCCACCAGCTGAAATGGGTTAAGTTGCCCACCACCGGGCGGTCCACCGGCAGCCCCAAATCCCGCCGGAGTTGATCGGCGGGCGGGCGAGGCGCAAATTTAGTGACGTCAACCCCGCTGTGGATCACCGTAACTTTGTCGGGCGACACGCCGCCGTCGATCAACACCCGCCGAATGTCTTCCGACACGGCCACGAAGGTTCGAATGGCCCGCGACCGGTACTTCCATTGGCTGAAGGGGTTCCACTTTTTCAGACGAAACGACACCCGGCGGGACACCACCAAGCGGGGCACCGCTGTAAACAGGTTGGCCAACAACGCCGTGGCGTGGGCCCGGGGATGATGGGCGTGAACAATATCGGGGCGAAACGCGCGAATGGCTTGGGCTAACCGCCAAGCGGCCCGAAGGTCGTAATCTTCACGCAAGGGGCATGCGGTGACGACGACCTGGCTGTTCGGAACGTGCCGCAAAATTTCGGCTTCGGGAGGACAAAACAAAGCGGCGGCGTGGCCCCGTTTCACAAGCCCGGCCGCCAGGTTCCATAATTGCACGGTGCCGCCCGACCAACTGCGGCTTTCGGTCACATGCAAAACACGCATTATTGAGCCTCTTGGGCCGCCCGATCCATCAGGGCCTGCTGTTGCTGGATCGCCTGGTTGGCCTCGTCCACCGCCGCCTGGGCTTTCCCGGGCGCCGCCGCCAACCCTTGACCATAACGAACCGCGACGTTGTCCGGGGGTGGGGGTGGCGCCTTTTCTTTTTGGCACCCGGCGGCCCCTAGAAAAAGGATAAGCGCGACCCAGCGGTTCATGCGTTCGCCCCTTTGGCGGGTTTCACCGATTTTAACTGCTGGAGAAGGCCGTCCAAATCGTCGATGGAATAAAAATCCAACCGCACCCATCCTTTTTGTTTGCCCCGGCTGTTGATAACCACCCGACGGCCCAAATGCCGTTGCAGTTCTTCTTCGATGTGGCGCAGATCGGGATTTTTCTTTTGGGACGAGCGGGGAGCGCCAGCGCCTTTTTCGACAGGGGCCTGACCCGCCAGGGCCTCCACGTCCCGCACGGTCAACTTTTCGTGGACAACCCGTTTGCCCAGTTCTTCTTGCCACGCCTTGTCGGTGACGGACAACAAGGCCCGGGCGTGTCCTTCAGAAATCAAATCTTCAATAAGCGCGTTGCGCAACATTTGAGGAAGGTCCAACAACCTCAACTTGTTGGCCACCGCCGAGCGGCTTTTGCCCAACCGGCGGGCCACCTCTTCCTGGGTCAAACCGGCCTCGTCCATCAACCGCCACACCGACTCCGCTTCTTCGATGGGGTTTAAATCTTCCCGTTGCAGGTTTTCCACCAACGACAGCTCGTGCCGTTCACGCTCGGTCACGGTACGTACCACGCAAGGAACTTCCACCAGTCCGGCCATGCGCGACGCGCGCAAGCGGCGCTCGCCGGCCACCAGCTCAAACTCGCCGGGCACCGCCGACGGCGTCACCAACAGCGGCTGGGCCAGCCCGTGAACTTGAATGGAATCGGCCAACTCTTGAAGGGATTCAGGCGTGAACCGAACCCGCGGCTGATACCGGTTCGGCCGAATTTTTTCCACCGGGATTTTAGCCACGGACGAATCCGCCGGTGCCGGGGCGGCAACCGACGACGATTTCAACAGCGCTTCCAAGCCCCGTCCCAACGCTTTGTGTTGCATACGGCGACTCCTCCCTCTAAACAGTGGCCGGTTCGGAAACCGGCAATCGCGGCAGTTCTCCCCGCCGCTCTAAAAATTCGCGCGCCAACGCCAAATACGCCGCCGCCCCTGTGGAATGCCGATCGTACACCAACGCCGGTTGGCCATGGCTGGGCGCTTCCGCCAGGCGGATGTTGCGGGGGATGGCGGTGCCGTACAATTTTGTCCCGAAAAACTTTTTGATCTCGGCGTACACCTGCTGGCTCAAATTCGCGCGTCCGTCAAACATGGTCACCAACACGCCTTCCAGTTCCAAACGGGGGTTCAAACCGCCCCGCACCCGTTCGATGGTGTTGACCAACATCGACAACCCTTCCAATGCGTAGTATTCGCACGGCATGGGGATCAAGACCGCGTCCGACGCCGCCAGGGCGTTGATTGTCAGGAGGTTCAGCGCAGGGGGGCAATCAATGAAAATGTATTTGTACACTTTGTGGAATTTTTTGAGGGCCGTCAGCAGACGGGTTTCCCGGCCCTCGCCGCTCACCAAATCCAGCTCCGCGCCGTACAGGTCCATGTGCGACGGGGCCACGTCCAACCATTCCACCCCGCTCTCTTTCAAGATTTCTTCAAGGGGGGCGCCTTCCAACAGCACATGCAAAATGTGTTTGGCCAATCCCTCGCGCCCGACGCCCAGTCCCGAGGTAAGGTTGGCCTGGGGATCCAAATCAATCAGCAACGTCTCTTGCCCCAAATGGGCCAAGGACGCGGCCAAATTGATGGCGGTGGTGGTTTTGCCCACCCCGCCTTTTTGGTTAGCGATGGAGATGACCCGGGCCATCAGTCCAAGTCCAGGTCCCGCACCGGGCGGGACGTGTCCGGTGATTCCCCGGTGCGGCGCAACAAATCGTCGAAGGATTTTTTCAACCGATCGGCCTTAGTTTTTTCCGTCTCCAGCGATTGGGAAAACAGGCTCTCCCGGCGGTTCGGGTCCTGTTTGAGACGTTGGACCGCCTCGTCCATATCGGCCACGGGTTTAGGAGCCCGGGGCTCCTGGTGACCCACCACGGCCTTCGCCTCCGGACTGATCGTCAGAAGGGCGTGGCAGTGAGGACACGAAACATCAAAGGCCGAGGCAACCATGGTGAACGGGATTATACTAAAGGAGATTCGGAAATGGTCGGGTTATCGAGTCCCCACATGGCGAATTTCGGTCGTCACAACGGTTCCGCTGTCCACCCGCACCGTAAACGAGGCAACTCCGGTCGCTAAGTTCCAGACCGGTGGAACGGTTTGAAATCGTGCGCGCCGGACATCCACCGCGGTGTTGGCCGCGTAATATTCTTTGATATGAACCCGACCCTGGGTGGTCCCTTTTCGATGAACAGCCATCCATTGGCAAAAAACCATCATGACGGGCACCATCACCAACAGAGTGAACACAACAATCAACATCACCGATCCGGACTGGGACGCTTTACGGGTTCGCATTGGCGATAATCCGTGTGATCGTGACCGGCGCCCCGTTACGCCGAGTGACCCGAACCGTGACCCTTTTGTAAGCGCTCGTAGACGTGACAACGGAAACATTTCCAGCACTGCTAACGTTCACGTATTGCACCGTCACAGATCGGGTAAACTGCTCATAACCTGCCAAGGAATCCGGCCCAGAAAATCCATTCCAATCATCGATGTCATTCATAAGGCTTCCTTCCTGGCCTAAGGTCGTGCTCCCAGCTGGTGTAACCCCACCCGTGACCGGCGTTGTTTCGTCCCATCGGGCGGTGAGAATACGGTCCATCATCCGTTGGGCCACGGCCACGGCTTTGGTTTCGTCCCAGGTTTCCACCACGCCTCGCACCGATCGCATAAAAACTCCCAAAATCATCACCAGTAACGGCGTCATGATCAGAACACCGATCACGACCTCTGTGAGGGTTACCCCCGTCTGATCGGAACGCCTTTTCATGGCACCTCCGATAGAACGGAAAAACTCAAGGATTCCGTTTGAATCCCCGTAGCGCCAACAGCCCCCGCTTCGAGCGTCACGATCAGCGGAAAATTAAGACCCCGGCTAAAATTCGTGGCCGCGCCGATCACGCCCGGGACAGGTTCGCCAAAATCCCAGGCCAATTGGCATCGACGGATGCTATTGAGTCGTCCCAGTTCCTCCACAGGTCCACCAAACGGAATACGTTCACGAATCAGTTGGCCGCTGTTTTGCCAGGGAACCAAGCGATATCGCATTTTGACCCGTTGCCCCGCCAGTGCACCCGCCGATTGAAATCGATCGAACTCAAAAACCCGCCCGCTCGTCGGTGTCAATTCAGTGCGCAACGGGGTCACAACAACATCGTCAAACCCGAAATGGGAAACCAGCCCCCTCGGTTCAAAATTGATCCCAAGCTCCACCCGATAGTTGAACCCTCCCACAGCGTCAACGAAAGACGAAAGAAATGTCCAATTCGGATTCGCCATATCTGAAAATGACGGCTTAACAAGTTCCGTCGACGGCCATGGATCGGTGTCGCCGAGCAACCGAATAAATCCGTCCCCTGGGCCGCCGAAAAGCGGTTCAATCGTTTGGCGTATCCAACCGCCGACCAAATATCGTTCTCCATCCGCAAGTAAAAACGTGGGGGAAAACGCCTGATACCTGTTTAACGAGTTGAGGCCCAGGCCAAAATTACCTTGGTAGCGAAACTCCGGTCGATTACTGACAGATCCTATCGAGTAGAGTACCCGACCACCCAGCGACCGCAGGAGCGGCACGGGAGGACACGTCCAAAAATCCGCGGGGGTCGGTGTAAATGTGGAAATCCGGGTGGGAACCGCTTCAAACCCCGGATTCGGCAAAACGTTGCCCAACGAACTTCTGGGCGCTGACAGGAGGTCCCTTTCTATTGTCTGCTTAGCGAACTGAAGGTCTCGATGAAGGGGCAAAGATTGTTGAATGTAATTCACCCCTTGTCCGACGTTTCGAATAATGGAAAATAGAAAGATCATGATCACGGGGATCAAGGCCGACACCACCATAAGCTCAACAAGTGAAAAACCGCCTCGAAAGTTTTCGATCGTTCGTCTCATCGACTTTCAACCTCTTGTCCGACCAAAGGCCCCACTGTCCGATCGGGGGTGACTGAAAAAAAGGACGTGATCACTTGCCGCAAACCCCCTCGAACCGCCGTTGACCTCAATTGAATGTTTCGTTCCGTGTTCCAGGTATTTTCAAAAAAAGCGAGGTCCGTTCCCATATGACTTCGAAACACGTCCACATCGTTGTCGTTGTCAAAATCCCCCAGAGCGAGACCACCTCCTTGGTTCAATGTCATGGGGGGAAGAGCTCGGTTTTCCGGTAACGGAAAGCGACGCCATTGGGCGACCGTGTTGATGTCGTTGGCCCACACCGTGACCGATGAAACCCGGCCCGCTGGCAGTGTGGCCGCCGCCGTGGTGTTGGTGCTGGTATAAAACGCCAAAACATCGGGCCGATTGCCGGGATCGTTGTTCATGTTGGCGATCCGGATATCCCACACAAAACCGGGCTCGGCGTTAGCCCCGGGAAGAAAGGTCCGCGTCCAAGCTCCTGTTCCAGCACAATTGGAATTTGAAAATACAGCCATGGGAGAGTTGACAGGTGCCACGCCTTGTCCACCAGCCACAATTTCTCGGCACCCTCCAGAAATAAGGTCCGCCACCGCCATCGACTGGGCAACGAAAAAATTATTGCGGACTGTGATTCGATTAAAACTCGAACCACTGTCTCTAAAAAAAGTTATTTCCCGATCAGTTAACAGGGTGCCGTTTTCAGCCACGACCAAATCCGTTTCCCCATTTTTATCGATGTCCGCCGCAACCACCGCAATGCCAAAGGGGTCCCGATAGTCTACCGCGGAAACAATTCCCGCACTCCGATCAAACAGCCCCGCTCCCGGCACCCCCGTGTTTTTAATCCAGTAAAGGTTCGTCTGGCCCGCCGGCACCGTAAACGTGGAATGGTTCAAGACAACCAAGTCCGGTCGGTCGTCACCATCCATGTCGGCGACAGTGCCGCCTCGGGGATTTGAGCCCCAATAAGTGACACCCCCGTTCACAAAATTTCCTATCAACACATCATGCTGAACAAACTGGGGCGATCGTCCCACCAGCCCGTCGGGAATACGCCGGTTCTCAAACCAGGCCACCTTCCGGGCGCCCAAGGCCGCGTCGGTGGGCAAATATCCCGAACTGCACCACACCGCAATGTCATCGTCCCCATCTCCATCCAAATCCCATACTTCCATCGTCTTACCATGATAAATTGTTGGGGGCAAACCACCGGGTGTTATGGGAAAGGGACGAAAATGCCCAAACCCGTCGTTTAAATACCACACCAGGTCGCTTCCGACATAAAAGGGATTTCCGTAAGGGTCCCCCCGATACCCGGCCCGAACGTTGGGCGACTCCTTGCCAATCCCATTAAAATTCCAAAGGTAGTGGCCGTTATCAATAAACCCGCCCGGATTAATATAATCGTCCACTTGAGGAAGCGCCCCATCGGCGAGGACAACCACGTCACGAAGCCCCTTTCCGTCAATGTCACCTGTCTGTATGGATTCATGAAGGCTCTGGTAGGCAAAATTGGCGGCGTCCATACCATACCCAGCCCCGGTCCCGGGCAATTCATGCCATTCAAATTTTTCCGCCCACAGATGAGGGCAAAAAAAAGTGGCCGCCAACATAAGATTAAGGGCAACGTTAGTCCGTTCAGGCATGGGTTTTCTCTCTCTAAAGCCTATACCCGAAACCGAACCCTTTCAAGGGAAATTTTTTCCGGATTTTATTTATTGATCGGTGAGAACAAAATCGATGGGATAAAACATGTGAACCGCCACAGATCGGTCGCCCACCCGGGCCGGGCTGAACCGCGCGGTGGAAATGACCTTGATCGCCGCTTCGTCGAAGTGAGGGCTGGACGATTCGTCTATTTCCGCGCCGGACACGGCCCCATCTCGGTTGAGGTGCACCGATAGCACCACACGCGCTTCACGGCCGGCCGCGCGCTCGGCTTTGGGATACAAAAGCAAGACATTTTTCACAAGCTCGTCTCGGTTTAACAAGCGGGGCATTTCCGTCAAATAAATCCAGTCCACCTCTCCGTCTCCGCCGGTTCCCAAACCCCCCAGCCCTTTGCTGTCGCCTTCGACCGTGCCTGTCCCCGTGGACGGCGCCGTGGATTTTGAGAGAGGATTCCCGAGATCCGTGGGGTTTTCTAAAATCCGTGTTGCAGAGGTTGGCAACGTCCAATCCACGCCTTTGGCGGCCACCCCTCCCCCTGCTTGGAACGGTTCGGGGGTGGGCTTTTCCACCCGGGGTGCGCCGGTGCCGGGATTGTTGGACCTAAAAGCCTTTTTCGGGTCGGAAGTCAGCCGGTGAGGCCGAGTCAAATCCACTTCCAAAGGATCTCGGCGGGCCCACTGGGGAGAAATATCAAAAACCCCCGGCGGCGCATGGGTCAAGGTCAGAAACAACGCGCTGTGAACCAAGACCGACAGTTCCAGGCCCAATCGAAACGGGGGCGTATCTCTAAAAAATGCCACGGTGCCCCTCCTTTAAACAGGATGATGCCGCTGGATCGCGGTGGCCAACGCCGCCCACCCTGTCCGAACTATTTTCTCGGCGGCAGAGGGCGCACTTCCAAAGCCACTCGTTTGACACCGGCGCCGCGAATTGTGTCCAGCACCTGCATGACCACACCGTAAGGAAGGCCCTCTTCCGCGGTGAGAGTTAAACGCAAATCGGGTTCCACGCGCTGGCGGCGGGTCAGTTCCTGAGCCAATCCCGCCCGATCGAAAAGCGATTTTTCCAAATAAATCTTTTGATCCGCCGTGATCGTCACCTGCAAGGAAGCCGACGCCCGCTCGCCCGTGGCCGCCCGGGGCACGTTGACGCTGATGGCTTTTTTAACGATTAAAGGGGCGGTGGCCATGAAAATGATCAACAACACCAACACCACGTCCACCAACGGAGTGACGTTGATCCCTGTAATGAGACCTTCAGAATTGGAGTCGCTGGAACCCATTACCGAGACGTTTCTTTAAGCGCCGCCAACAGCCGGCGCGAAAGGCCGTCCACGTCCGCCAGTAACTCACCAGCCCGTTTCATCAAATAGTTGTACGCCATCACCGCCGGAATGGCCACAAGTAATCCCACCGCCGTCGCGATCAACGCTTCCGACAATCCGGCCATCACCACTTCCGGCCCGGACCCTTCAGCCCCGGCCAAATCGGCGAACGCCTTGATGACGCCCAACACCGTCCCAAACAACCCCACGAAAGGCGCGTTGTTGCCCAACGTGCCCAACACCCACAACCGCCGTTCCAGTTGATACTTGGATTCAATGCGAGCCGCGGCCAACCGTTCTTCCACGGCGGCGGGCCCGGCTTCGGGACGGGCCAATCCGACTCGCAAAAGGGCCGCCGCCGCGCCGGGGGCTTTCTGCACCAGGGCCGAAGCCGATTTGACATCGCCTTGGTCCAGATGATCCGCCAAAGCGGAACGAAAGATCCGGTAAAAACCCCGTTCCCTGCGCAAAACGAAGAACCGCTCGACGATGACCGCCAGGGAAAACACGGACGCCAAAATTAATAGGTAGATAACCCACGCCCCGCCGGTCCCCACCAACGCGTGAAGCAATGGCACGGTTGTCATAGGGACATCCTCAAGACAGCCAAACAGTCTTCTGAAATAACATAGTCGTTGGTCTCCCGGTCCAGGTTGATCATGATCCGCTCAAAATCCGCGTCGTCGCCCAACTGTCCCAAAAAGTAAGTGGCCATGGCCCGGACAGCCCAGTCGGGATCGTTAAGATACCGACGGACGAGGTCCACCCCCTGGGCGTCCCCCCGCCGACCCAAAGCCTGCGCGGCGAACAACCGAACCACCGGCGACACATCGGTTTGGGCGGCCCCGGCCAAAATTCCCCGAACCATGGGATTTGTTTGAGCCGCCAACCCTTCCACCGCGCCGAAACGAACTTGGATGGACGCGTCTCTTAGAGCGTATTCAAATAGGCTCAGATCCACCCGGGTGGGATCGTGGCCTAAGGCCACAAACGCGGTGGCTCGGGCGGACGTGTTGCGACCGGTTCGGGCAATTGTTTCCAGCCGGTGGATTAACGTTTGGTTGGTGGTTCCCGCCAACCCTTCGGTCAAAAGCGCGTTAAGGTCCGTGTATCGAACATACAAACCAAACCCCTGAGGGGTCACCAACTTAACCAGCTGGGCGACGTTGTCGTCGATCACCAACTCGGTGGGCGGCGCATCGGCCAACTGTTCCAAAAGGTTGATCAGTTCGGTGTCAATTTGGGGCGGCACCAACTGAGCGCCCGACACTCGGATGCGCGGGGCCGCCAGGACCAACGGTTCCATCATAAACGGACGCGCCACCTGGACCTTCGGTTTTGCCGCTGAAGGACGCGACTCGGGAGGCGGTGTGACAACCACCGGAGCCCGACGGGCCAAGAGCTTAAGTCCCGCGATGCACAGTTCCGCCACAACGTAAGGGTTGTCTTGTTCGGCGGCGATCCGGCTCACCAACAGGTCCGCGTCTTCAGGTTTTCCCAACTCGCCCAGGTAACGGGCCGACATGGCCCGCAACAGCCAATTGGTGTCTCTTAAATATTTCAGCAACTGGTCGCGCCCCCGCGAGTCCCCCATGCGAAGGACCGCTTGGGCGGCAAACACACGGATCAAAGGAGACCAATCCCGTTCGGAGGCGTTCAACAACAAAGGAACGGCTTCCGGCAGGTTCCAGAATTCCAGCGATTCCACCGCCGCGAACTGAATGGCCACGTCTCTGTCGAGAAGCGCCTCTTTGAAATATTTGAGATGGGCGGGATTTTTTTGGGCCGAAAGAACAAGAAGGCTTTCCGACCGGGACCGTCGACCGGACTCAAACCGGGCGGTCTCCAACAACCGATTTTGAAGTTGGCGATCCCGGGACAACGACAAGGCCTGGGCCACCGGCACGCCGATTTCCCGAAACCGGTATTTGATTTGGTAGCCCGCCGGTGTAATCAACTTGTTGATGTCTCGCAACGTGTCGAGGCCTGACCGGTCCAGGTCAAGAGTCTGAAGATTTCGATCGTCCACCAAGCGGACCAGCTGAGGCACCGCCGCCGATTCGGCCCGAAGGTTCATCTGGGCCCGGGCGGCCTCGGCCGTTGAAGAACTCGGCTCCGCCTGAACCGGCCCCATGCACGCGGACAACACATATTGCGCGGCCACCGCCAACACCGTCCACGAACGTTTCACGCGATTGTCTCTCCTTGTCGCCCGGCCAAACCAGGACCTAACAAAATCAGCCGAGGATCGGGTTCGAACCGACGACCTTCCGCTTACAAGGCGGATGCTCTACCAGCTGAGCTACCTCGGCATTCTTTCAACTTCCCCGCAGTTCCCGCTTATGGTTTCAGGCCTAGCGGCCTTCAACCATTCCGTCGGCCCCTGGCCTCCGTCACAAGGCGGATGCTCTACCAGCTGAGCTACCTCGGCATTCTTTCAACTTTCCCGCAGTTCCCGCTTATGGTTTCAGGCCTAGCGGCCTTCAACCATTCCGTCGGCCCCTGGCCTCCGTCACAAGGCGGATGCTCTACCAGCTGAGCTACCTCGGCAATTATTGGTTTCTATCCGGCCCCTTCACCTGTCGAATGGGGCGGAGACAGTCGTTGAAGATGTTTTAAAAACCAATCGGACGTTAAATTTGCCACCTGGTCGAGCGCGCCGGGCTCGGGGAAATAATGCGACGCGCCTGGCACCGTTTTTAACACATGATCGCCCGCCAACCGTTTAAACGCGTCCTGGTTCCAAACCAACGAGGGGTGATCGTTTTCGCCCACAATCAAGAGCGTCGGCGCCACCACGTGAGGCAGTTGATCCGCCGCCAAATCCGGGCGGCCGCCCCGGGACACCACCGCTTGAACTTCGAGAGGCCGATCGGCGGCGACAACCAAAGAAGCCGCGGCGCCTGTGTCGGCCCCAAACAACCCAACGCCCAATTCTTTCGTCAAGGGAGATTCCCCGGCCCATCCCAACGCGGCGGCCAAACGACGGGAAAGAAAAGGGATATCGAAACCGAGATGCCCCTTCCATCGGTCTTCCGCGGCCTCGATCGGAGTGAGGAGATCAAACAACAACGTCGCGATGCCGGCGGCGGTGAGAACGTCGGAAATCTTGCGACTGCGCGGGCTGTGACGATCGCTTCCCGCCCCATGGGCAAACAACACCACCCCGGTGGGCGCGTCCGGCAAAAAGAGCTCCCCTTTTAACTCCACCCCATCGACCGGAATGCCAACCGCTCGATCCGCCGTGTGTCGACTGTAGACGTTCACAATAGGGGTATTTTAATAAATTAACGAACGATTTCGACCGTGCACGGCGCCTGAGCGGCCAATGAAGCCGAGACGCTTCCCAAAAAGGTCCTCTCCCATCGCGACTGCCCCCGAGCCCCCACAAAAAGGGCGTCGGCGCGCCACCGGGCGGCCTGATCGGCCAACACCGTGCGCGGGTCGCCGTCGATCACCCGCCCGGAGGCGGCCAAGCCTTTTTGAAGAAGACGGCGTTCGGCGGATTCGACCAGTCGACCCACCCAAGCGCGGGGGTCCTTGTCGGAGGGATTTCCAAACCGAGCCAAAGCGGGGTTTCCCAGGGGAGCGTGACGAAGACGATCGTCGACGGCGGCCACAACGCGCACAAACGTTCCTTGCGGCCAAACGCGTCCGAGCACCTGGGCCAAGGCTTTGTCCGAATGCGCGGACCCATCCAGGCCGATAACCAGTCGGAGAGGATCCTCGGCGCGTTTCACCCGGGGCCGAACCACCCGAACCGAGGCGGCGCATTCGGCCACGACCTTTGACGAAACGCTGCCGATGGCCCACCGGGTGATCCGGGACGCGGGCCGACGACCGACGACAACCAAATCCGCTCCGGAATCGCGGGCCTTTTTAAAAATGGCCCACGCGGGGGAATCGGCCACAGCCTCGGAGGTCACGCGCCATTCCGGCAACAGAGCGCGCACGCGCGCGGCACCGCGGCGCGCCACGAGGGCGGCCTCGGCGAACAATTTTTTAGCCCGCGCGCGGGTTTGGGCAACGTAGGGCATGGCGCGCGCCACGGCGTCCGACGGATCTTCCTCGGCCACGGGCCAAATATCGGCCACCGTCAAAACGGTCGCCTGCCCGTCGAGCGGCAACCCGGCCCGGGGCAAATCGTCCAGAGCGGCCTCGCCGGGACCGGCCCCCTCGTAAGCGATCACGATTTTCATAAGAGATCCCCCTTATTGAATAAACCAACCCGTCCCTAGTTACGATCGACTCAACACCCACCGCCCCATTATTGTGGCAATTTCCAGGACGAAGCGGCATCCATTTTGTTGATCTACCCAACCGACCCAGCGGTTGATTTGAAGACGAGCATGTCCTACACTGAACCCATGACGATCCGTGAGATGAAACGAGCGATGGTTCTGTTTTTGGTCACGGCCGGGGTGTTCCTGTATCCGGTGATCACGGGGGACACTCTGTTCGTCGGGGACATGACCTATTCGTTTCAACCCTGGTTGACGTACGCGGCGCAAGAAATCCAGTCGGGGCGGTTCCCGCTGTGGAACCCGTATTCCGCCTGCGGGGAACCGTTTATCAGCAACCCGCAGGTGATGATATTTAATCCAGCGGCGATCGTGTATTGGCTGTGCCCGTTCACCACGGGCAACGGGGTGTATTTGGTGATCAGCCAAAGCCTGCTGTTTATGTTCACCTATTTATTGGCCCGGCGCTGGATCGGCCGCACCGCAACGGCGGGCTCGACGGCGCACGGACCGGCCAGCCTGGCGGCGCTGGGGTTAGCGTGGGGCGGTTTCGCGGTGAGCCATTGGGAATTCCCGTCGGCGATCGGAACGATGTGGAGCTTGCCGCTCTTTTTTCTGCTCGGCCTGGGGGAAAGCTGGAAAGCCTTGGCGGTCGGCTGGGCGCTCACATTTTTTTCGGGATACACCCAATTCAGTTATTACGCGGCGGTCCTGGCGTTCGCGGGCGCGGCCCACGCGGCCTTTTCGCGCCGACGCAGCGGGCGAGAACGAACGTGGATTTTTCTTTGTTTAACCGCCGCCACACTCGCGGGAATTTTTCTGGCCCTGCCGCAAATCGCGGTGTCATGGGAAAACGCGCGCCAATCCTTTCGCACCACGATCGCCGAAACGGACGCCGGCAAGCACCTGTTAACCCCGATCTACCTGCTGAAATTGTGGATTCCCCGTCTCACCAACACCGTGGCCCTGGCTTTTCAAGAAAGGACGCCGTTCGGGCCGGAGTTCTGGTCGATCCAGCGAAACTGGCTCGCGACATTTTTCATGGGAACCCCGCTGTGCATCCTGGGCCTCAGCGGCCTCGTGCGGACCCCGCGAGGGAAAACGGTTGTGTTGGCGGGCCTGATGGCCGTGGGATCGGCATGGGCGTTCGGCATTGAACCGTTTTTTGGATGGAGCCGATCGGCTGTGCCGGGCCTTCGATACCTCACGCATTTTGCCAACGCGTCCATACTTCTTTGGCTGAGTTTGGCCCTCTCATCGACGAACATGGCGCATCCCGGCCCCGGGCGAAATGCCTGGACGGCGCTGACCGCCGGGGCCCTGCTGGCGCCCGCCGTGGCTCTGGCCCTGTCGCCCGACCTGCGCGAATGGACGCTCCACCGCCTTCTGGGCCTCACGTCTCTATCGGAAAACCAACACCGGTGGGTCATGCAAGCGGGGGGCACCGCGGCCACGGCCATTCTGATTTTCGCGGGGACATGGCTCGTTTTCCGTCATAAGAGGTGGGCGGCTCTCTGGGCCCTGACCCTGGCGGAGCTGGGCCTGTTCGGACGAAGTTTGCAACCGTGGACCCCGTCGTCGATCTACCACGATCGGCCCTCCCTCACCCGATCGTTGGCTGAATCCGCCAACCGGTTTTCCATAGCCCCCGCCACGATGAAAGGTGAAAAAGTTTTAGACGGAACAAATTTAACCCAAGGATACGCCAGCGCCCGGGAAGTAATGTATCCCAACGTGCCGTTGCCGTATCGTGTCCATCAAACGTGGTCGTATGAGGTGTTTGGGATTAAAGAATTCGTGGAATACCGCCGGCGGGTTCCCGACCTTCCGGGCGACTCGGCGATGCTGGACTTTCTGGGAGGAAACCCGACCATGTCGACGACAAACCTGCCCGCCCCGTCGAAGTTTGTGGGCCAACGTCCGAACGCGCTCTTGTATACCCGCCCCACGGCCCTGCCCCGGACAACGGCGGTGAAACAAGCCGTCTTAATGACCAACCCGGAAGAACGGTTAACCTATTTGGCCGGGCCCTGGGATCCCCGACAAGAAGTGGTGATCGAATCCCCCCCGCCCATCGTCCAGCGCGACGCCGAAACGCCCCCCCCCGCGGGAGCCCCGCTTGTCACGGGTTGGTCGGACGGCCCCGGCCATGCCCGGGCCCAGGGGGAAGGAAAAGGCTGGCTGGTCCGAAGCGAAACGTTTTATCCGGGCTGGTCGTGCTGGGTCAACGGACGGCGCGTGCCCATCGAACGGGCGAACCACGCCTTCCAAGCGGTGCCTGTGCCCGACGGAAAATGGGAAACCCACTGGCGATACCGGTCAACCGCCTTCGAAGGGGGGCTATTGATTTCGGTTGTAACGGGCTTAGGGGGCCTGAGCTGGATCGTTCGCCGATCTACAGCGCGCCTTCCAACGAATGGCTGACAATGCCCGACGGAATTTTCGGATAGAAATACGTGCTTTTGGGCGGCATCACAAAGCCCGCGGTGGCCACGTCCACCACTTCCTTGACGGTGTTGGGCGCTAAGAAGAAGGCCCACCCTTTGGTGTCGCGCGCGCGCTGAACAGCCTCTTTGGGATTTCGGGTAAAGAAGAAATCTTCTTTTCCCAACCCATCCAACGGCCCCGCGTGCAACCGCGCCACCGCCAACCGTTCGTGGGGCGTGCCCCGCAACGGGGGGGGCGTTTTGGCGAAGGCGTACCGATAAAATGCGCCCTTATAAAAAACCCCCGCCTCCAACGCACCTGGTTTTTTTCCGTCGATCAAATCGGTAAACGCACCCAACCCGGAAACCCGCGTGAGCGTCCCCCACTTTTCCAACTGCACGAACCGGCGTTTTTCCCACGGCACGGCGCGATGGGTGGGCAACACTTCCAAACCGGGATCGTCGGAAGACGAGAAATAAGCCAACACCCGGTCTGACGCCGGAGGGCCGTGGGGCCTGTTTTTGCGGGCCCATTGGCTGTAAGCGAGGGCCGTTTCGTAGCGATGGTGCCCGTCGGCGATGGCGCAGGGCGACCCCGCCATGAGTGTTTGAAGGGTTTTTGCGTCGGCATCGGCCTCCCAGGCCCACAAGGTGTGCGTCACGCCCGCGGCGTCTTTAAAGCGAACCCAGGGGTCCCCGGCGGCCCGACGGCGCACCAAGCGGTCAAGGCGCCCCGACGGGTCCTGAACGAGCAGTTGAATGGGGCTGGTTTGGGCGCGCAGGGCTTTAAACAAATGGAGCCGGTCGACCTTGGCGGTGGGCAACGTTTTCTCGTGGGGAAAAACCCCGCGGCCCCAGGGAACAACTTTCAGCGCCGCAAAAAACCCCCGCCGCGCCAACGGCCGCCCGTCCACGGGGGAACGAAACGCCGCTTCATACACGTAAAAGGCCGGCGTGCCGGAACGCTTTAAGACGCCCTGATCAAGCCAATCGGCCCATTGGCGGGCGGCGTGACGGTAACGGGTGGCGGGGTCGCCCGCGGGCAGTTCGACGCGGACAAAGTTGAGGGGGTCTTGTTTAATCAAGGCCTCGCGCCCCGACGGCGAAATCACGTCGTAAGGCGGGCAAACCAAACGATTCATTTTTTTGCGCAGAGCGTCGGAGTAAACAAAAGCGCGAAACGGTTTAATGTCGGGCATGATCAATCATCCTTTTAGTCGATTACAATTCCAGCGCCAGGCCGCGTTTCAATTGAACGGCGCGTTGATAAATACACCCGGCAACCGCCACGTCTTGAATGGCCAGACCGGTTGAATCGAACACGGTGATGTCGCGATCCGAAAGCCGTCCGGGCTTTTTGCCGATCACCACTTCGCCGAGGGACGCGGCGATGTTGCGCGCGCCCAACAGGCCCTGATCGATCCCGACATTGATTTCGCCCGAATGCATGGCCTGCTCTGGGCTATCAACGACAAGGCGGGCGCGTTTTAATAAAGCGATTTCGAGTTCTTGTTTTCCGGGCGCATCGGCGCCGATGGCGTTGATGTGGGTGCCCTCGCGAACCCAGTCGGATCGCACGGCGATTTCGCGGCCGGGCGTGGTGGTGACCAAAATATCCACATCGCACGCCTCTTGAACCGAAACGGCCCGCAAAGCCGGTCCCCCGGGCCGACCCTGGGCGGCGCAAAAAGCCTGGGCTTCCGCCTCAGACTTGGCGGCGACACGCACCTCTTGAATGGGGAACAACGAACACAGGGCCCGCAACTGGGTGACCGCCTGGCGACCGGCCCCGACCAAACCCAAAACGGTGGAATTTTTCCTGGCCAAGAATTTGGCGGCCACGCCGCCCCCGGCGCCGGTCCGAATATCCGTCAAACGACCCGCCGCCATGACGGCGATGGGCATGCCTGTTTCGGGGTCGTTGAGAACATAAATGGCCGCAACGGTGGGCAACCCGCGGGCGGGGTTGCCGGGGTGGGAGTTGACCACTTTCACTCCCGCAAACGGCCGTTTTCCCGCGCACGACAGCTGTGGAATATAGGCGGGCATAGCCCGCAAATCGCCGCCGTATTCTTTGAACTCCAAATACAACTTGGGCGGCATTTGGGCCTGGCCGCGCGCCAAGTGGGCAAAGGCCTCTTCCACGAGGGGCAACGCCGCCTCGACGGTAATAAGGTCTTCGACCTCTTTTTCCGCCAACCAAAGGATGTTCATTAAAGGTCCCGAAAAACGCGATCCACGGCCGCGATGGTTTTGTCGATGTCGCGGTCCGAATGGGCCGCCGACATAAACGCCGCCTCAAACTGGGCTGGAGGGAAATAAACACCCCGCTCCAGGAGCCCATGGAAAAACCGACCGTACAGTTTGGCGTCGGATTTTTCGGCGCTGGCCAAATCGGTCACGGGCCCTTTGGCAAAGAACACGGTGAACATGGACCCAACGGCGTTCACGGTAATCTCGCGTCCGTAACGACGTGCCCGATCGCGCACCCCGCGCACCAACGCATCGGTCCGATCGCGCAACGCGGTGTAAGGGGGTCGCCGACGCAACGCCGCCAAGGTCGCGGCGCCGGCGGCCATGGCCACGGGGTTTCCGGACAGGGTGCCGGCCTGGTAAACGGGCCCCAGGGGGGCGAGTTTTTGCATGATGTTTTTGCGCCCGCCGAAGGCGCCCACGGGAAACCCGCCGCCGATGATTTTGCCGAAACAGGTGATGTCAGCTTGTAATCTCAAAAGCTCTTGGGCGCCGCCGGGGGCCAACCGAAACCCGGTCATGACTTCATCGACGATCAACAACGCGCCGTGCCGACGGGGCACCGATCGAAGGGCGGCCAAAAAGGGCCCCGACGGGGCCACCACGCCCATATTTCCCGCCACGGGCTCAACGATGACGGCGGCGATGCGCGGGCCCCATTGAGCGAAAGCGGCTTTCAGCGCGGCCGGATCGTTGTAGGGAAGAACCACGGTGAGACGGGCCAGTTCGGGTGGAACGCCGGCGGACGTGGGGTGGCCCAAGGTGAGGGCACCGCTTCCGGCGGCCACAAGAAGGCTGTCGCCGTGCCCGTGGTAACACCCGGCAAATTTGACGATCATCGATCGGCCGTTGTACCCCCGCGCCAAGCGAAGGGCGGACAAACAGGCCTCCGTGCCAGAACTAGTGAACCGGATCTGTTCCACCCGCGGATACACGGCTTGAACCCGCTGGGCCAATTCCAACTCCAACGGAGAGGGCGCGCCGAACGACGACCCTTTCTGCAACGTCCGCCGCGCGGCGTCAACGACAACCGACGGGGCATGGCCTAAAATAAGAGGCCCCCACGATCCCACGTAGTCGATGTATTTTCGCCCGTCCACATCGACCAGGGTGGACCCCCGCCCGCTTTTAAAAAAGACGGGCGTTCCGCCCACGGCGCGAAAGGCGCGAACGGGCGAATTAACCCCGCCCACAAAAATTCCTTGCGCCCGGCGAAAAAGCTGTTCGGATCGTGTCACTCTGGCCTTCCTCCTTCCGATGGCAGGGCGGGGACAAACACGGTTGTCTCCTCCGGCAACGCGGCGTGCCTCAGCAAAAACCCGCCCGGCGGCAACAGCACCACTTTATCAAAACCCGAGAGAAATTTGTCCAGGGGATCGAACTCAAAAAAGCGGGTCCGGGGCGTGCCGTAATGCATGGGCACCACCACGCGGGGCGCCAGAGCGCGGGCGATCGCGGCGGCTTGAATACTGTCGATTGTGGTTCGTCCGCCCACCGGAATAAACAACACGTCCACCCCGGCCAACGCGGCGATTTGGTCGGGCCGCAGGGCCGCCTGGCCGATGTCGCCCAGATGGGCGAACCGAAGGCCGCCCATGTTCCACACAAACAGGAGGGTCGCCCCGTGGCGACGGCCGCCTTCGTTGTCGTGGTCGGCCGACACGCCCGTCACTTCGACCCCGGCGGCGGTGGTAATCCCGGCGGCCCGAACAACGGCGAACGGATAGGAAGGCGCGTGAGCCGCTTGGGCCCCAGCGGCGCCCGGCCGATCGGCACCGGGTTCAGCGCGCGCGGCTCCGGCGGAAGGGGCAACGGGTTTAGGAAGGGCGTTGTGATCAAAATGGTCGTGGGTGATCAAGACCGCGTCGGGTTTCAAGCGGGGCGTGTCGAACCCCACGGTGGTGTCGAACGGATCGATCAGAAGGACGCGCCCCGCGCTGTCCTGAAACGAAAAACACGAATGGCCCCACCACCGGACGGTGACGCCCAAGTCGGGATCACCCGGAGGGCGAACCCCGGACCGAAACGCGCACCCGACCAACACCGAAAGAACGATCGAGATCGCGGCCGCCGCGAAGGCGCGACGTTTCATCGGTCCCGAAATCGCCGAGTCCACTCCAGGGCGTGATACGAAATAATAAGGTCGGCTCCGGCCCGTTTAATGGAAAGCAAAATTTCGTCGACCAACCGCGGCTCGTCGATCCACCCTTTGGCGGCGCCCGCTTTAACGAGGGCGTATTCGCCCGACACGTTGTAGGCCACCACGGGGGCGGGAAACCGGTCTTTGATCTGGCGGATGACGTCCAAATAGGCGAGAGCGGGTTTGACCATAACCAAATCGGCGCCTTCACGGATATCCAGGGCCACTTCACGGAGAGCTTCCCGGGCGTTGGCGGGATCCATCTGGTGGGTACGCCGGTCGCCGAACGACGGAGCCGACTGGGCCGCGTCGCGAAACGGGCCGTAGAAAGCGGACGCGTATTTCGCGGCGTACGCCAAAATGGCGGTGTGGGTAAAACCGGCCTTGTCCAAAGCCCGGCGGACAGCGCGCACAGCGCCGTCCATCATGCCGGAGGGAGCCACCCAATCGGCGCCGGCCTGGGCCTGAACAACGGCGATGCGTCCCAACCGTTCCAGGGTGGCGTCGTTGTCGACGGCCTTATTTTTGAGGATTCCACAGTGGCCATGATCGGTGTATTCACACAAACACAGGTCGGTGATCACCAGCAGGTTGGGGCAAGCGCGTTTGATGGCGCGCACGGCCCGCTGAACAACGCCGTCCGGATCGGACGCGTCGGACCCCACGGGATCTTTTTTGTCCGGAAGACCGAATAAAATGACCGCTTTCAACCCCAGCCGTTGCACCGCCCGCGCTTCCAGAACCGCCTGGTCCACGGACAGCTGAAACACGCCGGGCATGCTGGCCACGGGCCGACGGATTTTTCGACCGGTCCGCACAAACAGGGGCTGAATCAAAGCGCGGGGCGTCAACGCGGTTTCCTGGATCATGGACCGAACCGCCGCTGACGCGCGCAACCGCCGAAGCCGAGTGCGAGGGAATGACATGAGACTATTTTACTTTATCGGAATCCGACAATAGGCGAAGCATCGCCCCATGGACCCGCCCGTTCGACGCCAAGGTTTGGGAGGTGTCGGCCAACGCGTAAGGCTGTCCGCTAAAATTCGTCACCCGCCCGCCGGCCTCTTCCACGAGCAAACGGCCCGCGGCGGCGTCCCAAGGTTTCAGATTAAATTCCCAGTACCCGTCGAACCGACCCGCGGCCACATAGGCCATGTCCAAGGCGGCCGCGCCCAACCGGCGAAGACCTTGGGTTTGCTTCATAAACTTCTCGACAAAAGACAAATAGAAAGCGGCCTTCTCGGTCCGGTCGTAGGGGAACCCCGTGACGAGCAAGGCGTTGATGAGCTTGTCGGTTTTGGACACGCGAATTTTTTTCCCGTTCAACGTGGCGCCTTTCCCCCGCACGGCGATGAATTCCTCGTTGCGAAACGGATCGTACACCCCGCCCATCCGGACGCGGCCATCGATTTCAAGCCCGATGGACACACAGCTGATGGGCATCCGATGGGAAAAATTCACCGTTCCGTCCAACGGGTCCACCACCCACCGGTAGCGGGAAGACGAGGCGTGGGCCCCGGACTCTTCCATCAAAAACCCGTGGTCGGGAAACGTTCCGCGCAACACGCCGAGAATTTTTTTCTCCGCCGCGCGGTCCACATCGGTCACGATATCCACAAGCCCCTTGTGGTCGATGCGAAGGGTCCGTTGGGCGCCCCGGCGATGGATGGCGCCGGCTTCGGCCAACGCCCGGCGAAGCGCCCGCAACAACGAATTGTTACTTGGATCCGTTTTCATAGGAAGACCTCAACCATAATTCAAAGATGATGCTCCGCCAACATAATGTTCGTCAAGCATAATGACAGTCCCTAAGCGCCCGAACGACGGCGGCCGCCAAATTCTCGACGGTGGCGGCGCCGCGGGCTTGCAAGGGGCGAATGCCCTGGGGACGAATGCCCTGGGGGCGAATGCCCTGGGGACGAATGTCCCCCGCCCGAAGAGCACGGCTGGTGATGGGCCCGATGGACAGGGCGCGCGTGCGGGAAAAAAGGCGGCGCCGTTGGGCGCGCGTAAAATTTTTCACAAACGACGTCACTGTGGACGACGAGGTAAAGGTCACCGCGTCCACCGCGCCGGACAAGAGGGCCGCCTTCGCGTCGCGCGACAACGCCACCGGCCGGGTTTCATACAACGGCCACAGGTCCACCCGCGCGCCTCGCCGAGCGAGGGCCGATTCAATGACATCGCGCCCCGCCCGAGCCCGGGCCAACAAAAACTTTTTTCCGTCCAATCGCCGTCCCACCAATTTGACCAACCCTTCGGATTGAAACGTCTCGGCGGTCCGGTAAACCGCCACCCCTTCGGCCCGAAGGGCTTGGGCCGTTTTTTCGCCGATGGCGAACACAGGGGGACATTCGTCCCCGGGGGGACATTCGCGCCCCTTTAAATGGCCTGCCAAAAGTTTGGCCCCGTTGGCGCTGGTGACAAGAACCCCGTCGTACTGGGAAAGATTTTTTAAAAAGCCCCGACCCCTTTTATTTAACGGCAAGGGAGAAATGGAGATGAGCGGACTTTCAATCACGCGGGCGCCCGCGTTTTCCAACAGGGCGGTGAGCGTCGACGCCTGCTCCCGCGCGCGGGTCACAAGAACCGTTTTTCCAAAGAGCGGCCGTTTTTTAAACCAATCCAGTTTGGTTCCAAGGCCCGCCACATCGCCGATCACGATTACCGCCGGCGCGCCGATGCCCTTAAGCTTAACCTGCCGCGCGATGTCGGACAAGGTCCCGCGAACCGTGCGCTGATGGGCCCAACTGCCCCATTGAACGACCGCCGCGGGAAGCGCCGGGGGCCAACCCAAATTTAAAAGGCGACGGGAAATGCCGGGCAACTGGTTGAGCCCCATCAAAACAACCAACGTCCCGGTGGGGGAAATTTTCGTCCAATCCACGCCGGGCCCCCGCCGCCGGGCCGCTTGGCCGACGCTGTCGCCAAGATAGGGATTTTCCCGACCTTCATGGCCGGTGACCACGGTGACCGTCGACGCATGGCCCCGGTGAGTCAACGGAATGCCCGCAAACCCCGGCACCGCCGTGGCCGAACTGACGCCGGGGACCACTTCGAACGGAATGTTCTGATCGGCCAAGGCTTCCGCCTCTTCGGCCCCGCGACCAAAAAAGTAGGGGTCTCCCCCTTTAAGGCGGACAACGGTTTTCCCCGCCCGCGCCAACCGAACCAACAACCGGTTGATGGCCGGCTGACGGAGGAACACCCGCCCGCCGCCCCGTTTGCCCGCTTCGATGATTTGAACGCCGGGGGGACAATGGCTCAACACGCGCCGGTCCACCAACGCGTCCAAGACCACGGCGTCGGCTTGGCGTAAACACTCAACGCCCCGCAGAGTGATCAAATCCGGCCGACCGGGCCCGGCCCCAACCAACATTACGCGCCCCATAATTCCAAAATTTCCAAGGCGCCTTCGTCGAGAAGCCGGCGGGCCAAGGACACCCCGATCTGGGCGGCGTCCTGGGGCCGACCGGATTGACGGCCCTTGACGTCTTTTTTTCCGTCCACCGACGTCACGCGGCCGTCCAAAACCAGCTGGTCGCCTTCCCGACGGGCGTACGCGGCGATGGGAACGCGACATCCCCCGCCCAACGTGGACAAAAATTCCCGTTCCGCCAAAGCGGCAAGACGGCTCGGCTCGTGATTTAATCGAGACACCCAGGTCAACGTGGAGGGATCTTCGGCGCGGGTTTCAACGGCCACGAACCCCTGGCCGGGAGCGGGAAGGATGAGGTTGAGTGGCAACACTTCGGTGACTTCCCCAACACGGCCCAACCGGCGCACGCCCGCGTAGGCGACGACCACCGCGGAAAAATCCCCCGCGGCCACCCGCGCCAACCGGGTGTCCAAGTTGCCGCGCAAATCTTCAATACGAACGCCTTTTTTAACGGCGCGAATCTGGGCCTGGCGACGAAGGGAACTGGTCCCGATCACGGATCCCCGGGGCAATTCCATCAATTGTTCGCCAAACCGGGCGACCATACAATCCCGTGGATCTTCCCGTTCCAAAATCGCGCCCACGGCGAGCCCGGCGGGAAGTTCCGTGGGAAGATCTTTCAACGAATGGACAGCCAGGTCCACGGTTTTGGAAAGGAGGGCCTCTTCCAATTCTTTGGTAAAAACCCCTTTGCCGCCGATGGACGCCAACGACGCGTCGGCCAACCTGTCGCCGGTGGTCTTAATAATTTTCAGTTCAACCCGCAGATCGGGGAACAAAGATTCCAAACGCCCTTTGACATGGTTGGACTGGGCCAGAGCCAAGGCACTTCCGCGGGAGCCCAACCGAAGGAGGGTCATCCGGGCTCCGCTTCCACGGCCAAAGAATCGTGTCCGTGACGCAAGGCGGCGCGGGTTCCGTGACGCCAGGCATCGAACCAAGCGGCAAACTCCCGGGCTTTTTGGTCCACCAACCGGTCGGCCTGAATAATTTCGGCCTCCCGTCGAACGCGGGTTTCGTTCACCAGGCTTTCCAAATCATCGATGTTGTAGAGATACACGTTCTCCAATTCGTCCACGGCGGGATCCACGTCCCGGGGGACGGCGATGTCGATAAAAAAGAGAGGCCGCCCGCGCCGTTCGTCTAAGGCGGCGGCCACGGCGTCGCGGCGAAAAATGAAATCCGGTGACCCCGTCGAACAGATCACGATGTCGGCCAAGACCAGTTCACGGGGCAAGGCGTCGAACGGCGTCGGATGCGCGCCCACCTGTTGAGCCATGGCGGTGGCTTTTTCGAGGGTGCGGTTGGCAATGGCCAGATGGGGCACTTTTTGGCTTTTGAGGGCCCGGGCGGCCAGTTCGGCCATGGGCCCGGCGCCGACAACCAAAGCGCGGCACTCGGCCAAATTGCCGAAGATCCGGGTCGCCAAGGACACGGCCAAACTGGGGACCGAGGTGGGCCCCTCGGCAATTTTTGTTTCCGATCGGACCGATTTGCCCACAAACAGAGCCCGTTGAAAGAGGACGTTGGTTAGTTTGCCCGTGGTCTCGGACTGACGCGCCAAATCGTAGGACCGTTTGACCTGGCCCAAAATCTCCGCTTCCCCCACAACCAGGGAATCCAATCCGGCGGCCACGCGGAACAAATGATGAACCGCGTCGTGGTCATCGCGGGCGTAGAGACAGGTGTCCAAAGCCACGTCGCCGTGAAGATCCAACAGTCCTTTGCGCAACAAACATTCGCAATCGTTGTCCGAGGGGGTCACGGCGTAAAGCTCGACCCGGTTGCAGGTGGACAACACCACCGCTTCCCCCGCGCCCGCTTTGAGGCGCAGGTCAGCCAAAAATTCCGGGACCCGGCCGTCGGGCACGGCCAATCGTTCGCGCCATTGGACCGGCGCGGTGCGGTGAGAAAGGCCCACCAACCGCAACCGGTTCAAGGGCGGTCCTCCACCACATAGGAATGGGATTTCGATACCGTGTTGATGCCCATGTAACTGACCAAAACAAGCCCGAACCCGGCCAAGGAAAAATACGCTCCCCGCCGACCGCGCCAATTAAAGGCGTAGCGCAGAACCAAATACGCCAAATAAACGGCCCACACCACCGCGGACCAAATCACTTTCGGGTCCGTGGCCCAGCGCTCGCCCCAGGCGGAGTGAGCCCACACAACACCCAACGCCAACCCCCCCGTGAACGCCGGAAACGCCAACGCGATCAAACGGGCGATCAGGCGGTCCATTTCTTCGAGAGAGGGCAACCGGTACCCCAACTCGGTGGAACGGTGGGTTTTCAGTTGGCGTTCTTGGATAAGGAAAGCCAACCCGATGCCGAACGCGTTGGCGAAGGCCGCGTAGGAAAAAAACAGGAGGGGGACATGAACCGTGGCCCAGAGGGATCCCGGCAACGCGGGCATTCGTCGGGCGGTGTCGGCCAATTTCAGAAAGTCCTCAACGGAAGCGAACGGACAGCGGGGGCTGGCCAAAAAGGCGTTGGTCAAAGCCATCCCCATCAACAAGACCGCCCAGGGCAAAATGAACGCCCCCAAGATGGCCAACCGCGCCCGGGTCTGAACACCTAAAAAAACGGCCACGATCAAAAAGGAGAACAATGAAAGGCTTTCGAACCAACTGTTCCAAAACTCAAACGCCACATGACCCGGACGATGGCTTTCAAGCCACAAACCCAAACCCAAGCTGGCCAAGTGAAGAAACGCCGACCCCCACAGGATCCGGTGCCCGTTAACCGCGTGCTGATCCCGCCGCGAAAAAACGTAGGCCAAGTAAAGGGCCACCGCGGTCACATACCCGATTAAGCCAAAATCAAAAAGAAGCGCCTGAATTTTTTGCACATGAGCTCCCAAGATTTTTCAACCCTCAGGAATTCTTGAACCTCTCCTCTCGGGAGGCCCCTCGCAGAGCTCGGGGCACCTGGGGCGGCAGAGCCGCTGACCCGAGGGCAGGGTGAGGGATTTGATTTGCCGCCTGACAAGCAAGCGGAACTCTGCCGTCGCGCCGCGGGCATCCGCCTGAAACCGGGCCAGCCAGGTTTTAGTCACGAGCCCTTCCAACAGTCGTCGTCGGGCCCGAATCGGCACCCGCAACAATTCAGCCCGCACGCCTTTCAAAACGGCGGCCAACCGACCCACTTCCGGCCCATAGCGACGGCGCAGATCCGCGCCCAAAAATTTGGCCACGGCGGGGCTAAGTCCCCCGGTGGACACCGCAAACGTCACCGGCCCGCGCCGCACCACCGACGGAACAATAAAGTCGCACAAGGCGGGCCGGTCAACCACGTTCGCCCAAATGCGCCGGGCCCGACATAAGCGCGCGATGCGCGCGTGGAGTTTTTCGTCATCCGTGGCCGCCACCACCAGCCACGGGCCCAGGATCAGGTCCGACGGTCGAAAGGCCCGCCGAATCAAGCGAACGTCATTCATTCGCCCAAACCCCGGATCCAATCGCGGCGACACCACCGTCACACGAGCCCCCGCCGTTCGCAAATCTTCTGTTTTGTGCAAAGCGAGCCGACCGCCTCCCACCACCAGGCAGTGCTTGCCGGACAGATTTAGAAACGCGGGGTAAAATCCCATGGTCAAACCGTCTCGATGCCATCAATGATAGTCAATCCCCTACTCCCCGGCAACAGCCAGAATTATCCAATACAAGATGAGCCTGAAGAAACGGTCGTTTCCAATGCAAGTCGAGCCTGAACAGAGGACCTTGATGCGGACGCGGAGAGTCGTCATAATCCGGGATTATGACCATTACAACGGACGACTCAAAAATAGTGACTTTAGCCCAAGTAAGGGAGGTCCTTCTTCTTCCCTCTAAGGAGTGGTTTTATCGGATTTTCTGGGACAAATGTTACCCGTTCTATATATTTTTTGAGAAGTAGGGCTCCCTGAAAAAGTCATTTTCAAATTTGTCTAGACGACAGGGACACCGGCCCGCTGGTGGCGGCCATGGGCCCTTGCGAACCGCAGGGAAAACCGGTGGGGTTACGCGACCGCGCCTGACTCCCCCAGCGATCCA
>JAYRXX010000023.1:0-19783 GCA_041917295.1 Elusimicrobiota bacterium
CACAGAAGCCGGGCAAAAGGGGGCTCCCCCTTCGGGGCCAGTCCCTTTTGGGCTACCGCTTTGCCGAATTTTCTGTCCGTATTCCCGATACGACCAGAAAATTCGGCTTCGCGTCGCCGCAAAATTGACTGGCCAGAATGTAGCCTAAATAAGGGACTGGTTAGTAACTGTAAATTTGACCTGGGAGGGTTTATGTTGAAAACAGAGAAACGCAACCACAAACGATTTCCCGTTTTAAAAGACATGGCGGAACCCGTCGACTTGACGGTGATGGGCCCGTCGGCCAGGGAAGTGCCCGCGGTGTTGACCAATCTGTCCGCGGGGGGGATGGCGTTGGTTGTGTTTGCCCACGTTTCCGGAGAGTCCAAACTGAAATTGGTGTTGGATGTTCCTGGGTTGGAAGAATTCGAACTTCAAGGCCGGGTGGCGTGGGTGACGCCCAAAGGCGAAACCACCGCCGTCGGCGTTGCGTTTGAGCATCTTAAAAAAGACACGGTTGATCGGATCAACCGGATGGCGGAAGATTTTCAAGACTGCGAACTGAAACTGTCGTTTGGCGTCAAGGACGTGTGTTTTCGCAAGTGCCACTACTTTTCTCTCTGTGGAAAGCCGGTAAAGTTGAAATAAGTCGGTCTCCTTTTTGGGAGGATCTGGGAATGGGGAAGGTTCGGAAGTTAACGGAAGAGATGATTCGGGGAATTGCCGCCGGAGAAGTGGTGGAGCGGCCCTCGTCCGTTTTAAAAGAGTTGATCGAAAACGCCATCGACGCGGGGGCCACCCGCGTGGATGTGGAATGGCGCGACGCCGGACGCAAGCGATTGCGGGTGGCGGACGACGGGGAAGGAATGACCCCGGAGGACGCCCGTTTGGCTTTGGAACGCCACGCCACGTCCAAAATTAACGCCTTGGATGATTTGGAGCGAGTCGGGACATTTGGCTTTCGGGGCGAGGCGTTGCCGTCGATCATGGCCGTTTCGAGGTTTGAATTGGTTACCCGCACGCCGGGGGGGGAAGGCTGGGCCATTCGGGCGGAGGGGGGAACGATCGTCTTTGACGGTCCGGCGGGGGCGCCCGTGGGGACCAGCGTGACGGCCGACGACCTTTTTTTCGGCGTGCCCGCGCGGCTAAAATTTTTAAAAACCGATGCCACTGAGCGGTCGTTGTTGTTTCGGGTTGTGGAAGACGCCGCGTTGTCGGCGCCGGGCGTGGGGTTTCGGGTGGTGTCGGAGGGGAAAGAAGCGTTGTCGTTGCCGGCGGTAGACGACCCGTCCCGTCTGTTGGAACGATTGGAATCCCTGTGGGGATCCGAACGGGTGAAAGGCTTGAAACCGGTCGATGAAACAGGCCGGTTTATGCGCGTGCGCGGATGGGTTTCGGATGTCAACGAACCCCAGTCCACGGCCCGGTACCAGCGATTCTTTGTTAATCGCCGGGCGATCACAAACCGCCGCTTGTTGCATGCCCTATACGATGGGTACCGGGGCCGGTTGTTTGTGGGGCGCCATCCGGCGGCGTTGTTGTTTTTGGACTTGGACCCGCGCCTAGTGGACGTGAACGTGCACCCGGCAAAACGGGAAGTTCGCTTGTCCCACGAATCCGAGGCCCACGACTTTTTAAGCCGGGCTGTGCAGAACGCCTTGGGCCAAAGCGTTCAGACGCGGGCGGTGTTTGCCCCCCTGGCCTCAACGGAGGCGCCTCGAGCGATTTCCGATTCATCTCCGGCCGTGGGAGAACGTCGGGATCCGTTTGTTCCAACCAAGATTACCCGGATGGAATCCCAATCCGCGTTTAATCTTCAAGCCCCTTTCAATCCCGAGGGCCGGTTGTCCGCCGCTGAAATTCCCCACGGGGACGAATCTCCCCGGGACGATGGGGCTCTCGAGGGGTTGCAGATAAATGTGTTCCGGTCGGCGCGGTTTGAAGCGGTGGCCCAACTTTATTCGACCTACATTTTGGCGCGTTTGGAAAATCAGTTTTTTGTGTTTGATCAACACGCGGCGGCGGAACGGGTGCTGTATGAAATATTAAGCGAACAAGCCAAAACCGAAACGCCGGCAAAACAGGTTTTATTGTTGCCGTGGCTTTGGGAGCCGTCGCCAGAAGCATCGGAATTGGTGCGAAACCAAAAAACCGATTTTGAGAAGTTGGGATTTGGGTTGGAACCCTTTGGCGGATCGGCGTGGCGGGTGGTGGCTGTTCCGGCTCTGCTCAGCGAGGGAAACCGGGCCCGGTCACTTCTGGAAGGGTTGGTGGAAGACCTGTTGTTGGGTCGGATCCCCAGAGGATGGGACGCCTTTTTAACCCGGGCCGCCTGCCGGGGATCTGTCAAAGCAGGAGATCCGTTAACGGTGTCTGAAATGGACCGGCTGATCACCAATTTGCAGAAGGCCCCGCGCCCTTGGACCTGCCCCCACGGGCGACCGGCTTTCTTGAGGTTTTCTGATCAAGACCTCGCAAAACGCTTTCGGCGAATTTAAGGAGAATTTAATGTTGACAAAAACCGCTATTTCCATTAGATTTCTATCATGATGGAATTTCTGGGCCGTTACGTTGAAATGATGGGGGACATGGAGTATGCCCTTTACACGGGCATTTTCGTGTTTTCAACTGTGCTGTTATTCGGGTTGATCGGAAAACTGGCTGGGACAAAAAAAGAAACCGGGCCTGTTGTGAAAGAGAAAAATTCGAAACCCGCTCCCTCCCCCGAAAAACCGATTGAGACAAAAGCCGCTAACGTCGCTGAAACATTTTTGGCCTCGGCGGAAAAAAAGGCCGACCCTGTTTCGTTGATCAATCCCAAACCGGTAGAGTCGGATGGCAAAAGGGATGGCGTATCCGGTCCGACAAAAACGGCGGAAGGTTTAAAAAAAGACGCCGGGGCCCCCACGGTTGCCGCGTCGGCTGTGAACCCCTTGGAAGGCGCCATGATGTGGGACGGAGACAGCGGAAAAAAGAAAAAAGGGAAAAACATTCCTCCGCCTCCCGCGGCCCCGGCCCGGGTGTTGCCGCCGGGATATGTGGATCCAAAAGCCTCCGCAACGAAAGAAAAAGAGTCGGAAAAAACAGTGGTGTTGGCCGCTGGCAAAGACACACCCGGTTTGGCAAAGGCCCCGGACGGGAAAACGGCTCCAGCCGATGGAATAGTTTCCCCGACAACGGCGTCGACTTTGGTTGCCCCCGCGCGAGTTGAAACGGCGACGGCTCCCGCCGAACCGGTGAAACCGGCCGTTTTGGCGAGTCCAAAGTCCGATAATACACTGGTTGCGAAAGCGGCGGGGGCGGAAGGGGCGAGCGACGAGGCCGACGCAAAACCGAGCGTGGACTTTCATATGTATGAAACGTTGGTCCGGCGGATAGCGGGATTGGAATCCGAGGTTAAAAAAGACCCGTTGTATTTGGACCCGCTCATGAGGCGAGTCGGCGTTTCCGAGCGGAAGTTGGAAGAGTTGGCGGAAAAAGTGAAAACGGGCTCGTCGATCGGAGCGCCGTCTGGTCCGGCCGCCCCGGTTTCGGCGGGGCTGGAAACCGAGGTGAAAGTCCTAAGGGAAAAAGTGGACCGGTTGCAAAAATTGTTGGAACAACTGGCTGAAGGTCCGGCGGGCGGAGACGTGTCATGACACGCAAACAGCTTATTCTTTTTATTTTCATGGACATCGTCGTGATGTTTTTTTCCGGACATGGGGCCTGGTCTCGATACCACATATTGCTTGGAGAAATGTCGGCAAGCTCGTTCGAGGCGGATTTACCCGTGGAAGGAACCTCGGCTGTTGTTTCGGGAGGGTCATCGGAACCCGTGGAATTGGTGCAGGCGACAGCCCCAGACGCGGCGGGGGAAGCAAACCCCGTAACGGCGCAACCCGGTGTGCCTGCTCCGGTGGCGGCCGAAACGGCGGCCCACCCCCCAGCAACACCACCCACACCACCTGCACCCTCACCTAAAACCAAACCTGTGACCGCACGCAAAACATTCTCTTACGATAATTCGAACGCCAAAGAAGTTCTATTGGTTGGCGATTTTAATAAATGGACACCCCAATCCTTTGTTCGTGACGCCAAAGGACGGTGGTCCACGTCGATTAGCTTGTTGCCCGGGGACTTTTCCTACAGTTTCATCGTCGATGGAAAAACGATTCGAGATCCATACCAACGGCGAACGGACGCCAAAGGCCGCTCTCTATTGACCGTGAAGTAACGTGGTGGTTGTGGCCGTTTTGTTGCATGACTTAAATTCCGATGAATAAAATAAATCGCTCACTTGGATTTTTAACTGGTTTAAGGGATATTTCCCTCACCTGTCCCTTCGGGACATCCTCTCGCAAGAGGAGAGGATTACCCCGCTCACTTGGGGGCGGCCGGTTCGTCGTTTTGGTATGTTTGTCTTTTTCAGGGGTTGTTTTTGGCGCCGGGGAACAAAAAAAAGAAGTTCGCTCAGATCCGTTGCGTACGTTTCAATTTTCGTTTCAAAGTGAAGCGGTTCAAGACGCGGTTCGAAATCAACTGACATTTTTGCACAAGGTGGCCCCTGGCGTGGAAGAGGTGGGGGCCCAACATACCGTGGCCGACATGCTCATGGACCAGGGCAATTATTCCGACGCGGCCCGGCTGTTAAAAGTGTTGGCCGATGTTCCCTCCAAAGATTCTTATTTTCGATACTCTATTTTGTTGCGTTTGGCGGCGTGCCAGATGCATCTGGGCCGTTACAACGACGCGGTTGGGTATTACACGTCCGTGATGGAAGGCCCTGTGCGGGCGTTGGTGCCGGAATCCATGATCGGGCTGGCCGTGGCCCAGCTTTCAACGGGGGATTCCGAAGGGGCTTACCGTCGATACCGGGAGGTGGCCGCCCTTTACCCCGCTTTCAAATCCCATCCGCGATACATGCTTCCCATGGGGCTCATTCAATGGCAAGCCCGCAAATTCCAAGCGGCCTTGGACTCGCTGTTGCGCGATGACCGCAACCCCGCCAGCCACTATTTCGCGGGTCTCTGCTATCGCCAACTGAAGCGGTACCCGGAAGCCAGCGGGGTGTTTCGGCGGATTACGCAAGAACATCCGAACACAGTTTGGGCCGATCGGGCCCGGTTTGAGCTGGGGGAAACCTTTTATACCCAGGGAGACTTTTTGCTGGCCGCGCACACTTTTTCAGAAATTTATTTGGCCCACCGCTCGCGGGATTGGGACAATCTGGCCCTTTACCGGTTGGCCTGTTGCGATATTCGGCTCAAGAAATTTAAAGACGCGGAAGCCCGATTGGACCAGCTGGTTGTTCGTAAATTGGAACCGTCTTTGGCGGCCAACGTGCAGTTTTTGTTAACGGATTCCCTTGCCGCTCAGAACGAGTTTGGGAAAATAATTCGCCTATTAAAACGGGGCTCCGATTCCAAGCGGGCGTTGGAAAACAGTTACCGGCTGATTTGGGCCCACGCGGCCCAGGGCGACTACGAAAAAGCCGTGGGGTTGGCCAAACAGTTCCTGAAAGAGTCCGAAGACCCCGAACTGAGCCCTCGTACGCTGTTGTTGCAGGCCTACGCCTACGAACGGTTGGGCAAACGGGCGGAAGCCTTCGCGGCGTATCAGTTGGTCACAGAACATTTTCCGACGACGCCTTACGCGGCCCGGGCGGCGGAGCTGTCGGCCATCAACTTTTTCCGCGCCGGGGAATACAAATCCATTTCGTCGCAAGTGGGCAGTTTGTGGCGGCGGGTGGACCCCGAGGTTCAAAAACGGTTTCCGGAAACCCTTTACTGGATGGGTCACGCGGCCATGCGGTTGCGGGATTACGGTCTGGCCCAAAATTTGTTTCAGGATTTCGTAAAAATGGCTCCGCCGGAACACAACTGGCTGTCGCAAGGATTGCGCGCCCAAGCGCTGGCTTTCGCCATGGACAAAAGCGTTAAGGACGCGTTGCCTGTTTTGCAGAGGGCGTTTCAAAGCGCCCAAGAGGCCGACAACCGCCCTCTCATGGCTCAGTTGACCTTGGACACGGCGAACATCTTGTTCAATTCGGGAAAATACGAAGACGCGGCTTCTTATTACCGACGGCTTGAGCAGGTGGACCCCAAAAACGATCAACGGCCGTTTGCCCTTTACCAGCAAGCCTTGAGTTTGTATCGAGCGGAATATTACAACGACGCCGCCGATGCCTGGGAACGGATGTCGTCCCAATACCCGCGGGATTCCAGGGCGGGGGAATCGTTGTTTCGCGCCTCGCGGACCCGTTTTGAGTTGGGGAAATATCTGGAGTCTGTGGCCGGATACCAAAAGTTAGTGAGGGATTTTCCCAAGTCGGCCTGGATTCGCGACGCGCGATTTCAAATCGGCCAGGCCTACTTCAACGCCAAGGAATGGACAAAAGCCATTAAAGCGTATCAAGATTTTAAAACACTTTTTCCGGCGGACCCGGAACTGGCCCAGGTGGGCAATTACATCCAGTTGGCGTCGTATAATTCGGGCATGTCGGTGGCCGAAATGGAGGAGATGTTCCGCGGTCAGGTAAAAACGCCCGTTTTGGCCGACGTGTATTGGCGGGAAGGCGCCAAATTGTTCAACGACAAAAAATACGACCAGGCCCGGGATAATTTCCAGAAAATTTTATACGAGTTTCCCAGTTCGTCGTGGGCGCCCCAAGCGTCGTATTATCGGGCGGAATCGTTGTTTTATCAGGACAATTTCAAAGACGCGGCGTCCGCCTACGAAAGTTTCTTGCAGGGTTTTCCCGGCAACGCCAATCAGGCGCCGGCCCAGTTTCGGTTGGGGGTGTGTTACTTTAGCTTGAACAATTTTGAGCGGAGCGCGGCCGTGTTTGAAGAGTTCAGCCAAACATTTCCATCGGATGAATTGGCCAAGAACGCGGTGTTAAACACGGCCATTTCCTATTCCCGTTTGGGCGATGTGGATAAAACCACGTTGACGTATTTGGCATACGCGGAGCGGTTTCCGGGCGCGGACGATGTGGGGGCCGCGATCATTCAGTTGGGCCAGTTTTTGGAAAAGGTCGGGCAGGAAAGCCGGGCCTTGGAAACCTATCGGCGGGTTCCGCCCAAACGGCCGGAATACCCACAGGCGTTGTATTTGTTGGCTCGCCTGCACAAAAGTTTGTCCGAACCGGTGGGCGAGAAAAACGCTTACGAGCAGTTGATCAAAGTTTCCGCGAAATCCGATCCGTACCGCATCGCCGGCCTGTTGGCGTTGGCGGATATTTATTTGGTGGCCAACGACGCTGAAGGGGCGTTGTCGGTGTATGGGGACGTTGAAAAAAACGCGACGGACGAAGCCAGCCGGGGGTTGGCTCAGCAACAGCTGGCCGCCATTCGGGCGGCGTTGGCCGGAGCGGGGCAGTAATTTTTAATATTAAGGAGGAATTATGCACGAGTTGAGTTTCATTGAGTTGTTGAAGATGAGTTTGGTGATGCCGATTTTGTTGGTGTTGTCGGTCATCATGGTGGCGGTTCTTTTTGAGCGGGCCATGTTTTTCGCCAAAAGCGGAAAAATCGACGCGGTCTTGTTTAAGAACATCCGCGAACATGTGCTGGCTGGGAAACTGAAAGAAGCCCAGAGTTTGGCGGGGCAGGGACGGGGATTGATCGCGGAAGCGTTGGGGGCGTTGCTGGTGGCGGCCCAATCCAAAGATCGTTCGGAAATGGATCATGTGTTGACCCTTTATTTCCAGCGGACCCAATCCATGCTGAGCCGTCGGTTGGGCGTGTTCGGCACGTTGAGCTTTATTTCGCCGTTGTTGGGGTTGTTGGGAACCGTGCTGGGCGTGATGGCGGCGTTTCGTGATTTGGCGTTGACGGGGTCCGGGGGTCCGGGCGTGGTGGCGGCGGGTATTTCCGAAGCGTTGTATGCCACGGCCGCGGGTATTTTTGTGGCGGTGACCGCGGCGTTGATCTACAACTACTTTAACTTTAAGCTGAAACATATTTTGAACAGCCTCAATATTTTTGGCCAGGAATTGTCGTTGATCGTTTCATTGGGGCGGGATGTGTGATGATTGACGAGGTCCGGTGCGAACTGTTTTGCGGTTGGGGTGTCTAACTCGTGAGGAGATTTAGCCATGCATGATCCAACAACGGACGGCGATATTGAAGAGACTGAAAAAATCAACGTGGTTCCGTTGGCCGATTTGACGTTGGTGTTGCTTATCATTTTAATGGTGTTGTCGCCCATGATCAGCCAGTCCATGATCCGGGTGGCCACGCCCCAGGTGGAGGCGTCGGCCGGTAGCGCAGGGGCCGTGCATGAACCGGCGGCGGAGAACGCGGTGCCTCTTTTAATAGCGGTGAGCGAGTCGGGGGTTAAACTGAACAATGTGCCCTTCGACAGTTTGACCGATTTGTTGGTCGCGTTGGCGGATACGGTGCGGCAAGAAAAAAATCGTCCCGTGATTGTGAGCGCCGAGGACGGCGTGTTTGTGGGGCGGGTGGTGGAGGTGTTGGACGGCGCTCGCCAGGCGGGTGCAAAAGAAGTCTCTTTGGTAAAAGCGATGGAGGGTAGTCGATGAACGACGTGCGGCGGCGAATCACCGGGGACGGCGCCATTTCGGGTGTCAACATTGTGCCCGTGATCGACCTGTGTTTGGTGTTGTTGGTCATATTATTGATTTTGTCGCCCATGATGGACGATGCGCCGGTGGACGTGACGTTGCCCAAAGCCCATATTTCCAAAGAGGAACAGGAAAACAACATCACCATCACCGTGGACCCCGCCGGCAACATGGCGGTGAACACCACGGCGGTTGAATTGACTGATTTGGGTGCGGAAATCCGCCGGCAACTGAGGACCCGCGACCCCAATGTGGTGGTGGTCATCCGCGCTGACGAGCATGTCAAATACGGCGGCCTGACGGATCTGATGAAAATCGCCAAAGAGGCGGGGGCTCAGTATGTGGCCTTAGGAACCCGCGACATCAATGAGGAGCCCTCAAAATGACCGTTTCCCATTGGGACATGGTGTATGGGCGGCCGCCTGTTTCAAAAGATGTATTTCTGTATGGACTGGCGGTTGCGTTGCATTTGCCCCTCTTGTTTTTGCAATTTAAAGCGCCGTTAAAGGTCCAAGAAAAAAACGATTCATTGTATGTGATCAACATGCGGGACAAAGCCATCGATCAGATCTTGGCGAAAGGGGTGTTTATTCCCAAATCGGTTCCGGGGGTGAAACCCCCTACGGTGGATCTATCCGGGATTGCCCGTCTGCGTCCAACCATTCCGGCTCCGCCCGTGTCGGTGAGGGACCTTCAATTGGCTGGGGCAAGAGGGTTGCCCCCCAGCATGAATCTCCGGGGACCGGCTGTGGCGGCTCCAAAAATTTCCGCGGTTCCGGACATGGCGGGTTTGGCGAGTGCGGGAGGCACCGGTAAAGCGCCGGTCGTGGACAAGGGGGCTTTTCGGGTGGCGCCCAACTCCATCCAGTCGTTGGCTGTGGGGGGGAGCGGTAAAATTTCGGGCGGCCTTGCTCCCGTGCAGACCATCCATGTTCCCACAGGCCCCACCGCGAGCGCGGAAGTGGGGTTGGGCGGCGGGGGCCAAAAAACATCGAAGTTGTTGTTGCCCGCCGCCGTTTCCATGGGCCCCGTCGGGACAACGGCGGCGCCGGTGTTAAAAGACAAAGGAGATCGGGGTGGGAAGATCGCCGTTCCCGGGCCCATTGATTTGGGCCCGGACGAAAACGCGCCGGTGGCCCCCGCTCAGCCCCGCAGGCTGACACCCGAAGAACGGAAAAAAGAACTGTTCCCCATTCGAGGGGCGTTGCTCGGCCGCGGGGTGTTGAAATCCGAACAGCCCGAGGTTCCGGAATGGTTTCGAAAAAAAGGCATCGAAGCCACGGTTCGGTTGCGGTTTTCGGTGACGCCGGACGGACGGGTGAAGGAAAATATTGATACGGCCTTGGGGTCCGGGTATGCAGAATTGGACAAGTTGGCCAAATCGGCTCTGTCAAAGTGGCTGTTTGAGCCGTTGGATCCGTCCAAGGGGAACGAAGTTCAAGACGGCGTGATTGAATTTAAGTTCTCAATCAAATGAAAACATTCACGATTATCCTAATTTTAATGATTGGAGCCGGGGTGGTTTGGTCGGCGGAGACGGGGGTTGAAAATAAGCCCGTCATCTCGCGCACCGCTCCCCGGTTGGAAAAAGACGAGTTGGAAAATGTGCCGGGAAAATTGGGCCCGGGTGAAAAAGGGGGCGAAACCGCGCCGATTGCCGGAAACGAGCGGGTAGCAACCAGCACCGAAACCATCAGCCAAGACATTCAAGCCGCGGCCCAAGACGAAGTGCCCATCGTGTTGGACCCCCCGCCCATGGATTTGCCGTTCAAAGACGTGGTGGGGTTTGCCCGGCCGGGCCAAGGGGAACGTGTGCTAACGGGCCCGGTGGACCATATGCCGGGCAACGAAATTTTGGGTTTGGCCGTGGTGGACGCGAGGCAAGGATTGAGCCCCCTGGCTTTAAAAATTCCCACGCCTCCCTTTGTGCGGATGGAAGCGCCATTCGGCAACGAAGCCACCCATTGGACCTTTCGCGTGGAAGACCCCACCGAGAGGGCTGTGTATCAAATCGGGGGGATTTCTCAGCCTCCGGCCATTTTAATTTGGGACGGGTTTACCGACGGCGTCATGCAGATGCGGGCCGGGGTGGTTTACCAACCGGTGTTGCGTCTCACAGACCCCCGGGGCCTTCCCCAACAATTTTTCGGCGATCCGATGCAATTAGACGTGATGCAGTTTGACCAGGCGGGGGTTCGCCACGTTGAATTTCGCACCCATGCCCTGTTCCAAAACAATTCGCAAGAAATGGCCGTTGAGGCCGTGCCGTTGGTACGCTCGTTGCTCAACGCCATGCGGGTCAACGACAGCGGGCCTTACCGGGTCAACCTGTATGAATCTGAGACCGGACTGCCGCTGGCGGAAAAACGGCTGGCGGTTTTGAAAAAGTTCCTTATGGACGCGCTGGTGATGGACGCGGATCGGTTTGTGTTCGAGGTGAAACCCCCGCAAGAACGGGGGCCTGTGGTGGAGTTTTTGATGGATCTTGTCGCGCAGGCAAACCCATGAGGCGGGGATGGCTTTTTGGAATGGCCGCTGTTTTGACGGCAGGTCTGGCGTGGGCGGCGGACCCGGCGGCCCTGGCGGAGCAAGGTAAAACGATGTATGACAAGGGCGATTACAACAAGGCGCTTCAGATTTTCTTGCGGCTCAAAAAAGAAGATCCGTCCCATCCTCTGCCCAAAGAATACATCAACAAGTGCCAAGACAAAATTGTCGAGGCCGAAAAAGAACGGCGCATGAAAAAGGCCAAAGAGGAAGGGTCCAACCCCTCCGACGTGTTCGCCCCGACGGAACCGGCGCCGGCGTGGACGGCTCCCAGCCAACGCAAGCTCAATCCCGCCAAAAAGAAAACCAAGAAAGCCAAAAGAAAGAGCCGGACCTCTTATTCCACACCGGCCGCGATGTATCAAAAGGAGAAAAAGCCTCCCCCGTTGTTGGCCCAACAACAGGCCTTAACCGAAGCCTACAGCAACAAAATTCTGGAGGGCAAGGCCATTGAGATTAAACGCTCGGGCCGAAAGGTGGAAGTGGTGGCGTTCATGAGCCGGTTATTTTTGCCGTTTTCCGACGTGTTGGCGCCCGACGCGGTGCCCTCTATTGAAGCTGTGGCGCGGGAATTGGCCTTGGACCCGGGCAAAACCACAACCTTGCGGGCCGTGGATTCCCTCACCCCGGCCGTTCGCCAACAGATGTTGGATTTGCCCGCCCGGCGGGTGTCTATTTTGTTCAGCTATTTCGTCCACGCCGCGGTGAGCGACGAAATGGGCGGCGACCGCTTGACCTTCAACGCAAACGATTTGGACGATTAAAAATTATCCGCAAACAATTGTAAGTTAAAATTAGTTGTGGATAACAGCTAAAATTATTTTATTATCGGTAAATAAATATGATTTGGTTAAAGGAGAAATTAATGCAGATTTTTCGAAAAAGCGTGTTGGCAGGAATGGTGGTTGGAATGGCGGCTGTTGGGTGGAGTCGGGTGAACATGTTGGAGCCCTGGGCTCCGGGGTTTGATGCGAATGTTTCAAATCAGAAATGGAACCACGCTGTGTTCGCTCACGTGGCCAACAGCGGGGCTTATGGCGTCGATACGACGGGCTTGGGGTATTCGTTAACGACGATGTATCAAAAAAATTGGGAGATGGCTGGAACCTGGGGGATCAAAACCTTGGATTCGGCCGGGTCGTTTGACGATTCGGGACTAACGGATTTGTCGTTCGGGGCCAAGCGGCGGTTGCCTCAGTCGTGGATGGGGAACTTTTTGAAGGGGGTGGGGGAATTCGGCGTTTCGATCCCGACAGGGGACCCCGATCACGGGATCGGCGCGGGCGGGTTCGGCTTTTTTGGCAACGCGGGCGTGACCGCGCCTTTGCGCGCGGTTCGGGGCTACGCCCAGCTGGGGATGAAACTTTACACAGAAGGAAGCGGCACCCACTGGGGCAACACGCTCAGTTATTCGGCGGGGGGCATGTATTCGTTGGGTTCGGAGTGGATGGTATCCGGCGACATTCGTGTGTTGACCCATGCCAAAGACAAAATCGACGGCGTGGCAATGCCCGATGCCGTTCAGGAAGCCTACCTGGCCCCCGGCGGCGTATGGCACCCCGCGGATTTGCCTTTCGAAACCCAAGGCCTGATTCTCATCGGACTAACCGGGGACTCCTACGACTTCGGCCTCCAGGCCGGGATTCGGTTCTAATTAGACCTTAGCTCATCTCCGCATCTAGCAACCCAATACCTGACAACTTTATCAAAAGTCGTCACTTCTCCTGTTAGAATGTGAATAATTATACTCCGTCCCCTTAGGGGGGTTGCGGATGTTTTGTTTTGGGGGTAGACTGCTAGGGCATGAAAAGGGACATATTAAAGAAAATTCTGGCCCCGTTGGGGCTGGTCGTGCTGTCGACCGCGTTGCGCGCGGGTGATACCGTTATTTCCGACGGGCAAAACGCCGAAGACGTGGTGGGCCAAACCGATGCGGGCGGGGCGGCGGTGTTTAATGAAGGAACCGCTTACGACAGCCAACGTTTGGAAGGATTTAATCTCCCCTGGGACGTGGATGTGGACACGGTTTCACACCGCTTGTTTGTTTCGGATTACACGGCCAGTCGCGTGGTGGTTTACGATCTGAATTCAAGCAATGTTCTCGTTGACCGAACCGCCGATAAGGTGTTGGGCCAGTTAAGTTTTTATAAAAATATTCCGAACACCGCGGCTCCCTACCTCAGCTGGCCAATTGGCGTCTCATACGACCCCGGAGCCAATCGTCTTTATGTGGGCGACAGCAACAACAGCCGTGTTGCCATTTTTGATGTGGCCTCCATCACGGACGGCGAAAACGCGGTGAACGTGCTGGGACAAGCCAATTTCACTGCCAGCGGTGTGGCCACTACCGTTAATGGGATGCGCTACCCCCAAGGGGTCGATTACGATCGCGTAAACCAGCGACTCTATGTTTGCGATTCATCCAATAATCGGGTTTTGGTGTTTGACTTGGCATCAATTTCCAACGGGGAAAACGCGGTCAATGTCTTGGGCCAATCCAATTTCACGTCTTCAACGGGCAGCAATTCGATCAACGGGTTGAATTCGCCGAAAATGGTCGTTAGCGATGCCGTCAACAACCGATTGTTCGTGTCGGACGCCGGGAACAGGGTGCTTGTTTACGACGTGGCTTCCATCTCGGACGGCGAAAACGCGGTCAACGTTCTGGGCCAATCGAACTTCACAGCCAGCTCGGCCGGCCAGACGATCAACGGTTTGTCGGCCCCTTACGGACTGGCGTATTCCACCGGCACACAACGATTGTATGTCGGCGATTCCAACAACAATCGGATTGTTGTTTTTGACATGGCCTCCATCACAGACGGTGAAAATGCCGTCAACGTCCTGGGGCAAACCACTTTTACCGCATATTCCGGCGCCACCACCCAAGCTGGGCTGTATATCCCCCGCGGGGTTAGCTTGGATGGGGCCACAAACCGTCTGTTCGTGGCCGATCAAAACAATTACCGAATGGTGTCGTTTGATGTTTCCACGACAACCATTGTCGACGGACAAAACGCCGAAAACGTCGCGGGTCAAACCGACGGGTCGGGAAATGGGGTTTACACGAGTTTGAGCACGCACGACGGAATTGTTCAAAAAGGAATGGATCGGCCGTACGACGTGGTTGTGGACACCGTTTCCCACCGGTTGTTCGTGGCAGACTATTCTTCCAGCCGGGTGTTGGTTTATGGTTTGAACGGAGGTAACTTTTTGCAAGACCGAACGCCTGACTATGTGCTTGGTCAGCCGGACTTCTTAAAAACGTATCCAGGTTTAACTCAATACACCGTTGATAATCCATCGGGTTTGGCGTTTGATCCTGTGCGGGGGTATCTCTTCGTCAGTCACTACACTCGGCATCGGGTGACTGTGTTCGATGTGAATTCCATTACTGACGGGGAAAACGCGGCCTATGTGCTTGGACAATCCAATTATACGGGAAGTTCGTTGGCTGTCACCGCATCCGGTATGAATTATCCATCGGGCTTGGATTACGACCCATCTGCCCAGCGTCTTTATGTCGTGGACCGTTCAAACCAACGGGTGACATTGTTTGACATGGCCTCCATCACTAACGGCGAAAACGCGGTGAACGTGTTGGGCCAATCCAACTTCACCACCAACAGCATCGCCACGCCGCCGACAGCCGGAAGCCTGTATTACCCGACCGATGTGTTCAAGGCGGGAAACCTTCTTTACGTGGCCGATGAATTGAACAATCGAATCGTCGTTTATGATGTGGCGTCCATAACCGACGGTGAAAACGCCATCAATGTGCTGGGGCAGACCACGTTTACCACACTGACGACAAGCATCGCCGCGAACACGATGTATTACCCGCGCGGCGTTTTTGTCGACGCGGGGGAAAACCGCCTATTCGTTTCGGATGCTTTCGCGCACCGTGTCACCGTCTTTGACGTTTCCACCATTACGGACGGCGAAAACGCCGTTAACGTTCTTGGACAAACAACCTTTACCACGAACGCGAGCGCCACAAGCCAAAGCGGCCTGTATTATCCGCGAGGGTTGTATTACGACTCTGCAATGAAACGCCTCCATGTCTGCGACATGTACAACAGCCGAATCGCCATCCACTCGATGGGGGCCGTGGCACCGTCGGTTTCGGTTTTGTCGGCGGGAACAGGCAACGGAGCGGGTAAGATCAACTTGTCCTGGGCGTCGGCGGGGGACGACGGGGATTACAACAACCTCACCGGATATTACCGCATCCAATACGCAACCTACACGGCCACCTGGAGTACCAGCACCACGCCGACGAACGCCTATACGTCCACCATCACCGCCACGAATGTGGCCCCAGGGGTCGTTCAGTCGACCACAATTGTGGTGAGCCCCACAATACCGCAAACGTGGTACTTCGTGTTGTGGACCGCCGATGAGGCGGGAAACTGGTCGACGGTGTCCTCCACGGTGACGGGTGTTCCGCCCTACGTGCCGCCGACATTCGGTGTTGGATTTGATGTGCCGGGAAATAACGGAGGACTCAGCCAGGGCGGCACGACCTGGGGTGACTTTGACAACGACGGGGATTTGGACGTGCTGGTCAGTGGGACGGACGGCGCAAATAGCCAGGTGCGTGTGTATAAAAGTAACGGCAACGGAACGTTTAATGACACAGCCGTGAACGTGGCGGCGGCCAACAGCGGATTAAAAGACGGTGACGTGGCCTGGGGCGATTTCGACAGCGACGGTGACCTGGACGTGTTGGCCAACGGGTCTGACGGCAGTAACCGCCAGTTGCGCGTGTATAAAAACAACGGAAACGCCACGTTCAACGCCACGGCCGTGGAAGTGCCGGGCTCGGCCAACGTGGGATTGAGCACAGGCGCCGTGGCTTGCGGAGACTTTGACAACGACGGGGACCTGGACGTGTTGGCGGGGGGCTATGACGGGACCAACAACCAACTGCGGGTGCACAAAAACAACGGCAACGCCACCTTTGACGCAACCGCGATCGACGTGGCCGGAAGCAACAACGGGTTGAGGGCGGGGGGCGTGGCCTGGGGCGATTTTGACAACGACGCGGATTTGGACGTGTTGATCGGCGGGACGGACGGCACGAACCGTCAGTTGCGGGTGTATGGCAACAACGGGAACGGAACGTTTAACGCCACGGCGACGAACGTGGCGGGGAGCAACAACGGGTTGAGCGATGGGCGTGTGGCGTGGGGGGATTTTGACAAGGACGGGGATTTGGAGGTGTTGGTGAGCGGGACGGACGGAACCAATCACCAATTGCGCACCTACAGCAACAACGGCAACGGGACGTTCAATGCCACGGCGACGAACGTGGCGGGGTCGAACGGGGGTGTGACCAATTCCGCGGTGGCGGTGGGGGATTACAACGTGGACGGCAACATCGATGTTTTGGCGGTGGGGCGAACAGGGTTGGTGGCGTATTGGAAATTGGACGAAAACACAGGGACGTCCGCGGGGGATTCAAGCGGAAACGGGTATACCGGGACGTTGACGAACGGGGCGGGTTGGGGTGACGGTTATTATGGAAAAGGCATGACCAACGACGGGTCGGACGATTACTTAAACGTCCCGTCTTTTGTCCAGCCCACGTCGGCGATGACGGTTGTTGTTTGGATAAAGACGATTGGTACGCCCGCTTCTTATGACTCTTTGGCGGGAAACACAAATTCGTCGTGGAACGCTGGGTGGGGACTGTTTTACGATGGGGCACTAATGAAATTTTGGATTCAAGATTATGCCGCGAACGTGGCCTATTCGGCGTGGGTCAGTGGCGCCGGCTGGCGGCATGTGGCTGGAACGTGGGATGGGACAACCATCCGAGTTTATCTGGAAGGCGTCGAAGGGACATCGGACTCCTTTTCCGGGTCCATAACGAATAATTCCGCGTTACGAATCGGAGACACGGTGGGAGCCGCCAACCGAAATTATCCTGGCGTCTACGATGAGGTCCGCATCTACAATCGGGCGTTGAGCGCCGAAGAGATCAAAGCCTTGTATCAGGCCACACGCCCCGGTGTTGGAAGAGTGAGATTGCACAAGGGCGTGGGAGATGGGACATTCAACGCCACACCGCTGGAGGTGGAGAACGGGATGGTTCGCGGTGGCGCAGCCTGGGGCGACGCGGACGGAGACGGGGATCTCGACATTCTGACGTCGGGGTCGGATGGAACGAATTCGCAGTTGAGCGTTTATCTCAGCACCCAGTCACTGACCGCATCGAACACAACGCCGACAGCGCCAAGCACCTTAGCAGGAACGATGGGTTTTAACACGAGCGGAGTGAGCGTGGCCAGTTTTACGTGGAACGCGGGCAGTGACAGCGGGACAGGGTCAATTTCGGAAAATGGGTTGACCTACGATCTGCAAATATCCACCACATCGAATTTTGGTGTGCTGATGTTCCCCGGCCAGACGGGGGCCAGCCCCCGCATGGGGAGCTATTTGAAACCGCCCAAGATATTCAACAGCAACACTTACTACGGCGTTGTGATGAAATCCACGGATCCCTGGAACGCCCAAAGCACAGCCAGTTATGGCTTGCGCACAGACACGACGTATTACTATCGCGTAAAAACGGTGGACGCGGGACTAGGCGAATCAAGTTGGTCAAGCAACGGGACAATGTATTCCGTCGCGCCGCCAAGCACGAGCACGTTGACCGCCACGGCGGGGGCCGGGCAAGTAACGATTGGCTGGACCAGCGCCGGTGACGACAGCATGAACGGCAACCTAACAGGCACTTACCGGATCCAGTATGCAACTTACACCCCCACCTGGAGCACCAGCACCACGCCCACGAACGCCGCAACGGTTTCGATATCGACTACGAATGTGGTCCCGGGGTCGGCTCAAAGCAAAACCATTGGAGGCCTTACGAGCGGGCTGACCTATTACTTTGTTTTGTGGACCGGCGACGAAGTTCCTAACTGGTCAAGCATATCCAACACCACATCAGCGTATGTGGCATCGGACTTCCAATGGTTTGACGACGTTCAAATCGAAGTGGACGGAGCGGGCAACGGATTGAAGTGGGGGACGGTGGCGTGGGGGGACTATGATAACGACGGGGACCCGGACATTCTGGTGAACGGAGAAACCGGAAGCACCCGTGAACTGCGTATTTACAAGAACAACGGCAACGGCACCTTGGACGCGACGCAAATCGAGGTGGACGGCGCCGGAAACGGGTTAAGGTATGGAACCACGAGCTGGGGGGACTTCGACAACGACGGGGACCTGGACATTGGGGTGTTGGGGTGGGTAGCAAGCACCCGGCAATTGCGGGTTTACACGAACAATGGCAACGGGACGATGAACGCAACCCAGCTAGAAGTGGACGGCGGGGGCGGCGGTATGGCGGACGGTGGATTCATGTGGGGGGACTACGACAACGACGGGGATATCGACATTTTGGCGGGGGGTGTGCCCGGGGGCGGAAACTCAGAGCTGAGGATCTACAAAAACAACGGGAACGCGACGACGGACCGAACGCAAATCGAGGTGGACGGGGTGAACGGAGGGGTACAACTCTGTGGCGTGGCGTGGGGCGACTACGATGGGGACGGGGATTTGGATATTCTGGCCATGGGGGCGACGGCGGCGGGGGGGCGTGAACTGCGGATATATAAAAACAACGGAAACGGGACGGTGGACCCGGCGCAGATCGAGGTGGACGGGTCGGGCAACGGGATGCAGGACGGGGGCGTGGCGTGGGGGGATTTTGACAGCGACGGGGACCTGGACCTATTGGCGGTGGGGTATACGGGGAGTACGCGGGAGTTGAGGATTTACACGAACAACGGCAACGGGACGATGGATCCGGCGCAGATCGAGGTGGACGGGAGCGGCAACGGGTTGCGCTACAGCGGTGTGGCGTGGGGGGACTTCGATGTGGACGGCGACCTGGACATTGTCACGAGCGGCCAGCAAACGAGTGGGACAAGCCGAGAACTGCGCGTGTATAAAAACAACGGCAACGCCACGGTGGACGCAACGCAAATTGAGGTGGACGGGTCGGGCAACGGGATGCAGGACGGAGGCGTGGCGTGGGGGGACTTTGATCTGGACGGGGATCTGGACATCTTAGCCAGCGGGGAACAGACGAGCGGGACGACGCGGGAACTGAGGATCTATAAAAACCAAAGCACAACGGCGAACACGGCGCCGACGGCGCCGGGGACGTTGACGGGAAGCTGGGATTACAGCGCGACGGGGATATCAACGGCGACGTTTAAGTGGGTAGCGGGCAGTGACACGGGAACGGGATCCACGGGCGCGAACGCGTTGACGTATGCGGTGGAGGTGTCGAGCGTATCGGGGTTCACGGGCAAGTCGGTGGCGACGGGGCTGTGGTCAAGCCCTGGGATGGGCAACTACCTGAAACCCCCGAAGATCTTTGACGGGAACACGACGCACGGATTGATGTTGAGGTATCTGCCGCAAACGAACACGACGTATTATTTCCGCGTGAAAACGGTGGACGCGGGGTTAAAAGAATCGGCGTGGAGCGCGACGGGGAGCGTGTATACGCTGGTGGCCAGCTCGGCACCGTCGGTGGTGACGGACTTGGCGGCGAGCGCTTCGGTGACGGACGGGCAGATGTCGTTGACGTGGACGGCGCCGACGAACGTGAATTCGGGGGCGAACAGCGCTTACGATGTGCGATACAGCACGGTGGGGCCGATCACC
>JAYRXX010000024.1:0-3973 GCA_041917295.1 Elusimicrobiota bacterium
ACCATCAACCCAACCCCTGCCGCAGTTCCCAACGCGCTGGCTACTTTGGAAGCACCAAGCCCAACATAGCCCATAGCCATCATCGTTTTCGGAGACGTCTCCGCATACTCAGACAACGTGTTAAATACGTAGAAATCCGCCGCTTCGCTTGATGCTTCCTTTAACGTCGCCTGTGGATGCGCCGCGGCCACAGATATCCGGTCGCTCATCTTGTTGGGCCCGGCCCCCAACACTTTGTCTTTGGCAATTTTTAACGACAGGGCCCAATCCAACGCCCGGTCTGCATCAACCGCGCCCGCTTCCACCAACGTCACCAACGTCTCTTGCGCGTGGCTCGCCCGATCGGCAAACACCTTTTTCTCCGGCGCAGGAAACCATTCATACCCTTTTGCCGAGGCTTCTACCGTTATTGGTTTCCCCGCCAAATCATCCACGTCCACGACCTGGTTTACGGCGGAAAGGTCATTCGTTAGATTCCGGATTTCTTTAAAGAACCCTTTCGTCATTTCCGCTTGGACCGCTAACGTTTCTGACCGGGCCTTAAAAACTTCTGTCCGAACCGTAAGGTCTCCAAGATCCTCCGCAACTTCTTGATAGTTGCCGACCTTCATGTTTTCCGTGACTTGGCTGGACAAGGCGGCCAAGGATTGGCCTTCCTGACGAAGGGACTTCAAATCGGCAGGGTCTTGGAATACAGCCACATCCGTCTGACCTGTCGCTCGGGCCAGGTTGGTTAACAAGCTCCGGGACGCCACCGCCCCGTTGCTGAAATCCCTATCGGCTTTCGTAAATTGGCCTTGGGCTTCGGCAAGACTCCCGCTTACCAAGATCAACTTCTTTTCAACCTGGTTAAGGTCAATCGCCGGTTTTGATTCTTGCACGAACAACCGCTTGTCCTTGCTTTGAACCTCCGCACTTTTCAAGTTCATCACAGCCGATTCAACAACAAAGGTCGCGCGGATTAAGTTGGCCGGGCTTGATAGGCCCAAGGTCTCACCCAAGGTGCCATCCAACTGAACCTGTGCCCCTGTAAATTGGAATTTACCGACCGTTGCCCCTTCAGACGTTTTGGCTACGCCCTTAAACGTCATGTCCCCGCCCAACAGTTTACCGAACCCTTCGATGGTCACGGGGGCTTGAATCTTCATGGTCGTTCCCACAGCCAACCGGTCAAAGTCCAACCCCACCGGCTTTACTTTGCCCCCATCGTCCACAAACCGCACAGGCACCTCGCCAGCTTCCCGAACAATTCCACCGAAGTTCGAAACGAAAGCCGTGCCTTCAACCAGTCGAAGGCTGGTTCCTTCCTGTTTAAACGTCGATCCCGGTTCCCAGGTTTGTCCAAGGGCGGTGGTTTTGCCGTTCTGGGTCTGCAATACCCCCGGAGCGATCTCCACTAAATTCTTGAACGAGCCATTTAGTCCCTGGGGTGATGCCGTCACAGGCGTTTCCGGCTTTTTGTTCAATCCAAAGAGGCTTTGGGCGAGATTAACGATCCCGTCGCCGATTTTCTTGAACACCGCCACGACACCAGCCCCAATCCCTTTGATTACGGAGCTAACCGACTGGATGAAAGTTGGTTTTTGGACGGAATAAGACGTTTCCAGCTTGACGACATGTTTCGAAGCGACATCCGACACTTTGGATTGGGAGGAATACTGAAAACGAATCGTGGGTTGGTAAGTTAGGTTAAGTTTGGGCGGCTCGTATCGGACAGAGTTAAAGTTCAGGTTCGACGGCCCCACAAAACTTTGCAGACGAGCCCGTGCTTGTTGCATCTGCCGATCAAAGTCGGAAGCGGAATAACCTCCGCGGGGACCGTAGTTATTGCTGTAAGTGTTGTTGTAGTAATCGTCGTTGTTGCGAGCGAAAGCGGGAGCAGCTTCTAAACCAACAAGGGCAAAACACAACCCCACAGAAAGGAATTTGCGAAAGTCGAATTGAAAAAAAGCCAAATCCAGAACAGGGTGCATACAGGCCTCACGAATTATGAAATCGGCTTCAGGGGCATTCTACCAATCCGTTTCAAAAAGTCAAAGCCATATTTTAAACCGCAGTAATATTATAAATATCTTTTAATTTAAACTAAGATTCGAGTTAGTGAGAAGGTTTTTAATATATTCTTGTCGCCCAACACGGCGTAGTTCGGTGCCTCGCAAAATAAAGAGTGGGGGAACAATATGCTAAGATCAACGGGCTGGGAAATGATAGCTGGGGGTATTATGCGGGAATCCCTTGCTCTGCCATATTTCGGTTGGACCTCTCCAAGATTTCCACCTTTGCCTCCGACCAGTTTTCCCGAGTCTTATTTATGACTTCTGAATGGCTGTATTTTCGGCTGGTTACTGGGACGGTTTCCGCGGCGGCTTGTTTTGTTTTCAGTGCGTTTCTGTTTTTGCATGGGTCGGACCGTCGCGTGAGCAGGTCGTTCGCCTTTTCCAACCTGTTTTTAGGTCTCTGGAACCTCAGCGACCTTATCACCTCATATAGCCCACCTTCCGCGGTGCTGTTCGTTGATCGGCTTTCGTATCTTTGGGCGACCCTCCTCGTTTACTTTTTTTTCCAATTTGTGTCCAACGTTTTGGATGGCCAATTTTACAGCCGCGTTGTCGTAATTTTGCATCGAGTTCTCACAGTTATTTGCATGGTATTATCATTGACTCCCTACATGATAAGGGAGGTAATAACTCGTCCGAATTTAATTGAAGTTCCCGGCCCTCTATATTTTCTTTTCGCCTTCTACATGACTGGGTCTTTGGCCTTAGCATTGGGTGGTCTCCATTCTTCATGGCGAAAAGCGGAAGGGTTCAGACGAAACCAGCTCAAATACATCGAAGTGGGTGTAGTCGTTGGGACATTGGCCGCGACCCTTTATATCTTTTCCATGTTCATGCCTTCAATTCCGCCTTTCTTTTTCATTATCGAGCTGGCCTACGTCTCGTTAGTCCCTATCACCATACTTCGTGCACGGATGATGGACATCAACATGGCTTTTCGATATTCCGTTGTTCATTTGGTTTTTGGGTTTTCGTTGGGTTTGCCTTTAGCGGGGCTAATGTGGCTTCTGTCAAAAAACCCGCTTGTGGCGGCCATTTCCCTCATCCTTCCGACTTTTGGATACATGATCATCAAACGATGGTCAGTGAAAGTTCTTGATTTGGTGGATCAATTGTCTCCATTCCGGGGCCGATACTCCGCCCTTCGGGTTTTAGAACACCACGAACGGGAAGTTGCACAGGGCGGGTCATTGAATGAATGGGCAAAACGGTTGGTCAGAGCCGCGCGGGACATTCTTTCGCCGGAATCCTGTTTCGTTCTGGTTCGGGATGAGGGAGATGGTTCCTTTTTGGTCATGGCCGGTGAAAACATTTCTTCCGACAAAAAAGCGTTTCTTTCCATTCCAATCGAAGGCCCCTTGGCCGACCAGGCTCGTTCGGGAGAGATATTGTTGAAAGAGATGATCGAACGGGATCCCGCCTCGGACTCCTCCGGGCTCCGGGCGGAATTATCATTTTTGGGTGCGACGGCGATTGTTCCCATTTCGTTCGGAAACCAGGTTTATGCTTTGTTGTGCCTGGGTCCAAAGATTGGCCGCGACATGTACAACGAAATCGATTTGGCCGGTCTTCATGGATTGGCAAAATCGGCTCAATTGGCCTTGAACGCTCTTTTAAGCGGATCCCAGGGGGCCCGCATGGCGGCTGCCTGGGCTCACGACCTTTTGAGTCCGTTGGGCCCTAAGGGAACTTTTCGTGTTATTGAAGAATTCCTTTCCGAGGGCCATGGCTCCCTAACACCAACGGGCCGGAAGGCATTGTTGGACCTGAAAAACGACTTGGAATTTATTCGGACGGGCCTAAAAACGGTGGTGACCGCAGTTTCGCCTCGTTCCCAAAAACAGGTCGCTGTTTCGGTTCGGGGGATATATGATCGGTTGCGAGACCGATACGTTCGCTCCACGGAAGAGAAGCGG
>JAYRXX010000025.1:0-179313 GCA_041917295.1 Elusimicrobiota bacterium
CACAGAAGCCGGGCAAAAGGGGGCTCCCCCTTCGGGGCCAGTCCCTTTTGGGCTACCGCTTTGCCGAATTTTCTGTCCGTATTCCCGATACGACCAGAAAATTCGGCTTCGCGTCGCCGCAAAATTGACTGGCCAGAATGTGGCCTAAATAAGGGACTGGTTAGTAACCCGAGAGAGGAAGGGGCGTGCCCTTTCCTCTCTCGGACATTTTGAAACAGCGGAGGCCGCACGTGCGGGGTTCGCGGGAAATCGGGGCCGCCCTTTTCGTTGGAGGGGGCGGGTTGTTTGCTTTGTTTTCGGTGTCGGCCTGGTTCCATGTCCAGTCGGTGCGGTTGTCCTATCGGGCCCAAACGGTCCGACAGGAGTTGGAACGGCTGGAACGCCAAGAACAGGCCGAACGACGGCGTTTGGAATCGGCTCTGTCGTTGGCGCGGTTGGACCAAACGGCCCGGTCTCGGCGGGGGCTGGCCTTGCCTCGTCCGGATCAGGTCCGCCTTTTGCCCGACGTTTGAACGCCCGCGTTCGATTTCGCCTGGTGATCGGGCTGATGGCCGCGGGGTTTCTGGCGGTCCTCGCGCGGCTGGGTTATTTGCAGGTGTGGCGCCATCGGGATTTGTCCCAACGGGCTCAGTCCCAAGCGGAACGATGGGTTCGTGACGCTCCGCGGCGCGCGCCCATCCGGGACCGGCACGGGGACGTGCTGGTGGATTCCGTTCGGGTGGCGTCGTGTTACGCGGATCCACGCCTCTTGCCTCACCCGGAAGCTGTTGCCCAACGATTGGCCAAACCTCTTCGTTTGTCCGCGTCCGAAATCGCCGAGCGCATCCATCGAGCGCCCGGGGCGTTTGTGTGGCTGAAGCGGCGCTTGGGCGCCGACGAATCCCGCGCCATCGAAGAAGAAAATTTGCGCGGCATCGGCTTGCAGTGGGAATACAGGCGGTTTTATCCCAACGGCGATTTGGCTGGGCCCCTCTTGGGCCTTGTGGGAGAAGACGGGCGCGGATTGTCGGGCCTGGAATACGCGTTCAATAAAGAGTTGATGGACCACCGCCCGCCCCTGCGGGCGTTGCGTGACGGGCGCGGTCGGCGGTTGGTGGAAACCTCGTCCGAACGGCCGTCCGCCGGCGGGTTGCGGCTAAGCATTGACCGGAAAATCCAATTCATCGCCGAGCGGGAACTGGACGCGGCGTTGCGCCGCGTCCAGGCACGGTCGGGCATTGTGGTGGTCCAGGATCCCTGGACCGGCGAATTGTTGGCCTTGGCGGGGCGGCCGGCGGTGTCGTTAACGTCGGAGTCCGTGGCCGATCCCGAAGACCTCATGATCCGGGCCGTCCAGTGGGCCTACGAGCCCGGGTCCACGTTTAAAGTGGTGACGGCGGCGGCCGCGTTGGAAAACAAGTTGGTTCGTCCCGAGGAACGGATAAACTGCGAGGCCGGGAAGTGGAAATACGCCGACGTCGAAATCAACGATCACGAACCGGAAAAAATAATCACCTTTGCCCGGTCCATGGAAGTGTCGTCCAACATCGCCTTGTCCAAGGTGGGGTTGCGGATCGGCAAAGAAAAAATGTACGACATGGTGCGGGCGTTTGGGTTTGGGTCGCGGACCGGGTTTGACGTGCCGGGGGAAGCCGTGGGGTTGCTGAAGCCACCCGCCCAATGGAGCGGCGTGACTTTGCCGATCTTGTCGTTTGGCCAGGAAGTGGGCGTGACGGCCCTTCAGTTGGCCGGGGCGTTCAGCGCCATCGCCAACGGCGGCCGGCTGTTGGAACCCCACGTGTGCCTGGAAGCCGATTGGCCGTCGGGCGAGACACCCCGGTGGCCCGTCCCAACCGAAGTGCGGCGGGTGATGACCCCCGACACGGCGGCGACGCTGACGGCGTTCTTGGAAGGCGTCGTCCTGAGAGGAACCGGCGTGGACGCGGCGTTGCCGGGGTGGCAAGTGGCGGGCAAAACCGGAACCGCGCAAAAAATTGATCCCCGCACCCGGTCCTATTCAAAGAAAAATTACGTGGCGTCGTTTGCGGGGTTTGTTCCGTCCCGGCGGCCGCGGTTGACTATTGTGGTGATCATTGACGAGCCCAAAGGGCTCATTTGGGGTGGATACAACGCCGCCCCTGTTTTTAAAACCATCGCTTGGCAGGCGTTGTCTCTATTGGGGGTTCCCACCGACGAGCCCCCGCCCGCCGGTCCCCCTCTAAAAGGAGCCAAAAAAACGTGAAACAACTATCGGATCTGGTGGGCCAGGGGGGAAACGTTTCCATCAACGGGATCACCGTGGATTCCCGCGCCGTGAAACCGGGCGACCTTTTTGTGGCCATTCGGGGTGTTCATCACAATGGGCACGATCACGTGGGCGACGCGGTGCGGTTGGGCGCGGCGGCGATCCTTGCCGAACGGCCGGTGCCGGCGCCCGTGCCGGTGATCGTGGTTTCATCCACGTCTGCGGCGCTGTCCGCGGTGGCGGCTCGGTTTTTTGATTATCCCGCCCGCGCGCTTGATATCGTCGGGGTCACCGGGACCAACGGCAAAACCACCATCACCTATCTGTTGGAATCCATCTGGCGCGCGGAGTCGGTGCCGGGCGGTGTCGTGGGGACCATCGACTACCGTTGGCCGGGCCATGTGGAAAAAGCGGTGAACACCACGCCTCACGCCTTGGACGTTCAGCGTTTGTTGGCGTCCATGCGCGACGATGGGGTCCGGCGGGTGGCCATGGAAACGTCCAGCCACGCCCTGGCGTTGGGTCGGGTGGAAGACGTGTGTTTCTCTGTCGGAATTTTTACCAATTTGACCCAAGACCACCTGGATTTTCACAAAGACATGGAAGGCTATTTCCAGGCCAAGGCCCTGTTGTTTGAACGGTTGGCACGCTCTCCCCGGCCGGTCCGTCGGGCGGTGATTAACCGGGACGATCCCTGGGCCCCGCGGTTGATCGAGAAAACAGCCGTGCCGGTTTGGACCTACGGCCTGGAAGGCGCTGTGGATTTTCGGGCGGACAACGTGCGGCTGGGGGCCGATGGGTCCCGGTTTCGAATGGTCACACCGATGGGCGAGCGGCCCGTCCATTTGTCGTTGGTCGGCCGTTACAACGTGCACAACGCCTTGGCCGCGGTGGCGGCGTCGGTATCGCTGGGAAGTCCCTTGGACACGGCGGTTCGCGGCGTGGAATCCTTGGCGGGCGTGCCCGGTCGATTGGAACGGGTCACGGAACATTCGTCGGGTGAGTTGACGTCGGCGCATCCGTTCAGCGTGTTTGTGGATTTTGCCCACACCGAAGACGCTCTGCGCAACGTGTTGGGGGCGATCCGGCCGTTAACGAAAGGGCGGCTCATTGTTTTGTTCGGATGCGGGGGTGATCGCGACAGGACCAAACGGCCCAAAATGGGTGCTCTGGCGGCGCGGTTGGCGGATCATGTGGTGGTGACGTCGGACAACCCGCGTTCGGAAAATCCGGCCGTGATTGCGGCGGAGGTGGAAGCGGGGGTCAACCAGGTTCCGGGCCGTCCTTACGATGTCATCGTGGACCGGGCGGAGGCCATCGATCGGGCCTTGTCCATGGCGCGGGCGGACGACGTGGTGGTGTTGGCGGGAAAGGGTCACGAGACTTATCAGATTTTTAAGGACAGGACCGACGATTTCGACGATCGGGTTCAGGCACGGCGCTGGTTGGCGGCACACCCATGACCCTGCCCTATTCGTGGAACGAGTGGGCGGCGATGACCGGTGGTCGGCTGGGTCAGGAAGGGGCGGTTCGGCCCGCTCGGGTGGTGATCGATTCGCGGGCGGTCCAGCCCGGCGATCTTTTTGTGGCGCTCAAGGGAGAACGGGCGGACGGCCACGATTTTTTGAGCCAGGTCGCCGCACAAGGCGCCGCCGGCGCTCTTGTTTCCCGCGGGGGAGAGGGGTTGCCAGCGGGGTTCGGGTGGATCCGCGTGGACGATCCCTTGGCGGCCTTGCAAAAAGCGGCGGCCGCGCACCGGCAAAAAATGAACGTGCGGGTGATCGGTATCACGGGGTCCAACGGAAAAACGACCACCAAAGAAATGCTCGCTCATGTTTTGCGGGAAGCCGGCCGCACGGTGTGCGCCACCCGGGGCAATTTGAACAGCCAGATCGGTCTGCCTATCATGTTGTTGGACCTCCATTGTGACCACACGCACGCTGTGTTGGAAATGGGGGCTTCCGCCAAGGGCGATTTAACGGCGTTGGCGTCCTTGGCGCGCCCGTCGATGGCCGTGTTGACCGGGATTGGGCGGGCCCATTTGGAAACGTTTGGTTCTCTGGACGGCGTGCTGGCCGCCAAGTGGGAACTGGTGGAGTCCCTGAACCGGGACGGGATTGCGTTTTTGAACGGAGACGATTCCCTCTTAGCGAAAAAAAAGAACGACGCCCTTTGTTCGGTGGTGACGTTCGGCACCGGGAGCGGTCTGGATGTGCGGGCCGAACGGGTCCGTCAGGATCCCCAGGCGGTTTTTGATCTGGTGGTGGGCGGTGCCCGTCGGGAAGTTCGCCTCCCGGTTCCCGGCCTGTTTAATGTGAGCAACGCCCTTGCCGCGGCGGCGGTGGCGTTGTGGGAACGGGTTCCGTTGCCCGAGGTGGCCCGGGCTTTGGGGACATTTGTACCTCCGCCCCAACGGATGCAGGTCCGACGCCGGTCAGACGGAACCCTGTTGGTGATCGACGCCTACAACGCCAATCCCGATTCCATGGCGGCCAGTCTGAACAGTTTCGTCAACGCATACCCCGGCTCGCCCAAAACGGTTGTGCTGGGAAGCATGCTGGAATTGGGCGAGGTCGCGGAACAGGAACACCGTCGGCTTGGCCAGGTAATGGCGGGTCTTCCCCTTGAACGGATCTTTTTTGTGGGGCCGGAAGGTCCCTGGGTTCGGGCCGGTTATGACGAGGCAGGGGGAAAAAAATCATTTACAATGGGGGAAGACCGGGCCCCGTTGCGCGACGAAATCGCCCGCGTTCTCCGGCCGGACTCGGTTGTGCTGTTCAAAGCCTCCCGCGGCGTTCGGTTGGAAGAAATTTACGAGAGTCTATTGCAGGGGACATGGATGACTCATTGACTTAAAGCCGATGGCCGTCGTTGATCGGGCAGAAAGTCAATTAGCCACCCATGTTTCCCTCGAATAAAGAGAGGATCTTGCGTGCTTTATTTGTTGGCGTCGTGGCGGGATTTATTTTCGCCGTTAAACGTTTTTCAATACATTTCGTTTCGTTCGGGCGGGGCATTTTTAACGTCGCTTATTGTGTGTTGGATTTTTGGCCGGCCGCTGGTTCGGTTGTTGACCGGGCTGAAAATGCAACAGTTCATCCGTGAATACGGGCCCCAAACTCATCTCAAAAAGGCCGGCACGCCCACCATGGGCGGGTTGCTTATTTTGGGCGCGTTGGTGACGTCGACGGTTTTATGGGCCCGTTTGGACAACCGGTTCATCCTCTGGTCGTTGGCCACCGTTCTTTTTTTGGGAGCCGTGGGGTTTATGGACGACTACCGGAAATGGTTGAAAAAGCATCCGGCCGGGGGCCTGTCGGCCCAATCGAAAATGGCGGCCCAGGTGGCGTTGGGTTTGGCGGTGGGAATCTATTTCTACTTTTCTCCGTCGAACGTGGAGTTCGGGCCCCGGGTATTCGTGCCTTACTTGAAAGAAGTTCATTTCTGGCTGGGCGGGTTTTCGGTGGCGCTGGCCATGGCGGTGATTGTGGGAGCGTCCAACGCGGTCAATTTGACCGACGGGCTCGACGGTTTGGCGCCCGGAACCTTGACGGTGAGTGCCTTGACGTTCGCCGTGTTCGCTTACGTGGCCGGCAACGCCAAATGGGCGGAGTATCTTCGGTTGGTTCACGTGCCCGGGGCGGGGGAACTGACGGTGTTTTTGGCCGGGATGGCCGGAGCGTGTTTGGGATTCTTGTGGTACAACGCTCACCCGGCCGAAATTTTTATGGGCGACACGGGGTCGTTGCCCCTGGGAGGCGTGCTGGGGTTCGCGGCGTTAAGCGTTAAACAAGAACTGATCCTGCTGGTGGTGGGCGGTATTTTCGTCGCCGAGGCTCTGTCGGTTCTTCTGCAGGTTGGATCGGTTCGGCTCCGCGGGGGCCGGCGGCTGTTTCGGATGGCGCCGTTGCATCATCATTTTGAATTGGCGGGGTTGGCGGAAACAAAGGTCACCATCCGATTTTGGATCGCGGCCATTGTGCTGGCTCTGTTAGCGCTGACGTCCATTAAAATTCGCTGATATGAAACCCATCGAACACGTGCCGTTTGTGAGGGCTTGGTTTGACCAACGACGGGTGTTGGTGGTGGGTTTGGGAAAATCGGGGGTGGCGGCGGCTTCGCTTTTGGCCCGGCTGGGCGCTCGGGTGGCCGTAACGGAGAAAAAAGAGCGGGCCCATTGCCTGACGTGGATCCAGGGGATTCCGGCTTCGGTGGAACTGGAAACCGGTTCTCACCGCTTCCTGCAACGGTCGTGGGACCTGGTGGTGGTCAGCCCGGGCGTTCCCACGGAAACGGTTCGTTCATTTCGGGAAAAAGGCGTGCCCGTGTGGGGCGAGCTGGAACTGGGTTACCGGGTGTTAACCCTGGCGGAACGGTGGCCCGCCTGGACCGCGGCCGTTACGGGAACGAACGGGAAAACCACAACCACCTCCTTGATGGGCGCCATTTTCCGCGCGGCTGGGCGGCGAACAGTTGTGGCCGGAAACATCGGGGTTCCCCTCTGCGCCGTGATCAACGCGGTCCGGCCCGACGGGGCCCTGGCGTTGGAAGTGTCCAGTTACCAGCTGGAAACGGCCGAGGCGTTTCGTCCCGCTGGCGGCATTGTGTTGAATGTAACCCCGGACCATCTGGCCCGGCACAAGACCATGGCCGCATACGCCCAAACCAAATTTCGTTTGTTCCAATCTTCCCTCCCTGGCGACGCGGCGGTTTTGAATGCCCGGGATCCCTGGTGCCGCCGTTTGGCTTCGACGGTAACCGGAACGGTCCATTGGTTCGGTGATCGACCTCCCCGTTCGTGGGAAACCCCGCGCCACCTTCCGGGCCCCCACAACGTGGCCAACGCGTTGGCGGCGTCGGTGTGTGCCCAGGCCATCGGCGTGCCCGTCCCTGCCATTGAGCGGGCGCTGGCTTCGTTTCGCGGGGTGGAACATCGGTTGGAACCCGTTCGGACTTGGCGGGGAGTGCGGTTTGTCAACGATTCCAAGGCGACCAACGTGGACTCCACCCGCGTGGCGCTGGATTCGTTACCGGGTCCCCTGTACATCATTTTGGGCGGCGAAGACAAAGGGGCCCCGTATGCCCCCCTGCTTCCCCTGCTCAAGAAAAAAGCCAAAGAAATCCTTTTGATCGGCGAAGCCGCGCCGAAAATTGCCAACGAATTGGCCAACGCCGCGCCCTTGGTCGCCTGCGGGACCCTGGCCAAGGCCGTTCAACACGCCGCCCATTCGGCCCGGCCCGGCGACACGGTGTTGTTGTCGCCGGCGTGCGCGTCGTTTGATCAGTTCGACAACTTTGAGCACCGGGGCCGTTGTTTTAAAAAAGAGGTCGGGCTTCTTCCGTGAGTCCCGCCGCAAAACGTAAGCGGCCCCCCGATCGGAGCTTGCTCATGATCACCGCCGCTTTGGTGGGGATCGGGTGGCTGGTCTTGTATTCCGCCAGCGCGCTGGTGGCCGAAGGGCGGTTCGGAGACCAATATTATTTTTTAAAGCGTCAAATTCTGTGGACCGCCTTGGGCGCGGCGGCGTTGTTGGTGGCTTACCATGTCCCCTTGGCCTGGATCCAAAAAATGGCCCGGCCCTTGTTGGGCGTGACGGTGGTTTTGCTGGTGATGGTTTTGGTCAGCGGACACGAAGTGATGGGCGCCAAACGCTGGCTCCGGTTTGGCGGGTTCGGGTTTCAACCGTCGGAATTGGCGAAACTGGTTCTGATTTTGGCCTTGGCCGATTATTTGGACCGCCGGCAAAGCCGGCTGGGGCGGTTCTTGAACGGATTTGTTCCCGCCCTCGTTTTGACGGGCACGGTGGTCGGCTTGATTGTGTTGGAGCGGGATTTGGGAACGCCGTTGCTCATTGGGTGCGTGGCCATGGGGATGATTTTTTTGGCCGGGGCCCGGCCGGTCCATCTTGCGGCGACGCTTCTGCCCGTTTTACCGGCCCTCTATTTGGCCGTTTTCCACGTGGGCTATCGGCGCCAACGGTTCCTGGCCTTTTTGGATCCGTGGAAAGACGCCAAAGGAACCGGCTACCAACTGGTTCAGTCTCTGTTGGCGTTGGGGTCCGGTGGGCTGTGGGGAAAAGGGCCCGGAGAATCAACCATCAAAATGTATTACATGCCCGAAACCCAAACGGATTTTATTTTCCCGATTTTCGGAGAAGAGTTCGGATTTGTGGGCACATCGGTTGTGACGGCCTTTTACTTTTATCTCAGTTACACGTGTTTGCGGGTGGCCACTCAATCGGTTCACTGGTTTCATGCGTTGGTGGCCGCGGGAATGGGCTTGTGGTTGGGCGGGCAAGTCTTGATTAATTTGGGCGTGGTGACCGGTCTCTTGCCGACCAAAGGAATACCGCTTCCGTTTATGTCGTTCGGCGGATCGTCGATGCTGGTGTTGATGACGGGGATCGGACTGGTGTTGAATGTGTCGCGCCAAGCGGGGACGCCGATCTTGCTGTCCGCGTCGGCCCGCAAAATCGCGTGAAAAAGAACGGGCGAATTCTGATTGCCGCCGGCGGAACCGGCGGACACATTTTGCCGGGGTTGGCCGTGGCCCAGGTGTTGCGCGGCCGGGGGCACCGGGTCCATTTTGCGGTCAAGAAAGATGAAAAAACCCCCGGGTTTCTGGCCCGGGAAGGGTTTTCGTCATCGGCGTTTCGGTTCGAAGGATTTCCCAGGACCCTGTCGGTTCGGTTGTTGGCGTTCCCGTTTATGACCGGGGCCGCCTTGGCGTGCGCGGGGCGGATTCTGCGGCGCGAAACGCCGGACGTCGTGTTGGGAATGGGGGGCTACATCACGGTGCCGGTGGGTGTGGCGGCGGTGCGACATCGGGTGCCCTTGGTGATTCATGAACAAAACGTGCGGGCGGGGTTGGCCAACCGGCTTTTGTCTCGATGGGCCCGGGCGGCGGCCGTCAGTTTTGAGGAGACCGTCGGTCTCTCGCCCCGGTTGCGCCGCCGGGTGGTGACGGGCCTTCCCCTGCGGTCCGACTTGGTGCCGCAAGACCCCGCCCTGAGCCGCCAACGGTTGGGGTTGGACCCGCAAGCGCCGACGGTTCTGATCTTCGGCGGGAGCCAAGGGGCCCGTTCGCTCAACGCCCGGGTGTGGGCGGCGTTGCCCCAATGGGCCTCGCTGCGGCCGGACTGGCAATACATTCATTTAACCGGACCCGCTGACGAGTCCGCGGGAAAGGCCGCCTACGAAAAGGCGGGTCGAAAAGCGTTCGTGTCCGCGTACCTCAGCGATATGGCCGCGGCCTATTCGGCGGCGGACGCGGTGGTGGCCCGGGCCGGGGCCAACACGGTTATGGAATTGCGGCGCATGGGCCGGACCGCGCTGTTGATTCCGTATCCCCACGCAACCGACAACCACCAAACGGACAACGCCCGCCATTTGGAACGGCTTAATATGGCCCGTGTGCTTTTGGAAAAAGAGGCGACGGTCGAGGTACTGGCGGACTGGTTTCATAGCTTGCCGGACGTCACCGCGTTGCGGCGAGACATTCAAGACCGTTTGTCGGTGGCGGATCCCCTGTTTCACGATGCCGCCCAGAGGGTGGCCCAAATGGTTGAGGAGGAACTGTGAATCGATCGCGAAAAAACATTTTGGTGGTCAACGATGACGGGGTTTATGGCGCGGGGCTGAAACCGTTGTCCCGCGCGTTGGGCCGGTTGGGCCGTGTGGTGGTGGTTGTGCCGGAACGGGAACGATCGGCGGCCAGCCACGCCATCACCCTCCACAAACCGATCCGTGTCCGAAAGTTGGAACCGAACTTTTACATCATGAACGGCACGCCCGCCGACTGCACGCGCTTCGGCGTGATCGCCATGATGAAAGAGAAATGCGATCTGGTGGTGTCCGGCATCAACCACGGCGCGAATTTGGGGGCCGACACGATGTATTCGGGCACCGTCGGCGCCGCCAAAGAGGCCTGCATGTTGGGCATTGCGGCTTTGGCTGTTTCGGTGACGACCAAGGAGGAAAATCCCCATTTTGACAGCGCCGCGCGAATGGCGGTGGTCGTGGCCCGGGAAATGCTCAATCGCGGTTTGCCCCCGCACACGCTGTTGAACGTCAACGTGCCCAACCATCCGTGGCGGTCGTTGAAAGGCGTCGAGGTCACCACGTTGGGCCGGCGCATTTATGGGCGGGCGTTGTCCCCGCGGACCGATCCGCGCGGACAAACCTATTATTGGATGGCCGGCGCCGTTCCCCGCGGCGTGGCCGAACCCGGATCGGACATCGCCGCCATCGAGGCGGGAAGGGTTTCTGTCACCCCCCTCAAATTGTATTTGACCGACGACGCTTTTCTCCCGGATCTCCGCCGTTGGCGTTGGTCGAATAGAAAGTAACCGGGGTATAAACAAAAACGGTCGACCCATGGGGACGGAAAAGACGGATCTTTTTCTGAGTCAGATAATGAAAATTGAGTGGACATCGCTCAATTTTCATGGTAACCTTTGACCATGGAACGAGCGTTTCATTTGAGCCGATTGGATCGGCTGTTTCGCGCGACGCCGGTGGTGGCGATCCTGGGACCGCGCCAATGCGGGAAGACCACCCTGGCACGTCAATACGCGAAGAGCCGGGCCATCTATTTTGACCTGGAAAATCCGCGGGACCTTCAACGGTTGGACCAACCCTTTCTTGCGCTGGAGGGGCTCGAGGGCCTGGTGGTCATTGATGAAATTCAACGGTCGCCCGGCCTTTTTAAAGCTCTTCGGGTTCTTCTGGATCGACCTAAAAACAAAGCCCGCTATTTGATCTTAGGAAGCGCTTCGCGGGAGCTGATTCGCCAGGGTTCGGAAACCCTTGCCGGACGCATTTCGTTCATGGAATTAACGCCTTTTTCCCTTTTTGAAGTGGGTTCTCCGGACTGGAAGCGTCTTTGGGACCGAGGGGGATTCCCCAACTCGTTTCTGGCTCGGTCAGGGCAACAAAGCCGCGACTGGCGGGAGGCCTATGTCTCCACGTTTTTAGAGCAGGATGTCCCTCTGTTGGGGTTCCAGATTCCCCCGCGCACTCTCCGACGTTTTTGGATGATGTTGACTTTTTACCACGGGCAAATTTTTAATGCGTCTGAAATTGGTCGATCTTTGGGGGTGGCCCACACCACCGTTCAGCGTTATCTGGATATTTTAAGCGGCACCTTCATGGTGCGGGTCCTTCTGCCTTGGGTTGAAAACATTAATAAGCGATTGGTCAAATCCCCCAAAATTTATTTTCGCGATTCAGGCCTGTTTCTCTCCTTGCTGGGCGTGGAAAGTGCGGCGGCATTGCAACAGCACCCCAAACTCGGGGCCGCCTGGGAGGGGTTCGCCCTTGAAGAGGTGGTGCGCCGACATGGGGCTCGCGAAGAAGAAGTTTTTTTTTGGGCCACCCACGGAGAAGCGGAATTGGATCTGCTGGTGTTCCAAGGGGGGAAGCGGTGGGGGTATGAATTCAAATACGCCGATGCCCCCCGAATCACCCGATCCATGACCCAAGCCATTCAGGATTTGAGTTTGGATCATTTGACTGTGGTTTTTCCCGGTTCTGATTCCTACAAATTAAGTTCGACCATCACCGCGACGGGTTTGTCCGCTCTTTCCGAACGTCTTGGGCTCATAAAAGGATAAACGGGATCCCATAAATGGAGTGTTTTGACGTTGTTTCGCCGTTTAAACCCGCCGGGGACCAGCCGGAGGCCATTCGCCAACTGACGGCCGGTGTCCGGGACGGCCAACCTCACCAGATTCTGCTGGGGGTGACCGGAAGCGGCAAAACGTTCACCGTCGCCAACGTCATTGCCCAGGTGAACCGGCCCACCCTGGTGATTTCGCCCAACAAAATCTTGGCCGCCCAGCTGTACGCGGAACTTAAGGCGTTTTTTCCCCACAACGCGGTGGAATATTTCATTTCCTATTACGACTATTACCAACCGGAAGCCTACGTTCCCCAAAGCGACACCTACATTGAAAAAGACGCTTCGATCAACGACCACATCGACCGGCTCCGGTTAAAAGCCACGTCGTCGTTGTTGGAACGGCGCGACGTGGTGGTGGTGGCGTCGGTGTCGTGCATTTACGCCCTGGGCAGTCCCCGGGATTACCGGAACATGTGCGTGTTTTTGGAGAAAGACGCGCCCAAAGTTCGGGAAGACCTTTTGCGCGAGTTGGTGGACATCCAATACGAACGCAACGAAATCGCTTTTTCCCGGGGCAAGTTCCGGGTCAAAGGCGACGTGGTGGAAATATTTCCCGCCTATTTGGAAACCGCCCTGCGGGTGGAACTGGACGGGGATCGGGTGGCCCGGTTGCGGGAGTTTGACCCCTTGACGGGACACACGCTCCAAGAAAAAGAGCGCACCTACATTTATCCCGCCAAACATTTCGTCACCACCCAAGAGGTCATCGACCGGGCGTTGGTCTCCATTGCCGACGAGCTGAAAGGGCGTCTGGCGGAGTTGAGGGCCAACAACAAATTGTTGGAAGCCCAGCGGCTGGATCAGCGGACGCGCTTTGACATGGAGATGTTGAAAGAAGTGGGGTTTTGCCACGGCATAGAAAACTATTCCCGGGCGTTGTCGGGCCGACCGGCGGGGGAACGGCCAGAATGCCTGCTGGATTATTTTCCGAAAGATTTTCTGCTTGTGATCGATGAATCCCACGTGACGGTTCCGCAAATCGGCGGGATGTTTGAAGGCGATCGGTCCCGGAAACAAACCCTGGTGGACTACGGGTTTCGGCTCCCGTCGGCGTTGGACAACCGGCCCCTCAAATTTAAAGAATTCGCGGCTCTGGTGCCCCAAGCGCTTTACGTGTCGGCCACGCCGGGTCCCTATGAACTTGAAAAAACCGGCGGCGCGGTGGTGGAACAGGTGATTCGCCCAACAGGACTGGTGGATCCCGAAGTAATTCTTTTGCCCTCCGCCGGCCAGGTGGACGATTTGATTCAACGGATCCGTGACCGGGTAAAAAAGAAGGAGCGCGTGCTCGTCACCACGTTGACCAAAAAAACCGCCGAAGATTTGTCCAAATATTTAAGTGGGCGGGGCCTGTTGGTTCGGTATCTTCACTCGGACATTGAAACCCTACAACGGGTTGAAATATTGCGGGATCTTCGCAAAGGCGCGTTTGATGTGTTGGTGGGGATCAACCTGTTGAGGGAAGGTCTGGACCTGCCCGAAGTGTCGTTGGTGGCGGTGTTGGACGCCGACAAAGAAGGGTTTTTGCGGTCCGAAACAACCCTGATTCAAGTGTGCGGCCGGGCGGCCCGCAACGTCAACGGGCAGGTGGTGTTTTACGCCGATAAAGTGACCGGGTCCATGCGCCGGGCCATGGACGAAATGGACCGCCGGCGAAAAAAACAGCTTGAACACAACCGCCGAACCGGCGTGACGCCCAAAACCATTGTGTCGGCGGTGCACGACCTGGTGGAATTTCAGGTCAAGGCTAAAGAAGAGGCGCTTCCCCTTTTGTTTCGGGAAACGTCCGGCCAATACCTGACGAAAAAAGAGCTTCCCAGCCTCCTTAAAAACCTGGAATCCCAAATGAAAGAAGCCGCCGACGCCCTGGATTTTGAACTGGCCGCCTTGCTCAGAGACAAACTTCTCGAAATCCGCGACATGTCGGGTCCGGCCTCTGCCTCCCGTTCAAAGAAGCGCACTTTCCCCCAAAAATAAACCTTGCATCCCATCGTTTCCGGGGTTAAAAGTAATCCGCACGCATATTGAGAGAGGAGGCAACGATGAAAGAGGATATTGATAAAGCATTGGCCGCCCACGGGGCTTGGCGACAGCGGTTGATCGACGCCATCGGAAGCGGCAAATGCGAAATTGCGGTGGGCCAAGCTCAACTGGACAATGTGTGCGCGTTTGGGAAATGGTTTTACGGATTGCCTCCGGCGTCCCGCTCGGCGGAGGTGTGCGCGAAAATTCAGAAACTCCATGCCGATTTCCATAAAGAGGCCGGGCGTATTTTGGGCCTGGCCTTGGCTGGAAAAAAAACCGAAGCCGAAAAAGCGATCCAGTTTGGAACGCCTTTTATGGACATCAGCGGAAAATTATCTTTGGCGCTAAATCAGTGGAAGGGGGCAGTGCCCAACTGACCTCATTTTTCTGTGGGTCGGTCGGCGAAGGATTCCATCACCTGGAGAACGCGGGGGAGAACCCGTTTAAAAGCGTCGATCAAGGTCGGATCAAAATGTTTTCCCGATCCTTCGTAAAGGATGTTTAACGCCTCGTCCAGGGAAAAGGCCGGTTTGTAACACCGGCGCGAGGTGAGGGCGTCGAACACGTCGGCCACCGCCACAATGCGCGCTTCCAGGGGAATCGCCTCGCCTCGAATCCCGGCCGGGTAACCCGACCCGTCCCATTTTTCGTGGTGCCCCAGGGCGATCCGCTCGGACATGCGCAAGAGCTCATTGTCGGCGTTGGCCAAAATGGCCGCCCCGTGAACGGGATGGCGCCGCATTTCCACCCACTCCGCGTCGTCTAACTTGCCCGGCTTTTTTAAAATGGCGTCGGGCACCCCCAATTTTCCAATATCGTGCATGGGGCTGGCCAAGGCCAACCGGTCGCACCAGCTTTCTTCTTGCCCGATGGCGTGGGCCAACAGGTCACAGTAACGACTGACCCGTTCCAAATGGTTGCGGGTATCCTGGTCCTTAAATTCCGCCGCGGCGGCCAGCCGGAAAATGGTGTCCCGGTAAGCCGACTGCAATTCGTCGTGGTGGAGCGCGGCCGACACGGCCGCGGCGGCTTGTTCGGCGATTAAAACCCCCATGTTCTCGTCCGCGCGATCAAAAACACCGCCCCGCTTGTTGAGGGCTTGCAGGGCGCCCACCGGGTCACCCCGTTTGCGAACAAGGGGAATTGTCAAAATGGTTCGGGTCCGAAACCCCGTGGCCCGGTCCACGTCGGACGAAAAATCATTTTCATTATAGGCGTTCATGACATTGACAATGCGGTTTCCAAAGATGGCCCGTCCCACGATTCCCCGATCGGCCGGCCGCCGTATCACCGGCTGGCCCGTGGCCACGGGGGCCCAGATTTGATTTTTGGTTTTGTCTAACAAAAAAACCGTTGCCCGTTGGGCTTTCAGGATTTTGCAGGTGGCCTCGATCACCAACGACAACAAGGCGTGAAGGTCCCGTTCCTGGGACAGGCGTTTGGTGTAGTCAAATAACTTGTTGGTCCGCCGCCGCCAATCGCGGAGCTGGACCAGTTCACCCGGTCGGCCAGTAAAATGGGGTCGCGTTCGATCCACGCCGTAAGCCTACCATGAGAACCCCAAAAAATCCAGGGATTTCGAACGGGACTTCCTCATGTCGGTCGGGTTATAGTAAAATGCCCTTTCTATGATAAAAGTAAAGACCCTTCTGGCATTGGGTGTGTTTGGCGCAGTCCTGTCGTGGGCAGAACCGCAAACGGAACCCGTGTCAGGGGTTTTGTATCGACTTTCATTTACCGGCACGGTTGACCCGGTTGTTAAAGATTACTTGGTGGACGGGCTGGCCGAGGCCCGGGACGCCCGGGCGTCGGCGGTTTTGATCCAAATGGACACCCCCGGCGGGCTGTTGGACGCGACCCGGGACATTGTTCAAGCCATTCTCAATTCGCCGGTTCCGGTGATCGTGTATGTGGGCCCCGCGGGGGCCCGGGCGGCGTCGGCGGGGGTGTTCATCACGTTGGCCGCCGACGTGGCCGCCATGGCGCCCCAAACCCATTTGGGCGCGGCCCATCCGGTGAGCGTGGGCGGCGGTGTCGTTCCCGGCGCCAAGGAATCCGACGAAAAAACCAACACCGTTTTGGAAGAAAAAGCCGTTTCCGATACCGCCGCTTACGCCCGGTCCCTGGCGACCGCCAAAGGGCGCGATCCCGATTGGGCGGAGAAAGCCGTTCGCCAGAGTTTGTCCCTGACGTCCCAGGAAGCGCTTAAGAAAGGCGTCATCGATCTGCTGGCGGACGATGACATCGCCTTGTTGAAGGCGCTCACCGGCCGGACGGTGAAAAAAGGCGATGCCGCGTTTACCCTACGGCTGGAACAGGCCCCTCAGGTCAACCACGAAATGACCTTGCTTCAGCGCTGGCTTCACACCATTGCCAACCCCAACGTGGCGTATCTGTTGTTGGCCTTGGGCTTTTACGCATTGATTTATGAGTTTTCGTCGCCGGGGATCGGGTTGGCTGGCATTGCGGGCGTGATTTGTTTGGTGTTGGCTTTTTTCTCTCTTCAAGTGTTGCCGCTCAACTACGCGGGCCTCGCGCTGGTGGTGGCTGGATTGATCATGATGGGCCTCGACATTTTTACCGGGGCCCACGGCCTACTTATTTTCGGGGGGACCGTTTCCTTGGCCATCGGGTCTTTTTTTCTGTTCGATCGTGACCAGTCGTTGTTTCGGGTGTCTTGGCCTTTGATTGGGGCCGTGGTGGGGACGTCCCTGGGATTTTTTGGCGTTGTGGTCCGGTCTTTGTGGAACCTGAGGCGCAAAAAGCCCGTGACCGGCGCGGAAGGACTGGTGGGCCGGCGGGCCGAAGTGCGTGGGGAAGGGCAGGTCTTTTTTGAGGGTGCCCTGTGGTCTGTGGAGGCGGGGTTGGAAAACACTCAGCCCGGCGATCACGTGGTGGTGATCAATGTTTTAGGAAATCGACTCGTTGTGCGAAAGGAGGCTTAGATGTTCTTTTTTCCCGGAGTGGTGGTTGTTTTGGCGTTGTGGCTGGTGGTCACGGCGGTGCGAATCGCGAACGAATACGAACGCGGCGTGATTTTGCGGTTGGGACGGTTTCACTCGGTGAAAGGACCGGGCCTTTTTTTCGCCATTCCTTTTAACGTGGACAAAGTGTATAAGGTCGACCTTCGGACGGTGACTTGGGATGTGCCGGTTCAAGAAGTGATCACCAAAGACAACGTGCCGTGCAAGGTCAACGCGGTGTGCTACTTCAACGTGATCGACCCGGAGCGGGCGGTGTTGAAAGTGCAGGATTTCCGCATGGCCACGTCGCAAATTGCCCAGACCACCCTGCGCAGTGTTTTGGGGCAAGTGGACTTTGACGAACTGCTCAGCCATCGGGAAAAAATCAACAGCAAACTTCAACAGATTATCGACCAGCAAACCGATCCCTGGGGCGTTAAAGTGACCATCGTGGAAGTCAAAGACGTGCAGATGCCCGAATCGATGCAGAGGGCCATGGCGCACCAGGCCGAAGCCGAACGGGACCGTCGGGCGAAGATCATCGCGGCGGAAGGGGAATTTCAAGCGTCCCAGAAGTTGGCCGACGCGGCGCGCATCATCGCTTCGGAACCGGCCGCTCTCCAACTGCGGTTCCTTCAAACCGCCAAGGAGATCAGCGGCGATCGGGGATCCACGTTTATCCTGCCCCTTCCCGTGGAGTTGCTTAAGTTTTTGGGTAAAAATTAAAAAGACGACGTGTGGATAAAACCTTCCTCTTAAAAGAGGTCCGACGGGGGTTGGCGGAGGACCGGGCTTGGCGGGATATCACCAGCCGATCGTTCGTGCCGGCCGTGGCCCGGGGACGGGCGGTGATCGTGGCCAAACAGCCCGGGGTTTTAGCCGGCGGGCCCGTGGCGCAAGCTGTTTTTGAAGCGATGGGCCTGTCCGCCCGAGTGTTGGTTAAAGACGGGGTGCGTGTTCACCCCGGGCATAAATTACTGGAAGCGAAAGGGGCGTTACGGGGGATTTTAGCGGCGGAACGGACGGCGTTAAATTATCTCACCCATCTGTCCGGCATCGCCACGTTGACGCGGCGGTGCGTGGACGCGGTGGGGTCCGGTGGGCCCGCGATTTTGGAAACCCGAAAAACCCTTCCCGGCCTGCGCGACCTGCAAAAATACGCCGTGCGCATGGGCGGGGGAAAAAACCATCGGCGGGATTTGTCCGACGCGGTGTTGATTAAAGAAAATCATCTGGCTTTTTTTTCGACGCCCGAAGGGCGGTCGGATTTGATTCGACGGGTGAAACGGGTTCGTCGGTCCGGCCGTTGGGTGGAGATGGAATGCCGGGACCGATCGGAAATTTTGTGGGCGTTGGACGCGGGAGCCGACATTCTTCTGTTGGACAATGTGCCGGTCGGACGACTGAAAGGGTTGGTCCAATGGATTCGCGCCGAGTGCCGGAAAACCAAACAGCGAGTTCCATTGATTGAGGTGTCGGGAGGCATCACGCCGGAGCGGGTGTCCCGCGTGGCCCGAACGGGCCTGGCCCGGGCCGGGATCGATCGAATTTCCATTGGGCGATTGACCCATTCGGCCCCGGCCCTCGACATGAGTTTGGATGTGACGCCCGAATGAAGGACGGGTCGGGCGCGGTCCTTGAAAAATTAAAAGAGGCCGTTGGGCCCCTTTCCGGAGCGGACTTGGCCCGGGACCTGGGCGTTTCCCGGGCGGCGGTCCATAAACGGATTGAGAAACTGCGTGCGGCGGGCGAAAAAATTGTCGGCACCCAACGGGTCGGATACCGTTGGAAAGAGGCCGTGGATCGATGGAATCCCGCGGCGTTCCAAGGCGGGCTGGTGACGGAAATGGTTTCGTTCCCCACTCTGGGGTCCACCCAAGACCAGGCCAAGGCCCGCGCCGCGGCCGGCGCCGCCGAAGGGACGCTGATCGCGGCGGACCGTCAAACCGCCGGCCGGGGTCGATGGGATCGGGTGTGGGTATCCCCGCGGGGCGGATTGTGGTACTCGCTGATTTTGCGGCCCGCCATCGCGCCGGACCGTTGTCCCGCATTGACCTTGGTGGCCGCGTTGGACTGGGTGAGGGTGCTTCGCCGTCGGGGTCTGGACGCCCGGGTGAAATGGCCCAACGACGTCTGGGTCGGGGAAAAAAAAATCGCCGGGATTTTGGCGGAAATGTCCGCGGAAACCGATCGGATTCACTGGGTGGTGATGGGCGTGGGGGTCAATGTGAACAACCGGCCCCCGGCCGCGGTGGAGGCCGCGTCGCTGAGCCAATGGATCGGCCCGGTGTCGCGGCAGGATTTGTTGTCCGACTGGTTGGCCCGATTCGCTCGGTCTTACAGGCGGTTTGTCCGAAGCGGGTTTGGGCCATTTCAGGGGGATTACAATCGCTGGTCGCTGTTGCAGGGGCGGAGAATTCGATTGGAGGGAACGGTTGCCATGGGAGGCCAAGTTCTTGGTGTCGACGGTTTCGGCCGTCTGCGGTTGAAGACGCCGCGGGGCGTGCAAACGTGCGTGGGTGGGGAAGTTACTGTGTCCCGGAGGCCCGCGTGACGGTGGGGCACGCGCCGTTGCGGGTGTTGATCGCGGACAACGACGACGCGTTTGTCCGGTTTTTTATCCACCGCATGGAATCGCTCAAAGAGTGGGCCGTGACCGTGGACGCGTGCGGATCCGGGGCCGACCTGACCCAGCGCATCTACGCGCAACCTTACGATTTGGTGTTCATGGATTTGGGGTTGCCCGATTTCGACGGAATGTCTTTTTTGACGCGGGTGGCTCAAACCTCGTTGCCTCTTCCTTTTGTGGTGTTTTCCGAAAGAAACGAGGCCCGTCCCGCCGTGGAAGCGATGAAACGGGGCGTTCTCGACCACGTGATGAAAGAAGATTTTTCCACCATGGATCTGGACGGATTTTTAGGGCGGCTCACCGACACGTTTCATCTCAAACGGGAAAACGCCGAACTTCACCAGATCGGGGAAATGAAAAACGATTTTTTGGCCACCATTTCCCACGAACTGCGCACGCCGTTGACGTCCATCCTGGGGTTGAGCGAATTGATTTTGACCGGACGGATGGGCTCCCTCAACGAAAAGCAAGCCGACAGCTTGCGCAAAGTGATTGAGCAATCCCAAAATTTGGCGCGTCTCATCAATCAGTTGTTGGACGTTCAGGACTCGTTGAGAACCCGTTCGTTGTCGGATCTGCATCCCCTTCTGTTGAATAACATCGTCGGGGATCGGGTGTCCGCCTTGACGCCCTTGTTCGAGAAAAAAAAGATTTCCTTGGCGTTTTCCAGCGACAAAGAGGGCGCGTGGGTACGGGTTCAAGAAGACGCCCTGGCGAAAGTGGTGGATCACCTGCTGTTGAACGCGTTGAAGTTTACGCCGGCGGGCGGGCGGGTGGCGGTTGCGGTGACACATTTAAACGCAGGCGGGGTTTTGGCGACGGTGCGCGACGACGGCCAGGGAATTCCCAAAGAGGCCTTGCCGTTTGTGTTTCAGAAATTTTTCCATGCGGATCCCAGTTTAACCCGAGGCTACGGGGGGTTGGGGCTGGGCTTGGCCTACTGCCAATATGTGGTGGAATCGGCGGGCGGCCGGATTTGGGTGGAATCGGCGGGCCCGAACCAGGGCACCACCGTGAGTTTTACGTTGCCTCGGTTGGACCCGGCGGAAGTGGCGCCGGCGGCGGTGTCCCGGGACCACCAGGTGGTGTTGTGGGTGGACGACAACATCAATATGTTGGAACTGATGGAAGTGGGGTTCGCGTCCCTTCCGGAAACAGTTCAGCTGGTGACCCGTCAAAGCGGCCAGGCCGCGCTCGACGAAGCGTTCGCCCGTCCGCCGGACCTGATTGTTCTCGATATCATGATGCCCGACATGAACGGATTGGAAGTGCTTGCCCGGCTTCAGCAAGAGCCGGCGACGCGGGCGATTCCTGTTTTGATTGTGACAGGGTATAAGGAAGCGGCGGAGGAAGCGGTGGCGCGGGGCGCCACAGCCTATTTTCTGAAACCGTTTCGAATTCCGGACATTTTGGCCAAAGTGCGGGAGTTTCTTAAAATTCCTGCGATGCCCGTTAATTCTTAGGAACTGCCCGAAAATAAGTTGGTCGTTTTGCCGAGGTGATTTTGGTCCTGGGCAAGGCGCGAAGAGCGAGCATACTCGACGGGTATGTAAGCGATGAGCAACGCAGCCCGGGGACAAAAGCGCCCGGCAAAATGAACAAATTATTTTTGGACAGTTCCTTAAGGAGATCGGACTTTGCGAAAAAAAACACAGGGCCGTGTGCGGATCGCGGTGATCGGGGGCAGCGGTGTGTATTCGATCCCCGGCGTGGAAGAGGTGCGGGAGGTTCGCGTGGCCACCCCGTTCGGGTTGCCGTCGGATAAAATCAGCGTGGGGCGGCTGGCGGGGGTTCTGTGCGCCTTTTTGCCGCGCCACGGGCGCGGCCATCGGCTGTTGCCGTCGGAAGTCCCGGCGCGGGCCAATCTGTTCGCGTTGAAATCCCTGGGGGTTGAACGGGTGATCGGGGTGGGCGCCGTGGGCAGTTTGAAAGAAGAAATGGCCCCGCGTCATTTCCTTGTGCCGGACCAGGTGGTGGATCGGACCTGGGGTCGGCCGGCCACATTTTTTGGCGGGGGAATCGTGGCTCACACCGCTGTCGACCATCCATTTTGCGGGGACCTCCGCCGGGAGTTGGTTCGGGCGGGTCAAGACGTGGGCGCGACTGTCCATTCGGAAGGGACCTACGTCTGCATTCAAGGGCCCCATTTTTCGACGAAGGCCGAGTCCCAGATGCACCGCGGCCTGGGCTTTTCGGTGGTGGGAATGACCTTGGCTCCGGAATACAAGCTGGCCCGGGAAGCACAACTGTGTTACGCCACAGTGTCGTTGGTGACCGACTACGATGTGTGGAAAGAGGGCGAGGAAGTGTCCGTGGACAAAGTGGCGGCGGTGATGCGCGACAACGTGGATCGCGTGAACCGTCTGCTGTCCACCCTGTTGCCCCGCTTGGCCGCGGACCGGACATGCCGGTGTGGGCATGCTCTTCAAGGGGCGGTCTTCACCGATCCCCGGGCCATAAACCCGGCAACCCGCCGAAAATTGGATCTCTTGTTGGGCCCGCGGGTTTTGCCGAAAAAGGAGCGAGCGTGTTGAACGATTTCCACCAATTTTTTCCGTTGTTTTCGAATGTGGTGATGCCGGTTTTGGCGGGGCTCGTTTTTTTTGCCATGGCGCTCTACGTCCATCGCATCGGGCCCTTTCGCACGCTCATCGCCGGCGAGCTGACCTACCAGGGGGCGTTCTGGGGATTTTTGTTCATGGGGATCTATTTGGCTTCGCGTCCCGTTCAGATCTTGTTTCCTCACCCCTGGCCGTTGATCGTTAATAATGTCAGGGAATTTTGCATGATCGGAATTTTCGGGCCCGCGGCGTTTTTGGCCGTGCTGAGCTTCGTCTTTGGCCACGAGGCCGTGTCCCGGCGGACCGTGTGGAGCGTGGGGGCCGCGGGGGTTCTGCTCGCGACGGCGTTTGTGACCATCAACACGCTTGTGATCGGCGGGTCGGAACCGTTGTTTCATGTGGGCCGGTTTACGGCCCACGATGGCTTGTGGTTCAAAAATCCAGACCTGGCCCGTCGGGCGTGGATGCCCGCGCTGTTTGTAATTCGCGTTGTGGATCCCATTTTGTTGGTGTTGGCGGCCGGGGCCGCGGCCGTCTGGCGCGGGTTTCATTTCCCGGCCGACAAAAAAGCCCTTTACGACAACATGCCCGCAAAACTGATTTTGATGGGCGCGGCGTGCGCGTCGTTTTCGTTGTCGATGTTGTCGGTGGGGTTGTTGTTCGCGTTCGCAAAAATTCCAAACCAGTGGTGGATCTATTACGCGGGGGCGCTCTTGGCGGGTCTCTTGGAAACGCTGTCGTTGGCGTTGCCCATGAAAAAGCACGTTCAAGTCAGCGAACATTCATGACGCGCGGGTTGATCGAACGTCCTGTTCGTCGGCGGCGGGTGCACCGGGGGATGGCGGTGGATTTTTGGTCCGACCGGATCCGGTTGCCGTCCGGGAAAACAGCGGTTCGCGAATATCTGGGCCACCCCGGCGCGGTGGCGGTGGTGGCCGTGGCGGGAGGGAAAAAATCCGATCCGGAGCTGTTGTTCGTTCGGCAGTACCGGTATCCCGTCAAAGAAGTGACGTTGGAAATTCCCGCGGGCAAATTGGATCCCGGCGAATCGCCCTTGACCTGCGTGCAACGGGAACTGGAAGAAGAAACCGGTTTTCGAGCCCGGCGGGTGCGCAAACGGCTGTCGTTTTGGCCCACGCCCGCCTTCGCCAACGAAGTGATCCACATTTACGAAGCCCGGGATTTGGTCCCCGGCCGGTTCTCTCCCGACGACGATGAATTTATCCAACCCGTTCGACTCTCCCTCAGCCGGGCCCTGCGCCTCATCGAAACCGGCCGAATCAAAGATTCCAAAACCCTGATCGGCCTACTGGCGTTTGCTCGACACATCCACTCCCCCCGTCGGTTGCCGCGCAACAAATAGGTAGATGATTCGCCGATTTGTGGTGTTGTTGTGGGTGCCTCTTTGCCTTCAAGCGGGTGTGCGGATTAACGAGGTGGCGTTTAACGAAGAAACCGGTTCCCCCGATTGGGTCGAACTTTTTAATGAAGGGGATCGGCCGGTCCCGATCGGGGGGTGGGTGTTGGACGACGGAGACGCGGCGGTGGGGAAACAAATTTTTTTGCCGCCGGAGGTGGTGATGCCCCCGGGGGCGTATTTGACCGTGATGGTCGACGCCGCGGGCGTATCGATTGGAAATTTTTCTGACGGGTCCATGACGGTTTATTCAGGGACCGCGACCACGGTCAGCCTGGCCGCCACCGAAGACCAGGTGGGCCTTTATTCGGGCCGGTCCCTGTCGTCTGCGACGCTGGTGGATTTTGCGGCCTGGGTGACGGACGGGGATTACGGCGGAGCCGTTGACCGATCCCACGTCCACGCGTTTGCGGCCGGCCTGTGGCCGGAAGACGGCGCGGTGGATCTTCCTCGTCCCGTCAAAGGCCAGTCCGTGGGGCGGCGCCGCAACGGACAGGGGGTCGGCCCGTCGGCGTTTCAACTTTTTTCCCGCCCAACCCGGGGCGCGTCCAACGAACCGGCTCCCTCTCCCTTCGCTTCAGCGCTGTCCGTGGACCCGGCCCGGAGATCCTTTTCACCATATGATCCGGATCCGTCCTACCAAACCACGTCATTTTATTTTAACGCGGACCCGCTCGCCGTCAAGAAACTGCGGGTTATTGATCGGCGCGGGGAACCCGTGCGAACGCTGGTCGAGAACGATCGGGAACCCGGCGGGTTGGATTACGCGGGGTTGGGGTCGGGCCGCGTCGTGTGGGATGGCCGCGACGACGGCGGCCAAATCGTGCCCCTGGGCCTTTATCTGGGCCTCTTTGAAGCGACGGACCCGTCGTCGGGCAAATCGGATCTGTCCCGGGCGGCCGTGGCCGTGGGCCGACCGAAATGAAAAAGGGATGTTTTGTTTTTATTGCGCTGGTGGCGGGCCAGGTCCAGGGGGCGTTTGAAGAGGTTCCGTTTTCTGCCCGGGCGTCGGCGTTGGGCGAGTCCCTGGTGGCGGATTCGTCGGGCGTGGACGCTTTTTATGTGAACCCGGGTGCCCTGGCCATGGCCGAAGGGATGGGGGTCCTCCTGGGACACACGCGGCTTTTCAATGAGGGGGAATGGCCTGCCGATTCCGTTGCGATGGTGGTTCCCACAAAACGGGGGGGCGCCTGGGGCGGGAGTTGGACGGACCTGGGATCGTCTTTGTACCGGGAAAGAGAGTTGGCCTTGGCCTGGGCCTGGCGGTGGCGGGAGCGGTTGGGCGTGGGCGCCGCCGTTAAACGCCAAGATGTTCAGATGGAACGCTATGGTTCTTTCGGCGCGTGGCAATGGGACGCGGGTCTGGTGGGCCGTCCCCGGCCCAACGTGGACGTGGGGGTGTCGGTGAAAAATGTCACCCAAACGCGTTTGGGTGGGGTGGAATCGCCTCCCGCCCTTTTTTCGGCCGGGGTGTCGGGGGGCCTTTTTCCCAACGGAAAAACCAGCGTGGCGGCCACCCAAACCTCAGATGGCCGTTCGTCGTGGCGCGCGGGCCAGGAGATCCATGTCCAAAAAATGTTCGCCTTGCGCGCCGGTTACGAGTCGAACCCGAACCGGTTTTCCTGCGGGTTCGGGTGGCGGCGCAGACCCGTTGAACTGGATTACGCTTTTTCAGCCACCGCGGCTCTTCCTGAACAACATCAATTTTCCCTGACTTACCGGAAATAAATGCGGCGAGCGGTGGCGGCGGGGTTGTTGTGTCTGTGGGCCGGGGGGCCCGCGATCGCGGAAGACGACGCCGTCAGTTACAGCGAGCGGTTGACCCCCGACGGAGACGAACCCGATCGGGACGCTCGCATCGGATTTCACGGCGATTTAAGAACCCGCACGCGGGAGGTGCGGCCCCCGGGGTCCACTTACCAATCCGCGCCGCCCCAACTCCAACATAACCTGTATTTCTATCAACGGGCGCGGATGTCGTGGGGGCCCGTGAGCGGCGGCGGGCTGGTCAAGCGGGCCAGTGTGGGCCCGGCGCTTTCCATCGATAATTTGCGGGAATACGGCACGCTTAAGGGAAACGTGGAGCTCAACGAGGTGGGCCCCGTTCAGCGGCTGGTGGCGGGAAATTACACGCTGGTCTTTGGCCAAGGGTTGTTGTTTTACGACGGGTTTGGCGAGTTCATCAGGCCGATCGATGTGAAAAACAAAGGGCCCCGTCCGGACTACACCAGCGGCAACAACGATTATTTACGGGGAGGAGCCGTTCGACTTCAGTTCGGGCGGGTGGGCGTGGACTTGTTTGCGTCGGATAAACCCCTGGATTTATCCCTTAACCCCGACGGTTCGGTGAACGCCAACCTGGACGACCTCCACGAAGGCACCGGCGATGTTCAAACCCAAAAGGCCTTGGATACAAACAACACCGTAACCGAGCGGTTGATGGGAGGCCGCGGCGCCCTGCGGTGGGGCAAGGCCGAGTGGGGTGTGTCGGGGTATGGGCTCAGCTACAGCCGTTCGTTCGCTCCGGTGGATCGGGAATTTGCCGATGCCCGGGCGTTTCGGGGCGACGGGTTGACCCTGACGGCCACGGATGTGGCGATTCCCTGGGGGGCATGGAAATGGGTGGGGGAACTGGCGAGGTCGAAGTCGTCGGGCGCCTCGTCGATCGAATCGGTCTCAACCGGGTGGACCAGCACGGTGATGTGGAACGGGCCAGGGTCCCATTTTTGGCTGGGGCTGTTTGATTACGATCCAAACTTTATTTCTCCGCACGGAAAAGGGTTATCGTACGGCGTTTCCGGCGGGGTGGAAAGCGTGCCCCGCAACCAAGCCGGCGGCGTGTGGGGCGGTGAATGGAAACGGGGGCCCTGGTCCGGTCGGGTCAACATCACCCTGGCCCGGTTTCCGGAAGCCAAAGGCAACGGATCCAATTCGGACCCGGTGGCGCCGTCCGAGGGGCGCTTCCTTTTGTTGGACCAACGGTGGACGCCCGACCGGGAATGGGAGTTTCGGTTGTCGTTTCAAGAGCGCAAAGAAGACAAGAGGGTTCAGGACACGAACGGGACGCGGCAAGTTCCGGAAACCACGCAGAAGTGGCGCGCGGCGGTCTCGTGGGCCCCCACGCCGGCGGTGCGCTGGACCGTTCGCCGGGACGAACGCACGGAGCGTTTGTCTTCCACCGGTCAAACGGCGGTGGGGCGCCTGTGGGTGGCCGACGCCGTGGCCCAGCCGTGGAAAAAAACGCGGGTGAAAGTTCGGGCTTATTTTTTCAACTCGCCCGAGGCGTATTTAACCACCGGTCCGGAAGAAATATGGGACGGGGTGGTATACGATCGGTTGGCGGGCAACCTGGGCAACTTGAGGGGCGATCCCGGAACGCGGCTGTATCTGATCGCCGGGCAGGAATGGGGCCCGGTGCGGCTGTGGGGAAAAATCGAAATGACCCAACGTTCAACCCCGACGGATGGAAGCGACGCTTCCCCTCTGTCCCGTCGCGCCTGGCACCTTCAAGCGGATGTCCGCTGGTGATACGGAGCCCGGGTCTTGTAAAATACGACAGAACTGGTTAGAATTTGTTTTCACTTTCAGGAAGGGGGAAATTCGATGCGGAAAAAATTGACAGTGGTGGGTGCGGGAAACGTGGGGGCCACGTTGGCTCAGCGGTTGGCGGAGTTGGAGTTGGGGGATGTGGTATTGGTGGATATTCCGGCAACCGAGGGAATGCCCGCGGGAAAAGCGTTGGACATTCGTCAATCGGGTCCGGTCTACGGTTACGACAGCCGCATCACCGGCACAACGGAATACGGGCCCACGGCCGGGTCCGACATCGTTGTCATCACGGCGGGTGTGCCGCGCAAACCCGGCATGAGCCGCGACGACCTGTTGAACATTAACGCGGGCATCGTCAAAAGCGTGTCCGAACAGGTTGCCAAACATTCTCCGAACGCGATTTTGATCGTTGTTTCAAATCCCCTCGACGCCATGGCCCACGTGGCCTTGCGGGTGACGGGGTTCCCGAAAGAACGGGTGATCGGCATGGCCGGGGTGTTGGACTCGGCCCGGTTGGCGGCCTTCTTGGCGGAAGCGTTGGACGTGTCCGTAAACGACATTCAGCCCACGGTGTTGGGCGGACACGGCGACACCATGGTGCCCGTGGCGCGATACACGACGGTGGCAGGCGTGCCCGTGACCGAACTGATGAAACCCGACCAGCTGGCCGCGATTCTTCAGCGCACACGCGACGGCGGGGCCGAAATCGTTAAACTCTTGAAAACAGGATCCGCCTATTACGCCCCCTCGGCGGCGGTGGCCGCCATGGTGGAGGCCATCCTCAAAGACAAAAAGCGCATTTTCCCCTGTGCCGCTTACTTAGACGGTCCCTACGGCGTAAAAGGGCTGTTTTTGGGCGTGCCGGTTAAGTTGGGCGCCCGGGGCATCGAACAGGTCATCGAAATTCGGTTGAACGATGAAGAAAAGGCGGCGCTCCAAAAGTCCGCCCAGGCCGTTCAAGACCTGGTGGATGTTTTGAAGCGAACCAACATTGTTTCGGCTTAGTTCTCTTTTTAGTAAACGGAGGAAGCCCATGAGCACGGAAACGCTAAACTGCGGCAAACGAACCTACATTCTTGAAAGCCGCATCACCAAAAATGGCCACAAGTACATGATGTTGACGGAAAAGAGTTTTGGCCGCATGTCAAAAGTGATGGTGTTCCACGACCACATGCAGGATTTCTTGGCGGCGGTGGAACGGGTGTCCCAGGCTGAACCGTTGATGGTCGAAACGTCGGTTAACTGAGGTTTACGATTTCCCACCCCTGGTTGTTGGCGGTCGATATTGGCAACACCCACGTTACGGTGGGGGCTTTGGCGGCGGAGGGGGCGGCGCCGCCTCCGCCGAAGGTGGTGTGGCGGTTATCCACACACCGCCATGCAACAGCCGACGAACTGGGTGTGACCCTAAAATCTCTCATTGCGTCGGCGGAGTTGGACTTGCCTTCGCTTCGATCCGTGGCCGTGGCCAGCGTTGTACCTCCCTTGGATCCCGTATACCGGGACCTCTCCGAAAAATTAATTAAACGCCCCGCTTTTTTTGTTGAGGCGGGGGTTAAAACAGGCGTAAAAGTTCTTTTGGATAATCCCAAAGAAGTGGGTGCCGACCGCGTGGTGAACGCCGCCGCCGCGTTTGCCCGGGTAAAAGGCCCGCTGATCGTGGCCGATTTCGGCACGGCCACCACGTTCGATTGCGTTGATCGATCGGGCTCTTATTTGGGCGGGGCCATCGCCCCGGGCCCCCAAATGGCGGCGGAAATACTTTATCAACGCACGGCCAAACTGCCTCTCCTTGGCGCCTTTCGCCAACCTCCCCGGGCCATCGGGAAAAACACCCAAGACAGTATTGCTTCAGGCCTTTTTCACGGCTACGTGGGCCTCACGCGAGGGATATTGGCTAAATTGATGAAAGAAATGCATGGAAAACCAAAGGTTTTAGCAACAGGTGGCTTGGCTTCTCTTCTGGCCCCATCTGTACCGGAAATACAAGAAGTTATCCCGGACTTGACTTTAGAAGGGATATGGCGCATTTGGCGATTGAATGTAACAAAAAGGTGAACTTTGTGGATAAGCCTGTGGATAAGGGGGACGTGAAACCATGAAAATGATTAAAATCATATCAATGTCAGTTGTTTTGTCTGTTTTTGGGCAAGCATGGGCGGACATATCTGACATCGGGCCGGATGCGGAAAAATTGGCGAAGTGGTTCAGCCAGGAAGTGGCCCACGCCACGGCGTTCAATGCGGCGGCGAACCCCCAACTACCGGGGGAAGTCCATAGTTTGTTGGGTGTTGAGCTCGGATTATCGGCCGGCGTGAGCTCGACGAAAGTGGACAAGGATGGGTTTAATAATTTGCCCTTGGGGGAACTGGAAACCGACGGGTTTGATATGCCCTCGGACCTGATGGTGGGAATGCCCATTGTCCATGGAAAAGTGGGTCTGCTGTGGGACCTGGATTTGGGCCTTAAGTACGGCCGACTGAGCTGGGACGATACCAACAAAGACGCAAAATCCGAAATCGAGAACACCGTGTGGGGTGTGGAAATTCGTCGTCGGCTGATGGGAGAAGGGGCGACCGGCGTCGTTTTGCCGGACGTGGCGTTGTCTTTGGCCTACGATCAATCGACAGGGGACGTGACGCGAACAGAACATTACGACGATGGGACTCTTAACGCCAACACCACCCTGAAATCCGAATGGCAAACGGGTGCGGTGACGGCGCGGGTGGTCGCCAGCAAACAGTTGGTCATCGTAACCCCCTACATCGGCGCGGGATACAGCCGGTTGATGGGCGACGCTGACACAACGATGGATGTGGTGGGAAGTGCCACCCCGGGTGGCCCCGTGAATGTGTCATCGAAAAGTTCCGCGAAAGCCGACGACGACGTTTTGCATTTCTTGGGCGGGGTGGAGTTCACCTTTTTCCCGATGTTGAAAATCAATCTGGGTGGGCTCTACGCCGACAAGGATTGGGCCGCCACGGCGGGGCTTCGCTTCACGTTCCGGTAGCTTCTCAACGTTCGGTCGGCCCGGGGATTTTTTTAGACGATTTTTTTACGGCGGAACAGGTCGGTTTTGATGTCGGAGACGCGGTCCAGAAACAGAAGGCCGTCCAGGTGGTCGATTTCGTGTTGGAGAGCGACGGCTTCAAGTCCTTCGCTTTCGTAGACACACGGCTGACCGCCGGCGTCCAGGCCTTCCACCCGGACAAACGACGCGCGCCGCACGTCGGCCAAAAATTCGGGGATGGACAGGCATCCTTCCCGAAACGTCAAAGTGCCCTCGGCTTTCACCACGCGGGGGTTGAACAAGGCGATTTTTCCGTGCCCTTTCGGCGGTTCTTTGCCTTTCCGGGGCGGAAGCCAGGTGACGTCCACCACAATGGCCCGCAACAAGACGCCGATTTGCGGTGCGGCAATTCCAACCCCCGGTGTTGAATACAGCGTGTCCGCCAAGTCCGTCAGTAATTGAACCGACTGTTCGGTTACCGATAAAACGGGTTGGCTGACTTCTTTGAGGGCGGGGTCGGGAAACAGAAGAACGGGTCGGCGCACTCGGCCTCAGAGGGGTTGAGACGAAACGGGTTTGACGGAAACGGTGACCCCCATTTCCGACAGGGCTTTGCGAAGTCCTTGTTCAAGGGCCAGGGGTGTGGTCCCCGCGGGAATTTCCCCTTCCAGATACAAAATGTATCCCGAGGCTCCCTTCGATTCGGTCCGATGGGTGGACAGGTCGGTGAGGTTCACTTTTGATGTGGCCAAATACCGGGTGACGTGGTGGACTATCCCGGGCCGGTCCGCTCCATAGACCGACACAAGAACACGGTCGGACGGGGCGGGCGCGGACTTTGTTTCCCGAGCGGACAGCGGTTTTAAATGCACGGCCAACCCCAATTTTTTCCCGAGGGTTTTGACCTTTTTTTCCAGGGAAGCGGTTGTTGCCGGGCCGCTGAAGATCAACAAAATGGCAAATTCCCCTTGAAGACGGGTCATGGCGCTGTCTTCCAGGTTGCAACCTTCTTCAAACAATATCTTTGAAACCGCCGCCACCAACCCCGGCCGATCCCGCCCCGCCGCTGTGAGTAGATATCGTTTCATAATAAAAATATACAACACCCGGAGAAGATCGAAAAGCGGTAAAATCAGCGGATATGGACCATCTTTCTTACGTGGCCGCTCTCCGGGACCGGTTGGGTCGGGGATCGGTGTTGACCAAAAATGGGGACCTGTTTCCCTACGCCTACGACGCGGCTTTGGACAAACGGCTTCCGGGAGTTGTGGTACTGCCTCGGTCCGCCGCGGATGTGGCCGCCGCGGTGAGCGTGGCGCGATCGTTCGGCGTGCCGTACGCTGTTCGCGGGGCCGGCACCAATTTGTGCGGCGCCACCCTGGTTCCCACGGGTGGGATGATCATCCATGTCAGCCGCTTGAACCGCATTTTGTCCATTGACGAACAACGCCGTCGGGCTTGGGTGGAACCCGGTGTGGTCAACTTGCATCTCCACAAAGCGTTGGCTCCCCGAGGTCTGTTTTACGCGCCGGACCCCGCCAGCCAAAAAGCCTGCACCCTTGGGGGAAATGTGGGAACCAACGCCGGCGGACCCCATTGCCTCAAATACGGGGTGACCAGCCACCATGTCACGGGGTTGGAACTGGTCCGTCCCACCGGAGAAACCGTGCGCGTGTCGGCGGACGATCCGGGTTTTGATTTGACCGGCCTGTTTGTGGGGTCCGAAGGGACCTTGGGAATCGCCACGAAAATTGAACTGAACCTGCTTCCCCAACCCGAAGAGGTTCGGACCTTCCTGGTGGCGTTCGACTCGATGGAAGCGGCCGCCGCCACGGTGTCCGCCATCATCGCCGATGGGATTGTTCCGGCCACCCTGGAAGTCATGGACCGGCTAACCGTTCAAGCGGTGGAATCGTTTGTTCACGCGGGGTACCCGGCCTCGGCGGAGGCTGTTTTGCTGATCGAAGTGGACGGTCGTCGCGATCAAACCGCCGAAGAGGGCGAACGGGTCCGTCGGCGGTGCATCCAAAACGGAGGGACCGATTTTCGCGCCGCCCGCAACGAGGTCGAACGGGAAAAGTTGTGGGAAGGCCGTCGCGGCGCCTACGCCGCCATGGCGCGGTTGGCGCCCAACGTGTTGGTGGAAGATGGGGTGGTTCCCCGCACGCGGTTGCCGGACGCGGTGAAAGCCATCCGGGCCATCGCCGATCGGGAAAACATTCGAATGGGTTTGATCGCCCACGCGGGGGACGGCAACCTCCACCCCAACATGATTTACGACGAGCGAGATCGGGCCGAAACCCAACGGGTCGTGGCCGCCGGCCAAGAAATGTTGCGGGTGTGCGTGGATTTGGGCGGGTCCATTTCGGGCGAACACGGGGTGGGCGCGGACAAACGGGAAGCCATGCGGTGGTTGTTTACCCCGCCGACGTTAAGCCTGTTTCGCGGAATCAAAAACTCCTTGGACCCCGACAACCTCTGTAACCCCGACAAAATTGTTCCCGTCGTGAACACCGAACCTGTTGTCCGCCCGGCCGGGCTTCCGGCCGAGGGGGGACAGCGGCCCACCACGGTGGACGAGGTGGTGGAGCTGGTAAGCGGTTGGGCCCAGGCTCGGACGGGATTTGTGATTGCTGGAAAGGAAACCGCCGGGCCCGTTGGTTCAAAGGGGCGTGTTCTTCGGACCAGCGGATTGAATAAAATTTTGGAAGTGGATAAGGGAAATATGACCATCACCGTCGAGGCCGGATCGGACATTAACGATGTTCGCGCACGCCTGGAGTCCGAAGGCCTTTTTCTTCATGTGGCCGGGACCGGCACGCTGGGGGGCATTTTGTCCCGGGACGCCGGTGGCCCTGAGCTGGGTCGGGACCTGCTCGGGTTAAAAGCTGTTTCGGGGAAAGGTGAATTGATGTCGTTTGGGGCTAAAGTCATGAAAAACGTGGCGGGATACGATGTTGTTCGGTTGTTTAAAGGGGCTTGGGGCCGATTGGGGGTGGTGGTGGAAATGACCTTACGGATTCATGCACGGAAAATGGATCCGCCATTGGCCACGTCGACTCGAACCGGGCCACCGGCGTTGACCGAATTGCATGATCAGATCCGCGCTGTTTTTGATCCCTGTGGAATTTTTAATTATGGAAACGACTCAGGCCCTCATCCGCTCCTTCGGAGTAACTTCCCCCAAGAGGGGAAGGAAAACATAGATTTTCCCTCTCCTCTCGGGAGAGGGTAGGGTGAGCTTTTAATAATTATGGCTGATAACCCCCTATTAGAAACCCGATACGCTTCGTCGTTATCCGTGGCCGACGCGCGGGCGTACGAGCAGGTGATGCACTGCAACCGGTGCGGATTTTGCACGTCGTTTTGTCCCACGTATTTGGCCACCGGGCAAGAGACACTTTCGCCGCGGGGCCGCAACCAATCTTGGCGAGCGATGATGGAAGGGCGGCTGAATCCCGCCGATGGAAAAAAATCGTTCGACACCTGTCTTTTGTGCGGAATCTGCACTTCGGTCTGTTTCGCCCAGGTGCCAACGGCCCGGCTGATGTCCCACGCCCGCGGAAACGTCCGGGACGCCCGGGGGGGAAACCTCTTTCTCAAGTTATTTCTAAGGAAAGTTTTGTCCAGGCCGACTCTTTTTGAAGGTCTCTTGAAATTTATTTATTTGTTCAAACGGTGTGGATTTTCCGGCGTCCTCAACAAGGTTGGAATTTTGCGTTGGATTTCCCCTCGGCTGGCCGCGGCGGAACAGTTGGTGGATCGGGTTCCGGCCCGATTTCTGCGGGACCAATTGTCCCCGGCGCCGGCCGATGCCCAGGTGATCCACTTTTTGGCCTGCGGGCCCAACTGTCTATCGCCGGAAATCGGGTTGGCCACGGCCCACCTGTTGAAAGTGCAAGGTGTTCGCGCGGGGACCGCCGATACGGTGTGTTGCGGCCTGCCCGGCCAAAGTTTCGGCGATGCGCAAGCGGCCCGAATCCTGGCCCGGAAAAACATCGAAGTGTTGGAAAAATATCCCCAGGCGACCATCTTGATCGACGATTCTTCCTGCGCCGCCACCGTGAAAGAATGGCCGTCGTTTTTTGAAGACGCCCCCCCCTGGCGCGCCCGGGCGGAGGCGGTGTCCAAACGGGCCAAGGATTTGTTGGAATGGTTGGACCAACATCCGCTCCGTGGCGAGGGCGCGCGCCCGCCCGTCACAGTCACTTACCACGACGCGTGCAAGGCCCGTTATGCCCAGGGACTGGTGAACGAGCCTCGTCGGCTCCTCGCGTCGATGTCCGGCGTGGCGTATCGGGAACTCCCGGAATCGGACCAATGTTGCGGGGGTGGGGGAACCTATCAGTTCATGCAACCGACCATTTCCCAGGCGGTGGGACAGCGCAAAGCCGAAAACGTCGTCACCACGGAGTCGGATTACGTGCTAACTTCCGCCACGTCCTGCTGGCTTCAGTTAAAAGCCGGTTTGAAAAAAGCCCGATCCGCCACCAAGGCCCTTCACTTGGCGGAGTTTTTGGATAAATTCCAAAACAAAAAATGAGCGCTATTGGATGGCGGTTTTGAGGTATTCGCGGTTGAGCTGGGCGATGAAATCCACGGAGATCTCTTTCGGGCACACCGCTTCGCATTCCGACTGGTTACTGCAATTGCCGAACCCTTCCGCGTCCATTTGGGCCACCATGGCCTGGACCCGATCGGCGGCTTCCACTTGGCCCTGAGGCAGTTGAGCCAGGTGAGACACTTTGGCGGCCACAAACAGCATGGCCGACGCGTTTCGGCAGGCGGCCACGCAGGCGCCGCACCCGATGCACTGGGCCGCGTCCATGGCCCGGTCGGACTCTTTTTTTGAAATCGGAATCACGTTGGCGTCCGGCGTGCCGCCGGTTCCCACCGACACGAACCCGCCCGCCTGAATCACCCGGTCAAAAGAAGAGCGGTCGCAGACGCAGTCTTTGACCACGGGGAACGCTTTGGCCCGCCAGGGCTCGATGGTGATGGTTTGACCGTCGTGGAAATGGCGCATGTGAAGCTGGCAGGTGGCCGTGGCTTCGAATCCCCCGTGAGGAACGCCGTTGATGACCAACGAACACATTCCGCAAATTCCTTCCCGGCAATCGGAATCGAAAGCGATGGGTTCCTCACCCTTTTGGATCAGGCCTTCGTTGACCACGTCCAACATTTCCAAAAACGACATGTCCGGGCTGATGTCCTGGGCGGAATAATCCACCAGCCGGCCCGGTTCGGACGCTTTTTTCTGACGCCACACGCGCAGGGTCAGATTCATTTGTAACTCCTCTGCTGAAGATGCACGGTTTCAAAAGCCAGGGGCTCTTTGTGGAGGACGGCGTGTTGGCCCACCCCTTTGTGTTCCCAGGCGGCCACGTAGGCAAAATTTGCGTCGTCCCGTTGGGCTTCCCCTTCCTCGGTTTGATACTCTTCGCGGAAATGGCCGCCGCACGATTCGTTGCGGTGCAACGCGTCGGCGCACAGCAATTCGGCAAACTCCAAATAGTCCGCCACCCGTCCGGCGTGTTCCAGGGCCTGGTTGAAATCAGCGCCTTCCCCGGTCACCATCACATTCTTCCAAAATTCGTCGCGCAGGGCGGGGATGAGACCCAACGCTTTCTTTAAACTTGACTCCGTTCGGGCCATGCCGCATTCGTCCCACATGATTTTGCCCAGTTCCCGGTGGAACGAAAGTATTGTTCGTTTGCCCCGGACCGACAACAACCGGTTGATCTGGGATCGCACGGCCTCTTCCGCCTTTTTAAATTCGGGATGGTCGGTGGTGACCGGGTCCCGTTTGACCGAGGCGAAATAATGCCCGATGGTGTAAGGCAACACGAAATAGCCGTCGGCCAACCCTTGCATGAGGGCGCTGGCGCCCAGCCGGTTGGCCCCGTGGTCCGAAAAGTTGGCTTCGCCGATGACGTGCAATCCGGGCAAGTTGCTCATGAGGTTGTAATCCACCCACAACCCGCCCATGGTGTAGTGGACGGCGGGATAAATCCGCATGGGGGCTTTGTACGGGTTTTCGCCGGTGATGCGCTCGTACATGTCGAACAAGTTTCCGTAACGTTCCCGGACCACAGATTCACCCAACCGTTTGATGGCGTCGGCAAAATCCAGATACACCCCTCGTCCCCCGGGGCCCACGCCTCGGCCCTCGTCGCACACCCGTTTGGCGGCGCGGGACGATATGTCCCGGGGCGCCAAATTTCCGTAGGTGGGGTAAAGGCGTTCCAGGTAATAGTCCCGATCGGTTTCCGGAATATCGCCGGGCGCTCGGGTGTCGCCCTGTTTTTTGGGGACCCAGACCCGCCCGTCGTTGCGCAGGGATTCCGACATCAGGGTCAGCTTGGATTGGTGGTCTCCCGACTGGGGAATGCACGTGGGATGAATTTGCGTGTAGCACGGGTTGGCCATATAGGCGCCCTTTTTGTGGGCCCTCCAAATGGCGGTGGTGTTGCAATTCTTGGCGTTGGTGGACAAAAAGAAAACGTTAGAGTAACCGCCGGTGCCCAAAACCACCGCGTCGGCCGCGTGGGATTCAATGGCGCCGGTTACCAGGTTACGAACCACAATTCCCCGGGCTTGGCCGTTGACCACCACCAGGTCCAGCATTTCGGTGCGGGGAAACATTTGCACGGTGCCCAACCCGATTTGGCGTTCGAGGGCTTGATAGGCACCCAACAGCAATTGTTGGCCGGTTTGGCCCCGGGCATAAAAAGTTCGAGAAACGAGCGCGCCGCCGAAAGACCGGTTGGACAAAAGTCCCCCGTATTCCCGGGCAAAAGGCACGCCCTGGGCCACGCACTGGTCAATGACATTGGCGCTGACCTGGGCCAACCGGTAAACGTTGGCTTCCCGGGCGCGGAAATCCCCGCCTTTGACCGTATCGTAAAACAGGCGTTGGACGCTGTCCCCGTCGTTCTGATAATTCTTGGCCGCGTTAATTCCGCCCTGGGCGGCGATGGAGTGGGCGCGGCGGGGACTGTCCTGGTAACAGAAACATTTGACCTTGTACCCCATTTCCGCCAACGAGGCGGCCGCCGAGGCACCCGCCAGGCCCGACCCCACCACGATCACGCTGTATCGGCGTTTGTTGGCCGGGTTGACCAACTTCATGTCAAATTTGTGTTTGTCCCATTTCTCGGCGATGGGGCCCGACGGAATTTTGGAATCCAATGTCATGGAATCAATCCTCCCGCGGGCAGACGTATGATCCCGGCGAGCACGCCCACGGGGATGGACGCAAACCCCAAAAACAAAAGCCATCCGGCCACAATGGCCGCCGGTCGGATCCGTTTACGAAGAGCGATTGTCTGGAACCCCAAAGACTGGAACAGACTGTAAATTCCGTGGGTCAAATGCATTCCCAACAAAAAGGTTCCCAAAATATAGAACCCGCTGATCCATGGATTTTGAAAGCCCATCACCACCATGGAATACACGTCGTGGCGGCCCTGGGCGTCGAGCAAATGGTGGTATTCGGGATGGGTGACCAACAGGGTGAAGTGGGCCAGATGGTATCCCAGGAAAGCCAAGACGATGAGGCCCGACACTTTCATGGTGCGGGAGGCGTAGGTGGCCTCTTTGTATGTTTTGGCCGCGTAGCCGACAGGGCGGGCGGCATTGTTTTCGATTGTGAGAGCAATCGCCGTCACGATGTGGGTAAGAACCATGGCGATCAATCCTAAACGGGCGACCCACAGGAGTTCTCCCGTGCTTTTCAGGAAAGCGGCGTAGCGGTTGACCGCTTCTTGACCAAGAAACATCTGTAAATTCCCCACAAGGTGGCCGACGATAAAGCCCACCAAGGCCAAGCCGGAGACGGCCATCAGGAACTTTTTTCCCGTGGAAGTCCAGAAATAAGGTCGATGTTTGGTTGAAAGGGAACCCATTTCGCTCACGCTTTGTTTTTCTTGACAACGTTCTTGCGGGTGGATTCTAGCATGTTTTTAAAAATTGTGGTGAAGCTCGAAAAGTTTACAGAAATGTTACAAGCTCTTAAGGGGATCTTTCGGGTTCCAAAGCTAAAATGTTGGGCATGATCCCTTCTATAAGGCCATTGCGCTCGATTGTCGGTGCTGTTTCCGTGCTTTGTTATTTGGCGACCCAATGCGCTTTTGCTTACCAACCCGAAAAAACTTTTTGGGCCCAACGGCGAAAATCGGCCCAGGGCTTGACTTTAACCCGCAACGGCATGGTTAAAGTCTTTGAGTCTTCGGGGTTGTTTCCACCTGGCACGGTGTCTTCATTGTCTCCGCTGTCCTCGCCGGTTTGGGGCAAAACAGTTCCGGCGGGGTTTTTGAAACGTCACCGGGATCTCTTTGCGGCCCTTCCCCCTTCGGCGGGCTCCGTCCGAAAAGTGGCTTTGCCCAAACACGGAAGTCCGCCGGGACCTGTGATTGTCCACATTCAAGACGTTCACATGAACCAAGACGCACAGAAAAACATCGGCGCCGTTGTCGGTTCGCTGATGAAGGCGGGCCGGGTCAACCTGGTGGCGTTGGAAGGATCGACTGAAGAAATCAACCTCCAACCCTTTGCCGACAGTCCCCACCGAAAAGCGGCGGAAATGACGGCCGACTACCTGCTTCAAGAAAACAAAATTTCCGGGCCCATCCACGCCGCCATCACCCATTCCGGGCCGTTGCCCCGCATTCTGGGCGTTGACGATCCAGCCCATTACCAAGCAAACGTTCAGGCCTATCTTGATTCCGTCCCTCAACGGGAAAAAGCCCAACGGGACTTGAAGACACGTCAATGGGAAATTGATGACCGAAAAAAAACCGTTTATTCTCCGGCCTTGTTGGCTTTCGACAGTGTCGTTGCGAAATATCGAAATGGGGAATTATCCCTGGGTGAGTACATGGAGATTTTGAGGGAAACGACAGGCCTGTCGTCGAACCCGAAGGGGAACGAAAGCGTCGGGGATTTTCTTAATGCCTACCGGACCGAAAGGTCCCTTGATTTTAAGAGGGTGGAACTGGAACGGGGCCAACTGATTGAAAAGTTGACCCAATCCCTGACGAAAACAGAGTCGGGCGAATTACTGGCCCATGGCGTGGCCCATCGAAGCGGCCAGCTTCGTTCCGGGGAATTTTATTCCTACCTGGTAAAACTGTGCGGGACGAAAGGTCTCTGGCTGACAGCCTATCCGGCCATGGACGCCTATGTTCGCTATCTGTTGTTGGCCGACGGGATCGACGGGGAGCGATTGTTGGAAGAAATGGCCGACCTGGAAAAAGAGGGCTATGCCCTCTTGGCTAAAACTCCGGAAGAAAAGGATCTCGTCCAGCTCGCCCGTCGGGAATGGTTGACCGGCAAATTGCTGGATTTTTCTTTGATTCCGGCGGAATGGAAGGAATACCAAGGTGGTCCCCGATCGGACTCTCTACGGGCATTTGAGGCTTTTTATGAACAGGCCCAAGCCCGGGACAGGGCCATGGTTGAAAATGTGTTTCGGTCCGTGTCCGCGCCGTCGGTTCCGGGGCAAGTTGTTCTCCTGGTGACGGGGGGTTTTCACGCGGCGGGGATGACGGACCTTTTAACCCACCGGGGGGCAACGGTGGTATCGTATGTCCCGAAGATCGAAAAAATCGACACCGCCCAAGGGTCCGCCTACCTGTCGGTGTTTACCCAGGAAAAAACCCCGTTGGAAAAATTAGTTGAAGGCCAAAAATTGTTTCTGGCTCAGAACCCCATGTCTTCTGCCGTTCATTTAAAAGCGATGCTTTGGAGTTTAGCGCGACATCTTTGGCTGGAAAAAAGTGGGATGACGCAGGAAGCTATAAAAAAGACATCCCTTGGCTCGACACTAAAATCAATGGATCGATGGAAGGATTTCAAACTTTATCTTCGAAATGGGGAAGTGGTGGTCGTCGTTGGCGACAATGAAATACTTCTCATCAATGAGGATGGGAAATACGCCGAAAGAATCGCACAAAAATTTTCCTGGACCAAACCCCTTAAAGAATTTCACAAAACGATCGCCCTGCTTTTTAGTCAGGAGTGGTTTGAGCGTTTTATTGCGGGCCATGAAGTAAAGGACCCCGCCCATCTGGCGAAACTTGTTGCTGGGATCCAATGGATCAAATGGTTGACCTGGGTGGGGATTCTTCTGACCCCGGCCCTCTGGTTCCTGTGGAGTCCCTGGGCCCTGTCGGTGCCCTTTATATTTCACCTATTGCCCCATTACGTGCACAACGTTCTCTTCCCCGAAGCACCGCTCATGCAAAGTACGGACAAAAGGCAGAAAAAAGCCGAACCTCCCAAGACCGATGATTTTCGTTTTCAAGAGTTCGCTCGACTACTTGCCCAGATGCCGGAAATGCCCAGGTCAGGAACCCGGGGCGGCGTGACGCCGGAACGCCAGGGTCCTTTTTCCGATAGAGATTTTGTAATGCAGTTCCAGCTTCTTCTTGCACGCATTCGAGACCAGGTATGGGAATTGGGTGGAAACCCGGAGCTGATCGACGAAAGTGACTTTTGGGGCGATGTGAGGCTTGAGGCGATGGAAATTCTTACAAAAGACCTCTCTGCCACGAACAGTCGGGCGCAATCGGTCATTTCCCCATATGGGATACGGTTGAAAATGCTTTATACTCAAGTGAGGGAGAGGATTATTCTGCGATTCGCTGATTACCATGGATTGCCAAATTTTCAATCGTACCATGAGCACGACAATAAAAGAGCAGGACACCAAATAGAGTCCATTCAGGAACTTTCACAGGCCGTTCAACGGGCTTTCCCTCGACGCGCCCAGAATCCGGAGGCTATTCCTTCAGGCGAAAATGTTGAGCAATCGGTCATTAATCTGGCCCTACAAAGACTATTTCAAAATTTATTTGATGATCTGGTAAGGCAACATCCATCGGAGGCGAATACTTGGATATCAGTCCTTCAAAGAACAGTTATGAGCGATCACCCGGATTATTACGAGCTCGGTAATGAACTTGGTCGTACTAGGGTTCGGATTTACCAGATTGTTAATCAAACCCTCATGCGTTTGAAACGCTATGAACGTCAACTGAAGGGTTTTTATGATCCAGAAAACCCGCCAGGGCGTGCCACCGGTTGGATCGGGGTGGGAGTTGCTTATGGCGTGGGATGGGTGTGGGGTGGTATAAAAAAGGGCTTAGGAAAGATGGACGCGAACACAACTGTCCGTAACTTTGCCATTAATTTTGTGAAAGAAAACAATGGCCGGCGGGCGGCGATTGCGGAAGATGTGATTTCGACCTTGGTGGCTGTGACCGTTGGGGTGTGGGTCTTGTCAATATTGGGTCCTTCAATGAAACTGGACTGGAAATTGTTTCATCCCCTTTGCGTCGCAATCGTCTGGCCCTTGCTTCTCTTTCGTTCCCATGTGGACACCGAAAGAAAATTGCAAAATATTTTTGGTATTTCACCGGGTGTACCCAAAGCACTAATGCTTTCTGGCATTGTTTTTTGTTTCACAATTGTTGTTTCGCTGGTTTTTGTCGCTCTTCGGGTTCAATTCCCTCTGGTTGCGGAGTTTATGATCCCGTTATTTGGCGGTGCGAGTTTCTTTGTGTTGAGGGCGTTTCATAAGGATCTTAATGAAGGAAAGTCTTTCCAGTCGGATGATAAAAAAATAAGCACTGTCATCATTCCGTTAGCGATTTTAGGGGCTCTGGGGTTCTTCCCGGAATGGGCCGAGGCGGCGGTGCGAACGGGTCAGATCGTCAGCCACGGATCGATTGCGGCCTTTCTTTTCTTAATTCTGGCCTATCTGGTGGCACAAGTCGTTTCTTTGATGAGGTTAAATAATTCGTCGGCTCGCCTCATTCGGCCGACAGAGGCCAAAGCGCCTGATGTTGAGGCACCCCCTCTTGACGATCCCGCCCCATCGATCGAAGATCGTGCGGATGAAGAAACCCGTAACGCGTTTCATCGATTTGCCGTGACCGTGGGGATTGATCCGAAGAGCGCCCGGTTTGCGCCGCTCCGAGTCGTGAAGGGCAAAACGGGATATTTTGAAAGGGTGATTTTTGTGGGGGGACGGCGATTTGTGGGGCTTGCTGTTATCAATGGGGACTCCGCATCCGCAAGAATTGTAGCGCCGCCAATGAGTCATCCGAGTTCCGAACATAAAACCCAGGAGGCCGATCTTCCATTACCCGTTGCCCCAGCCCGTTCTGTTGAGCATTTTGATAAAGGGATGTTGATCGATGAGCCCCATGAGTCGGCGACGTCCATGGCATCCTTGTTGCGAACAAGTTTTTTTAATTACGCGGCAAGGAATAATGTGGATATAAGGGGCGCAAAAATATCCCCCGTGCGTTCGGAGAATAGTAACCAAGCTTCCCTGGCGGTTTATGTTGGAGCCAGACGTTATATCGTTGAAGCCATTCGCCATTATTCTATTATCGGCGGCAATATCCGGAGTCGGACCGAGGTTTCAGTTTCGGATGGGGACGACCCTCTCTATAAAAAATGGATAGCTCAACGATCGGCGAAGGAAAAAGCCGAAAGAGAGCGGGAGCGGCTCAATATGTGGCTCCCTCCGTTGAATTCCGTTGTTCGTCCCAATAATATTTTGTTCCTTTTAACGGGGAAGCATCCGGTGACGGGGTTCGTTATTGATGCGGTTTTTTTGCTGGGGGCGGCCGCGTCCGGTGCGATGATGGGGGTTCTCCTGCCGGCTTTTGCGTTGCTCCATGTGGCGTTGGAATGGCGCAAGGATCCAGGCCGGGAGATCAAAGCGGGGTTCATGCGTTTTGTTTCTCATCTTGTCTTTGCGCTTCCCTACGCGTTCCTTGATTTCTCCGGGGGGATTTATTCGTTGGGCGCTTGGATCGGGGCCGCCGTGGCTGTGGGAATTCATGGCGCCTATGACGCGTTTGCGATTGGGCTTTCCGACGGGCGCGATGCGACGAAACTGGCCCGTGGATCGGCGTCCGAACGTTTAGCGGTTTTGTTGGGCCGGCCCGTCTCTCTCTCGGAAAGTTTTAAAGGGGAAATCCTCTCAACGTCTCCCGATTTGTTCCGCCGTCTCGCGAACGAAAAACAAAGCAACCTGTACAAGATCGGGGTAAAAATTGGCGCGGCCCAATACAAGGGCCGATCGGATTTGGTCCCCGTTATTGAAATGCCGGTTTCAAACGAGATTGAACTTCGGGAATTACTGTTGTTCATCGATAAAGTGGGAAATCTGAACCAATCCAATCCGGAACAACAGCGGTTCATCACCGTTACGCCCCAAGGAGATATGACGGGCGGTCGAGTCAACGAAGCCCTGGCCCCACTGAATAATTCCAGGAACTTTGTGTTCGTTAAGAATTTAACCGGGTCAATAACGTTTGCCGATTACGAAAGGGAATTTGAGTCGGCTTTAGCCCATTTTGGTCTTGATCCCAAAAACATGATCCTTCTCTTGGCGGGCCGCCCCGTCATTGGTGATCTTGAAAGCATCAGGTCGGGGGACCCGGCTGATTCCGAACTGCGAAGAGCCCTTCGAAACGTCCTCTTCGGACCCTGGCCTATTGTTTCTACGTCAGTCATTTTGGAAATGTTCAACGCCATGGCCTTGGCCGCAAAGAACGCCTAAGCTGGAAATTGCCTAAAACTATGGGATAAAAGGCAGGTTTTTTAGGTTGTTTCTTCGGAGCGACCGGTAACTTAATACAGAAATGTCATTTTCTTGATGACTGTGATTGCCTCCGTAGATCAGGGCGGCGCGTTTAACCGACGGCTCAATTTTTTTCAGAAAGCGAATGTTTTTGAATGAGTCCGAGCTCAGGGTTTCCCCCGATTTGATTTCAACAGGAAACACCGTGTTTCCAAAATCCATCACCACATCAATTTCGTTGCCTGTGTTGTCGCGCCAGTAGTAGAGGTTCGATTCTTTAACGTTGTTGTATCTTCGTTTCAGAAGTTCTCCCACCACGAACGTTTCAAAAAGGGCGCCCCGCAACGGGTGATGGGCCAGTTGTTTGGGATTTTCAATTTCTAACAAGTAACAGGCCAAACCGGTGTCAAGAAAATAAAGTTTGGGGGCTTTCACCAGCCGTTTGCCGAAATTACGAAAGAAGGGGCGAAGTCGGTACGTGATGAACGTGGTTTCCAAAACGGAAATCCAGCGTTGGATCGTGGCGTGTTCCACTCCGCAATCGTTTCCCAAAGCGCTGAGGTTTAGAATTTGACCTGTTCGGGCGGCGCATAATTTCAAAAATGTGTGAAACTTTGACAAATCACGGACATTGACGAGGGTTCGAATGTCTTTTTCCAAATACGTGGCGGTGTAAAAGGCCATGGCTTCGGTCGGGTTCAATTTCTTGTCGAAAATCCGTGGATAAAATCCCGTGTAAATCAATGTGTCAATTGAGGGTGTCTTTTGCGGGTAGGCTTCTTCCAACGAAAAGGGCAACAGTTTCACCAGAGCGGTGCGTCCGGCAAGGCTTTGGCTCACGGAAGACATCAATTCCAGTTGTGCGCTTCCCGTCAAGATAAATGTTCCCACCTTTGTCCCCGAATCCACCCGGGTTTGCAAATAAGAAAAAAGCTCGGGTGCGCGTTGGACTTCGTCTATTATGGCTCCCCTCCCCAGTCCCCGGACAAATTCGTTGGGATCAAATATCGCTCGGCGCCGAACGTCAGGGTTCTCCAAGGAGAAAACCGGAAGGCGGCTGAACACGTTTCGGCAAAGAACACTTTTCCCGGATTGTCGAGGCCCCGTCACGGTAACGACGGGATACTGCCGACTGAGACGAAGCAAATGGGTTGCCAGATCGCGGGGCCTGTACATGGGGGAAGTTTATCCCGTTTTTTACAAATTGTCAATTAAATAACCAATCTGTAAAGATTGCGCCCCGATCGAACAGTCTCCCAATGCGACTCCGTCCCTCCCGCCGATACGATTGACAGATCATTTTAAATGAAATAATATTTCAAACAACATGAACAAGGAACTTGTTTTTTTTCCGGCCTGGGCGGCGGGGCGGGCGGGGTACGCGGACCGGATTCGGGAAGTGTTCCATCGCCATGTCTTGAACGCGGGGTTGATGCACACCCACCAGCGGGAGGATATTTTAAACCACCTTCTGGCCGCCGAACGGCATTTGACCCAGGACGAAATTTATTTGGCTTTGAAGTCAAAAGGGATCGGCAAAGTGACGGTATTTCGAACCCTGAAGTTGCTGGACGAGGCGGGTCTTACCGAAAAAGTGTATGGATCAGACGGAACTGTCCGATACGAAGTCAAACTGGATCGCCCGCACCACGACCATTTGGTGTGCGTCTCCTGCGGCGGGATTCAAGAGGTCCAGTGGCCGGAAATCGAGCGGTTTCAGGATAAAGCCTGCCGCGAGAAGGGGTTTTCTCCCCTGTACCATCGTCATGAAGTGTTTGGTCGCTGTCAGAACTGTTCGTCAAAGGGGTAAGCGAGCCCTTTTTTTTTGGCTATCGTTGAAATGAAATTTCATATCACTTGAAGAGGAGGAAGAATCATGAGGTTGAAAATGGCTGTGTTTGTTTTGTCGGCAGGGCTGGTGGGCGGGGTTCGGGCGGAACCGTCCCTTCAGGAGTTGGAAAGTCGATTGGCGGATTTAACCAAAGAAGTGCAGGCCATGAAAGCGGAAGAAAAAAAAGAAGATCCGTCCAAGGCGACTTATCAACCGGTGTACGGGCTGTCTCCGGCGGCGTCAAAAGTCTATCACCTCAAAGAGGGGGTTTCGTTGGGGGGCTACGGCGAGTTGGTATATCAAAATTACGACGGGCAAAAAGACAACGCAACCGCGGCCGGGAAAAAAGACACGTTGGATTTCCTGCGGTTCGTTTTATACGCGGGGTATCGGTTTTCGGAAAAGTTTGTGTTGAATTCCGAAATCGAGTTTGAACACGCCGCCGAGGACAAACGGGGGGAAGTGTCCGTGGAAATGGTGACGTTGGATTATTTGTGGTCGTCCCCGCTCAACGTGCGGGGCGGGTTGTTGCTGTTGCCCGTGGGGTTTATAAACGAAAATCATGAGCCGACCGTTTACCACGGCGTGTTGCGGCCCAGCGTGGAACGCACCATTATTCCGTCCACCTGGCGGGAAAACGGCGCCGGTTTGTTCGGGCAGGTGGGGCCGGTGTCTTACAAGGGCTATGTGGTCAACGGATTGCAGGCGGTCGGGGATTCCTACACGAATACGAGCTCAACCAGCTCGAAGTCCTCTGATAAAGTAAAAGGATTCCAGGACTCCAACGGTGTTCGAGACGGTCGTCAAAAAGGGTCCAGCGCCCTCGCGGAAGATTGGGGGTGGGTGGGTCGGTTGGATTACCAGGTGGCGCCGGGCGTGGCGGTGGGGGGATCTGTGTATTCCGGTGATTCGGGTCAGGGGGCTGTTGTGGCGGGGGAAGGACTCAAAGCCAAAACCACCTTGTGGGAAACCCGAGCCGATGTTCAATGGCAAGGTCTCGAATTGCGGGGGCTCTACACCCGGCTGTCCGTTCGGCAGGTGGGAATGATTAACGCGGCTCAGGGAGTGAGTGGGAACAAGTCTGTCGGTGAAAAAATGTGGGGCGGATACGGCCAGTTGGCATACAATGTTTTCAGCGCCTGCGACACGGGAACGTATTTGGCACCGTTTGTTCGTTACGAACGGTACAATACCCAGCATCGGGTTCCCGGGGGCTACGCGACAAACCCCGCCAACGATCGTACGGAACTGGTCTATGGCTTGACCTTTGAGCCCATCGCCACGGTGGTGTTGAAAGGGGAATACCAAAACAATCGCAATCGGGCGGACACGGGGGTGGACCAATGGAATTTCGGCATGGGTTACATGTTTTAAAATCTCTTCCCGCTCTGATTGCGCCCATGGGCGCGGTGGCGGCGGACTATTTGACCGAAGAAGAAGCCCAGCGGGTTTTGTTCCCCGCGGCCGCCTCGTTCGAGCGGGAACCCGTTCCGGACGAGGCGGCGCTGAGGGCCGCTTCAAAAAAAGCCCGTTCGGACGCTTGGACCCGCGCGCCCAAAATCTGGTTGGCGCGGGATGAACGGCCCGGCGCGTCTCCCGGCGTTCTTGGCCGGGTTGTGGTTGATCAGGTCATCGGCAAACACGACTTTATCACCTACGCCGTCGGCGCGTCCGCGGACGGAACAGTGGTGGGCGTGGAAATATTGAGTTATCGGGAAGTGTACGGCGGTGAGGTGCGAAACCCGCGGTGGCGGCGGCAGTTTGTGGGTAAAAAATCGGCGGACCCCCTGCGGTTTCCCCTGGATATTAAAAACATTACCGGAGCGACTCTCTCGTGCCGGCACGTCACAGAAGGCGTGCGGCGGATTTTGGCGTTGCTAAATGGCTAAGAGCGCTCGCGCGCGGCCGTTGTTGGGAACTCTGGTCACCGTCTGGGCCGAAGGGCCCGCGGGGCCCGTCCGCGAGGGAATTTCCAACGCCTTAAAGGACGTGGATCTTGTTCACCGGCGAATGAGTTTCTTTGACCCCGCCAGCGACGTGTCTTTGATGAATCGGCGAGCCCGTGGAGAAACCATTTTTGTTCATCCCCACACGGCCCGGGTCTTGCGGGCGGCGTTACGGTTGTCCGCGTTAAGCCACGGCGTTTTTGATGTGACGGTGGGAGGGCCCCTGGCACAGGCTGGTTTTGGGCCCGGTCGGGTTCGGACGTTTCCGGCCGGGGGGCGTTTTTCCCACATCCGTATCGGACCGGGCCGGGGCGTTCGGTTTCTTAAACCGTTGTGGGTTGATCTGGGGGGAATCGCTAAAGGATACGCGGTGGATCTGGCGTTGGCGGCGTTACGCCGGGCGGGTGTTCGACGCGGCGGTGTGAACGCGGGGGGGGATGTGGCTTTTTTTTCCGACCGACCCCAACCTGTCTGGTGCCGTCATCCGACCCGGATCGACCGGTTTATACCTTTGGGCCCAAGAACGTCGGGAGCCGTGGCCACGTCGGCTCCGTTCTATCACGCCCGGCCCGGGAAACCGGGCGGCCCCTACTTTTTGAAAGGAAAATCAGTCACCACCCGTTCGGGTGTGACGGTGTGCGCGCCCCGGGCCCTGTGGGCCGACGGATTGACTAAAGTGGCTTTGTTGGCGCCAAAACAAATGGATCGTTTGGGCCCTCTTTTTGGCGCGACGACTTATTTTTGGGATAATGACTGAATGAAAATGTCCATGACGGGAGCTCGCCTGCCCCTTTGGCAGAAACGCGCGGTGACGGGGGCCATCGTGTTGGCCTGGCTCAGCGGGTTGGCGTTGTTCTTAACAAAGACGTTCGGTCAAACCCAAAGCGAGTTCGGTCTTCAGCGGCACGTTCTGGAAACTCCTCTGCGCGCTGTCCACGGCGGTGCCATGATGATCGTGTTGGCGGCGTTGGGGTCCGTTCTTGCGGTCCACGTTCGGGCCGGATGGGAAAGCGGCTTGCGACGCCGTTCGGCGTTTTTTACGGTGGCGGCGGTGTTGGTTTTGGCCGGCACCGGCTGGGGTCTTTACTACGTCGGCCACGAGTCGGTCCGAAACGCGATGGGGTGGGTTCACGCCGGGATTGGATTGGCCTTGGCCCCCCTGTTTTGGATCCATTCCCAAAGGGGGAAGGATTTGAAAAAACCTTGACTTTACCCAAATAAGGTGTAGAGTGGTCCATGTGGGGGTCCGTCACAGCATGGTTAATCTAAAACCAATAACACTTTTTATTTTGATCGCCTTACCTTCTCCATTTCCGGTGTTGGCGGATTCTTTGCCCTTTTCCTCTCGGGCATGCAAGGATGTTTATAGGATAGGCGGATGGCATAATGTCTCACCGGACCAGGCTCCGACCCCGCCCGGATATTTAGCTGTGAACAAACCCATCAGCCTATCGCGTTCTTCTATCGGAGGACATTCATCAGCTGAATTGAAGCAAGGAGTTGGATGTCCAAATCTAAACGAGATGTCAATCCCGGAAACATTGTTGTTGCTTGAGACGTCTGATTATTACTGCACAGAATCGATTGCCGTAGTTCTGGCTTCTCGGGCGGATGATGGGCTTATCACAAATCTGTTGAATTTAATTAACACCCATTCGAATGGATGGGCACGCAGAAACGCTATGCGTGTTATCGGTCGTTTTGCCGAAAGAGGGAGCTCCCACCCTGCCGGTTCACTTGTCCTTATTGCTCGTGGTCCCGAAATCCAAACCGCGATACTGGATCGCTTGGAGAACGATTCTGACGAGGATTTACTTCACGATGCCATTTGGGTGGCCGATTCCTATTTCTTTCCGTATCACGCTGTTTATCCTTCTCTGAAACGGATCAGCGCCAATCAACAATTTGACACGACACTTCGGTTTCGCGCGATGCTGGCCATTGAGCGTCTGATTCACAACCGGGATGAACTTCTTCTAACATCGGATCTGGATTTTATTTTGGGAAGCCTGATCTCAGATGACTTATGGGTTCGGGCCGAAGCGGCTTTTATTTGCGAGCGGTTGACTGACAATCATATCGGTCAAGAGGGACGGGTGAGAGTCATCGCCGAACTCACAGGAGCGTATATTCAAGAATCGGAGTTTGTTCCCAAGTTTTATATGTCCCGATCATTGGATCACTTTAACGGGAATAACGATTTGGTTACGGACATGAGAAACGACTACGAGGCCGCTCATCTCCCCGATTCATTGACCGCAGGTGGAATAACAATTCGCGCGAGATCACATGGAGATCTCTCTCTTTTTGTGGACATGATGTCTACTGTGAAAAATGCGTTCTTCGATCTTTTCAATCATGCGTTTGATAGCCCTGTTCCCGGTGATCCTAACCAGGCCATGACACTAATGTTGTTCGATAATCCAGATGTTTATGAAGATTTTATGAACACGTTTGTCGGGTTTGGAGCCTATGCCGGGGGACTGTACATCGAATCATCCGGAACACTGTACACGTATAGGAGAACTCCGAGTCAAAGTTCTCATACGGTCGAAGATCTGGTTAAGCATGAGTACGGTCACTACTTGCAGGCGCGTTACCTCTATCCGGGACTATGGGGAGATAGCGGGTATTTTGACCAACCTCGGGGATGGGCCGATGAGGGATTGGCGGAATTTCTCGCTGGACTTAAGTTGGGTCAAGGAGGCCATTACCGGCGCGCGTTGAGACCAGTTTACATGACATCGGTTTGTCAATCGGTCGGTTCGTTGGATTTAAACGCGCTTATTCGTTTGAGAGCGGGTTATGATGAAACAGGGACATTTAATTATAGAAACGCATGGCTGTTTTCTCACTATCTTATGGCAAAAAGACCAGACATCGCTTTACGTTTGTATTCCTCGTACAGGGATGGGACCTATAACGTTGATAATTTTACTTCGATTGCAACGGTCTCCTCCTTGGAGGATTTAGAAACGGATTGGAAGAATAAAGCAACGGGATGGTGTAACGCCCAAGAAACCGATACCTTGACGACCCAGGGGGGGATTTTTTCGGTCGAAACAACTCGAGGCCCCACCGAGGTGGTGGTGCCGGCCGGTACCGTTTCTGTGGATACCCCCATCACCCTTTTCGATATCAGCTCATTTCCTGGAGGAAATTTCCACAACGCCACCCCTTTAAACTTGGGATTGGAAATACGATTAGGGCATCAGGGGCAACTAAAGCAACCGGCCACGATCCGGTTGTATTATGACGATTCGCATGTTGTCGGGTTAAACGAATCTCTCCTTAGTCTCGCACGCTACGACGGAATCGATGGTGATTGGTTAAGGTTGGTTTCCAACAATCAAACCAACGCCAACCGCGTTTCTGCACAAACGAACGAGCTGTCCCTTCACCAACTCGTTCTTTCTCCTCCGCCCGATCCGGTGAGCCCAGATCCCCCAAAGAACGCCCGGGTTTTCCCTAATCCGTTTCGGCCTACTCGCGGGGACACAGAGATGCGGTTTTCTCACTTACCGGCGGGCTCACGCATAAAAATTTACTCAATGACCGGAGACTTGATTCAGGTTTTGAACGCGCCATTGGGATTGGCAACATGGACTGGCAGGAATCAATCGGACGAGGCCGTTGCTTCGGGCATTTATCTGGCTCTTATCGATGGGGCGGAAGAGAAATTCATATTAAAAATAGCCCTCCTCCGATAAAACGCGGTTTTTGGGAGAGTCGGATCCCTTTTGACGGGGGGTGACGGGTGTGTTAGAATGGCGGGGAACTTTTTAAGGCCCGCGGCGTTGGACCAAATGCGGCCACGTTACCAGAAAGGAGATTCCCATGGAACTGCAGTTGACCGATTCGAGTTTTGAAAAAGAAGTGTTGAAGTCCCCTCTTCCTGTGCTCGTTGATTTTTGGGCGCCCTGGTGCGGTCCGTGCCGGATGTTGGGCCCGATCGTGGAAGAAATCGCCAAGGAATACAACGGGAAAGCCGTCATCGGAAAAATGAACACCGACGAAAATCCTGAGGTGGCCTCGAAATTCAATATCTCGGCCATCCCGTCCATGTTGTTTTTCAAAGGCGGGAAAGTGGTCGAACAGATGGTCGGGGTCCACTCCAAAAAAGACATCAAAACCAAGCTCGACGCCCTGCTGTAAACGGTCTCCCTTGACCTCCCTTCGCGCTCCGCGTCTGTTGTGGCTTTTGCCGGTCTTGGCCGTGGCCTGGACCGCGTGCGGATCCAATTCGGGAGGGGGCTCTACCGCTCCGTCCGCCGAAATGCCGTCGCCCGCGTCGCCTGGGAACCAAGCGGCACCGGGCTTTTCGTTGTTGGACACGCAAGGCAAGACTGTGGCGTTGGCGGACTTTAAGGGTCGGGTGGTGTTTATCGATTTTTGGGCGTCTTGGTGCCCCCCGTGCCGCATTTCCATGCCGGAAGTGGAAAAGTTGTCGGCGGAATACCAAGGCAAACCGGTTCAAGTCCTGGGCTTGAATCTGGACGACGACCCTGACGCGGCCCGTCGGTTCGCGGACCGGAAAAAAATTCCTTACCCTGTCCTGTTGGCCGGCGGGTCTGACGCGGCCGCCGCCTACGGCGTGGAAGGCATTCCCCACTTTGCGTTGGTGGACGCCCAGGGTCGACTGGTCCAAATTTGGTCGGGGTTCGCGCCCGGGATGGGACGCGAATGGCGCGCCGCCATCAACACGTTGTTGGAGTCTTGACCGTTACAAAAACCCTCTTTCTGGTTGACGCCCATGGTTACCTTCATCGGGCGTACCACGCTCTTCCCCCGTTAACCAATTCCAAGGGGGAACCCGTGGGCGCGTTGTTCGGGTTTGCCCGGATGTTGACCAAAATTCTTCGTCGGCACCGGCCGGACCGGTTGGTGGTGTGTTTCGACGATGCCGCGCCCACGTTTCGGCACAAAGCCTACGGGGACTACAAAGCCCACCGCAAAGAAATCGATGACGCTTTAAAATTTCAACTGCCCCTGGCCCGCTCCCTGGTGGACGCCTGGGGACTTCCGTCGGCCGTGTTGCCCGGTTACGAAGCCGACGACGTGATCGCCACCTTGGCGGAACGCGGCAAGCAAGCGGGTTATGAGGTGGTCGTGGTAACCGCCGACAAAGACGCGCTCCAACTGGTGGGCGGGCCCGTTTCGGTTCTCAACGAACAACGGGGCGTTCGATATGACGCCGCCGAAGTGGAAAAAAAATACGGCCTTCGGCCGGACCAGATGGTGGACTATTTCGCTCTGGTGGGCGACAGTTCCGATAACGTGCCCGGCGTGCCCGGTGTGGGGGACAAAACCGCGACAACGTTGTTGCAAAAGTTTGGGACCTTGGACATTCTGTTCGAACAGTTGGACCAGGTTAAAAGCGCACTGAAAGAAAAACTGCGGGCCCACGAAAAAGAAGCCCGACTCAGTCGGTCGTTGGTCATCTTGGAACGAGACGTGCCCCTGCCATTGGATGTGGACACCTGCCGCATCCCCGACCGTCCGTCAGAAGATCTTCTCCGTTTTGTGGGTCGGCTGGAATTCAACAGCCTTCTTCCGGAACTCAAAGGGACGGCCGAGCCGGATTCGACGATCTCCGCGGGCCCTCCGGCGTCTTCCCCGGACCAAACCGACCCGCCCGCACCAATTCAACCGGTGAACCGAACCGTTCACACCGTTTTGTCCGAACGGGATCTGGATCGGCTCGTCGGCGAATTGAAGGGGGCCCCTGTTCTGTCGGTGGATGTGGAAACGACGGGTTTGGACCCGTTTTCCTGTTCGTTGGTGGGCCTTTCTTTGTCGACAAAAGCCGGTTCGGCCTGGTATGTGCCGGTGGGCCACGCTTACCTGGGAGCGCCCGCCCAGGTGCCGATGGAAAAAGTGCGACGGGCGTTGGCTACCATTTTGGCCGACCCGGCTTTGCCGAAGGTGGGCCACAATTTGAAATTTGACAGCCAGGTGCTGGCCCGGGCGGGGATGCCGGTTGTTCCGCTTGCGTTCGACACCATGGTGGCGTCCTACTGTCTGAATCCGGGCCGCCAGACCCATGGTCTGAAAGCCCTGGCGTTGGATCTGTTGGGCGAACCCATGGCCGCCATCGAATCGTTGATCGGCAAAGGCGCCAAACAAATTACCATGGACCAGGTCAAAATCGAAGACGCCGCTCCCTACGCCGGGGCCGACGCCGAGGTCTCCCTCCGACTAAAAGAATGGATGGAACCTCTCCTGAAAGAAAAAGAGTTGGACCCCCTTTTCCGGAACGTGGAAATGCCGTTGGTCCCGATTTTGTCGGCCATGGAAGAGTCGGGCGTGGCGTTGGATGTGCCCTATCTCAACGATTTGGCCCAGTCGTTCGGCCGCGACATCGCCCAGACCCAGGCCGAGATCCACGCGTTGGCGGGGGAACCGGTGAACGTGAATTCCCCGAAACAGCTGGCGGTGATTTTGTTTGAGAAACTTAAACTGCCGGTGGTGCGAAAAACAAAAACCGGGTTTTCCACTGACGAAGATGTTCTTCAGAAGTTGTCCCATCAGCATCCGTTGCCGGCGCGCATTTTGGCATACCGCGAACTGGCCAAACTGAAGAGCACTTACATCGACGCCCTGTTGGCGCTGGTGCGGGAGTCGGGCCGGGTCCACACGAGTTTCAACCAGGCGGTGGCGGCCACGGGCCGGTTGTCGTCGTCTGACCCGAACCTTCAAAACATTCCCATTCGTACGGATTACGGCCGAAAAATCCGGCGGGCGTTTGTGGCCAAGGAAGGCTGGACATTTTTGTCGGCGGACTATTCGCAAATTGATCTGCGGGTGTTGGCCCACGTGACGGGCGACCCCGCGTTGGTGGCGGCGTTTCGGCGGGGGGACGACATCCATTCGGCCACGGCCCGGGACATTTTTTCATTGGAGCCCCAGGCTCCCGTGAGCGACGATCAGCGCCGTGTGGCCAAAACCGTCAACTTCGGCATCGTCTACGGTCAAACGGGGTTTGGGCTCTCTCAACAGTTGGGAATCCCCCTGGGACAAGCCCAATCGTATATCAACGCGTACCTGGAAAAATACGCCGGGGTGAAAGCCTGGATGGCCCGCATCATTGAGGAAGCCCGCCGCAACGGCTATGTGACCACCCTTCTCAATCGCCGGCGTTATTTGCCCGAGATCAAGGCGCCGAACACCGCCGTCCGGGGCTTCGCCGAGCGAACCGCCATGAACACCCCCATCCAAGGGACCAGCGCGGACATTATTAAGTTGGCCATGATCCAACTGGCCCGGTTGTTCAAAGAAAAGAGTTGGAAAACCCGGATGCTTCTGCAAGTGCACGACGATTTGTTGTTCGAGGTGCCGGAGAAAGAGTTGGATCGCGTGGCGAAACCCATTCAACACGTCATGGAAAACGCCCTGTCTTTGTCGGTCCCCCTCGTCGTGGACCTAAAAAAGGGCCCCAACTGGGCGGACATGAAACGGTTCGTTGCCCATGCCTGAACTGCCGGAAGTGGAAACCATCCGGCGGGACCTGGAAAAGTTGGTGGGGGGGCTGACGATCGATCGGGTTCAGGTTCGGGACCGACGGGTCCTGGAAGGGTTTGGGCCGGACGGCCGCCCACGGCGGAAAGTGGATCCGGAACAATTTTCTCAGGCTGTGGCGGGGCGGACCGTGGCGGGGGTGATCCGACGGGGAAAATACCTCGTTTTTGATTTGGGGTCCGTGTCCCTTTTGGCCCATTTGCGGATGACCGGGCGGCTTGTGGTCGGCCCGCCCGACCAAAAGGCCCGGGCGGTCCTCTCCTTTCGACAGACAACCGCGGTTTTAAACGTGATCGACACCCGCCGGTTTGGCGAAGTCTGGTTGGCGCCGGATTGGCGGCGGGACCCTTCCATCGCGGCGTTGGGACCCGAACCCCTTGAACCAATGGATGAGGCGGCCTGGGGTCGATCGTTGCGGCGGTCGGGAGCGGCGTTGCATTCGGCGCTCCTGGACCAAAAACGCATGGCCGGATTGGGAAACATTTATGTGACGGAAGCCCTTCACTTGTCGGGTCTGCGGCCCACGCGGAAAGCGCGGGCCGTGCCGGAAAAGGCACTGCCCGTTTTGCTCAAAAATATTCGCGGGGTGTTGGAACGGGGGTTGGCCGATCGGGGCGTTTCGTTCCGGGATTACCGGGACGCTCAGGGCCAAAAGGGGTTGGCCCAAAAAGGCCTGTTCGTCTATGGGAAGGGAGGGCTTCCTTGTTCCGGGTGCGGGAGTGTTCTTGTCTCGGTCAAAGTAGGGGGGCGGGGAACCGTCTACTGTCGAAAATGCCAAAAGTGAGAGGGAGCGCGAACTCGATGGTCTCAAAAAATAGGCGCCGTGGAAAGCCGCTCGCCCTGCCAAGAAAGGGGAAACCCCCATGCGTCGTGGGTCTCACCGGCGGGATGGGCGCTGGGAAGTCCACCGTGTCGGCCTATTTGCGCAACCAAGCCATCCCGGTGGTGGACGCCGATCAAATTGTTCACCGGGCCCTGGCAAAGGGGGGCGCCGCTTATCGGCGGGTGGTTCGTCTGTTTGGACAATCCTGTGTGGGACCCGACGGAGAATTAAACCGGGGCGCGCTGGCCCAGGCGGTGTTTTCAAACCGGCGCCTGCGCAAACAGCTCGAATCGATCTTGCATCCCCTTGTGTTTAAGGAAATCAAACGGCGGGTGGCGGCCCATCGACGGGGTTTGTTGGTTTTGGACGTGCCGCTATTGTTTGAAACGGGCCTCGACCGCTGGGTGGACCACACGGTCACCGTGTGGGCCCCGCGGTCCGTTTGTTTGGCCCGGATGACCGCGTCCAAACGATGGACCCGACCCGACGCCGTCCGACGGTTGAAGGCCCAGATGTCCCCCCGGGAAAAACGCCGTCGATCGGATTTCTTGTTAGACAACAGCGGATCCCGCCGGGACCTGTATCGCCAAATCGATCGGTTGTTGGCTGCTCTTCCTTTTTCCCCCTGAAAAGATCGTCTTGAGCGGTTCGTTTGGAGGGTGTGTGTGGGGGGGGGGGGGCCGAGTTTACAGGATTGTTACAATTTTTTCTCTGTTTCTTTCGAACGGAATCTCTATAATCTAGGTATGGAAGACAGTGCGCCTATCTTGAGGGGCTCGGCTCCCCTGGGGGGGCTCCTCGGAAGAGGGGTTCGGCTGTTGTTGGCTGCCCTCCTTTTTTCGGGAGACATGGGGGCGTGGGCCGCCCGAGACCTCTGGACAGAACGTCGAAAAGCGGCTTTTTCCGTTCGTGGCGGGTTGCGTTCCCCCGCCGCGGACCGGTTGGCGGCCTCGTTTCCGTCCGTCGATCCGGGGTTTGTCCCGGCGGAGGCGTCGGGCATGCCCGCCTGGTTGGCGAACACGGTGGGGCTTTATGCCGATGTGGGAACCTATGTTCCTCCCCCGCCGGGCCAACGGCGCGTGTTGATTCATGTTCAGGACCTTCACGCGGTGGAGGAGGCCCAACGCAACATCGCCTCTCTCCTGGACCAACTGGCGGGATCGGTCGGAGGAACCGACGGTCTGTACGTGGGGTTGGAAGGAGCGGCCGGACCATTTCGGACCGACGATTTTCGCGCGTTGGCGGCGCCGTCGGTGATCCGGCGGGTTTCGGACCGGTTTTTGCGGGCCGGACTGATTTCGGGGCCCGAATTTTTTAGTTTGACCACCGAACGCCCGTTTCGTCTGTGGGGCACGGAAGATCCCGCCGCCTACGAAGCCAACGTCCGCGCGTTGACCCAAACCTTCGCCACCCAACCCCAAGACGACGCCCGCTTGGCCCACGCCCGCCGTCGGATGGACAAGTTAAAAAAGGCCCTCTACCCCCCCGCCCTGCTTGCCCTGGACGAGGCCCAAACCGCCTACGAATCCGGCCAACTCCCGTTGACGGGGTACGTCCAAAAGATTTCTGAAAATGTTTCGGACCGGGAGATGGGCCCTTCCCTGGTCCGGTATCGGGAAGCGTTGCGGTTGGAATCGGACCTCTCTCTCAAAAGCGTCGAGGCGGACCAACAACGGCTTCTGGAACATCTTGCGCCTCTCTTGACCGATCTTGAACGCCGCCGTTTAACCGAGGCCGGGTTGGCTTGCCGGTTGGGCCGGGCACGGCACGGTTCCTTTTTGACCGTCCTAAAAGAAATATGTCGACAACGCCGGGTCGACCTGGCCGGGTATCCCCACTTTTTGGCTCACAACGCCTATGTTGAAAAGGTGCAAGGATTGAGGGGGGAAGAGTTGATGGGGGATGTGGAACGTTTGGCTGATCGTCAAATGCAAGTTTTGGCGGGGGACGCCGCCGTTGTTAAAGCCATCGAGCTGGATCGTGACCTAAAACGGATCGAAAAACTGAACCGCTTTTCGATGGTCCCGGACGAATTTGGGAGGTGGACCCAACGTCGGTCAGAGGTGGCCCGATGGTCTCAACGGGGGGCCGATTTGGCCCGGTATGCGGAAAGGTCTGTCCGGGTTCCCGGTTCTGAAGGTGTTCAACGGGCCAAGGGGAAGGAACCCAAGGGGGCCGACCCTTGGCCGGACCTCTTGGACGTGGCCGACCGGCACGCCGGTTTTCACCGGTGGGCCGAAACGCGCAATCGTTCGCTGGTTAAAAACCTGTTGGCCCGTTGGACCGACGACCGTCCGGCGGTGTTGGTGGCGGGCGGGTTCCAAGCAGAGGGTCTTCGCGCCGTCGCCCGGTCCGAAGGGGTGGGTTACATCTCCCTTGTCCCACGGGTGATCCACACCAAACAGTTTCCGCCGCCCCTGGAATCCTTTCGATCTAAAGGAAAAACAATCAAGTGGCGGTTGCCCGGCCCTTCCTCTCTCCAAAACCGCCTTCGAACCGCGGGTTCGGAGATTGGTTCACGAGAGGTTGTTTCAGTGGATAATGGGGAAGTTCCCTTTCCCACCGCGTTTATTGCCACGGTGTATGCCACGCTGGTCATGGATCCGGAATATCAAACTCCCTTGTCCCCGGGGGCCGTTGAGAAATTGCGGGAGGTGGCACTTACCCGGTTTGGGGTCGACTTGGAGCAAGTCGGTTCGGCCAACGAGAAAGGGGGCTTGGTGTTGACGGTCCGATTTCCGTCGGTACCCGAAGTCCCCGCCTACACCGTGACGATAAGTCGGGGTGGGCCCAACGGGGAGGCCGGCGATTTCTGGGTGGGGATTGAATCGGTTTCTTCCTGGCGGCAAGCGGTCGAATTTATTCGCCAGGCGGACAATTTGATTGCATCCCTGGGCCCCGCGATTCGGTTGTGGGCCACTCGGGTTTTGCCCCACGCGATCGATCAAACGGGTTTGGCGTTTCGAAAAACGGCCGTATTTCTTATTCCGACGGTTCGTTCAGCCGGTGGATCGGGCCTCTTGAATTATTTCGGGGGACTGAAGGATCGGTGGACCCAATCGATCCTCTTGGCCCGGGAACGGGAAGACGTGCTCAAGGCGCTCGCCCAACCGCTTGACGATCGCAACGCCCGGTTGGCCGCGTTGGCCGCAAACCACACCAGGGTCATGCCCTCGGCATGGGTTCAATCTTTATCCGAAGCGATCAATGGCCACAAGATCGGGACTCTAGAGATTGGGGTGGACAAAAAGAGCCTTCTGGTTTCCTTGGGTCAGGGTCAGTCCACCACCCGATTGCGGTTGCATGTGACGTCGGCCAGGGCCCTCTACGAGCGACCCGCCGACTATTCTCCATACCAACTCGCCCGACGTTCAGACGGGACCATCGACGTGTATTTGGCGGAACCGGTGGTCTCCAGCCCGGAACGGTTGTTGCCCTTGGTGATCGGTCGTTTGTTGCGTGAAATCAACGGCCAACCGTCGGGGAACCACCGCCTGGAAGAACTTCAGATTTTGTTGGGGATGTGGGAATCGTTGGCCCAGTACTCCATCAACAGCTGGGCCAGTTATGTTTTGGGAATGAAATTGGAACCGGCAATCGGGGTTCCTTCTGCGGTTCAACGCCAGGCCTGGCAACCCGGCGCTGTCCTTGATTTTGTTAACAATACGGAAGAGCAACTGGGTGGGGCCAACACCGGCTTGTTTGTTTTGACCGGGGCTTCCCCAAATTCGGAAGCGGATTCTTTGGCTTCAACGGTAACCATGGACGCAGTGGTCAACGTACTTGCGGGTCTTGGTTGGGACACTGAGAGGGCCGGGGCCACGGCCAAGGGGTTGGTCGAAAATCGGCTGAATCAACGTATTCAGCTGATTGAACAGTTTCAAACCTTGGCGGATCAACGGGGTTTATTGACGCGCCTTTCCTGGCGGGTGAACCGTCAAGAATTGTCCGCCAGCGGAGCGAACCTGGTGATCGATTTGCTCAAGCACGTGGGTACGTCCCAAGGGCAAATCATGGCGCTGAACGGGACCCCTTACGAGACGGGACTCCAAACTCAAATGACGGACCAGTTTCCCTATCTGGCGCAAACCTTGCTGGGAATCATGAAAATGGCCGGGCAACCCCTGGACCGGGCGAGCGTGGAAAATCAGCGCGCTCGGTTGGCGGACATGTGGACTGTTTACGCGGAACATTTTTCCATCGGATACGGCCAACTGTCTTCGGTTTACTCCCCTCCGGCGGCCTCCGCCACGGTGGCCCAAGCCGAGGGAGTCCTCGTCGGAGTGTTCCACCTGGCCCCCCTTGGCGATGAGAAAGCCCTCGACCGGGTTCTCGATGTGTTGTTGAGCCGTGACTTGAGCCGGTTTAAAGCAACGCTGTTGGTCCCGGAAAATGGAGACGATTTGAAGGATTCTCTCGTCAAGGCGCTTGAAAATCGCTTGCGGGTACGGGAAATGACCGACTCTCAAACGGCGGGCGTCACAACATTTCTGGCCGGAGAAAATTTGTTGGTTCTCCCCGCGGGGGCTGAAAGGATTCAGTTGGATCTGGTGTTTCAGCAAATTACCCAACGCTGGGGAAACGTCACCCATGCGGACGTTTACACCGTCAACGCGGCTGTTTTTGATATGACCGTGGCGACCCTGCTCTCTTGGAATATCTACGAAAACGGCGTTCTGGTTTCCAATTCCGTCAAATCGGCTTTGGCGGAACAGCGGATCCGCGCTTTCATACAGCAACAAGCTTAACCCGAAATTCCCAGTTGGATCGCGGGATTCGACGGAAAATTCGGGCCTTTTTTCTTCACAAAAAAGTTTGTCCGTAGTCCCTGCTACGGCCTGCACTTTTTTGTTCGTAAAAAGGCCCGCCTTTTCCTTCTCGGTCCTCGCGCCCAACTGGGAATTCCGGGTTAAAAAAACTACAATGCCGCAAAAACAGGGGGAACCAACATGACCACGCACGCCATCAGTTTGATCCCGGGAGACGGAACCGGACCGGAAATTTCCGCGACGGTCCAAAAGGTTTTGGAGGCCACCGGCGTTAAAATTGCCTGGGATGTGGTGGAGGCGGGCGCCGACGTGGTGGAAAAATACGGGACGCCTCTGCCCGACAACGTTTTGGCCTCGATTCGAAAAAACCGCGTCGCCTTGAAAGGTCCTCTGACCACGCCCATCGGCACCGGGTTTCGATCGGTCAACGTGGCCCTTCGTAAAGAGCTGGATTTGTATGCCTGTTTGCGGCCGTGCAAGTCGTATGCGGGTGTTCGGTCCCGGTATTCAAACATCGATTTGGTGGTGGTGCGGGAAAACACCGAAGATTTGTATGCGGGCGTGGAATACGCCCCCGACTCGAAAGAGGCCGACGAAATCATCGGCTGGTCAAAGGGGAAAATTGTGCCCCACGCGGCCATTTCCATTAAACCCATTTCCCGCGCCGGAACCGAGCGGATCATGACCTACGCCTTTGATTACGCGGTCCAGCACAAACGGCGCAAGGTTACCGCGGTGACCAAAGCCAATATCATGAAATTTACCGACGGCCTGTTTTTTGACACAGCCCGCGAGGTGGCCAAACGCTACGCCGGAAAAGTGGAATACGAAGAACGGTTGATCGACAATATGTGCATGCAGTTGGTGCAAAAGCCCGAGCTTTACGACGTGATCGCGTTGCCGAACCTGTACGGCGACATTTTGTCGGACTTGTGCGCCGGGCTGATCGGGGGGTTGGGCATTGCGCCGGGGGCCAACATCGGCCAGGGGATTTCGCTGTTCGAGCCCGTCCACGGGTCGGCCCCGAAATACAAAGGGATGAACAAGGTGAACCCCACGGCGATGCTGTTGTCGTCGGTTTTGATGCTGGAACACATCGGCGAAAGAGCCGCCGCGGTGAAATTGGAATCCGCCATCGCCGCCGTGATGGCCGAAGGCAAAAACGTGACTTACGATTTGAAACCCCGCCCCGACGATCCCACCGCCGTGGGAACCCGCGAGATGGGCGAGGCGATTGTTCAAAAAATGAGGAGTCTGTGATGACCGACGAACTGTCGTGCGTGATCGTGAAACCCGACGGGGTCGGGAAAGCCGTGGTGGGGAAAATTTTCGCGCGCCTGGAAGCCGAGGGGTTTCGGTTGACCGCGGCGCGGATGGTGCGTCCCACCCCGGACCTGTTGGGCGGTTTTTACGCGGAACACAAAGGCAAACCGTTTTACGAAGGGTTGTTGAAATTTATTTCGTCGGGGCCCATCGTGGTGACGGCGTGGCGGGGGGCGGAGGTGGTTCGAAAAATCCGGGCGTTGATCGGGTCCACCAACCCGGCCGAGGCCGCCGCCGGAACGTTCCGTGCCCAATGGGGCACCGACAACCGGCGCAACCTGATCCACGCTTCGGATTCTCCCGCGTCGGGATTGCGGGAGACCGCTTTCTTCTTTACGCCGGAGGAACTGGCGCCGTACGATCCGATGCTCTGGTCCCGCCCCGAATACGCCCCGCCCGCACCGGTTCTTACTCAGAAGATCACGTAAACCCCGGCGGTAGCGCGGTCAGCTTTCGCCGGGATGACGGAATTGTTGAAAAAGACACCGTGGAACCCTGGGACTTATTGGAGCTTCGTGGGTCTACGCGCTTTCTTGCATGTAGTCAACAACAATGCCGATGATCTTTCGAACCGCTTCGTTGCAGGATTTGAATTCGATTCGGTCCAAAACGGCGGATCCGTGTTTTCGAAGAAGGTCACTGATGAGGGCGTGAATAAAGGATTGGGTGGCCGCCTCCACGCCCGCGAAGTCCAACACGACGGTGTCCCCGGATTCCAGGGCGGGAAGAATTTCACCCAGACGCAGGGCTCTGGCCGCGTCCTTGTTTTCGGCGAAACTTCCCGCGTGGGCGAGCAGGCGGATCTGTTTCATGTGAACCGGGGTTGTTTAAACCGTTCCCGTCTTCGTTCGCGTATGGCGGATGAGTATGTGTCTCGTATCGCGTCCAGAAGTTTGGAGAACGCCTCGGTTTGACCAAGCGATATATCGACCCCGACGACGGTCCCCGGCCAATAGGGCATGTCGGATTCGGTGGAATGCCGGTCTTTGAACGGATCGGCGCGAAGCGAGGGGTTGCGGCCGGTCCTTTTTTTTAAAAGTTTGTAAAACCCATTTCCGCTGTAGATCACGAAAAAATCCCGATTCACGCTCGCGATGGATTTGACGAAAAACAATCCCGCGCCGGCATTTTGATCGGTGCCTCCTTCCCGCGCGGTGGCGCCCGTAATTCCCGGGGTTAAGGCCAAGCGAATGGCCTCCAAATCCGATGGGGCCCTGTGGGAGCGGTTGATGGTGGTTTTGATGCCAACGCCCGTGTCGGCAATCCCGATGCGAAGGGTGTGGCTTTTCTTGTAGTACTGGGCGCAGAGAAACGCGCCGTGGGGAGATTCGGCATGCTCGATCACGTTTCGCACAAGTTCGCTGACAATGTATCCCAGGGTTTTCGAGGGATCGGGGTCGAGGTGCAGCAACGGGATCATCTCTGTAATGAAAGCGCTCAGCTCATTGGAAGTCCGAATTTGCGTCAGGGGGATGAACCGCCCCGCTGGTTCATGTTCCTGCAAGACGATGTCCGAGTCGATCCCAAGAGTTCGCATGAGGCCCATGCGCACAAAATAGCCTGATGACGCCGCCTCAAATTTCCCACAAAAGATATTTTCGGGTTTAACGCGTTGTCCAAGGGCGGCCAACATGGATAGAACCATCGGATGAACGGACATCCATCGGTCGTTTGCCGTGATTTCCAGGATGTCTGGTTGTGAAGGATCAAAACCGCGTAAAAAGGGATCAATGTTCCCAAGGAATGCGCTGTTTGGGATGTGTATTTTCATTATAACGAATTATACCGGGATTCCTGGGTATTGTCAATACACCTAAATTCCCGGTATTTATTTGTTAATTATCGGTCTTGGCCGAGACCGGTAAAATGGATGGATTCTCCCCGCGTTAAACCGTAACCACCCGGATGTTGGGATCCAGCATCCGCTGAAGCAGGTTTTGGATGGCGAACAAGGTCCCCGCGGACGCGCTGGGACAACTGCCGCAGGCGCCTTGGTAATGAACCGTTAACAGCCCGTCTTGATAATCCAATATTTCCAGTCCGCCGCCGTCGCCGGCCAAGGCGGGGCGAATGTTTTCATCAATGATTTGTTCGATGCGGGCGCGGATGTCGTCATTGGAGGCGGCGCCGGTCGAGGCGGGGGCGGAGGGTTTGACCGCTTCGCCGCGCGTTTCGATGGCGGATTTAAGCCGCGGTTCGAGTTGGTCCCAATCGGCCTCGGGCCGTTTGGTGACCGTCACGAACCGGTCGAGGATGAACACCGAGGCCACGGGGCCCGCGGCGAACAGGGCTTCGCTCAGAGCGTGGGTTTTGGCGTCGGCGGCGTTTTCAAAAGACAGGGCCCCCCTCTCCACCAACCGATTGTCCGTAATAAATTTAAGCGCATCCGGGTTGGGCGTTCCTTGAACCTCGACAACTTTGACCATGGGGGGCCTCCTTTCGACGAAGATACATTATACCAAGCGCGGGAGGGGGTGTCCACGGTGCGCGTTTGGACGGACCCGGAAAAAATGGCCTTGACAGAATGGCGGGGGCGGGTATAATAACGCGCGCCAGAACTTGGATGGGGCCGAGGATCGGTCCCGATGGCCAGAAAACGATTGATTCGAAAAATCATCCACACACGACCGTTCGGCATGATACCCTGGGGTCCCGTCGGGAATCCAGGAATAATGCCCGGCCGGAACCTCTAAGGAGTCCTCCATGGACCAGCATTCCCACACCTCGCAACCCACTTCTTCCGCCTCGCCGGCCCCCGTGCCGCCCGCGGCGCCGGCGACGTTGCCCGCCGCCAATGGGTCGCCGTCGTCCAGTCCCAAAATTTTGAAAGCCGCCATGCTTTCCCGCGCGCCCATGGGTGAACTGATGAAATTGGCGTCGGATTTGAAAGTGTCCATCGCTGGCATGCGCCGCCAGGAAATCATCGCCCGGTTGCTGGAAGCCCACGCCCGGGAATCGGGTGAACTGGTGCGCCAAGGGGTTTTGGAAATTCTGCAGGACGGGTTTGGGTTCCTGCGCAGTCCGGACTACAACTATCTGTCGGGCCCCGACGACATTTACATCAGCCCGTCCCAAATCAAACGCTTTTCGTTGCGCAAAGGCGACACCGTTGCCGGCCAGGTCCGGCCGCCCAAAGATCAAGAGCGGTTTTTCGCGCTTCTTCAGGTCCACACCATCAACGGCGATCCCGTGGACAAGGCCCTTCGGCGGCCGTTGTTCGACAACCTCACGCCGCTGTATCCCCAGAACCGCCTGAACCTTGAAACCAAAAAAGACGAAATCAACACCCGCGTCTTGAACTTGGTGGCGCCCATCGGCAAAGGCCAGCGCGGGTTGATCGTGGCCGCGCCGCGTACCGGCAAAACCATTTTCCTTCAAAAAATCGCCAACGCCATTTCGGAAAACCATCCGGAAGTGGACATGATCGTTCTTCTGATTGACGAACGGCCGGAAGAAGTGACCGACATGCAACGGTCCGTGAAAGGGGAAGTCATTAGTTCCACGTTCGATGAGCCCGCCGACCGGCACGTGCAGGTGGCCGAAATGGTTATCGAAAAGGCCAAGCGCCAAACCGAGTGCGGCAAAGACGTGGTCATCTTATTGGACTCGATCACGCGGTTGGCCCGGGCTTACAACACGGTTACCCCGTCCTCGGGACGGGTGTTGTCGGGCGGGTTGGATTCGAACGCCCTCCAGCGGCCCAAACGGTTTTTCGGCGCCGCCCGCAACATCGAAGAGGGAGGCAGTTTGACCATCGTGGCCACGGCCCTGGTCGAAACGGGCAGTCGCATGGACGACGTGATCTTTGAAGAATTCAAGGGCACCGGCAATATGGAAGTTTATTTGGACCGGAAATTGGCCGATCGGCGTGTGTTCCCGGCCATCGACATGCACCGCTCGGGGACCCGCAAAGAAGAGCTGTTGCTGACCCAAGACGAGCTGAACAAGGTGTGGGTGTTGCGCAAAGTGCTGTCGTCCATGACCCCGGTGGACGCCATGGAACTGTTGATTGAAAAAGTATCGGCCACGAAATCGAACAAAGATTTTTTGCGGTCCATGGAAGTGTCCAGCATCAATAAATAGCGGCAGGGGGGCGAATGGGCAAACGCAAGTCGGTTTTGCCGCAAACAGCGGTGCCGTCCACGGAGGGGGGGGAAACCCGCCCGAACCGCCGGGCCGGCCTGTTTCGGCCCAAACGGCCGACGGATGTGTTGACGGCCGGAATTGTCGCGGCTGTGGTGGTGTCGGTGGCCGCGTTGGGGGGCGCGTCGTTTCAATTGCCTTCCGGCGGGGCGGCGTTTTCGGAGTCGTTTTTGCTTTCGGTTGGTTATCCCGCCCCGGGTCCAACCCCGGACCTTTTTCAAACCCTCGGTAAACTCCAGCGGGTTATCGTTGGTCAATACGAAGTCCGTCCCAAAGACACCCTGGCGTCTTTGTCCAAAACCTTTGGGTCCGGGCCAGACTTTTTGCGCAGTACCAACCGGCTCCATTCGGCCCAGTTAAGTCCCGGAAAAACCATCCTTGTCCACAATGGGCTGGGAATGTTGTATCAGGTTCGGGAAAACAAAGGCCGCTCTGAAACCCTCCACGACATCGCCAAACGTTACAACCTGTCTCCGGTCCAATTGGCCCGGGCGAACCAATTGCCGGGCGTCTCTCTTCTCTCCGACCAGGGGCTGGAACCGGGTCGGGTTTTGTTTTTGCCATCGGTGCGGTTGCGGTTTACCGATTATTTGATGCCGGTGGCCTGGTCGCGCGGACAGCGGATGACCTCGTCGGGGTTCGGATACCGCCGCCATCCCGTCTTGAAAACCCGCCGTTTTCACCAGGGAGTGGATTTTCCCCGTCCCCCGGGATCGCCTGTCCGCTCGGTCCGGGAAGGGGTGGTCATTTTTGCCGGCTGGCGGGGTTCCTACGGCCGTTTGGTCATTCTGAAACATCCCGGCGGAATGCGGACATGGTACGGACATCTTTCCGCTATTACCGTTGAACCAGGCCAACGGGTGGCCGCCGGCGTTTTGATCGGCCGCGTGGGCAGTTCCGGATTAACCACCGGGCCGCACCTCCATTTTGAGGTCCGCGACCGCTACGGCCGCGCCTTAAATCCCAAAAAGTTCTTATTTTAAGATAGAATATCAAGAACCATCAGGCCGCGGTTGCGGCTATTCACGTCAGTTGGATCCATTTAAAAATAAAAGAGAGAGGGTGTCATGAAAGAAGGGATTCATCCCACATATCAACAGATCACCGTGACCTGCGCTTGCGGAAAATCGTGGATCACCGGATCGACAGCCAAACAGATTCGTTTGGAAATTTGTTCCAATTGCCATCCGTTTTACACCGGACGCCAAAAGTTGATGGACACGGCGGGTCGTGTGGAACGGTTTGAAAAGAGATACGCCTCCACCGGCGGAAAAACCGTTGAGCGCAAACCGGTCGTCAAAAAAGCTGCCCCCGCGCCCAAACCCGCCGCCAAAAAGGCCGTGAAGGTGCTCACCAGCACCCCGAAACCGGGCACCAAAGAAAAACCGGGCAAATCCCCCAAATCGGCTAAACCGGCCAAGACCGGAAAACCCGAAAAAGCGCCTGCGAAGTAACCCCCTCCTTCATTCCCGACTTCCTTTGAGCCGGCTCGTCCGTAAAGACGTGCCGGCCAAAGGCGGATCGGTGACTCCATGAATCCCAAATTAGAACAGTTGGAAAGCCGGTTGACCGTTCTCAACGAACGGTTAGCGGATCCGTCTGTTCAGAGGTCCCCCGAATCTCATGAGCTGGCTCGGGAATTTAAACGGTTGGATCCCATCGTCCAAAAAATCCGCGTTCTTCGCCGGGTGGAATCCGAAATTCATCAGGCCGAAAGCCTGCTTTCCTCCTCCGAACCGGACTTGAAAGCGCTGGCGGAAGAAGAACTGAAAAATTTACGGAGCCAATCGGTCGGTCTGGCGGCGGAGTTGGACGAATTTTTGATTCCCCGCGATCCCCGGGACGGGCGGGACGTGATCATCGAAATACGCGCCGGAACCGGCGGCGACGAAGCGGCCCTGTTCGGAGGGGACCTTTACCGGATGTATTCCCGCTACGCCGCTGAGCTGGGGTTCGCGGTGGAACCCTACGACTCGTCCCCGTCCGGGATGGGCGGGTTTAAAGAAATTGTTTTCGGGGTTCGGGGAAACGGGGCCTATTCCCGGTTTAAGTATGAAAGCGGCGTTCACCGCGTTCAACGGGTTCCGGACACGGAGGCGTCGGGCCGCATCCACACCTCCACGGCCACCGTGGCGGTGTTGCCGGAAGCCGACGAGGTGGAAGTGTCCATCAACCCCGCGGACCTGCGTATTGACACCTACCGGGCCTCCGGCGCCGGGGGCCAGCACGTGAACAAAACCGAGTCCGCCATTCGGATCACCCATCTTCCCTCGGGCATTGTGGTGGCCTGCCAAGAAGAACGCAGTCAAATGAAAAACCGCGCCCGGGCCTTTTCGATGCTCCGCGCCAAACTGCACCAGGCCGAACAGGAACGCCTGGAGTCCGAACGGCGGGACCTGCGCCGAAGCCAGGTGGGAACCGGCGAACGCACTGAAAAAATCCGCACCTACAATTTTCCCCAAGACCGCGTGACCGATCACCGCATCAACCAAAACTTCCATAATTTGCCGGGCATATTGGAGGGCCGTCTGGGCCCACTTCACGCCGCGCTGTGGCAAGCGGAAAAGGCCGAACGCATGGCTCAGGCCGCGTCGGTTTCGTGACCACGGTCGCGGCGCCCCCGGCCACGGCGGCGGAGGCGATGGCGTTGGCGGCGGAGCGCCTCAAAGGGGCGGGTCTGCCGAACGCGCAGTTTGAGGCCAAGCAGTTGGTGGCCCGGTGTTTGGGCCTGGCGCCGGCCCGGCTCGATTTTCAGAGCCATCGGCCGTGGACGCCCGCCGACGACGCTCTTTTGAACGTGTGGCTTGGCCGGCGGGAAAACCGGGTTCCGTTGGCGTATGTGTTGGGCGAATGGGATTTTATGGATTTCACATTAACGGTGACACCTGACGTGTTGATCCCCCGGCCGGAAACGGAAGAGCTGTTTGCCGCGGCGGCCTCCGCCGTCGGAGACAAGGCAGTCGCCGTGGCCGATGTGGGCACCGGCGCGGGCGGACTGGCGTTGGCGGCGGCGCGGCGCTGGCCGTCGGCGAAGGTCACGGCCGTGGACGTTTCGGCCGCCGCCCTGGCGGTGGCCCGTTGGAACGCCCGCCGTTGGGGATTGGAAAATCAAATTCGCTTTGAGCAACATGATTTAATTTCTGGAGAGGCCGAATACGATTTGGTGTTAGCCAATCTTCCTTACGTGGCGACATTCGAGTTGAATGGACTGGAACCGGAGTTGGCGTGGGAACCCCGGTTGGCTCTCGACGGCGGCGGGGACGGGTTGGATGTGGTGCGGCGGTGTGTTCCGTTGGCGCGGCGCGCGTTGCGTCCGGGGGGACAACTGTGGCTTGAGGTGGGGCACGCCCACGGGAGCCGGACCGAGGCCCTGTTGGCTCACGCGGGCTTTCAGTCGGTTCAAGCGCATCCCGATTTTGCGGGAATTCGGCGGTTTGTTGGAGGAACCCGATGATTCAATTGGACAGTTTTGTGATCAAAGGCGGAAAACGGTTGACGGGGTCTGTTCGCGTGTCTGGGTCCAAAAACGCCGCCCTCCCCTGTTTGTTCGCCACGTTGTTAACAGATCACGAGGTGGTCCTCGACAATGTGCCCGATTTGCAGGACATTCGGACGGCGGTCCGGTTGTTGGAACGGTTGGGCAAACGCGTCACCGTCCAGTCGGGCCGGGTAACCGTTCGCAAGAAAGGGGTTTTGAGAGAACGGGCGCCCTACGATTTGGTTCGACGGATGCGGGCCAGCGCGGTGGTGATGGGGCCGCTTTTGGCCCGGTTGGGGAAAGCGGATGTGTCCCTTCCCGGCGGATGCGCCATCGGGGCACGGCCCATCAACTTCCATCTGAAAGCGTTCGAGGCCATGGGCGCGAAAATCACCGTTCACGAAGGCTACATTCTGGCCCAGGGACGAATGAAAGGGTGCCGTGTGAAACTGCCGTTTGCCAGCGTGGGCGCCACGGAAAATATTTTGATGGCGGCGTCGTTGGCCCAGGGTCGAACTGTTTTGGACAACGCGGCCCGCGAACCCGAAATCACCGATCTGGCCAACCTGTTGACGGCCATGGGCGCGCGCATCAAGGGCGCGGGGACCACGCGGATCGTCATTGACGGGGTGCCGTCTTTGGGCGGGGCCCATCACCGGGTTATTCCGGACCGCATCGAAGCGGGCACGTTGCTGATCGCGGCCGCCATGACGCGCGGACGGATCAAATTGATCGACGCGGATCCATCCCATTTGGGGGCCGTCATCGAGGCTCTTCGTCGGGCTGGACTCGCCGTTTCCCAAACGGCCAACACCTTGGAAGCGGCTTGGGTGCGCCCTTTAAAGCCGGTCGCTGTTAAAACGCGCGTGTACCCGGGGTTCCCGACGGACATGCAGGCTCAATGGATGGCGTTGATGTCGGTGACCCGGGGCCGCAGCGTGATCCAAGAAGATATTTTTGAAAACCGGTTTCTGCATGCCCAGGAATTGGTGCGGATGGGGGCGCGTATCGACGTGCGGGGAGCCCGGGCGGCCATTGAAGGCGTTCCCCGGTTGTCCGGCTGTCCGTTGATGGTGTCGGACCTGCGGGCGGGGGCGGCTCTGGTTTTGGCCGGGCTGGTGGCCCGGGGGCGGACACGGGTTCTTCGCGTTTATCACTTGGACCGGGGCTACGAGCGGTTGGAAAAAAAATTGCGTCTCCTGGGAGCCGACATCCGGCGGGTTCCCCAATGACCCGAGGTCGGGTTTTTGTAAGCGCCGTTGGCATAGTCCTGGTGTCGGCGGGCTTGATGGCGGGAGAAGCCGTTGGTCCGGAATCCGACCCCGCTTCTTTGACGGCGGGGGTGGAACCGGTGTTGATTTCCACCTCACCGACGGAGATGGAATCGGCGGGGTTACCCCCCGCGGGGCTGGACGGGGAAACGGCCGACCGGTCGGAACCTCTTGCCCCCTGGCTGGCCAAATCCGAAAAATATTTTGAGCGGGGTCTGGCGGCGGAATCGGCCGGAGACCTTCGCGCCGCTCGCCGCCACTACGCCCGCGCACTGAAAGTGTATTTGGATAACGCCGACGATGTCGCGGTGATGGACATGAAAACCACCATCGCCACCGTTTTGAATGGGGCCGAAACCCAGCGGTTCTCAGAATCGGATTCCCAGAAAAAAGAAGTCGGCGGTTTAGACGCGATGACGGGGCCCCAACTCAAAAAGGTGGACGCCGCGGGGGTTCATCCGGTGGGATCGACGCGGTCTTACGTGATCCACATCGACGCCAACGACCCGCTGGTGAAAAAATACGTGGCGCTGTACACCGGCTCACTGAGAGATCGAACCCAGGCGGCGTTCGACCGCATGGGAAAATACATGGACATGGTGTCTCGGACCATCGAGGAAGAACGGATGCCCCGGGAACTTATCTATTTGCCGGTTGTGGAAAGCGAGTATCACCTTTTCGCGGTGTCCAAGGCGGGCGCGGTGGGCCTGTGGCAATTTATGCCGACGACGGCCAAATACGCCGGCCTGAAAGTGAATTACTGGGTGGACGAACGGCGGGACCCCGACAAATCCACGCGCGCGGCCATGAAAACGTTGAAATCGCTTTACGACTGGTTTGACGATTGGCATTTGGCGTTGGCGGCGTACAACCGGGGAATGTACGGCATCCAGCGGGACTTGGAATTTACCCGATCGACGGATTTCACGCTGTTGTCCAAACGCCAGGGAATTCCCCTGGAAACCGAGCAGTACGTGCCGAAGCTGATGGCCCTGGTTCTGATTGGGGACAACGCGGCGGAATACGGGTTTCGGCCGCCGCGGGCATCGACCGCTTCCGCACCGGACACGGTGGTCCTTAACCGGCCGTTGGATCTTAAAGTGGCGGCCGCGTGCGCGGGTGTGTCTGAAACGGTGATCCGGGAACTGAACCCGTCCGTTCGGTTATGGGTGACGCCTTCCAATGAACCCCACTTTGCGTTCAAAGTTCCGGCGGGATCCAAGGATCGGTTCCAAGCGGCCCTGGCCCAGGTGAAAGATTGGAACCCGTCACCGGGATTTGTTCGCTATACGGTCCAAAAAGGCGATATTTTGGGCCGCATCGCTGCGCGGTTTCGCACCACCCCGGCGGCGATCCAGCGTGAAAATAACCTGGCCAGCGCCCATCGCTTGCGGCCCGGACAGGTTCTGGTGGTTCGGCCCGGCCGGGGGTTCAAAGGGGAATAGCCGGGTTTATTCTTGTTAACCCGGATTCCCCAGTTGGGCGCGAGGACCGAGACGGAAAAGGCGGGCCTTTTTACGAACAAAAAAGTGCAGGCCGTAGCGGGGACTACGGGCAAACTTTTTTGTGAAGAAAAAAGACCCGAATTTTCCGTCGAATCCCGCGATCCAACTGGGGAATTCGGGTTAATACATTTCGTCATGGGTCCGGTCGTAAAATAACTCTTGAAATATTATTGTTTCTGCTTATACTATAACGGAGACACCATGGCGAGCTCGTTCCTTGAACGGTTTCCTTTCCGGCCCCTTCTCCATGGAAGGGGGGGCCCTTCCCTTGCCCGGGGACACCCGTGGCCTTGATCGATCCACCCCCGTTGGTTCTCTTTTCTCCTCGGATGAAATCCGCCCGGGCCCATTTGATTTCTGTTTTGTTGGGTCCCTTGGGACTGCCCGTGCTGAGTGGAATCACCCTTTGGGCCATGATTCGAGCGCCGGCCCCGGCCACCGACATTTTTCCTGTTTTTATCGCCCTGCAACTGTTGATCTACGTGGGGGCGGGTTTGAGCTGGGCGTTTGGGTTATCCCTGTTGGCCACGGCCGTGGCGTTGGCTGGGTTTTTCTTTTCGCCGGCGCCCTGGGCGCGGGCGCTGTTTTCCCTTTACGGGGTGTTGGTGTGGGTCCTGTTCGCTATTCTCAACGCGTTCGACCATCGGCGCGACTCAACCTGGAACCGGTTTCAGGAGGAATGGGACGGTTTGGAACTGGATCTGTCGCGGCTTCAGGCGGACGTGGAAAACGCGCGCACCATCGTGGAAGACAGCCAAACCCGCATCAACGCCTTCGATCGGCTTCAACTGTTTACGGACGACTTGGTGGGTCCTTATCACCGTGATGAACTGTTGCAACGGGCCCTGTCCGGGTTGGGGACCATGTTCCCCAAGTCGCGCGTGAGCCTGCATCTATTCCCCAAACCCGACGTTCCGGACCCCAACGACGAGGTGGGCCTCAAAATGCTTCAATGGGGCCAGCCCCGTCTTCTGCCCAATCGGGGGTCGACGACCCCCACGTGGGAACCGGGCCTGTTGATTTGCCTCCCGGTGAAAGGCCGTGAAAGCTTTTTGGGTTGGATTTCTCTGGAAGCCAAACAGACGTCGCATCCGTTTCAAATCCACGATTTGCGGCTGGCGTCCATCGCGTCCGACCTGGTGTCGTTGGCGTTGGGAAACACGGAACGCTACAGCCAAACCGAGGCGCTGGCCATTTCCGACGAATTGACCGGCGTTTACACCCGGGGCTATTTCAACGAGCGGCTGTTGGAAGAATTCCGTAAGGCCCGCCACAACGGACGGCCGTTTTCGTTGGTGTTGCTCGACATCGATCACTTCAAAAAAATCAACGACGCCCACGGCCATCACATCGGCGATGAAGTGCTGCGCTGGCTGTCCCGCCTGGTGATGGCCCAAGCTCGGGAAACAGATTTTGTGGCGCGCTACGGGGGAGAAGAATTTGTGGTGATCATGCCCTCCACCCGGGGCGACGACGCGTTTCGGTTCACCCAGCGGTTGGTGAAAACAGTGGGGGGCACTCCGTTTCGATGGGGCCAGAAAAGCATTAAGGTGACTGTGTCCGCCGGGGTGGCCACCTTGTCCCACGACGTCCCCAACGAGGAGGAAATGATCCGCCGGTCGGACGAGGCGCTGTACGCCGCCAAAAAAGGGGGACGCAACCGCGTGAGAGCCTATGAGCGTTGAGGGCGGTCTGGTGCACGCGGTCTTAACGTGGGGGGTGGTGCCTGTGTTGTGGGGGTGCCTGTACCTTAAACCGGCTCGCTGTTTGTGGGTGGTGTTTGTGTTTGCGGGAGCGGCGTCGGTCCACTCGTTTTCTTACCCGTCTGGTCCCTGGGCGGATTTGCTCTTGCATTGGGGCACGTATGCACTGGCGGTGTTGGTCCCGTTTTTCTATGTCCGGGCCCAAAAAGCCTTGGCCCGCGAATTCGCCAAAAAACAGGCGGCTCTGCACGATCAACGGACAAAAATTCAACTGGCCCACGACGCGGTTCACCGGGAAAAAAGCGACCGCCAGGAACAACTGGAACGACTGCAAAATCGCTTTGCTTTGGTGCAGGTGATGGCCACAAAACTGGAAGCGGGCGAAATCCTTCAAACCCTGGGCCACATGTGGCGCAAACGGCCGGGCGTAAAAGGGTGCTTGATCTTGCGGCGGCAACTCAACGGCAGTTGGGGAACCTCTTTTACCGATGGCCATTTTAATGTTCAAGACTGGTTGCGGGTTTTGGCGTCGCACCCGTCCATGGCCCGGTCTCGCAACATTCGCCGTTACGCCACGCCGACCAAACAGCTCACGTTGCCCGGCCAGCCGTTTGGGTCCACCTGTTTGTTGGTCCCGTTTACCTGGGACAAAGACATTTTGGCTCTGGGCATTTTGGAGGTGGATTCCCCGCACACCGAGGAAAGCACCGACGGGTTCAACATCGAGCGTAAAATCGTTTCCATCGGATTGCGCCGGGCGGACCTCTACGACTTGATGACCGAACGCAGCCGGTACGACGCCTTGACCGGTGCGTTTTTGCGCCGCAGTTTAATGGAGCGCTTGGAAGACGCCCTGCGCAAGTCCCACCGGTACAACACGCCCTTGTTTTTTGCGTTGTTGGACATTGACCATTTCAAAGAACTCAACGATCGCTGGGGCCATTTGGCGGGCGATCGGGCGCTGGTGGGGTTGGCCAACGCCGTGCGCAAAATGGCCCATCCCGGCATTTCGTTGGGACGGTTGGGCGGCGACGAGTTCGCCCTCATTTTTGAACTGGATTCGGTGAAAGAGGTGATGGCCTGGTTCGACAAGCTTCGGGCGTATGTTCATGAAAATCCATTGCGCGAGCGCGACACGGCGGTTCGGTATACGTTGAGCGCGGGAATCAGTGCCTACCTCCCGGGCCGGCCGCCGGTCTCGGAATTGATGGCCCAAGCCGATCACGCGTTGTATCAAGCCAAACGGGCCGGTCGCGACCGGGTCGTGGCGTGGCAAGGGCCGAACACGGCGGTTCCGGCGGGGAAAAAATAAAATGGCCCGACTGTCCCTTCAAAATGTGTCCAAGTGGTACGGCTTGGTGCCCGCGTTGCAAAACGTATCGTTTGACGTGGGCGACCGGGAACTGTTCGTGTTGGTGGGTCCCTCCGGGTGCGGGAAAACGACGCTTCTTCGGCTCATCGCGGGATTGGAGGATGTTTCCGACGGGAAAATTCTGATCGATCAGCGGTTGGTCAACCACGACAAACCCAAAACCCGAAACATCGCCATGGTGTTCCAAAATTTTGCTCTGTACCCGCACATGACGGTGATGGAAAACATGTCGTTTGGGTTGCGCATGCGGGGATACTCGCCGGAAGAAATTGACCAGCGGGTCCGCCACGCCGCCGACATGCTGGACCTGACGGGATTGCTCCATCGCAAACCCGGCGAAATTTCCGGCGGCCAACGCCAACGGGTGGCCGTCGGGCGAGCCATCGTGCGCAAACCCAAAGTGTTTTTGTTCGATGAGCCGTTTTCAAATCTGGACGCGAAAATGCGGGGCGAAACCCGGGCCGAACTGTTGCGCCTGCATGAACGGCTTCAAACCACCATGGTCTACGTGACCCACGACCAGGTGGAAGCCATGACGCTGGGTGACCGCATTGCCGTGCTTAAAGACGGCGCCATTCAACAAATCGGCAAACCTATTGATCTTTATCGTCGGCCGAAAAACCGGTTCGTGGCCGAGTTCATCGGAACGCCGCCCATGAACATTTTTAATGTCACGGTGTTGGATCGGGGCGACAGCGTGTGGTTGGATCAAGGCCATTTCCAACTGAAATTGCCGGGGCGGTATCACCGAGCAGGGTTTTTGCGCGATGGACTTGAAATTCTGTTGGGCATTCGGCCGGAGGATATCCACGATCGCTTGTTTGAGACCGCCGCGGTGTCCGACGGAAACACGGTGATCGCCATGGTCCAGCTGGTGGAACCAGTGGGCGCCGAAACCCACGTGCACTTGGAAGCGGGGGGAACCCGGTTCATTGCGCGGGTTCGTCCCGACAACCCGCTGGAAATGAATCAGCCAATGGAAATGGTGTTTGATTTGGAAAAAATCAATCTCTTTTCCAAGGATGGAAAAGAGCGCTTTTCATTGGAAGGCGAAGCCCCTTTTAACGCAGGTTAAAAGGGTTCAAGTCCCCCTCCTTAGACTGGAGGTAAGACCATCAAATCTGCCGGAGGGGGGACTTGCCTTCCAGGATCGCGGCTTTCCTACCCCCGCCGCGACCCTTCCAGGCCGGCCCGATCACTGACGGGCCCTCTCGGCGGGCCCTTTTCCTCCCATAAGGTCGGCGTGATCGGGCGTTCAAGCCCCTCCTCCGGAATTAGAGGGGAAAGAACATCAAATCTGCCGGAGGGGGGACTTGAACCCCCACGCCGCCTAAGCGGCTTGAGATTTTGAGTCTCACGCGTCTGCCAATTTCGCCACCCCGGCTTGAGGTCGTATTATCGCTTTTTCTTCGTTCCTTCGTCAATAACTGTTAAAATCAGTTTGCCCATGAGAAAAACGTATTCGTTTTCCAATCTTGTTTCCTTGATGGCTCGACTGCGCGGGCCCCGCGGTTGCCCGTGGGACCGGAAACAAACCCATCAAACCCTTTTAAAATATCTGAAGGAAGAGTCCGCCGAAGTGGTGGACGCGGTGCGCAAGGGAAATCCGGACCACTTGTGCGAAGAGTTGGGGGACTTGCTCCTCCAAATCCTGTTTCATTCCCAGATCGCCGCCGAGAAAAAGCGGTTCACTGTCCACGATGTGGTGGACGGCTTGGCGAAAAAACTGGTTCGGCGCCATCCCCACGTGTTCGGCGCCATGAAATTAACAACCGCCGCCCAAGTCGCCGCCCGGTGGGACGAGATCAAAAAAATGGAACGGGCCCTCAAAAAACAAGACCGTCCGCAGTCCCGACGCCCATGAACCGGCGGTCCCGCCGCGCGCCGTCCGTTAAAAAAAATAGTTTCCGGGCGGTGTTTTTTGACGCGGGCAATACCTTGGTTCGGGCGCACCCCTCCGTGGGCCACATCTATGCCCACACCGCGCGCCGTCACGGGGTGAGGGTTCCTGTTGATCAGGTGGATCATCGATTCAAAGAGGTTTGGAAAAACCGACACGGCGTGGTGCATCTGAAAACCGACCGCGCCGAAAAAGAATGGTGGCGGAAGATGGTTCGGCAGGTGATGGGAGCCCACTTTTCGCCGTCGGGGTTCCGCACCTATTTTGAAGACCTTTACGGGCTGTTCGCCCACCCGCGCCATTGGCGTTTGTTCGATGACGCCTTGCCCACCTTGAGAACGTTGCGGGCGCGGGGGCTGAAAGTGGGAATTATTTCCAATTGGGACTCCCGATTGGTTACGTTGGCCAAACGAATCGGGCTCGATAAAGAAGTCGAGTTCCTTTTGGTCTCGGCGGTGGAAGGGTTGGTGAAACCCGACCGTCGCTTGTTTGAACGCGCCCTTGACCGCGCCCAGGTCAAACCCCACGAAGCCGTGCATGTGGGCGACAGCTTGCACGAGGATTATCACGGCGCCCAGGGCGCGGGCCTGGCCGCTCTTCTGTTGGATCGCCATCACCCCGGTCCCCCCGGCATCAAAACCATCCGTTCATTAACGGAAATAATTTCTTTTACAAATGGTGGTATGATTCATCCGCCTCATTCTCCATTGACAAGAAGTCGTTTCGGAGTCACAATAAGTTCATGAGCAATCGGGCTCTCTTGTTGGTTGGGTTGTTCCTCTTCGGGGTGTATGCGCTTCCGGGGAAGGTTTGTCCGACGTCGGAAGGGACACGGACGTCCCCGATGGTCGACGCGTCTGCGGGGGCGGTTCCTCCGTGCCATCGTCGGGCTGAAACCAACACCTCCCCCAGCGTCCCCTGCGAAAAAATGGTTTGTTGTTTGGTTCCGGAGGCCGCTCGGGGGTTTGCTTATCCTATCCTGGTTCCCCGATCAGAAAACGTTTCATTCCTTTCTTATCTAATTGAGGCACCCCGTTCTTTTGGGGAGTCGCTACTCCGATCTGTTCCTTTTTCGGCCCAGGCCCCTCCGGGGGAAATTGGGTTCCTTTCTCTTAGTTCCTCTCCTCGCGGTCCCCCCGTCGCCTGACGGGGCGTAATCAATCATTCAATCTGTGTGAGGGCTTAGGCCCCGTCTATTTCGTAAGAAGACGAAATTTTTACAACTGGATTCCCGATAAAACCATTCGGGAATGAGAATGACGGGGAAAGAGTGGAAGGAGGACAAATGAGGTTCCTATTTGTTATTGGCGTTATTGCGGTTTTAATTGGACCGGCGCGGGCAACCGAATCGGACGGATCGATGGAATCGTTTTTGGACCTGGTTCAACAGCGCAATCCGGACCTTCGCGCGATGAGGGCGTCGCTGGACGCCCTTCGGGCTCGACGAAAATCAGCCCGCGTGTGGGACAATCCCATTTTGGGTTATTCCAAAGAAGACGAGCCGGGCGGCGGCGAGGTGACCCACTGGCGAGGTGAGCAGGACATTCCGTTCCCCGGCAAGCGGACCCTGGAAGGAGACATGGCCGCTTACGAAGCCGAAGCGATGGAGGCGGAGACCTTAGCGAAATCCCTTGCGGTTCGGGCCCAGGCGCGGTCCCTTTTGTTTCGGTTCAACCGGACTCAAAAAATGTCCCGTCTTCTTTCCGAGCAGATCGCCCTTGTCGACACGTTAACCGGGTCGATTCGCGGGCGGATAGCGCGGGTTCAAGGCGGCGGCTCTTCGACAGGGTCGATGAATCCGCCGGGCATGGCCGGGTCGCCCGCCGGCGACGGAGGGTCGGCTTATTTTGCCCTGGAATCCGAGCGGACCCGTCTGGCCAATGCGTTACTGCAGGAAAATCTGGAAAACCGTTCCACCGTCCGGGAACTGAACGCGTTGCTGGATCGGCCAGTACTGACTCCCTTTGAAACGGTTCTCGTGCCGTCCCTTCACCTTCCGAATGAAACGGCGGACGAATTGGTTCAACGGTCCGTACAGTCGAGTCCGGCCCGTCTGCGCGCGCTTAAAGATCAGCGGGCCGCCCAGGCGCGGTTGAGCCGGGCGCGCCTTGAGTTCGCGCCGGATTTTTCTGTCATGTATGACTGGATGAAAGACAAAGAGGGGATGACCGGATCGGAAAAGGGGATTTCCGCATCTCTTCCGTTGTGGTGGAACCGTCCCCGGGGGGAATTGGCTCAAGCGCGGGCGGCGTTGGTCTCGGTGGACCATTCGGCGCGTGCGGTGAACCGGGACGCCGAGCGGGCCGTGTGGACTCGTTACGATGAAGTGGAAACGGGGTTTAAGGTGTTGCGCAACATTGAAACTGGCCTCCTTCCGTCGGCACGGAGCGCTTTCAATATAGAGCGGGCGCGGTTTGAATCCGGCCGCGGCGAGGTGACCCTGTTTTTAGAAACCTTTCGCGGTGTTTTAATGGCCGAAATGGACCGCCAGCGTGCCATTGAAGAATTCGCCGCTCGCTGGGGTGCGTTGGAACAGGAAGTGGGCGGGCCCGTCATTCTTAAGGAGAAATAAAATGACCTTTAAAAATAAAATCGTTGTGTCCATGATTTGCTTGGCCTTGGGTGGGATGTTCCTGGCCTGCGGAAAGGATGTCTCTGTCGTTGAAGCCAAGCAGGTGCTTTACCACTGCCCCATGCATCCCCGCTACACGTCCGATAAGCCCGGGGAATGTCCCATTTGCCATATGGATCTGGTGTTGGTGGAAACCGGCCCGAAAACGGTCGACGAACCGTCCGGGGATCGGGTGATGGTGAACGTCCCCGCGGACAAGGAACAATGGATCGGTGTTCGGACCGCCGTTGTTGTTTCAAAGAACCTCGAAAAAAAGGTCCGTGCCGCCGCCACGGTGGCGTATGATCCGGACCTAAACACCGTGTTCGCGGAACACCGGGAACTGTTGGCCGCCCGGGACCGGGCCGCCAAAATCGGCGACGCCGAGGCGTTGGCCCGGGCCAACGCCATGGTCAAGGCCTCGCAAATTCGGTTGGCTCAGCAGGGGCTGTCCGACGATCAAATCAACCGATCTTTGCTCCAGGGGGGCGGGATTGTAAAGGCCAAAGGAAAGGGCACCGGGCAGTGGGTTTATGTTCAGGTGTATGAAAACGAAGCGGATTTAATTCAGCCTGGCCAGAAAGTAGAACTCACTTCGCCCGCCTTGGCGGCGCCGCTGGAAGCAACGGTGGAATCGGTGGATCGGATCGTGGACGCCGAAAGTAGGACCGTGCGGGTCCGTGTGTCTGTTCCAGGGGAGGCCCGGTGGGCCCGCATGTATTTGGAAGCGGCGATTCGGGTTCCCTTGGGCGACCTGCTGGCGGTGCCCAAGGAGGCGGTGATCGACACGGGGTTAAGACGGCTGGTATACGTTCAAACCCAGCCAGGCCACTACGCCCCGCAAGAGGTCGTGGTGGGCCGGGAAACCGACGAGGATTACGAGGTCCTGGACGGCCTCATGGAAGACGACGTGGTGGCGGCGTCAGGGCAATTTCTGATTGATTCGGAATCCCGTTTGCGGGCGGTGGTTGCGGAGGCCGGCCATGCTCACTGAAAAAAAATCGGACCGCGAGGGCGTCGTCAGCCGAATCATCGGGTTCAGCGCCCACAACAAGTTTCTTGTTTTGTTCTTCACTTTTTTGGCGTGCGGCGCCGCCCTGTGGTGCATGAAACGGATCCCCCTCGACGCGTTGCCGGACCTATCGGAGACCCAGGTCATTGTCTATTCCAAATGGGATCGCAGTCCGGACATTATCGAAGACCAGGTCACGTATCCCATTGTGTCGGCTCTCTTGGGATCGCCGAAGGTCAAGGCGGTTCGGGGTTTTTCGGACTTTGGTTTTTCGTATGTGTATGTGGTTTTCCAAGACGGAACGGATTTGTATTGGGCCCGCAGTCGGGTGTTGGAATCCCTCTCCAAAATTCAGACCCAACTGCCTGCCGGAGTCAAAACCGAGTTGGGTCCCGACGCAACGGGGTTGGGGTGGGTGTTCCAATACGCCCTGGTGGACAAAACGGGCCGGCACGATTTGGCCCAGTTGCGATCGTTTCAGGATTGGACCCTTCGCTACTGGCTGCAATCGGTTCCTGGCGTGGCGGAGGTGGCGTCGGTGGGGGGATTTCAAAAACAGTATCAAGTAAACGTGAACCCCCACTCCCTGTCCGCCTACCGCGTGCCCTTGATGGACGTGGTTGAGGCTGTGCGCAAAGGCAACAACGACGTGGGTGCCCGGTTGGTGGAGTTGGCCGGAGCGGAATACATGGTCCGAGGCCGCGGATACGCCAAGACGATTCAGGACATTGAAAACATCGCCGTCGGCCGCGCCCCCGATGGGACGCCCCTCCTGGTGAAAAACGTGGCCCGGGTTGTGGCGGGTCCCGACATCCGGCGCGGCGTGGCCGATTTGGACGGGTTGGGCGAAACCGTGGGCGGCATCGTGGTGATGCGCCAGGGTGAAAACGCCTTGAACGTGATCGACCGGATCAAAGCGAAATTGGACGACCTTCGCCCGTCGTTGCCCGAGGGAATGGAGGTCGTGGTCACCTACGACCGGTCGGGCTTGATTCATCGGGCCATTCAGACCTTGACCCACGAACTGGTCGGCGCGTTGGTGGTGGTCAGCGCGGTCATCCTTCTTTTTATGTGGCACATCCCTTCGGCGTTGGTTCCCATCGTGACGATTCCCGTCAGCGTTTTGCTGGCGTTTATCCCGCTCTATTTCTTTGGCGTTCCGATTAACTTGATGTCGTTGTCGGGGATCGCCATATCTATCGGGGTGTTGGTGGACGGAGCCATTGTGGAGGTGGAAAACGCCTACAAGCGATTGGAAGAGTGGCTGGCCGGCGGCCGGCAAGGCGATTTCCACGAAGTGCGACTGCGCGCCTTGAAAGAAGTGGGTCCGTCGGTGTTCTTCTCTTTGTTGGTGATCGCGGTGGCGTTTTTGCCCATTTTCACGTTGGTGGACCAAGAGGGGCGGCTGTTTAAACCCCTGGCCTATACGAAAAATCTTACGATGGTGTTGGCCGCCCTGTTGGCGATCACGTTGGACCCGGCCCTGCGGTTGCTGTTCGCCCGGATGGACCCCTGGCGGTTTCGGCCGGCGGTCATCGCGCGGGTGTGGAACGCGTTCACGGTGGGGTCGTATTATTCCGAGGAAAAACATCCGGTGAGCCGTCGGCTGTTTGCGCTCTACGAGCCGGTGTGCCGCTGGACCTTGCGACACCCTAAAAAAATCGTCGCCGGGGCCGCTCTGATCCTGGCGGTGACGGTGCCCGTGTATTTTCGGCTGGGCTCGGAGTTCATGCCGCCCTTAAATGAGGAAGCGTTGCTCTATATGCCCACCACCATGCCGGGCATTTCCGTGGGCGAGGCCCAACGTTTGTTGCAGGCCCAAGACAAAGTATTAAAACGGTTTCCCGAAGTGGACCGGGTGTTCGGCAAAGCGGGCCGGGCCGACACGGCCACGGACCCGGCCCCGTTTTCCATGATGGAAACAACCATCCTGTTGAAACCCCGGCATGAATGGAGAAGCCGCGAGCGGTTCTATTCGTCGTGGCCCAAAATGATGCAAGCGCCACTAAGGTCCCTTTGGCCCGACCGGATCACGTCGGAAGAACTGGTGGCGAAACTGGACCAGGCGTTAAAATGGCCCGGCGTGGTGAACGCCTGGACCATGCCCATCAAGGCCCGCATCGATATGATGACCACGGGCGTACGCACGCCGGTGGGAATCAAAATATACGGGTCCGACTTGGCGGTGATTGAAAAGGTGGGTCTGGATCTGGAAAAAGCGCTGACCGCCGTGCCGGGAACCCGCAGTGTTTACGCCGAACGAACGGCGGGGGGCTATTTTCTGGACGTTACCCTCCGCCGTGACCGGTTGGCGCGCTATGGACTCTCTGTGGAAGAAGCCCAAATGGTTTTAATGAGCGCCGTGGGGGGAGAAAACGTGACCACCACCATCGAGGGTCGCGAACGCTATGGCGTGAACGTCCGATACGCCCGGGAGTTTCGAGACGATATTCCGAAACTTCAACGTGTGCTGGTCCCAACCATGACCGGCGCCCAGGTGCCCTTGGGACACCTGGCGGAATTTAAAACGGTGTCGGGCCCGTCCATGATTCGGGACGAAGACGGGCGGTTGGCCGGCTACGTGTTCGTGGACATTGACCACCGGGACGTGGGCGGCTATGTGACCCAGGCGAAACGGTTGGTGGGCGAACAGGTCGTTCTTCCTCCGGGCGTGGCGTTGGTCTGGAGCGGTCAATACGAAAACATGATTCGGGTTCGGGAACGCTTGAAAATAGTCGTGCCCGTTACGCTCGTTCTAATCTTTGTGCTCCTTTACATGAACACCGGGTCGGCCATGAAAACCTGGATCGTTCTGTTGTCGGTACCGTTTTCCCTTGTGGGGGCGGTGTGGTTGCTGTGGGTGTTGGATTACAATATTTCCATTGCGGTCTGGGTGGGCATGATCGCTCTGTTGGGGTTGGACGCGGAAATGGGTGTTTTTATGCTGATGTACTTGGACCTTGCCACCGAGGACGCCAAACGGTCCGGCGTGTTAACGTGGGCGCGGTTGCAAGAGGCTGTCGTTCACGGCGCGGTTAAACGAATAAGGCCCAAATTGATGACCGTGTTGACGTCGATGATCGGCCTGTTGCCGATTTTGTGGTCGACGGGGACCGGCGCCGATATGATGAAACGGGTGGCGGCGCCGTTGGTGGGCGGGTTGACGACCAGCTTTATTTTGGAGTTGTTGGTCTACCCCCCCCTCTATCTGCTTTGGAAAAAGAAAGAAACGGAGGTGTAAAATGAAAAAATGGATGAGCGTCGGATGTCTTCTGTTGTTAGGCGGTTGGGCGCTGGCTTCCACCACGAAACCGAATAAAGACGGAGACCCACTGTTGGTCCCCGGCTCCTATACGGCCACGGTCCCGGCGTTTGTGTGCGGAGGATGTCCCGAGTGGATCCAGACAAAGCTGGGCGCGGTAAAATCCCTGAAAAACGTGACGGTCTATCCAGAAACCCGTCGGGTGACGTTTACGGTAAAAAAGGGCGCGAAGGTGAAACGTTCAGACATCCAGAACGTGCTGGACGCCGCTGCCCGAGAGATGGGCATGGGCGCTGATTACACGTTGCGAAATTTTAGATAGGGGGGACTTGCGCAAAAGAGGTTCTGGGGTTAGGCTTGGGACGCGGGGGGGCACCCCCCTGCGATAACACCATGAGGAAGGTGGCCTTTGCCGACAAAAAACAAGAACCCTCTTCTGCGTTGGGGAAAAAATAAGGCGCTGTTCGGCGTGGCGTTATTTATTGGAACGTCTTACGCCCGGGCGGTGGATCGTTATGTTCTGGATGTGCCCGCGTTTGTTATGGCGGGGGATCCAGACGTTTCGTTTTCGGTGACACCTCTGTCGGACGGTGTCGAAGACCCATCGTCTCACACCGTTCGCTTTGTCGATTTGCCCGCTGGAGTGAGCGTGGAGGCAACGGGTCCTTCGGCTCAGTCCTCGGTTCCCCAAACTCGGTATGTCGTTCAAGGGCGCCAGGATTTTAAGCTGGCCATACCCCCGTCTGTCGTTGAACGACGGATCTGGATCAAGGTTCAAAACACCGCCAAGGCCCGAATTCAAGGGGCGGGTGTTGTGAACGTTGAACGGCCTGTGCATCGATTTTCCATCACCCCATTGGGCAACAGCGCGCCCCGGGCGGGCGTTCCGTATCCGTTTCAGATCATGGCTTTCGACGAGGCGGGCGCGGTGGTGAGGTCCTTTCGGGGACCTGTTTCCTTCGCTGTGGCCCGGGGACAAGTGAGTCCGGCCGACTTGGCGGGGGATGCGTTTAAGAACGGCGCCGCCTCTGTTTCCGTCGAAATTAGTGACGGGAACCCTTATGAAGCCAACCGGTTTTCCGTGTCGGCCCAGGAATCCTACGGTTCTCCGTCTCCTGCCCAAGGGACGGTGGACGTCTTGGTTCTTCCCAAGGAAAGCCCGTGAGGGGCCTAACGTTTATGGGGCGGATTGGCTTGGCGACGTTCTCTTTGTTCGCGGGAACGGTGTCGGCCCTGGCTTTTGACTCGTACCGAATAACGGTGCCCACGGACGTCATGAAGGGCGACCCCGACGTTGTTTTTCAGGTCACACCTCTTCAGGGCGCTTTGCCCCAATATTCGCCCCATAATATTTACATTTCACTTCCGAGCGGAATATTGGAAAACCCCTTGGCCGATCCGCCGAACGGATTGGATAACACCTCCATTGTTAACTGGGGTTTGTTTGCCAACAACAGCTCCGTGGCGGGGAACACGCCTCTGACCGTGACGGAAGCGTTGGCCGCTTCCCCTGTCACGACCACGAAATATTTTAATCTTCAAAATGTCGTGCGAAGTTTTGAAATCGTGCCTCCGGCATCTTTTACGGGGACGACGGGCACGCCGTTCCAAATCACCGTTCGGGCCAAAGATGGCTTGGCCGGCGCCGGCGCGGTGGTGACCGGATTTAATGATGATGTTCTTGTTTCCGCCTTAATCGGCGATGTGGTGGTTAACGGCGCCGGCAACCTTGTCAGTGGTTCGGATTTTGTCAACGGCGAAGCGGTGGTTTCGGTGATGTTGCGGGGCACGGACCCTTCCACCCGGACCAACCGGATCACGGTGTCGGCCAGCAACAATTATTTTAGTCTGGGGGTCGCTACCGGCTATGTGGACGTGAACGTGAACCCGGGATCCTACGACCATTTGGTCATGCTTTTTCCGGGAGAAACGTTGGTCCCGGGCAACATTCTGATCACCAACGGAAAAACCGGTACCGCCACGGCGGCCACGGCGAACGTGGCGGTCAGTCAGGTGTCGGTGTATTTGGTGGACGCGTTTAACAACCCCGTGTTGTCGGCGCCGGGGGGAGGTGTAACACTCGATTATTCCTCGCTCAGTCACCCAGCCACCGATACGGTGCCGGGGCCCCGGACCATTTCGGTGGGAAACAACGTGGATATCGTTAGCGGTGGATTCAGCTTTCAGGTGGGCAACGTGTCCCACCAGATTCGGGTGGCCGACCAGGCCGATGCCACCAAAAACAGTGTCACCTCGATTTCCGTCAACAGCGGTGCCGCCAACTTGATTTCCGTCGGCACCGTGTCCACCCCACAGACGGCGGGGCAAACCTTTACCATCACCGCCCGGGTTGTGGACGGAACACCTTCCGCCAATACCGTTGTCAGTTATCCCAGTGGGCGGGCCGTCAACGTCACCTTGACCAATTGCGCTGGAAATGGACTGGGCGGGGGGTCGCTGGATACCAATCCGTCCTTGGCGGGGGTTCAAACCACGGTGAATTTTACCAACGGCGTTTTTACCGGCCCCATTGTTCTGTACCCTCGGGCGGTCACGGCTTGCGTCAAATTTGACGACGGTCTTGGGAATTTCGGGGAGTCCAACGGATTTGTTATCCAAAATGGCGACCAGTTTCGTCTTCACATTGTCATGCCCGGTCAAGCGTTTACCCCGGGCCAGGCTCCCGGTAACGCACCCTCGTTACCCACCACCCAAACGGCGGGGGACATCATTACCGCAACCGTTTACGTTGTGGACCAAGCCTGGAATGTGGTGAACGTTACCGATGGCGGGTGGACGCCGGGCGCTGTTGTGATTAGTTTGGAAAACAGCGTGGGAACGCCCGGTTACGTGGATCTCACTGTGGCCAGTCCGGATATGCCGGCGTCGGGCAACAACGCGTCCGCCACGGGTGTGCGATTAAGAACGGCGTACCCCGCGGGGGACGCCCGGTTGGTGGCCCGCATGTCTGGTTTGGAAGGGCGCAGTGATCCGTTCACCATCAATCCCTCCGCCTACACCCAATTGGTGTTTGTCGCACCCGGTGAAACGTTGGCCAGCGGTATTCAGTCCAGCGTCCAACCGGATGGAAAAACGGGATCGCCCACTGATCAGGCCGTGAACGCGAACATACCTGTGGCCGTCCATCTGACCGACGCTTATTTTAACACCATCATCAACCCGCCTTTGGCGGGGGGGACCTGGCCCTCTTTGACGTTTTCAACCACGGCGCCGGCAGGAGCCACCGTGACGTATTCGTTCTCAAATCCGTTTCTCATGACGGATGGTTCTTTTGATAACCAGCTGGTGTTGGGGACCATTGGGGCCAACACGCTCCGCGTGGTGGATACGAGCCCCACGCCCAAATCCATCAATCAAACCATCAACGTGACCGCCGGAGAGGTCACTCGGTTTTTGGTGACGCCCAACGCGGCGTCCTCAACGCCGGATGCCATCGCCATTCAAACCGCGGGGGTACCGTTTAATCTGACCTTTAAGGCTTTTGACCAATACGACAACGAGGCGAAAAATTTTTCCGGCGACGTTTATTTGGAACTGTGGGATAATGGCGTTCCCTTGTCCTACGGAGGCACCATTTCGCCCAGTACGGTGACCTTTGTGGCCCATCCGGTAACCGGCGGCGTCGTGGCCAATGTCCCGGTGACAATCACCTACGCGGGACAGGCGTTGGGCAGTGGAGCCGACTTTCTCCGCGTGAGGGCCTACGTGAACACGCCCACCATGCGTGAAGGGTTTAGCGCGTTTTTTAATGTTCAGGAATTATTAACTTGGTCGGACATCGTCATCACTCGGCCCGGCGAAAGCCTTCGCCCGGGGTTGGGACCTCCTTATAAAACAGGCACACCCACCTCTGTCCCCGCGGGGGACTCGTTCGAGGTCACGGTGACAGCCGTGGATAGTTACGGAAACAAAGTGAATCAAAGCGGCGTGGCCGAGCTCAGCATGGTAACCCCCGGCGTGTTTGCCAATTTGGGTACGCCCCCCCGATTAACGTTCACCGCTGGGACAGAATCGGGTTATGTCCAAGTGTATACGGCCGGATCCTCGGTGATCCAGTCTTCCGTGGCCGCCAACGGGTTTACCGATCGGTCCACCGGGACCATCACCGCCGGATCCTACGCCGCGTCAACGGGCCGGTTGTTGTTGCTGGCGCCGGGCGAAACGCCTCTTGCCGGCTCCCCCTCGGCTCCGGGGAAAGATTCGTCCGGGATTTCGTCGGTGGTGGCCAACACCGCCATGTCCTATACCCTGTTGGCCTGCGACCGTTTTTACAACCGCGATCTCACTTACACGGGGAATCCCTTTGCCCTTTCGTCCGACGACGGCGCTATTGCCTTATCCAGCCTGGCCGTGACCGCCGGGTCCGGCACCGTGAGCGGGGTGTATTTAAACGGCAATGTTCCTAACCCGTCCACGGTGAGGGTGACCGCGGTGGATCAGGGGAACTCCAGCAAAACGTCTTATTCCGATGTCCCTGTGTTGGCGGGGGCCCATTACACGGTCACCGTACCCACGGCGGCCACGGTTGGATCCCCTTTTTCCATGACGGTTGAACTGATCGATCCCAGCACCGGTTTGCCCATGGCGGGGGCCAGCAACTCCATTGCGCTGGAGGCCTTGACCTCTTCCGGGACCGCCACCACCACCCCCATTGGCGTGGCCGTGGCCACCCTAAACAACGGATCGGTGACTTTTCAACAGTCCTATGGAAACGTGGAAGTGATTAAGATTCGCGTCACCGACAGTTTTAACCGCGCGGCGGATTCCGGCAATATCGTGGTGGACCCCAACGGGCTTATCTACAAATTTACCTTGCCCTCAACCACCGTTACCGCCGACGACGTGTTCCCCATCACCGTGGGGTTGTATGATTCGGTCCAACAAAGCGTTTTGATTCAAAACGCCGCTTATCAACACAGCTTTAATCTCCATGTGTCCACAACCGCACCGGGACCTCAAGCGCAGGGAACCTACCCGGTCAATGCCGCCACGTTGTCCAACGGAGTGGCCAACTTTTCGTTCAGTTACACCAAAGCCGAGACCATCGTGATCGCCGCGTCCGGAACCGTGGCGGGGTTCCCGACCGTCAGCGGGTCGGCCGCCATCACTATTCATCCCGGGGCCTATGTTCGACTCCAAGTTGTCCCCCCCGGCGAAACGGCGGTTCCCGGAATTCCTTCGACCACGGGGAAGGTGACCACGGGCGACAAAACCCAAGTGGCCAAACAAGGTTTTTCTGTGATCGTTAACGCGGTGGATCGGAACTGGAATGTTGTGACGTCGATCAATACGCCCAGCAATCCGACGGTGCGTTTGTCAGGTTCGGACGGGTCTCTTGCGGGACGGCCTTTGCAATCGTTTATGAACGGACAAAGCCTGTTTACGAATGTGGCCCTCAACACCCCACCGTTGGTCACGATTACGGCCGATGATACGTCGAACACCAATTTGTTCCCTCAATCGGTGGCCATTCCTTTAAACGGGCCGTCCTACGTGGTTACACTTCCCCCGGGCGGTCCATTTTACAGCGGGGACGAACTGAATTATGTGGTGACCTTGGCGTCCGGGAGTGTTTCGACCCCCTATACCGTGTCTATTCAGCCCTTGAACGCGGCCACCTACGAACCCTTGGATCTGTCCGACCTTGTTGTGGTCAGCCCAGCCACCGCGTCGGCCCGCAACGTGGTGGACTTTGTCAACCCGTTGAACCTGCGAATGAAATACAACGTGGCCCGGGATGTGGTATTTAAAATTTCGGACGCGGATGGGTGGCAGGGTTACTCGTCTACCGTTTCGTTCATTCCCAACGGGGTGGATTACGAGTTGTCGTTCCCCGCTGAAACCCAGGTGGGGCCGCCCACCACGTTCCCCATGATTCTCACCCCCCTGGACAAAGTGACGGGCACCACGGCCATTAATTTTTCAACGTCCGTGACCATCACGCCCGTGAGTCCCATCGGAACGCCGATCACGGGCACCCTGCAAAAAACCACGGCACTCATCGACAGGGGCGCTCAAACATTTCAACAGGCGTTTTCCCAATCGGGTGTGTTTTATTTCACGGTTTCCGATGGTGTCAACACCACCACCAGCACCACCATGAACTTTTTGCCGGGTCCACTGGCGTCCATGAGTTCGAGTCTTTCCCCGGTGTTGGAGGCGGGGAACACCGAGGTTGTGAGAGTGACTCTTCTGGACGCATTTAACAATCCCATCCCCGTTACGGCCGTCACTTTGTCGCTGGCCGATTCGTCGTTTGGGAACTTGTCCCCTCTCAGTGGGATCACGAACGAGTATGGCTGGGTGTCTTCCACGTTCACCACCTCTTCCCAAAAATCCGGGCGCGGCGAATTTCGCGCCGCGTCAGGAACCACGCGGTTGGCCCAGACGTTTCGTTTATTGGGACCGCCCACCACCACGCTTCGCCCGGCAGGAATGGGAGTTGAAGACGCGTCCAGTTACGCTGTTAAACCCGGGGACGATTTGTATTTTGATTTGAGCGTCGATACCGGCCTGGATCCCGTGGGCGTCACCTACAGCATTGATGGGGATCCGCCCATCACCACGACGGCCTACACCCATCTGGTGACGGGTATTTACTCGTTTGGGCCCATCAATTTTAGTGTCCCCGGTCGCCACACCGTTGAATACTACGGTGTGACTCAATCCACCGCTTCGCTCATGCTCCACACGGAAACGACCCGGACGAGCAAAACCATTTATGTGTCCGCGGTCACCACACCGGAAGAAGGGATGGTGAATTATCCAAACCCCTTCCGGGCTGGTCGGGACTTGGCCTTTTTGGAATACCATCTTTCGGCCGACGCGGGGGTTACCCTGACCATTTACGATTTATTGGGCCAAAAAGTATGGGAGCGGTCCTATTCCCAGGGTGAAAACGGGGGACAGTCCGGACTGAACCGCGTTTCCTGGGACGGTAAATCCAGCGACGGCGTGGTGGTGGGCAACGGCGGCTATGTGGCCGTGTTGGAAGCGGCGGATGGAACCAAACTAAAACGAAAAATAGCGGTGAAAAAATGAGCCGACAACATGGATTGAGTTTTCAAGTGGGGTTTGTATTTGCGTTGACGGGACTGGTATTGACCAGTTCGGTTCAAGCCGACACGTCGTTTGGAAAACCCGGGGACTATTTGAGGTATGGGGCCGGCGCCCGGGCGTTGGCCATGGGCGGCGCCTTTACCGCGGTGGCCGACGATGTGTCCGCCGATTACTGGAACCCCGCCGCCCTGGCGTTTATGGACGAATATCAGTTTCAAACCATGTACGCGCCGTTTCATTTGGACAGCGACCTTTATTACCTGGCGTTTGGCGCGCCCTTGGGGCCCACGTGGGGAACCGTTGCGGTATCGGACACGATGCTCCGATCCACGGGATTCCAAAGCCGGGACAATTTGAATTTTGTTTCAGGTGGGGACGGCACCGTGTCGGACAACGCCCTCTCGGTTTCGTACGGTCGTTCGTTTCAGGAGTTTTGGTCGGCGGGAGCCCGGTTGCGGTTTTTGCAACAAAACGTCGTAAACGATTCCGGGAACGCCATGGCCATGGATTTGTCGGGGTACACGCGACCTTTTCACGGCGTGAGCGCAGGGTTGACGATCAACAATTTAAACCGGCCGGAAATTAATTTGGACTCGGATCCCGATGTCTATCGACCTTTCTATCGAATGGGATTGGCTTACCGGGCGCCGCGGGACCTGTTCATCGTGGGTTTGGACGCCAATAAAGTCGAAAATCAGAGCGCATACTACACGATGGGCGTTGAATACAATCCCACGCCGGTCCTGAGCCTGAGGGCGGGATGGGACCAGAACCAAGAAATCACCGCTGGGGTCGGATTGGCCATGCGCTACGCCCGGTTCGACTATGCTTTTGCCAACCAGGACGATTTGGGCGCGACCAACCGGGTCTCCCTCACGTTGCGGTGGGGCAATATTTATCAGGCCCGCATCGCGCCGGAAGGCCTTGCGCCGAAGTCGGACGCGATATATATAGAAGGGATTCGAAACGAAGTAAAGTTTAAAGTGGACGTCCCGCCGTTCAAGCTTGTGAGGTGGACGTTGATCCTGACCGACGAGGATGGCCGAACTGTGCGCACGTTGACGCAACAGTACCATCCCGGCACGGCGATTTTGTGGGACATGACCGACGAGAACGGCCGGCCGGTGAAACGCGGCGCTTACAAATATCGGTTCGCCGTGGAATACAAAACCGGGCGGTTCTGGGAAGAGCGGGGGCGATTCCGATTGGATTACAAAACCAACGCCGTGCCGGAAATCGATCTGCGCATGCGCACGCCCGAGGGGTTGGAAGGCGCCCAACCCGATCCCGCGCCGGCGCCCGCCACGGCGCCGGTTCCGTCAGAGAATAAAGAAACACAAACAGATAAACAGGCACAGCCTTAAGGGGACGGACACCATGACGAAACTCATGTGGAAACGCGGTGCGGCGGTTTTGTTGGCGGCATGGGGGCTTTCGGGGCTCGGCCAGGCGGCGTTTGTGAACCCAGACGCGGATCGGCTGTTTACGGTGCTGTCGGGGGCGTTTCAATCGGGCAAACACGAATCGTCCATTGCCGAATGCCGCAATTTCCTGCGTCAATTTCCGCGCCATCCCAAGGCGCCATCGGTTCAATACATCAAGGCCGAGGCCTTCTTCCTTCAAAAGCGTTGGCCGGAAGCCGCCGCCGAATACAAAGAATTTATCGACAACAACCGCGGCCCCGACAGCGCCAATCTGGCGGTGTCGGCTCGGTTCCGGTTGGGCGAATGCCACCTCCACTTGAAAAAGTATTTGACCGCCCTGGACCATTTTGCCTGGGTTGAAAAATCCAAAAACGACGTGTTGCGTGCGGAGGCGTTGTTGGGATCCGCGTATTGCTATTTGGGACGGCGGGAAAGCCCCCGGGCGGAAGGGTATTTTGTGAAACTGCTGGAATCCCACGCGGGGTACGCTTCTCTGCCGCGGGTGGTGGTGCCCTTGGCGTTGATTTACATGGAACGGGGAGAATACAAAAGCGCCTTGGATTTGCTGGAACGGGCCCCGGATGATCCCGCCTGTTTGTATTACCGAGGGGTGTGCCAACGGCTGTCCAACCGTGTGATCGCTTCCGCTCAGCTTTTGAAAGAAACCTTGGACAACGATTCCGAAAAAGATTGGACCGACAAAGCCCTGTATGAAATGGGGGAATCGTATTTTCAATCGAAGGAATACCCGTTGGCTTACGACTCCTTTCGCCGGCTTTACAAAAACGAACTCGCCAGCCCTCTTCGGCCCTTCGCCCTGTTTCGCATGGGGTGCGTGGATTTCCAGAACGGCAATTTCGAACAGGCCGGTTTGAACTGGGGCCAGTTGGTCAAAGAATTTCCCCAAACCCTGTCGGGGCCCGCCAGCCAATATTTGCTGGCGGAAATATCGCTTCGCCAAGGGGAACTGGCCAAAGCGATCCCCGGCTTTTCGGCCTTGATGACGAACGACGACTACACCATGGACGCCCAGTTTAAAGTGATTTGGAGTTTGGCTGTCCAAGGCCAATACGATTTGGCCATCACCAAAGCCGACCATTTCATTAAAGATTTCGAGTGGGGCGAACTGCACGCCAAAGTGAGCCTGATTAAAGGCCTTTGTCAAATGCTGATGAAAAAAACCGACGAATCCCTGGTGACGTTTCAATTCATCATCGATCGCTATCCGAACACATCCTACTTTGACAAAGCCTTGTATCTGATGGCGGTCACGATGATCCAGGAACGGCGATACGCCGAGGTGGTGACCCACGTGTACGGGTTGCTCAAACGCGCTCCCGCCACGCCCACGCCGTGGCAGGCGGAAACCTATTATTGGGTGGCCGAAGCCTATTACAACATCGAGCAGTTTGAATTGGCCCGTCAAACATACGAATTGGTCACCAAAAATTATCGTTCGTCCCCGTGGGTTCCGGGAGCGATGCTGGGCATGGCCGCCAGCCTGTCGCGGTTAGGCGAATACGACGCGGCCGCCGACATGCAAGCCCGCGCCCGGGAGCTGTCCCAGGAAATCGGATCGGCCGACACCAAAAAAGCCGGCGTGTTGGATTCCGCCGACGTGTTCTTCAACAAACGGGAGTATGCCCGGGCGTCGGCCTTTTACGAGGAATTTATCACCAAATACCCGGACGACAGCCGAATTGAACGGGCCCTGTACCAAGCCGGGTTGGCGTTGTATCGCCAAGAATACTTCACCGACGCCATCGCCAAGTGGAGCCTGTTGTCGACCAAATACAAAAATTCCCGCCACGCCCCCGACGCGTTGTTTCAAACCGCTCGAACCTATTTCGGGTTGGGCCAATACAACCCGGCTTACCAATCGTTTCGCAAGTTAACCGAGATGTATCCCGATTCGCCCCTGGCCAAAGAGGCGCTCCTTCAAATGGGCCAGTGTTTCTACAACGCGGGCGACATTCCCCGGGCCATCGAACAGTACAACGCCTACCTGCAAAAATACCCTTCGGACGAAAAAACAACCGAAGTCCAGGAACTGTTGCAAATGGCCTATTACAAGCAGGGCAAATCGGCTGGAGACATGAAAGCCCTGGTTTCGGCGTTTCCCAAAAGCAAGTTTACTGCCGATATTTATTGGGAACTGGGCGCCGAAGCCTACAACCGCAAAGACTACGACAGGGCCTTGGACTATTTTGAACGGTTGGTTCTGGATTTTCCCGACACCACCCAGGCCACGCAAGCGTTTTATTACAAAGCGGACTCTTACTTCTTGAAAGGGGATTTCACGGCGTCTGCGAACGCGTTCAAGAATTTCATAACGAATTTTCCCCAAGAAGCCTTAACGCGCGACGCGCGGTTTAAATTGGCGGTGTGCTTTTTTAGCCTGAAAGATTACGGCCAGGCGGCGGTGGCGTTCAATGATTTCCAAGAAGCCCACCCGTCGGACCCGAAAGCACGGGACGCGGCGCTCAACATCCCCGTGTGTTACACCAAGGCCGGCCAGCCCTACCAGGCCATCGACGCCTATGGGAACTTTATCCGCCGTTACCCCAACGACGAAAAAACCGCCTACGTGACCATGCAGGTCGCCCAGCTGTATGAAGATGCCGAGGATTATTTGAAGGCGGTGGAAACCTACAAGAACGTGCCGCTGAACGATCCCGACGTTTTTGAGGCGACGTTTAACATGGCCCGGTGTTACGAAAAACTGAAGGCCCCCACGGAACAGAAGAAGGCTTATGAGACCCTGCGGACCCTGTCGCCCAAAGACAACACGTTCCGGTTGGCCGGACTGGCGTTGTTGGGGGAAATGTATGAACGGGAAGGGGCCGCGGGGGCCGCGGCGGCGGTGTATGCGGACATCGCGTCGTTCAGCACCAACGCGGAGTGGCGTTCCATCGCCCAGCAAAAAGTGAAAGAATTGGGCGGGGTCGTCCAAGAAGAGAAAAGACGGAAAAAATAAAACGATTTAAACAACGTCCTCTAAGGAGCGCGATATGATGCAGATGGGTTTCAAAGAGTGGTTCATGGTCAATCCACCCATCATCAGCACGATTTTGGTGTTTTCCGTGCTGTTGGTGGCGTTCACGTTTGAGCGCATGTGGGTTTTTCGCCAGGAAGCGAAGTTTCCCAAAGAGCTCTGGGACCGGATCGTCGGACTTGTGCGGGAACGTAAACTGCGCGACGCGATCGCTCTGTGCGAAGGCACGCCGGGGGTGTTCGCCCGGGTGTTCCGGTCCGGCTTGGAAGGAGCGCTGGTGTCCCGGCTGGACGCGGAAGACGGCATGGTGATCGAAAAAGAAGAGGGCCAGGAAATTTTGCGCAAGCGGGTCGGTATGTTCGGCACCATTTCTTTCATTTCGCCTCTCATTGGGTTGTTGGGTACCGTGTTGGGCGTGTTGCGCGCCTTCCACGATTTGGCCAAATCGGGGTCCGGCGGACCCTCGGTGGTCGCGGCCGGTATTTCGGAAGCGTTGATCACAACGGTGGCCGGGTTGGTGGTGGCGGTTCCGGCGGCCATGATATACAACTACTTCAATTTTCGTCTGCGCGCCATCCTGGTGGAGATGAACACCTACGGCCAGCGATTGCTGTTGACCGTGTTCGGAGAAAAGCGATAGGGTTCCATGAAACGAGCCAGCATTGAGAAAGGGGAAAACGAGGAAGCGTCGGAAATCAACGTGGTGCCGTTGGCGGACATCTCGTTGGTGCTCCTGATTATCCTCATGCTCATCACGCCCATGGTGATGCAGTCCATGATTAAAATCGCCTCTTCCGGCGCCGCGACCGCGGTTGCGGTCAATGAGGCCGAAAAAGAAAAGCCCCTGATCGTCGAAGTTCGCCCGGAAGGATTTTGGTTGAATAAAAACAAAATGGAGTCGGCCGTTGACCTTCAGCGCTATTTGGCCGGGGAACTGTCGCGGAAAAACGACCGAACCGTGATTATCACCGCCACCAAAGGGGTCCGCCACGGAATGGTCGTGGCCGCGTTGGATATGTCCAAACAGGCCGGCGCCGAAAAATTATCGTTGGTTAAGAGAGCCAAAAAATGAAACGCGTCAAAGAGCAAGGCAACTCTATTTCCGGGATCAACATCACCCCGATCATTGATATTACGCTGGTGTTGCTCATCATTATGTTGGTGGCGGCGCCGGTGTTGAATATTCCCAACATGAACGTGGAACTGCCCGAAGCCTACACCTCGGAAACCAAACAGCAGAACGTGTCGGTCTCCTTGGGCACGGATCTGCGGGTGGCCATCGATGAAAACATCGTGCCCATTGAAAACCTGCCCCGGCTGTTGGACGCCGTCTTAAAAAAGAAACCGTCTTCGATCGTTATCATCCGGGCCGATAAAGACGTGGACTATGAAAACGTCGAAAATTTGATTGAAACGATCAAAACAAAAACCCGCGCCAAAAAAATTGCCGTGGCCACAAAACAAAAAACCGTGACCCCGGGAGCCCCCTGATGTTGACGGTCAACGACCATATATTTGGGAGTCCCCGGGAGATGTTGTGTGTGGCCGTGGCGTTGGCCCTTCATGTTCCGCTCTATTTCTGGCAGGCGCGCCCGGACACGGGCGTGGCCGCCGATCCCATAACGGAAATTGATTTTATGGTCGAAGAGGAAGAACGGGAAAAACCGCCTCCGCCTCCGGAAGAAAAAAAAGAAACCACCAGTTTTTTCAAGAAAATCCAAGAAGCCGTGGGTTTGGCCACCCCCAAACCGTTGCCCAAATTGGTGATTGAAACAAAGCCCAAAACCGAATTGGCGGGGTTGGCCGACACCAATAAAATTCAGGCCCCCGCCAAAATGGCCGAGTCCATGCAACAGCAGGCCCGGCTGGTGGAGAAAGACCGCACCGTGGCCGGGGCTTTTGATGTGGGAAAAATTGAAACCAAGGGGCCCGGTTTGGCGGGTGTCGGGATGGGGCCCGGGGACAAGCTGGGGGGCGGGACGTTAAAAGAAAAATCGTCGGCGTTTAAAATTGCCCAAGGGGATCTGCCCTTTGCGGTTAAGAAAAGCGCCGGTGGGTTGGCGGATTCCGATGCCGATGCGCCGCGGATTGCCCTTTCAAACAAAACCGATAAGCGGGTGACGTCGGTGTCCACGGCGTTTTTTGGGACCGGTGGCGGCACCGGTGGCGGCGACGGGGCCGGGGAAGGCGGCGGAGGCGCTCTCAAAGACAAAAGCGGGGGGAAAGGGTTGGTTGGCGTGTCGGGCGGTTTTTCCAGAATGGGTGCCCCAGGAACGGTTTCGGGGTCCGGCGGCGGCGGGCTGGTGGGCGTCCCCTCCGGGAAACCCGGCGCCGGCGGAGCCGGCGCGGGCGGTGGCAAAGTTCCCTACGAAATTTCCGGGTCGGTGTTTGGCCGGGGTATTTTGTATCAGGTGCTTCCCAAACTTCCGGATTGGGCGAAAGAAAAAGGTCTTTTTGCCATTGTTCGCATCGATTTTTTTGTGCGCCATACCGGTGAAGTGAACGTCAATAAAACCATCGTGAGGCAGAGTTCGGGATACCCCAATTTGGACACGACAGCCATGGAGGCGTTAAACCAATGGCGGTTCGCCCCGTTGGACGATCCCGCCCAGAAAGGCAAAGAACAGACGGGAACCATTTCCTTTACATTCAAGGCCTTGTAACGGAGGACACAATGAGACAGCGTGCTTGGGCGTTGATTTTAGCGGGATGCGTGGCGGTCGCCTATTCCGCCGTGGCTGAGGAAGCCCCATCCTTAAAGAAGTCTTCTCGATCAAAGAAACCCGCGCCCTCCACCCGTGCATCGACGCCGGTCCCGGATAACGTCCCGGCTCCCGTTGTTGTTCGGGAACCCCAAAAGCCCGTGGTTCCGCCGCCGCCTCCCAAACAAACTGCCCGTCCGGCGGCTTCTGTGCCGCCCGTTTCGGAACCGGCCGGCGGCGACAGCCTGGGATCATTGGACGTGGTCGGCCAGGCCAAAGACAAAGTGAATATCGAAAAAGTCACGCCCGAAATAAAAGTCGACATGAAAGAGCTGGTGGATTCGGTTACTGACAAAACGGAAAAATTGCTGGATCAGACCCGAACCATTCCTTCCGATGAGGATTTTCGCCGTTTCGACAGCGTTCAGACCCAACAAACCGCCCGGCCCTGGTTGCCGGATTTGGTGGAGCCGCCGCTCATCAGCTTTCAACCATCGCCTGCGGAAACCGCCGTGGTGGCCTGGCGTTTGGAAGTCACCGACGACAAGGGGGACGTGATTCACACCATCACCGGCAAGGGCAACCCGGTTAAGGAAATTGTCTGGGACGGGTTTAATCGCAAAGGGGACATGATCCGGGTCGCGTCGGCCTATTCGTTTCGATTTATAACGGTGGACGAGTTGAAAGGCACACACACCACCTTGGGAAAAGCGTTCACGCTCCGGCACTTAAAATACAAAGACAAGAAAAACATGATTGTTGAAATTTCGTCCAATTATTTGTTCGAGGAGGAGCGGTTCAATCCGGAGGCTTTGCCAATTTTTGAACGGGTCATCGATGTGTTGCGGGAGTATTCCGGTTACCCCTTTGTGGTGGAGTTTCAAACCCGGGACCACGCCGGCGAAACCGTCAAAGCCCGCCAAAAACGCGTCACCGAGAAAATTGCCGCCGATTTGTTGTTGGCCCCCGACAGCGTTCGGTTCACTTACGGGCCCATCCAAGACCGCGGCGACGTGGTGCGATTCGTTATTAAACTCCGCTAAGACATGACGGGCAACATGGAATTGTATTCCTCAATATAGTACGGTGATTTCCATTCCAGATTGAGGAGGATTTTCTTATGCAAAGGATTCGATTGGTTTTGGCGGCGGTGGTTCTTTCGACGGGGTTGGGGGGCGTTGAGGCCCGGGCGGCGAAGCCGTCTCTTTCACTTGACGATTTGGGGTTTTCCGCCGAGCAAGTGCGGGGCGATTCCGCCGCGCAGGCCACTCTTCACAAACGATCCAAGATGTTAAAAACCCACCAGATTTTGGGTCTCATCACGGCGGTGCCCATGGCGGCTACGGTATTCACCGCCTCCGGCGCGGAGGGAGGCTCGGACGCAAAACGGGATTTGCACAAAAACATGGCCATCACCACCGGGGCCCTCTACTTCACCACGGCGTCGTTTTCCTTGTTCGCCCCGGAGGTGGAAGAAAAGAAAGCCACGGGCGCAACAAAATTCCACAAGGCGTTGGCCTGGATTCATTTCCCGGCCATGGTTATTGCGCCCATTTTGGGGTACGAAGCGTATAAACAAAAGGAGCGGGGCGAGGAAGTGCACGGCATGGCCAAACAGCATTCCACCGTGGCGGGCGTGGGCGCGGCGGCTTACTTTCTTTCCATGGCCGTGATGGTCATCAATTTCTAAGGGGGATCGTTTGATGAAATCCATGCTTTTGCTTTTGGTGGCCGTGTTTGCTTTGGCTCTGACGGCCCAGGCCGAATCCTGGGTTTTGGATAAATCCAAACTGACGTATCATGTGACGCACACTCTTCACAAAGTCGAAGGGACCAACACCGGGGCTCGGGGTAAAGGCGTCTGTGATAAGGACGGGTGTCATTTTTTGGTGGCGGCCACCGTCGGCGGGTTTGTTTCGGGGGACACCAATCGGGATTTGCATATGCAGGAAACCACCCGGGGGGCGACGTTTCCCATGGTGGCGGTTTCCGTGTCTTTGCCCGCGGTTCCGGCGGGACAAACATTTACGGCGGATTTGGATATTGAATTTGCTGGGGAAAAATCCTCCTACAAAGCCGTCCCCTTTACCGTGGTGGATCGGTCGGAAGGGGCCCTTCATTTTAAAGGCGTCGTTCCGCTGAACATTGATGATTTTAAGATCCCGGCTCCGTCTCTTCTCGGCATGGCCATCAAAAGCCAGGTGCCGGTCGACGCGGAAATGACCTGGAAAAAACAATAAGGGTAGCGCAACGCCGTCTCGCCATCACTCCCGGAATTACTCTTCCATAAACGTCGGCCCCGTTTGATAGACGGCTGACGAAAAAACCTTTCTCTGCCCATGGCTTCCGTTCTATTTCCACCTCCTTCGGTCCACGATCCCGCTGTGTGGGCCACCCAACCTTTGGATGGTCTTGTGCGGGACCTGGGAACATCTTTCCAAGGCATTTCGGAAAAAGAAGCCAAACTTCGGTTGGAAAAATCGGGTCCCAACGAGCCCGCGCGCCGCCGAAAGAGAGGGCTCGTTTTTGGATTTTTGATTCGGTTTCTTGATCCCCTCGTCGTTGTTCTTTTGGTCATCGGCGGATTTTCCCTGTTCTTCGGCGAAAACGTGAGCGCGGCCCTGGTGGGCGGCATGGCCATGATCAGCGTCGGGCTGAGTTTCGCCCAAGAGTTTCGGGCGGACCGCGCCGCCGAAAAACTGAGCGCCATGGTCCGCGTGCGCGCCACCGCTCTGCGCGACGGCGTGCCCCAAGAGGTGGATCTTCGCACTCTTGTTCCGGGCGATGTGGTGGTTCTGGCCGCGGGGGACATGATCCCCGCCGACATCCGGGTTCTGGAAGCCAAGGACCTGTTCGTTAACCAGTCCGCCCTCACGGGGGAATCTCTGCCTTTGGAAAAACAGGCCGGCTCACCGGCGGTCGGGGCACGGGGGCTTTCGGACTTGGCGAACGCGGCGTTCATGGGGACGAGCGTGGTGAGCGGCCGGGGGCTGGGTCTTGTCGTTAAAACGGGCCCCACCACTCAATTCGGCGCCATTTCCAAGCGTATGGCCCGGCGACGGGCGGAAACCTCATTCGAAAAGGGACTTCAACAGTTCGTTTGGCTCATGCTTCGGTTGATGTTGGTGTTGGTTGTGGTGATCTTCGCCGCCAATCTGCTGACCAAGACCGGTTGGGTCGAATCGCTTCTTTTCGCCTTGGCCGTGGCCGTGGGGTTGACGCCGGAAATGTTGCCCATGATCATAACCTTAAACCTGTCGCGCGGGGCATTGCGAATGTCGCGACGGGAAGTGATCGTCAAACGGTTGTCTTCGATCCAAAACCTCGGGGCCATGGACGTATTGTGCACCGACAAAACCGGCACGCTCACCCTGGACGACGTGGTTTTGGAGCGGCATTGCGACGTGATCCTTCAGGAAGACGAGGCGGTCTTATCCCTCGCCTATCTGAACAGCATTCATCAAACCGGGTTGAAAAATCTGCTTGACCGGGCGATCCTGAAACATCACGACGAAATGAAGGTGGTCGGGGAAAAGGTCGACGAGATCCCGTTTGATTTTTCGCGGAGGATTCTTTCCGTGGTGGTCTCTCACGAAGGGCGCCACCGGTTGATTGCCAAAGGGGCCCCCGAGGAGATCTTCAAGCGGTGCGCGCGCTACGAGTTGGACGGTGAAATCTTTCCCATGGAAGACCTTATTCTCCAGGACTTGCGGGAGGAATACGACGCGTTGAGCCGGGAGGGTTACCGCGTTTTGGCGGTCGCCTACCGGGATATGACGGAGACAAAGGCGGCTTACAGCAAAGCGGACGAATCCGATTTGGTGCTTCGCGGCTATCTGGCCTTTCTCGACCCCCCCAAACCGTCCGCGCGGGAAGCGCTGGCGGCCCTTCGTCAGCGGGGTGTTTCGTGCAAGGTGTTGACGGGGGACAACGCTCTTGTGGCCCAGAAGATCGCGCGGGAGGTGGGTCTTCCTGTCGACGGCATGCTGACGGGGGAAGAATTGGACCTTTTGACCGATGAGGCGTTGGCCCCCCGGTTGGCTTCTTGCACGATTCTTGCTCGGCTCGCTCCCCTCCAAAAAGAGCGCGTGATCCGACTGCTTCAAAAAGAAGGGCGAACGGTGGGGTTTCTCGGGGACGGGATCAACGACGCGCCGGCTCTCAAGGCCGCGGACGTCGGTTTGTCGGTGGAAAACGCCGTGGACGTGGCCCGGGATGCCGCCGATATGATTTTGCTCCGTAAGAACTTGAACGTGTTGGCCGCCGGCATCGATGAAGGCCGCCGCACGTTCGCCAATATTGTCAAATACGTTCGCATGGGATCCAGCTCTAATTTTGGGAACATGATCAGCATGACGGGCGCGAGTCTCCTGTTGCCTTTCTTGCCGATGCTTCCCATTCAGGTTTTGCTCAACAACTTTCTTTACGACCTTTCCCAAGTCGCTCTTCCCACCGACAACGCGGACCCGCAAGCCCTGGACCATCCTCGCCCGTGGGACGTGAACTCGATTCGCCGATTTATGTTTGTATTCGGCCCCTTGAGCTCGCTCTTCGATTTCATCACGTTCGGGTTTTTGTGGGTGTTGTTTGGCCGAAACGTGGAACTGTTTCACACAGGGTGGTTTTTGGAATCGTTCATCAGCCAATCACTTGTGATCTATGTGATCCGAACCCGAAAACGGCCTTGGGACGGAGTTCGACCCAGCGCGGTCTTGATTGTATCCACTGCCATTTTGTGCGGCGTGGTATTGTGGATCCCCTTTTCCGACTTCGGCAAACACTTTGGTTTTGCAACACCTCCCGCGCCCTTTTACGCGGGCCTCTTCATAATCGTGGGGGCCTACCTGGGCCTTGCCCAATGGCTCAAAGGACGATTTATTCGCCGTTACGGCTACGATTGACCGGCTCCCCACGCGTCGGGTATAATGATCCGGACGCAAGTTGACCCGCGGAATTTTTTCCCTTTCTGGTTTCCGGATTTAATTGTTTTCGGGGCGTAGCGCAGTTGGGTCCCGTTTGCCGTGAAGGGCAAACGCTTGGGACGCCCCGCTTTAGCGGGGCCGGCCTGGAGCCCCGAGGTGTGGGGCGCAAGGCGCGCTTGGTTTGGAAACATTCGGCGGGCGGAGAGTTTGAAGTTACGGGGCGTAGCGCAGTTGGGTCCCGTTTGCCGTGAAGGGCAAACGTTTGGGACGCCCCGCTTTAGCGGGGCCGGCCTGGAGCCCCGACGTGTGGGGCGCAAGGCGCGCTTGGTTTGGAAACATTCGGCGGGCGGAGAGTTTGAAGTTACGGGGCGTAGCGCAGTTGGTAGCGCGCTTGGTTTGGGACCAAGAGGTCGGGAGTTCAAATCTCCCCGCCCCGATTTTTTTCGGATTTCGGTCGACTACGGAACAAGGTCGGCTTTTTGGTTGAGCTCGGTGAGCGCCTCGGGGCTTAAAAGTTCTTGGGCCAGGGGAAAGATTTCATTTTCTTCCCGCTCCATGTGGCGGCGCAAGCCGTCGGCAAATTGTTCCAACGCCGCCCGCCAGGGCGCCGCGATCGTGCCTGACGAGGATGAGTGCAGTTCCGCTTGCCGTTTGGCCACGGAATGGTGTTCGTCGTTGCCGTGTTGAATGTAATGTTGAACTGTTTTGTGGCGAACGTCATCGGACCCGGCCCGTTGCATGGCTGGGAACAACAGCTCGGCTTCCATCCGTGCATGACGTCGCAACTTTTGGGCGAAGGCCCTGTCGTTGTCGGTTACCGCGGGAGCCGGCGATTGGTCCGGAAGGTCCCGGGCCAGGGCCAAGGTGTCCGCCAGGTGTTTTCGAAAAACCGCGTGGTCCTGAAGAAACCGCTCGATAATTGTCATAAGAATATATAGACCAAAAACCATTTTTTTTCAAGGGGAATTTTCGTGCTATCCGTCCAAAACCTTCACAAAGCGTTCGGCCAGCAGGTTATTTTTGATGGAGTGAACCTTCAACTGAATGCCGGCGACCGTTACGCCCTGATGGGCCCCAACGGAGCGGGCAAATCATCCCTGTTTAAAATTTTGCGCGGGTTGGATTTCCCCGACGAAGGGGTGGTGTCGTTCCCCCGGGGCGTGCGGATCGGTTATCTTCCCCAGGAAACCGCCGACATCGGCGAAGGCACCGTGCTTCACGAAACCCTGGCCGGCGAGGGGGACGCGGAGATCCACGCGGAAAAACGCGCCGCCGACGCCAAAAAGATATTGATGGGTCTTGGGTTTCGCGTATCCGATTTTGACCGGCTCGCGTCGGCCATGTCCGGAGGGTGGCGCATGAGGATTGCCATCGCCCGACTGCTTTTGCAAGAACCCGATCTCCTGCTCCTCGATGAGCCCACCAACCATTTGGACCTGGCCTCGTTGTTGTGGTTTCAAGACTATCTTCAGCACTCGAAAAGTTCAATTTTGTTGATTTCCCACGACCGGGCGTTCGTGAACGCCATCGCCCACGGCATTTGGGATTTGCGCGACCACAAGATTTATAAATACGCGGGCGACTACGAGAAGTTCTTGTCGGTCCGAGCCATGGAACAAGAACAGGTGCTCGCCGCGTACAAAAAGCAACAGCGGGAAATCGCCGACGCCCAAGAGTTCATTAACCGGTTCCGCGCCCAGGCCGCCAAAGCCCCCCAGGTTCAAAGCCGTATTAAAATGTTGGAGAAAATGGAGCTGATTGAAATTCCTCCGGAAGTGAAGAAAATTAAAATAAATTTTCCCCAACCCAGCAAAACCGGGGTCAAGATATTGTCCCTCAACGGCATTGTTAAATCCTACGGAGACACGAAAGTGTACGACGGTTTGGATTTTGAATTGGAACGGGGCCAGAAAGTGGCCCTGGTGGGCCCCAACGGCGCGGGGAAATCCACGTTGTTGAAAATGTTGGCCGGGGTTTTGCCCTTTGAGCAGGGCCGGCGGGTGTTGGGGCTGAACGTGGAATCGGGATACTTTTCCCAGCATCGGTGGGAAACCTTGACCCCGGGCCGGACCGTGATTCAAGAGGCCATGGCCACCCGGCGAATGAATCCGGACCTTCTGGTTCGCACCATTTTGGGCACCTTTCTTTTTCGCGACAACGCGGTTTTTAAAAAGGTGGACGTGTTGAGCGGAGGGGAAAAAAGCCGGTTGGCCTTGGCCAAGCTGTTGTTGGACCCCCCAAACGTCTTATTATTAGATGAGCCCACCACTCACCTGGACATGGCCAGCGTGGACGCGCTGATTGAGGCGTTGAAGGATTTTGAGGGGACGATTTGCTTTATCAGCCACGATCTCTATTTTGTCAACGCCCTGGCCAACCACGTGGCCCATGTGGACCAGGGGCGGGCGAAGCTTTACACGGGCAACCACGATGATTTCCTTCGCCTGTCCCAACGGTTGTCGGCGGCGGGACCAAGTCATCCCGTTGAAAAACCGGTGGTCCGCCCTGTTCAGTCGGGCGGGCCGGCGTGGATGAAAACCGGGTCCGACGATTTGAAACGGTTGCGGGAAGCCGAACGGGCCCGTTCCAAACGCCGCAAAAAGTTAAACGAGCGGTTGCGGGAACTGGAAAGCGAAATCGAGGATTTGAACGGACAAATGGGATCGGTCTTCATTCAAAGCGATTACCAAAAGCTGATGGAATTGGATGCGGGCCTTAAAAAGTGCCAAAAAGAGCGGGACGAGGTTTTGGCCGCCCTTCAACAATCGTGATTTAAAAATGGGATGCGATGTGGTAGAATGCGGGCCAAGGAAGGGATCTCATTTGAAAAAATCGATCGCGTTTATTGCTATATTGGTGGGGGGGCTGGGGTTGGCCCGGGCCGGTGCGCCGGTGGTGGAGCTGATCGACGTTCCCACGGCCGAGGTGTTGGACCGGTACGGATATAACGCCTCTTTCCGGTTTTATACCGGGGGGGGGATGTTGGCCAAAACGTATTTTGGGGTGTTCCCGCGCCTCAACGTGGGGTTTGGGTTGGACGCGGAAGGGTTTGTGGGCAACGACGCGGTGGACGTTAACAAACCCACGTTGAATGTTCGGTTTCGTTTTTACGACGGGCAACGGAACTTGCCCGCCCTGGCTTTGGGCTACGACGGTCAAGGATTGTTTTACAACGATGAAACCGACAAATACAACCAGCGGGAAAAGGGGTTGTATCTGGTGGGAAGCGGGGAAGTGTTTGTTCCGGATCTCAGCCTTCACGCCGGGGCCAACGTGTATGATTTTTCAAACGATCACCTGTACGGATTTATGGGATTGCGCTACGTTTACAAAGATCTCTGGGGTTTAACAGGCGAATGGGACAACATTCGCAATGGCCGTGACAGCCGCCTCAACTTGGGCGGAACGTGGTGGATGACGCCCAGCTTTGCCCTGGAACTGGCCGGTCGGGATTTGGGCGCGGCAGGCCGACGGGCAGAACGGATTGTTCGGCTATCCTACACGGGGGGGTTTTGAAAAAGGAGGATGACAACCGCCTTGGCTGATTTACCCACCACATTTCGCGGGTTTGATTTTGAAAAACCCATTTTGGATCTGGAAGAACAGATTCAAGCGTTGGAGAGGACCGCCCAGGAAAACCCGGCCGTGGAAATGGCCGAGGAGATTAAGGGCCTTCGTCAACGCCTGGAAGAATTGCGTCGGGATACGTATGGAAAGTTGACCCCCTGGCAACGGGTTCAGATTGCGCGCCATCCCCGCCGTCCTTACACACTGGATTTTCTTGAACGGGTGTTCACAGGGTTTATCGAGATGCACGGCGACCGGCATTTTGCCGATGACAAGGCGATTGTGGGGGGGGGCGCCTATTTGGACGGTCGCCCGGTGATGGTCATGGGCCACCAGAAAGGCCGAACGCTTCAAGATTCCATGGCCCGCAACTTCGGGATGCCCCATCCGGAAGGGTATCGCAAAGCCTTGCGCCTGATGCGGATGGCCGACAAGTATAAAATGCCGATTATTACGTTTATCGACACAGCGGGGGCTTACCCGGGGATCGGGGCGGAAGAGCGGGGCCAAGCCACGGCCATTGCGGAAAATTTGCGGGAAATGTCCCAGTTCACGGTTCCCATTGTGTGTTGCGTGATCGGAGAGGGCGGATCCGGGGGGGCGTTGGCGTTGGGTGTGGCGGACAAAATTTTGATGTTGGAGAACGCTTACTATTCGGTGATTTCTCCCGAAGGGTGCGCCTCAATTTTGTATCACGACGCGGCCCAGGCGCCGGAAGCGGCTCGGGCCTTGAAAATCACCGCGCCCGATCTGAAAGAGTTGGGCGTGATCGACGACATTTTGCCGGAACCGTTGGGCGGCGCCCATCACGACCAGGACGCCTGCGCGGCCACTGTTAAAGCGGCTTTGCTGGGCGCGTTGGATTCCTTGAAAGGGGTTGCCGGCGAGGCGCTGTTGGCCCAACGCTACGAGAAGTTCCGTCGGATCGGGCGCTTTTCGTCACCGGACAAACCCCGCGCCGCGTCGCCCCGAAAGAAAAAGTAGATTTCCCGCGGGGCGGTCTTTAAACCCTTTTTTTCATCCCGAGGAGGATTGAAACCATGAGTGGATCAGAAAGCGGAATTAAGAAAGTCTCTGTTGCGGAACTGCTCGGCAAAGACGCCGAAAACCTATTGACGTACAAGGCCAAAGTGCCCGCGTCGCGGTTGCATTTGCCCGGCGCGGACCATGTGGACCGCGTGTGGCTCTATTCCGACCGGAAAGCCCCGGTCCTTCGCAACCTTCAAAACTTGATTGAAAACGGGCGGATGAAGGGGACCGGTTACGTGTCGATTCTTCCCGTGGACCAGGGCATCGAACATTCCGGTGGCGCGTCGTTTGCGCCGAACCCGGACTATTTCGATCCGGAAAACATCATTAAGCTCGCCATCGAGGGCGGATGCAACGCGGTGGCGTCCACCTACGGGGTGTTGGGCGCGGTGGCTCGAAAATACGCCCACAAAATTCCTTTCATGCTGAAAATCAACCACAACGAGTTGATGTCGTTGCCCCAGGTGCCGGACCAGACCATGTTCACGAAAGTCAAACAGGCCTTCGACATGGGGTGCACGTCCATCGGCGCCACCATTTACTGGGGATCCGTGGAAAGCCGCCGCCAATTGCAAGAGGTGTCTGAAGCGTTTGCCCAGGCCCATGAGCTGGGGATGTTCACGGTGTTGTGGTGCTACGCCCGCAACAACGCCTTTAAGACCGCGGAAAAAGACTATCACGTCTCGGCGGACATCACCGGTCAAGCCAACCACTTGGGTGTGACCATTGAAGCCGACATCATCAAACAAAAACTTCCGGAAAACAACGGCGGTTACAACGCCGTGAAGTTCGGCAAAACCAGCCCGAAAGTTTATTCCGATCTGACCACCGATCATCCCATCGACTTGTGCCGGTACCAGGTTCTCAACTGTTACGCGGGCCGGGCGGGACTGATCAACTCGGGGGGCGAATCCAAGGGCGCGTCGGATTTGGCGGACGCCGTTCGCACGGCCGTCATCAACAAACGGGCCGGCGGCATGGGCCTCATTTCCGGCCGCAAAGCGTTCCAACGTCCATTGAAAGAAGGCGTGGCGCTCTTGAACGCCATTCAGGACGTGTACCTGGATAAATCGGTCACGATCGCGTAAATAACATCTTGTCAGACCCCCGCGCGTCGACGGTCAACGCCGGCGCGCGGGGGGATTTTTTCCCAATCTCTTGTTGAGGTCCTTTCCCATGGCAACCATCAAATCCGAACTTCAGTTGGAACGATCCAAATTCAAGCCGACGCTTCCGTCGGTTCTCCGGTCGGGCCCGGCGGGGGTTGTGCCGCGTCTGGGCAAACCCACCCAGAGTGTCTCGGATCAAGAGACCCTACGGGGTATTTTTCCCAATACCTACGGTTTGCCGTTGGCGTTGCTGACCAAGGGCCGAAACCCGGCGGTGGGAAAAAAGCCGTTTCGGCTGGGGATCGTTTTTTCGGGGGGGCAGGCGCCGGGGGGGCACAACGTTTTGGCGGGACTGTTCGACGCGCTCAAAAAAGCGAACCCCAAGAACAAGCTCATCGGATTTATCGGCGGGCCCTCGGGGATTTTGGACAACAAACAAATGGAGATCACCGCGGCGGTGGTGGACAATTACCGCAACACCGGCGGGTTCGATATGATCCAGTCCGGCCGGACAAAGATCGAAACACCCGAACAGTTGGCGACAGCGAAAAAAACCATCGAACAAACAACGGAAGCCAATCGGCTCGACGGCTTGGCGGTGGTGGGGGGCGACGATTCCAACACCAACGCGGCGCTTCTGAGCGAATATTTTAAAAAAGAAGGGGTGAAGGTCAGCGTGATCGGCGTGCCCAAAACCATCGACGGGGATTTGAAAAACAGCGAAATCGAAGCGTCGTTTGGGTTCGACACGGCAACAAAAATTTATTCGGAACTGGTGGGGAATATTTGCCGCGACGTCTTGTCCGCGCGGAAATATTGGCACTTCGTGCGGTTGATGGGTCGAAGCGCCTCCCACATCACGCTGGAAGTCGCGTTGAAAACCCGTCCCAATCTGGCGTTGATCGGCGAGGAAGTTCTGGCGCAAAAAATGACGCTGGCTCAGGTGGTGGATCAAATTGCGCAGGCGGTGGCCCGTCGAGCGGAAGCGAAAAAGAATTACGGTGTTGTCCTTATTCCGGAAGGCCTCATTGAGTTCATCCCTGAAATGAAAGAGCTGATTTCCGGCTTGAACGACACCTTGGCCGCCCACGAACCCCGGCTGGCCGCGGTGAACAGCTTTGAGGAAAAACGCGACATCGTGGCGGGGGCCCTCCCCGCTCCGTTGGCCGCTCTGCTTCAATCGTTGCCGCAAAGTTTCCAGGCCCAGTTGATGTTGGACCGGGACCCTCACGGGAATGTGCAGGTGTCCCAAATTGAAACGGAAAAATTGCTGGTGGAAATGGTGAAGGCCCGCCTGGCCGCGTTGGCGGTGAAAGGGAACTACAGCGGAAAATTCGCCGCCATCACGCACTTCTTCGGTTACGAGGGCCGGTGCGGCGCGCCATCGAACTTTGACGCCACCTACTGTTACGCCCTCGGCTACAACGCGGCGGTGTTGGCGTTGAACGGGCTGTCGGGATATTTGTCGTCGATCAAGAACCTCATTAAGCCCGCGGCCCAGTGGGTTCCCGGCGGCGTTCCGCTCACCGCCATGATGAACGTGGAACGCCGGAAAGGCAAAGACAAGCCGGTCATTCAAAAGGCGTTGGTTCTGTTGGACGGCGGCCCGTTTAAGGCCCTGGCCAAAATTCGGGAGTCCCTGGTGTTGGAAGACGGTTACGTCTATCCGGGTCCCATCCAATACTTCGGCCCGTCCGTGGTCACGGACATGACCACAAAAACCCTTCAGTTGGAGTCGTCCAAGCGATAACGTCGCGCGGGGAGGCGGGTTTGATTCACGAATTGGACTTTCGGGTTTCCTACGCGGACACGGACAAAATGGGCGTGGTGTATTACGCCAACTATTTGGTCCTGTTCGAGCGGGGACGAACGGAAATGATGCGGGAGTTGGGGCTTCGCTACCGGGATCTGGAGGAGAAAAACATTTTTCTTCCGGTGATGGACGCGCGGGTAACCTACTTGGCTCCGGCCCATTACGACGATCTTCTTAAAATCCGAACGTCTATTTCGGAACTGGGCCGGGCTTCCATGACGTTTGTTTATGAACTGGTGAACGCGGAAACCGGAAAAGTCATGGCCCGGGGCTACACGAAACATCCTTTCGTCAGCCAGGCGTGGAAGCCGGTGGCGGTCCCTCCTGAGGTAAAATCGATTCTGCTCCCGGCGGTTCGGCCTTCCCACGCCCAATGAAACGGCGCGTTCGAACCAGGGAAACCGGCGACGCGCCTGCGGCAACCGTTTCATCCCCGCACGAAAACGTGCCCATTGACCTACTTCCTTCCGTTGCCAATCCAGAGAACGCAATCCCGACGGTTGGGCCCGGCGCGGATGTGGAACCCGACTATGTGGGTCACCGCAAACGGCTTCGCCAACGCTGGGAAACGGTCGGCGCCAAGGGGTTTCCCGACTACGAATTGCTGGAACTGTTGTTGACCTACGTTTTTGCCCGTTGCGACACGAAACCGTTGGCGAAAAAACTGTTGGAGAAATTTGGATCGTTCAAGGGGGTTTTGGATGCGTCCCCCGAGGCTTTGGGGCAAGTCGAAGGCGCCGGGCAGGGAACCGGAACGTTTGTTTCCTTGATTCGCGGCGCCATGGAACGGTATTTTGAGACGGAAGCGCGCCGGACGGATTTGCTCAACTCTCCGGAAGCGGTGATCGCCTATTGCCGCGCTTCGTTGGAAGGCTTGGCCAACGAAGTGTTCGATGTGGTGTATGTGTCCACCAAAAACCGCGTGATTCGCAAAGAGCGGTTGTCGGAGGGAACCATCGACCAGGCGGCCGTGTACCCGCGCCGGGTGGTGGCGGGGGCGTTGGCGGCCAACGCGGCGGGATTGGTGTTTGTGCACAACCACCCGTCGGGAGACCCCACGCCGTCCTTGGACGACAAGCGGTTGACCGCCCTTCTTTTGCAAGCGGCCAAAACGGTCAATATCGCCGTGTTGGATCACATCATTGTGGGCAACGGCCGCCACTACAGTTTTAGGGAGAAGGGTCTGTTGTGAGGGGAATAAGATTTCTTTCTTTGTGGGCGCCCGTGGTTGTGTGGGCGGGGCTGATTTTTTTTGTTTCCTCCATACCGGATCACCGTCCGGCCGGATCAACGGGCCTTCCCGAATTGATGTCGCGCAAACTGGCCCATTTGCTGGAATACGGGGTCCTGGCCTATTTTGTGGCCCGGGCGTTATCCGGGATGGGGTGGGCGATTCGGCGCGTGTGGGCGGTGGGGCTCCTGCTCTGCGTTCTGTACGCGATTTCTGACGAAGTCCACCAGTCGTTCGTGCCCGGCCGGTTTGGAAAAGTGAGGGACGTGGCCTTGGATTCGTTGGGAGCGGCCTTGGTCATTTCCCTGTATGCCCGCCGAACCTAATTCCCTTTGCCCCCATTTTGGTGTGTGCGGCGGTTGTTCCACCCAAGATCTCCCCTATCCCGACCAGTTGGCCGAAAAAGAAGAAATTGTCCAGAGGGGCATCCGCCCCTTTTTCCCAAAAGCGATTCAGTCCATTGTGGCATCCCCGGACATTATTTATTACCGCAACAAAATGGAGTTTGCTTTTGGCGGGCTAAAAGATCAGCCTCCGCTTTTGGGCCTTCGGCAAAAAGGAAAATTTGACCGGATTGTGGACCTGACGGAATGCCGCCTTCAGTCCCCCGACGTGGGGCGGCTGCTGGCCGCTGTTCGGGCCTGGGCGGTGAAAGAGAACTTGCCTACCTACCATTTGAGGTCCCACCGGGGATTTTTACGGTATCTGGTTGTGCGGGAAGGCAAAAACACGGGCCAACGGATGGTGTGTCTCGTGACGGCCGAAGGGGCGCTCCCGACAGAATCGTTTGTGGCCGCCCTTCAAGAAAGCGGGGTTCGCGTGGACACGGCTGTCTGGAGCGTGAACGCCGGTCTATCGGACGTGGCCTGGGGGGAAGAACGCGCGGTGCTTTTCGGGTCGGGACACATCGAGGACCGGCTGGGCCGGCTTTCGTTTCGAATTTCCCCTCGGACCTTTTTTCAAACAAACACCCGCGGGGCGGAACGGCTCTACCAAATCATTAAGGACGCACTTCCGGAATCCTGCCCCACACTCTTTGATGTTTATTGCGGGTCGGGATCCATCGGGCTGTTTTGCGCTGAGCGGGTAAAGAAATTGGTGGGAATTGAATTAAACGAGGTTGCGGTGACCGACGCCCGGTCCAACGCTGTATCTTTTGGGATCAACCACGCGGGCTTTCATGTCCTGGACGCGTCTGTTTTTGCAAAATCCCCCGAATTTTTGGAAGCCTGGAAATCTCCGGGCGCTGTGGCCGTGATGGACCCGCCCCGGCCCGGGTTGTCGGCCGACGTCCGAAAACTGTTATTGGATCATCCCATCGAATCGTGGGTGTATGTGTCTTGCAACCCCGAAGCCCTGGCCCGGGACCTGGCGGTTTTGTGTCCCACGTATCGCGTCGAATCGGTTCAACCGGTGGACCTGTTCCCTCACACGCCCCACGTGGAAACGGTGGTCCAACTGCGAACCAAAGAGTACAAAGTCAAGACTTGACCCCTTTGACCTCTGCTGGGGCTACTCGCCCAATTGGTTAAGGGCTTCTTTGAGGTCGGCGTCGTGGGTGTGGCTTTCCAGCCGGGCACTGAGGCTGTAGGCGCAGGGAACCACGAACAACGTCAGCAGGGCGGACACCGAGACGCCCCCGATAATCACCAAGGCCATGGGCACCCGGGTTTCGGCGCCGGGGCCCAACGCCAACGCCGGGGGAATCGCCGCCGCTACCGTGGAAACCGTGGTCATCAAAATCGGCCGCAGTCGGATCGGGCAGGCGTCCATCAGGGCCGTTCGAACGTCCATCCCCTGTTTGGTCCGTCGTTCGTTGGTGAAGTCCACCAACATAATCGAATTTTTTTTCACAATCCCCATCAGCAGAACGATCCCGATCATGCTGAACATGTTGAGCGATTGATCGCCGATCCAGAGCGCCAGCACCGCCCCCGTGACGCTGAACGGCAGGGCGACCAGCACCAGGATCGGATGGATGAAACTGTTGAACTGCGACCCCAGAACCATGTAGGCGATCACCACACCCAGTACCAGCGCCACCGCCAAGCCCAGGAAAGCTTCTTGGAACGTTTCCGACGCGCCGGAAAAGACCATTTTGACCCCTTCCGGCAATACCTCTTTTTCTATTTTCCGAACCGCGGCCAACGCGTCGGCCTGGGATTTGCCGGTGGCCACGTTGGCGAACAGGCGGATCGCGCGGGAGCGATTTTCACGGGTGATGGAGAGCAGTGTTTTTTTCTCTTGCACCGTGACCACGTCGGCCAAGGGGACCACTTGGCCGCGGTTGTTGCGCACGCGGATTTTGTTGATGTCCGTCGGGTTGTTTCGATCGATTTCCGAGAAACGCACGCGCACGTCGTAGCGCCGGCCGCCCCGGGAAAATTTGCCCACCCGTTGTCCGCCCAAAGTGGCGTTGACGGTTTCGCCGATGGCCGACACGCTCACGCCTCGTTCGGCGGCGGCCGCCCGGTTGGGAAATATTTGAACCTCCGGCATGCCCAGTTCGTAGTTGGAGTCCACGTCCACCATCAGGCCGGTTTCTTTCATTTTGGTTTTAACGATTTCGCTTACCCGGGCCAGCTCGTCCCAATCGCGGCCGCGGAGGGAAAGGTCCACGGGAAACCCCGGTTCGGCTCCCCCGCCCGCAACGGACAAATCCTGCAAGAGCGCTTTTTGGACACCCGGGATTTGGTTGAGCGCGTCACGGAAAATGTCCATTAATTCCTGCTGGGAAAACGGTTTTTTCCGGCCTGGCTCTACGGGTCGTCGGGAAGGATCTTTGAGCGTGATGAACATGAACGCCGAATTGATTTCGCCTCCTTCAAAGCCGCCCACGGCGGCGTAGTATCGTTCCACCTCGCCTCGGGCCAGGGTGTAGGCCTCCGCCTTTTTCAAGGTGTCGTCGGTAAAGGCCAGGGAAGAACCTACCGGCGTTTGAAGCCGGACGAACAGCATGCTTTGGTCCTGGGGCGGCATCAGCTCTTTTTTGATCGGCTTAAAGAGGAAGAGGGAGGCCACGAAAATGAGCAAGGAGACGCCCACCACCTTCCAGCGGTTGTTGAGGCATCGGTTCAAGGCTGTCTTATACCACCGTGTGAGAACGGCCATGAGTTTGTCCATGGATCGGGATACAATTCCGCCGTGGCCGACCGCTAAAAATTGGGAACAGCGCATGGGCGCCAACGTCAGGGCTTCCAATAAAGAAAGCATCACCGCGGCGGAAATAGTCATGCCAAACTGGAAAAAGTATTTGCCGATCACCCCTTTAATAAAAACCACCGGAACGAATATGGCCAAAATGGCCACCGACGTGGCCAGGGCGGCGAAATAGATCTCCCGGGCTCCCACGATAGCGGCTTGCACACGGGGTTCGCCCAGTTCCCGGTGGCGGACGATGTTTTCCAGCACCATGATTGCGTCGTCTACCACAATGCCCACCACCAGGGTGAGGCCCAACAGCGTAAACGTGTTTTGGGTAAAGCCCAACATCTGCAAAATAATGAAGGTGCCCAAAATGGAGGTGGGGATGGCCAAGATGATGTTCATGGCCGAACTCCAGGACCCCAGAAAAAGCCAGCAGATGGCCGACGTGAGAATGGCCGCGAGAAGAAGATTGAAGTTGAGTTCGTGGGTGGACTGTTTGACGAACGCGGTGCCGTCGAAATTAATGGCCAGTTTAACACCGGAGGGCAACGTTTTTTGCAGGGCCTCCACTTTTTCCGCCACGCGGCGGCCCACATCGACCATGTTGGCGTTGCGCTGTTTTAAAATGCCGAGGCCCACGGCGGGTTTCAGGTCCACCCGGGAAATGGCCCGCGCGTCGGCCAGGCCGTCTTCAATGGTGGCGACGTCTTTAAGTTGAAATGTGCGGTACACCGGCGCGCCGTTGCGGGCCGGGATCACGAGATTTTTGAAATCGTCCGGACGGTCCATTTCGCCCATGACCCGCAGGTTCCATTCTTTGGTGGGCGACGTGAGATATCCCGCCGGGCGTTCGCTGTGCTCCGTTTGGATGGCCGACACCACGTCTTGAACCGTGATTTCGGTGGCCGCCATTTTTTTGGGGTCCAGCCAGACCCGCAACGACGGTTCCACATAACCACCCAGAAAGACATTTCCCACCCCCGGGAGCGTGGTGAATTCCTGCTTCAATGTGTCCCGCACCAACTCCATTAAGTAGCGCTCCGGCCGGTCTCCGGACACCGACAGCCACATGAACGGTTGGTCTTCCGGATTAAACTTGGCGATAATGGGCGGGTCCAAATCTTTGGGCAAATTAAATTGGGCCTGGGAAATGGTGCTTTGCACTTCTTGCAGGGCGACGTCCACGTCGGTTTTGAGGTCGAACTCGATGATGATCGACGCCTGGCCCAGGCGCGAGGTGGAATTGATTTTTTTGACGCCTTTCACGGACGTGATAGCGTCTTCGATCACGTCCACCACATCGGTTTCCATCACTTCCGGCGAAGCCCCTTCCCAGCGGGTGGACACGCTGATGATGGGGAAATCCACGTCGGGCAATTGGCTTTTTCCGATGGAAAAAAAGCTGATGATCCCGAACAAAATCATTCCTGCCATCAGCATCCAGGCGAAAACGGGATTTTTTATGGCGGTGTCGGAAAGTCTCATGGGAGGGCCCCTGTGGCAACAACAAGAGCCACGTAGCGCCGTTGGACGTCCACCGCGGCGTCGTCCCAGGCCCGTTTGGCGGTTTGCATGAGGTTGGTGGCGTTGATAACTTCCAGGTTGGTGACCAACCCCAGCCGGTATTCTCGTTTTTGAGCCTCGTAACTTTTTTTGGCGGCAAAATAGGCTTGTTGGAGCGCGTCGGATTCGTTCAACGAGGCTGTCCAGGCCGCGTGGGCCTTTTTCACGTCGCTTTGAATTTGACGTTCCAAGTAAGAAAGCGACAGTTGGGCTTGGATCAGACCCGACTGGGCGTCCCGCACCCGGGCGGCTACGGATCCACCTTGGAACAAGGGAACGCTCAAATTGAGCGCCATGTCCCAGTTGACCGGTTCAAAAAGGGTGGGGCGTTGGGTGTAATAGTTGCCGGAAAAATTGAGGCTGGGCCAATAAAATCCTTTCTCGTAACGGACGCGGAGTTCTTGACCGGCCACTTCCTGGCGCTGGGCTTCCACGTCAGGTCGGCGGGCCGCCTGGGCAAGAAACGTGTCCACAGGGGGATGGGCCGAGCCAAAAGACGTGGGCGTCAATGGGGCGGTGCCCATGTCTTGGCCCACCAGAAAAGATAAGGATTCCCGTGCCACGCGGGTTTGGCCTTGCAGGCGGACCCCGATGGCTTTCACCGCGGCCAGTTGGGATTCGGCGCTGAAAATTTCCCCTTGGCGGGATTTTCCCAGACGGTAAAAGGCGTTTAATTCGGACACCCGTTCTTGGTCAAGGGCTTCGGTTGTGGCGTTGTTGGCCAGGGCTGTTTCGAGACTCACTACATCCAAATAGGCCTGGGCGACCTGGTTGAACAGAGCCAATTGGGATTGGCGCAAGTTCCATTCATCCCGGGCCTGTTGTTTTTTGAATCCGGACCAGGCGGAAAATTCCCTTAATCCGTTGAAAAGGGGTTGTTCCAGATACATCCTTGACTCGACCTGGCTTTTGTCCAGCATTCCCCCAAACGAGTCCGCCACGCCCGAATTGTCCTGGCGGGTCCCCCGCCAGTCCCAGGAGAGGTGGGGAAACGCCCCGCCCAACGCCGCTCGGGCCTTGGCTTGCGACCGGCGGATTTCTTCCTGTTGCTGTTTTAACGGTTCATTTTGTTGGAGGGCCCGTTCAAAGCACTGCGCCAGGTCCATGGAGGGCGAACCGGCCGCCGCAACCACATGGGCAGTGACCCACCCACATAAAAATAAGGCAGTTGATCGGAACATGGACCCATTTTACTTTATCCCGACCCCCCGTGTGATGCCGGGCCAATTTGATGTTACGGTTGACGAAACGGCATCTCCGATCTATCCTTTCGGGTATGGACTCTCAACCGATGCGCGACCGGGTGGTGAACGTGGCGGCGGGGTTTGTGTCCCGTCGCGCGGGGTGGGTGGCAATAGTCACGATGGTTTTTGTCGGGTTTTTTTCTTCTTTCCTCCCACAGCACACCGCGAAAAATGACAGTTATGACTTTGTCGTCGACCGGGATCCGGTGACAGACTATTTTCACAAATTCCGGACCCTGTTCGAGAAAGACGAGTTCATCGTGATCGCCTATCGCCAGGAAGATCTTTTTACGCCGCGGCGTCTCAACGAGCTTAAACAGCTCACGGAAGAACTGGAATCTCTGGAGAGGGTGGTCGATGTGGTCAGTTTGGCCAACGTGGCCGACATGAGGGGAACCGACGACGCCTTCGAGGCCGACGATTTTCTTCGTGAGGTGCCCGACTCCCCCGCCGAATTGGCCGCGTTGCGGCGACGGGCCCTGGCCAACCCCATGTATGAGCGCACGTTGTTGTCGTTGGATGGCCACACCACCGCCCTCGTCTTGTTTATGACCATCCCCTCTCCCACCAGCGGGTTGGACGCGGGAAAAGAAGTGCGCGCTTTGTTGGGCGACGTCAACCGAGTGCTCAAACCCTATCGAGAAAAAGGTCGCCGGTTTGCCGTCGCTGGCTGGCCCGTGACAACCTATTACATGGGCGAATACATGCAAGCCGACGCACGCGTGTTTATGCCGATCTCGTTGATCTTGACGCTGGGAACCATTTGGTTCATATTCCGTAACCTTCGCCTGATCTTGTTGGCGTCCGCGGGAATTATTATGACGTTGATGGCGACCCTGGGATTGGCCGGAATGGTCGGCATCCCCTTAAACAACGCCTCCATCGCGGCGGTTCCGTTGGTGATGGCCTTGGCGTTGTCGGATATCGTTCATGTTTTCACCCACCTGAACCGTTCTTGTCTGCAGGAAGGCGGTGGCGTCGCTCGGGGCGGGTTACAACAAATTCTAAAAGCGGTCTTGTTCCCCTGTTTGCTGACAAGTCTTAACACGGGCATCGGATTCTTTTCTTATACCTTCAACAGTGTGTCGGCGATACGCAGTTTTGGGTGGTTGGCCGCTTCGGGGATGCTGTTTGAGTTTATCGTGACCTTTGGACTCGTGGCGCCTTTGCTGGCTTTCCTGCCCGCGGAGAAAATTTACCGGGATCCCGACGAACATCGTCAACGGGAAATTCCCCGGTTGATGAACTGGATCCACAGCCGGGTGACACGGCGGCCAGGATGGCCCTTCTTTCTCTGCGCGGCGGGGTTGGCCGTGAGCGGATGGCTGGCCAAAGACATCAAGGTCAATACCCATTTGGAAAAGTTGTTCGACCCCGCCTCCGAACTTCGGCAAGATATTGATTACGTTCGAGCCAACCTGGCGGGTATGGAATCGATTACCGTCGTTTTTGAATCCGCCCGCGGCGCGTTCAAAGATCCCGTGCTCCTCAATAAAATGGATGAGGTGACTCAGGAAATCAAGCGGATCCCTTCTGTGGAATCGGTGATCGGGTTTGGGGAATACTTGAAAGAGATGAACAAGGCTTTTCACGCCGAAGACCCGGCCTATTATCGGTTGCCCGCCACGCGCAATATGGTTGAACAATATCTGTTGCTCTACGGGCGCGACGACCTCGACGACGTGGTGACCCCCGGTTTTGATGTGGCGCGCTTGACGGTGCGGGCCAACGTGCCCGGTTCCCAGGAATCGCGGGAGGCCATCGCCCGGATACAAGAGGTGCTCAACCGTCACCCCCTGCCGGGGGGGGGCCACCGCCACTTTGACCGGAAGTGTTGTCTTAGGCGAGCGTACCATGGACGTGATGGTTAGCGACCAAGTCAACAATATCGGTCAAACCGTCATCGTGATTTGGCTCATCATGGTGGGGGTTTTGCGTTCGTGGGGTTTGGCCCTGCTCTTTTTGGTGCCGAACCTGTTCCCGATCGTGGTCAATTTTGGAATTATGGGTTTTTTCGGGATCCCCCTGGATACGGGCACATCCCTGATTGCCGCCTCGGCGTTTGGAATTATTGTGGATGACACGGTGCACTTTTTTACCGTTTTTGGGCAACACCGCCGTCAGGGCCTGACGGTCGGGGCGGCCCTGGACGAAACCGCTTCTGAAAAAGGGGAAGCCATGTTTTCGTCCTTTCTCATTATGGGGATGGGTTTTGGGGTTTTACTGCTGTCCAAATTTCAACCGCTCATCATGTTCGGCCTTCTGAACATCATTATCCTGGTGGTCGGAATGATTGGGGATCAAGTTCTATTAAAATCAATTTTGTCCCTTTGGGCCCGTCGAGGGCCAAAATAAAAAATACGATTGCTGATTAGGGTATCCATTCTCCCTCTCGCCCTCTCTGGAGAATAAGCTAGTGAATAAGTATACTCCGTCCCCTTTGGGGGTTAGAAGCGGGCGGAGAGGCTGATGCGGTGGGTGTCGCCTAGGTCGCCGGCGGGTAAAAACGCGTAGTCGAAGTTAACGGGCGACAATCGGAAGCCGACACCCACGGACAGCCCCGACGCGCCACCCAATTGGTCCGGGCCTTGACCGAATTGGTAGCCCGCCCTTATCGCCAAGGGTTGAGCCAGCCAAAACTCGGTTCCGGCGTTGCCGGTATAGCGTTTGTCGGCCAGCCAGGCGTTGCCGTCCAGGGCCAGCGTGAGTTTGTCCTTAAACAGCCGTCCGTCCGCTCCGGCTTTGATCAGCGAGGGCAAGGAATCGTTCCCCAGTTTTGTCCCCAGGTTTTGGGCCGACAGGGCCGCCGTTATTTTTTCCGTGAGTCGGTAGGCCGACCCCAGGTCCAGGGCGTAGGCGCTTTCCGTGTAGGTGTCCAGGCTTTGATGGATCAATTTCGCGCTGGCCCCCACGGGCCCATCCCTGAAAAGAGGCCTCTTACGCCAGAATGTTGCCACACAAAAAAATAGCCCCTCAATTTTTATCGCATTGAGAACCATACGCTTACAAAAAAGGGGGCATTATTATTCAACGCAAACAGGGGACATTTCTATTGCCTTGCAACGAGATTTTTTTTCAGAAGAAACGGGATCGGGTTTCTCTGGTATAATGAGGTCCTTAAAACCGATTATGGCCCTCGATCCCAAACTGCTTGCCACGCTGAATGCGCCCCAACGGGACGCCGTCACTCACGGGGAAGGCCCCCTTTTGATTTTGGCGGGGGCCGGGTCCGGAAAGACCCGGGTGATCACGTTTCGCATCGCTCACCTTTTGTCCGAAGGTGTGCCGTCCTGGAACATTTTGGCGGTCACGTTCACCAACAAAGCCGCGGCGGAAATGCGTCGGCGTGTGGACGAACTGGTGGGGGGCCTCGGCCGCGGCGTGTGGATTTCCACATTCCATTCCTTTTGCGCCCAATTTTTGCGCGTGGAAGCCCGCGCCGTGGGGTTGGACCCCCACTACGTCATCTATGACGACGGCGACCAGACCCAGGTCCTTAAAGAAGTCTTGCGGGAACTGAAACTGGACGATAAAAAATACAAGCCCAGCCAAATTCTGAACGTCATTTCCCGGGCCAAAGACGATTTGTTGGATCCCGAATCCTACGCGATCCACGCCATGGCCCAGAACGATCCGTTCCGTCAAACGGTGGCCACCCTCTACACCCATTATCAGAAAAAGATGAACAAGGCGAACGCCTTGGATTTCGGGGACCTGATCATGCGCACCACCATGGCTCTCCGGGACCTGTCTGATCTGCGGGCCAAATACCAGGCGCGGTTTCGCCATGTTCTGGTGGACGAATACCAGGACACCAACCACGCGCAATATCTGCTGGCCAAACACCTGGTGGCGCCGCCCAAAAACCTGTGCGTCGTCGGCGATGAGGACCAGTCGATCTATGGGTTTCGCGGCGCGGACATTCGAAACATTATGGAATACGAGCGGGACTATTCCGGCGCGCGGGTGATTAAGCTGGAACAAAATTACCGTTCCACCCAGCCCATTTTAACCGTGGCGCACAACGTCATCTCCAAAAACAAATACCGGAAAGACAAAAAGCTTTGGACCCAGAAAAATGAGGGGGAACCGGTTCGGTTTCAGGAGTTTGCCGACGAAGTGCAAGAAGCGGGGTTTGTGGCGCGGGACTCGGCGCGCCATTTGGCCGAGGGGCGGCGGCGGTCGGACATAGCGGTGTTCTACCGCACCAACGCCCAGTCCCGGGTTCTGGAAGACGCGTTTCGACGGGAAAATATTCCTTACACCTTGGTGGGAAGCGTGCGGTTCTACGAACGCATGGAAGTGAAAGATGTCCTGGCCTATTTGCGGGCGGCCTTAAATCCCGCCGATTCGGTGGCCGTCAAACGGGTGATCAATGTGCCTCCCCGCGGAATCGGAAAAACCACGGTTCAGGCCCTGGACAACGACGCGGCCGCCCGGGGCGTGAGCGTTTACGAATCCGCCGCCGAAGCGGCCCGCCGACCCGACACCCCCTCGGGCGTTCGGGGGAACCTCAATAAATTTTTGGACATTGTGAAGGCCTTGCGCGTGGCGGCGCCCACGGCAACCGCTTCCGCCATGGTCCAAACGGTTCTGGAAACGGCCGGTTACTGGGCCCATTGGGAAGAACAAACAGCGTCGGATCCGGAAGCGGCACACCGGTTGGACAACCTGCAGGAGTTGGTGAACGCCGCCAAAGAATTTGAAGAATCCTCCGAGGACAAGACCGTGGGGATGTTCCTGGAAAAGGTGTCCTTGGCGTCCGGTGTGGACTCTCTCAAAGAAGACGGCGGCGCGGTGACGCTCATGACGGTCCATTTGGCCAAGGGGTTGGAATTTCCCGTGGTGTACGTGACCGGGCTGGAAGAGGGGCTGTTCCCGATCGGCGAATCGGCTTTTGATGAAAAGGAGTTGGAGGAAGAACGCCGTCTCGCCTACGTGGCCATCACCCGGGCGCGCGAACGGCTGACCCTCACGTCGGCGTCGTCTCGAAAAATTTACGGGCGGTCCCATTGGAACGTGCCGTCGCGGTTCGTGACCGAGGCGGGGCTGGCCCCCAGCGCCGCCGGGATGCCGCTGGGTGTTCCCGTCGGCGGGGCGGCGGGAGGATCCTATTTTCGGGCGGAAAAAGCCGTTGCGGCGTCGGTCCGTCCGGTGGGGTCGTTTGACCCGGATGAAGAATCCGTCTCGACAACGGCGGGAAGCGGCCGGTTGCGCGCCGGTCAGCGGGTGCGCCATCCGATTTTTGGGGAGGGCAAAATTTTGGACAAGTCCGGGTCGGGCGAAAACGTGAAGGTCACCGTGATGTTCGATTCCGGCGCCCGCAAACAAATTTTGGCCCGGTACGCCAACTTCGAATCAGTTTAACAGAACGGTTAAAGATCTGATAGAATTCCTTCCATGTCCCTTTCCGAAAAAGACGTGAATCATGTGGCGCGCTTGGCGCGGTTGGCGTTGACTGAGGCCGAACGGACCAAATACTTGGGCCAATTGGGGCGCATTCTGGAGCACATCCAGGTTCTCTCTAAATACGACACGGCCCAGGTTCCGCCCACCACCCACGTGATTCCCCTCTCCAACGCCTGGCGCGAGGATGAAGCGCGCCCGTTCGCGGACACCGCCTCCATTTTGGCCAACGCGCCGGATCACGAAGAAATTTATTTTAAGGTCAAGAAGGTCATCGAATGAGCCTGGAAACGTTGTCCGCGTCCGACATCGCCCGAAAAGTCCGCGCCAAAGAGCTTTCGGCCCGGGACGTGGCAAAATCGTTTCTTGATCGCGCCCACGGGTGGGATAAGAGCATTAAGGCTTTTTTAAGTTTTAACGACGACGCGGCTTTGGCCCAAGCCGACGCTGTGGACCGCGCCGTCGCCGCGGGAAAAGATCCCGGCCCCCTGGCGGGCGTGCCCGTGGCGGTCAAAGACAACCTGTGCGTGACGGGTACGAAAACCACCTGCGCGTCCAAAATCCTCGAAAATTTCACCGCCAACTACGACGCCACTGTGATTGAAAAATTGCGGGCGGCTGGGGCGGTGTTCATCGGCAAGACAAATTTGGACGAGTTCGCCATGGGATCGTCCACGGAAAACTCGGCGTTTTTTACCACCCGCAACCCCTGGGACGTGTCCCGGGTTCCCGGCGGATCTTCCGGCGGAAGCGCGGCGGCCGTGGCGGCCCGGCTGGCGCCGTTGGCGTTGGGGTCGGACACGGGCGGGTCCATCCGGCAACCGGCGGCCCTGTGCGGCGTGGTGGGGCTTAAGCCCACCTACGGGCGCGTGTCGCGGTTTGGGTTGGTGGCGTTCGCTTCGTCTCTGGACCAAATCGGCCCTTTTTCGACGACGGTGGCGGACGCGGCGCTTTTGTTGCAAGTTCTGGCGGGCCACGATCCCAAGGATTCCACTTCGGCCCGGGTGCCCGTGCCGGACTATTCGGCGGCGTTGGGCCGCGGTGTTAAGGGTCTGCGGGTGGGACTGCCGAAAGAATATTTTATCGACGGGATGGATCCCGAGGTGAACCGGGCGGTTCGCCAAGCGGTGTCGACCTTGGAATCGCTCGGAGCCACGGTGAAAGAAGTGTCGTTGCCCCACACCGACGCGGGGTTGTCGGTGTATTACGTGATCGCGCCATCGGAAGCCAGCGCCAATTTGGCCCGGTTTGATGGGGTTCGCTACGGCTACCGGTCGCCCCGGGCGACGTCGCTGTTGGAACAATACGAATTTTCCCGGGATGAGGGGTTTGGGCCCGAAGTCAAGCGACGCATCATGTTGGGTACCTACGCGCTGTCGTCGGGGTATTACGATGCCTATTATCTCAAAGCCCAGAAAGTGCGCACGTTGATTAAACAGGACTTCGACCGGGCCTTTGAGTCGGTGGACGTGATCGCCACGCCCACGGCGCCCACGGCCGCGTTTAAGGCGGGGGAAAAGTCCGACGACCCTTTGCAGATGTATTTGTCCGACGTGTTCACCATTTCGTGCAACTTGGCGGGCTTGCCCGGGCTGTCGTTGCCCTGCGGGTTTACGTCGAACGGGTTGCCCATCGGGGTGCAGTTGTTGGGCAAACCCTTTGATGAGGAAACCGTGTTCGCCGCCGCGGCCGCTTACGAGAAGGCCACCCAATGGAACCGCATCCCGACTCGGCCGGCCTAGTTCGGGAAGTGTCGGCGGGCGGCATTGTGGTGGGGCCCGCGGGCGTGTTGATGATTAAAGTGAAAAATTTGATGTCCCAGGTGGTGTGGACGTTTCCCAAAGGCCATTTGGAGCCGGGGGAAACCGCCGACCAGGCGGCTCTGCGGGAAGTGTTGGAAGAGACGGGCTGGCAATGCCGATTGCGCGGGCCGTTTTTGGATGTTCATTACACGTTTAAACGGGACGGGCGGCTCGTTGATAAAGTGGTTCATTGGTTTCGCATGGACCCGGAGAAACGGTCGGGGGAATGGGACCCCGACGAAGTTTTGGATTGCCGGTGGGTGTCGCTGATGGAAGCCAAAAGTTTGGTGTCGTACAAATCTGACCACCGGCTTGTGGAACAACTGGAAAAAGGGGTTTCAACGTGACGGCGTACGAATCGGTGATTGGGTTGGAAGTGCACGTTCAGCTCAAAACCAACAGCAAAATATTTTGTTCGTGCCCGACGGGGTTCGGGGAAACCGCCAACAGCCAGATTTGTCCGGTGTGTTGCGGGTATCCCGGCGTGTTGCCGGTGTTGAACAAAAAAGCCGTGGACGAGCTGGTGCGCGCCGCGTTGGCGGTGGGGTGCCGGATCAATCCCCGGTCGGTGTTCGCCCGCAAACAATATTTTTACCCCGACCTGCCGAAAAACTACCAGATTTCCCAGCACGATTTGCCCCTGGCCGTGAACGGGACGTTGGACATTCCCCAAAAATCCGGCGGAAAAAAGACCGTGCGCATTCAGCGGATTCATTTGGAAGAAGACGCGGGCAAACTGCTCCACGCCGTGGGCAGTCGGGCGTTGGATTATTCGTTGGTGGATTTGAACCGTACGGGCGTGCCTCTGATGGAGATTGTGTCGGAACCGGACCTCCGGTCGCCGGAAGAGGCCAGCGATTATTTGGACACCCTTCGAACCTTGCTTCGGTATGTGGGCGCCTCGGAATGCGACATGGAAAAAGGGTCCATGCGGTGCGACGCCAACGTCTCCATCCGGCCCGTGGGCCAAACAAGCCTGGGGACCCGGGCGGAAGTGAAAAACATGAATTCCCTTCGCAGTGTGCGCGACGCGGTGGCCCATGAAATTGCCCGCCAAATCCAAGTCGTGGAAAGCGGCGGGCGGGTGGTGCAGGAAACCCGGTTGTGGAACCAAGACGAAGGCGCCACCCATTCCATGCGCTCTAAGGAAGAGGCCCACGATTACCGTTATTTTCCGGACCCCGATTTGGTGCCCGTGGAGCTTTCGCCGGACTGGATTGAGACGTTGCGCCGATCGTTGCCGGAACTGCCGGAAGCCCGTTGCGCCCGTTACGAGCGGGATTTGGGCCTGTCGGTCTACGACGCGGCCGTCTTGACGGCGGAAAAAAACTTGGCGGACTTTTTTGAGGCGGCTCTGAACCGTTTTGAGGCGCCCGTTCGACGGGACGCGGCCAAACCCCTCACCAATTGGTTGACCACGGAACTGTTGGGCCGTTTGAACGCCCAACGCAAAACCCTCGACGAGTCTCCGGTGTCGTCGGCCCAGTTGGCCGATTTGGTGAAACTGATTTTGAAAGGGGTGATCAACAGCAAGGCGGCCAAGGTGGTCTTCGACCACATGTTCACCGAAGGCGGTGACCCGGAAACGATCGTCAAAGCCAAAGGACTCGTTCAAGTGGACGACGAGGCGGAAATCGCCCGCTGGGTGGACGAGGTGGTGGCGTCCAATCCAAAAATTGTGGCGGACATTCAGGGCGGCAAAGCCGGGGCCGTGGGCTCGTTGGTGGGCCAGGTGATGAAACGGTCCGGCGGCCGGGCCAACCCTCAAACGGTTCAGCGCCTGTTGAAAAACAAAATTTCTCTTCCTTGAGAGGTCGGTGTTATGTCTGAAAAAATGAAAGGGTTGAAATGCAAGGAGTGCGAACGGCTGTACCCCACGGAAGCCATTCACGTGTGCGAATACTGTTTCGGCCCCCTGGAAGTGGACTACAACTACGACTTTATTAAACGTTCGTTGACCCACGGCAAAATCGAGTCGGGCCCGCACACCCTGTGGCGGTACTGGGACCTGTTGCCGGTCAAAACAGACAACGTCATTTCCATCCACGAGGGCATGACGCCGTTGTTTCATGCCCGGCGACTGGGCAAGGAGCTGGGGCTGTCCAATTTGTTCATCAAAAACGACGCGGTCAACCCCACCTATTCGTTCAAAGACCGGGTGGTCAGCGTGGCGTTGTCGCGGGCGAAAGAGTTGGGGTTTGACACGGTGGCCTGCGCGTCCACAGGGAACCTGGCGGGCGCGGTGTCGGCCTACGGCGCGGCGGCGGGGTTTCGGACCTTCGTGTTTATGCCGGCGGATTTGGAGTCCGGCAAAGTGATCGGCGCGGGCATCTACGACCCGGTCATCGTGGGCGTGCGGGGCAATTACGACGAAGTCAACCGTCTGTGCGCCGAAGTGGCCGACATGTACAAGTGGGCCTTTGTGAACGTCAACCTTCGACCTTACTATTCGGAAGGGTCCAAAACCCTCGGCTACGAAGTGGCCGAACAGTTGGGTTGGCGGGCGCCGGACCATTGCGTGGTTCCGGCGGCGAGCGGGTCTTTATTGACCAAAATACACAAGGGGTTTAAAGAACTGGAAATGTTGGGGTTGATTCCCAAACACAAAACCCGCATGTCGGTGGCCCAGGCCGACGGATGCGCCCCGGTGGTGACGGCCATCCGGGAAAAAACCGACATTGTCCGGCCGGTGCGGCCGAAAACCATCGCCAAATCGTTGGCCATCGGCAACCCCGCCGACGGGCCCTACGCGGCGCGAATTGTGCACGACACCCACGGCGGCGCCGACACGGCCACCGACGCGGAAATTGTGGACGGGATCCGTTTGTTGGCCCGGACGGAAGGAATTTTTACCGAAACCGCCGGGGGCGTGACCACCGCCGTGTTGAAAAAGCTGGCCCGGACTGGTATCATTTCCCCCGACGAGCTGGTGGTGGCTTACATCACCGGCAACGGGTTCAAAACCATCGAAGCCGTGGCCGGGCGCACATCGCCCATGCAAGAGATTTCGCCCACGCTGGATGAATTTAAAGAACTTTACGATCGGGTCTCGACCGCGCCCGTTCGACATTAAGGGACTGCCCGAAAATAAGTTGGTCGTTTTGCCGAGGTGGTTTTGGCCCTGGGCAAGGCGCGAAGAGCGAGCATACTCGATGAGTATGTAAGCGATGAGCAACGCAGCCCGGGGACAAAAGCGCCCGGAAAAATGGCCAAATTATTTTTGGACAGTTCCTAAGGAGAATTCGTTATGCCCGCAAAGGTTCGCATTCCCGCTCCGCTTCGCCGTCTGACAAAAGATCAAGCCGTGGTTGATGTGGACGGCGCCACGGTGTTCGACATCATTTTGGATTTGGAAAAAAAGTATCCCGGCCTGAAAGAACGGTTGTGCGATGAAACCGGCCAGATTCGGCGGTTCATCAACGTGTTCGTCAACGGGGAAGACATTCGGTTCAAGGACGGCGCCAAAACGGCTGTTCCCGCCGGGGCTGAGGTGAGCGTGGTGCCCGCTATCGCCGGGGGACGTTAACGTGGCCGCCCGCGTCAAACGCCGCGTGCATTTGGTGTTTCGGTCTGACCTGGTTCAAAAACCGGTGACCTGGGAGATGTCGAAAAAGTTTGATATCGTGTTTAATGTCCGACGGGCCAAAATAACCGAAAAAACCGGAGAAAGCGTGTTGGAATTGGAAGGCGATGAGCCCACCCTGAACGCCGCGGTGGCCTGGTTGAAAAGCCAAGGCGTGACCGTGGAACCGGTGACCCACGACACGATGGAGGGCTGATTACGGCCCCCTTATCGGAGCGCGCCGAATGAACGACGCCTCCGGCGTTGTGATGGTGGTGGAAGACGACGCCGCCATTCGGGATCTGATGGGCGAGGAGTTGGGGTCCCACGGGTTGGCGGTGATCGGGGCCTCGTCCGGCGAAGAAGCCCTGATGTTTTTGGAAACACAGCGGGTGGACGTGATTATCATGGACCTGCGCATGCCCGGCATGAACGGCTTGGAGACGTCGATCGCCATTAAACACCGGTTTCCCACCCTGCCCATTATTTTGTGTACCGTTTGCAGTGAATACCAAGTGCGTCCGTTTCTGGGACGCGAAGTTCAAGCCTATCTTCCCAAACCTTTCTCCCTCAACCAACTCAACAACACCGTCCAGGCCGCTCTGGCTAACTCGCTCTAAAAATTTACAACCCGTTTACAAGTTCTTAAGGGAAAATTAATCTGGGGATGCTAAAGTAGTCCCCATGATTCGACAAATCGGCTCAATTTTATTGGCTGTTGTGTATTTTTCAATTCACGGACCCGGGGCCTACGCTCTGGAACAATCGTTTTGGGCTCAGCGGCGTCATCGTGCCGGAGAACGGAACACGACCGCCGCGGTTTGTTCTGTCCCAGCGGTGGGCGCCGCGGGTTTTTCATCCTTCGCGACCAAAGACGATCTGCTTTCGGCGCCCGTGGCGGAAAAAATTTCCCCCGCGGTTCTCCAAAATAATCGGGACCTGTTCGCCGTATTGGCTTAGGCCCCCGGAACCGTTCGCGCTGTTTCTGTTCCGGCGCATTTTACGGCCGCAACGCCCATTGTTATCCACATTCAAGATGTTCACGTATTACAAGGGACGTACTTTATATAATAAGATATTGACAACATTACACTGAATGTTTAAGATGGCCCCATGCCACGCCAACGACGATTAGATGTTCCCGGGGTTCTCCATCACGTTGTCGCTCGTGGCATTGACCGGCGGAAGATCTTTATGGACGATCAGGACCGGAGCGACTTCCTGGATCGACTGGAACTGGCTCTCGATAAAACCGAGTGTCGGTGCTACGCCTGGGTCTTAATGCCCAATCATTTTCACCTATTAATTCGCACAGGGCCTACGCCGCTCAGTGTCATGATGAGAAGACTTTTGACGGGTTACGCGGTTGGGTTCAACCATCGACATCATCGGCATGGCCATCTGTTTCAAAACCGTTACAAATCCATTTTATGCCAAGAAGAATCCTACTTTATGGAGTTGGTGCGTTACATCCATTTGAATCCCGTGCGGGGCAGGTTGCTGGACACGATGGAAAAATTGGACCACTATCCTTGGAGTGGCCACGGGGTTCTGCTTGGGACGCGGAAGAATAATTGGCAGGAGAGGGTGGATGTTTTGAGTCGGTTTGGGAAAAGGGAAACTTCTTCCATCGCCGGGTATAGGCAATTCATCCAAGACGGTTGGGAAATGGGGCGGCGGGATGATTTAACGGGGGGAGGTTTGCGCCGAAGTGCCGGCGGATGGCAAGCGCTCCTGTCCATGAGGCGAAATAAGGACTATCAGAAGGGGGATGAACGGATATTGGGCGATGGTGATTTTGTTAATGGGGTGTTGAAAGCGAGTGAGGAAGCGCTGACGGAAACAGAACGCTTGAAGCGGGAAGGGTGGACATGGGAACAGTTGGTCCGGAGGGCGTGCGAGTTGAAGCAAATATCTTTCCAGGATCTGAAGCGGAAGGGCCGCAACAACGCCATTTCTCAGGCGAAGGCAATGTTGGGAGATGCAGGACTTCATAGGTTGGGGATGAAGCAAAAGGATATCGCGGAAAAATTAGGGATATCCCAGGGGGCGCTCTCTCAGATTTATCGATCTACACAGAGGGGAATTGGTGATATCTTAATATCTAAAGAACGTCCCTAAAGTCCAAGCCGCGCTGGCCCGGATCCGCCAAAAAAAACCAGACAACCCCCGCCGAACCATCGCCTACTTGATCGCAATGATTCGGGATTCTCAAAACGACCGATAGCCTTACCCAATTCCGTACCGTCTTTGACCTCATCCGAGACTGCGGCGGCGCCAAAATAAGACTTGACAAATTCTGTAAACATGCCATAATGAAGGCCGTAAGATTGAAGTTTGGCTTCCGGTTCGTCGGTGGAACATCATCGTAACAAGCCGTGTGTGACCAACATCCGCGTGGCTGTCAATGCGTGAGATTCGCTGTGGAATGCGCTTCAGAAACTATCTTACATGGACGGTGATGTTTCAATGAAAGGTACAGTGAAATGGTTCAACGCATCCAAGGGGTTTGGCTTCATCACCCCCGAAGGTGGTGCGGAGGACGTGTTCGTTCACTTCTCGGCCATCCAGGGCGAAGGTTACAAAACCCTGAATGACGGCCAAGCGGTGGAGCTCGAGGTGACCAAAGGCCCCAAAGGCTTGCAGGCCGCCAACGTTCGCCCGTTGTAACCAACGGCTTCGTTCAAAAGAAGGCCCCTGTCGGTTTTGCCGCCAGGGGCCTTCTTCTTTTAACCCGAACTTTGGAATAGGCGCGAGGACCGAGACGAATGAGGCCGCGACAGTTTCGACGAAAAAAGTGAGGTCGATGCATGGACATCGGACGAACTTTTTGAGAAAGAAAATGGCGCGGCCTCGTTCGTCGAATCCCGCGTTCTATTGCAAAATTCGGGTTTAAGCTATAATTGAACCCGCTTGGATCCCTCACCCTGCCCTCTCCCAAGAGGAGAGGGAAAGAACGGCTAGATGGGAGGAAAGGTCGTTACCAACAATGGATAAAATGAAATCTGATGCGTGTACCGTTTCTCTGGGATCCATCCGCCTTGCCAACGATCGGCCTTTTGTTTTGATCGCGGGGCCCTGTGTGGTGGAAAGCGAATCGTTGACGTTGCTCGTCGCGGCGCGGCTTAAAGACATCGGTCGCGCTCTTAATATCCCCGTCATCTTTAAAGCGTCCTACGACAAGGCCAATCGGACCTCTTCCGGATCGTTTCGTGGTCCGGGGGCGGCGGAAGGGTTGGCCGTGCTCGCCAAGGTCCGGCGGGAGTTGGGTCTTCCCATTTTGACCGACATCCATTCTGTGGAAGAAATCCCGGCCGCCGCGGCGGTGGTCGACGTTCTTCAAATTCCGGCCTTTTTGTCCCGCCAAACCGATTTGGTGGTTTCCGCCGCCAAAACCGGTAAAGTGGTGAACGTAAAAAAGGGACAGTTCCTGGCCCCGTGGGACGCCAAAAATATAGTCGAAAAAGTTCGTTCCGCCGGGTCCGATCGGGTCATGCTGACCGAACGGGGCGTGTCGTTCGGCTACAACAATTTGGTGGTGGATATGCGCGGGTTGGATGTGCTTCGGTCCATCGGCGCGCCCGTTGTGTTCGACGCCACCCACTCGGTTCAGTTGCCGGGGGGCCAGGGCGCGGCCTCCGGGGGACAACGGGAGTTCATTTACCCCCTGGCCCGGGCGGCCGTCGCCGTGGGCGTGGCGGCGGTATTTATGGAGGTTCATCCTGAACCGGAAAAGGCCCTTTCCGACGGGCCCAACGCGGTCCGCTTGGCCCATGTGCCCGACCTGTTGAAACGGCTGAAGGCCATTGACCGGGTTGTGAAGGCTCGGGGATTTTTGAAAAACACTTTTCGTTAGAGAGGCGGCGCATGAATAAAACGTCGAAAATAAAAATGGCTGAACCCTCTGTGGCGCCGGCGGGTGAGGCTTGGCGGCCCACGTGGCGGTGGCATTTGAAAGCGCTGGCCGGAATTTATTTGTTTTTAACCCTGTTCTATTTTGCCGTGGATCGCTGGTTGTCCCATCTTCCTGAACCCTACAAACTTCGGGACGTGCCGGCGGAAATGACCCCCTGGCTGAAAAAGTAATTTCCATGAAACCCTCTTCCCGACCCCTGGCCCATTGGTTGGCTCGCGCCCGTCAGACGCTTCGCGTGGAAGCCCGGGCCGTGGCGGACCAGGCGGGCCATGTGGACCGGGCCTTCGTCGAAGCGGCCGAGCGGTTGGTTCGCACCCGAGGCCGGGTGGTGGTGATGGGTATCGGCAAATCGGGTTTGATCGGCCGTAAACTGGCCGCGACCCTTTCGTCCACGGGAACCGCCGCCTTTTTTGTTCATCCCACGGAAGGCATGCACGGCGATGTGGGAATGGTTTTGCCGGGCGACACGGTGGTGGCGCTCTCTTACTCCGGCGAAACCGAAGAGCTGAAAAAAATTTTAAGCCCCCTGCGCTCCACGGGCGTGTTCTTAATCGCGATCACCGGGCGGCCCCGGTCCCCGTTGGGCCGCGCCGCGAACCTGGTCATCAATACCGCCGTGAGCCGCGAAGCGTGCCCATTTAATATCACGCCCACGGCCTCGACCACCGCCGCCCTCGCGGCGGGAGATGCGTTGGCCCTTTTGGCCATGGAAATGCGGGGGTTCGGCCGGGACGATTTTGCCCGGCTTCATCCGGCGGGGACGTTGGGAAAAAAACTGACCCTCCGTGTGGGCGATTTGATGCACAAAGGATCGGACAATCCCCTGGTCCTTCACACGCGCCGGGTGGAAGAGGCCTTGGCGGTGATGACCCGTACCCGTTTGGGAACCGCGTCGGTGGTGGACGGGCGGGGCCGTTTGGCGGGGGTGTTTACCGACGGGGACCTGCGGCGGAAACTGCCGGCCGATCCCGATCTGTTGACGCGGCCGGTGAGCGCCGTAATGACGCGCCGTCCCCGGACGGTGTCGGTTGACGAGCTGGCCGCGGATGTGGCGCCCCTGTTTCGGAAATTTGGGTTGGACAACTTCCCTGTGGTGGACAAACGGGGCCGGCCCGTGGGCGTGTTGGACGAAAAAGATTTGTTGGAGGAAGGACTTGTCTAAAACGCCGAAACTTCTTTCGCCCCGGGCCCTGCGGGCGCGGGCTAAAAAAATCCGTTTGCTGGCCATGGACGTGGACGGCGTTTTGACGGAAGGGTCCATTATCGTCTTGGAATCCGGCGAGGAAATCAAGTTTTGGAACGTGAAAGACCGGATCGCCTTTTTTATGCTTAAAAAATTCGACGGGCTTTTTAAAGTCGCGTGGATCACGGGGCGCAAGTCCCGGCAAGTCAAAGACCGCTCGCGCGAGGTGGGCGTGGTCGCCCTTTACCAACACTGCGACCACAAAGGAAAAGCCTTGCTGGAAACCATGGCCCGATGCAAGGTGACACCCGACGAAACGTTGTTTATCGGCGACGACTTGGTGGATTTGCCCGCGTTTCGCGAAGCGGGGTTGGCGGTGTGTCCGGCGGACGCGCACCCCGCCATCAAGCGCATCGCCCACTGGATCACCCCGTCCCCGGGGGGCCGGGGGGTTTTTCGCGATGTGGTGGATTTTGTGTTGGAATCACAAGGGTTAATGGGGCGTTTGATTGAGCGGTTTGAACATCCGGATCGTCGGCCGAATCCTTAGTTCGTTGGCGGCGGGGGCTTTGTTCGCGTGCCGCTCCCCCCGTCCGGCCGGCGAATCCGTTGCGGCCGCGGGATCTTCCGTCGGTGGTCATCCGGACCAGGTTTTGGGCCAATTTTCGATGGACGCCTACAACGGTTTGCGCCGCCAGTGGGCGCTCACGGCGCCGCGAGGGGAACTTTTTGACCGTGAACACCGGGTGGATTTGGTGAACCCCCGGGTTCGATTTTATAATGACGGTCAGCCAGGGTCGGAGGTGGTGGCGGCCCAGGGGCGGCTGAACTCGGAAACAAAAGACATGTGGGCCACCGGCGGGTTGGTGATGGTCTCCACCGACGGGGTGCGGCTGGAAAGCGAGTGGGCTCATTACGATAAAAAATCAGATCGATTTGTGTCCACGGCGCCGGTCACCGTCACTCGGGGACCGTCGGTGGTCAAGGGCGTGGGCTGGCAAGCCCAGTCGGACCTCTCCGATATGGTCATTTTTTCCCAACGGGGCGAAATCGCCGACGAAGACAGCCACGGGTTTGGAACACGATGACCCGTCTTTTGCTGGGATGCGCGGCTCTGATCTTGGGCGCGGCCGCGGCGGTGCGGGCGGCGGACGGGTCGGCGGTCAACGCGTCCACGGCCGCGCCCAAAACCGTGATCACCAGCCGCTCGGCCCGGGTGCTGGGCAAAGGGCGCACGGTGGAATTTACCGGCGACGTGGTTTTGGTTCGAGGGTCCGACACGATGTGGGCGGACCGATTGATCACCGAAGACAACAACGCTTTCGCGCGTGCCTGGGGCAACGTGGTGTTTCGGCGGGAGAGCGAAGGGGACCCGGTTCGCTGGGAGTCGTGGGGCGATCGGGCGGTGTATGACACGCGGTTGGCCTCCGGAACAGTGTGGGGGGACGGGAATTCGGCCCGGGCCCGGCGAACGCCCGTGGGGGATCCGTCGTTGCGCGGGGGTGTGGTGGACGTGGAAGCGCCCGTGATCACCCTGGCCCGTACGTCCACGGGACCCGTGGTTTCGGACGCCGCCGCGGGCCTCGCCCAGGCGCGGGGAAGCGTTTACATTAAAAGCCTGGAGTCGACGCCCACGGTTCGGGTGACCGAACTGTGGAGCGAACGGGCCGATTACAACGGGCCCGAGGATCGCTTTGAGGTGGAAGGCGTTTACAGCGTATCGGCGTGGGGGGATCGCCCCGACGGGCCGCCCGCGAATCTGGACCGGCCCTACGCTCGCCAAAGCCAAGGACGCGATTTGCGGGAGGTGGAAGGGGAACGGATCGTTTTTCATCCGGTGAGCCGCCGGCTGGTGGTGGAAAGGCGGGCGAAGGCGTTTATTCGGTTTGAGCAAAAGGGGACGAATTAAGTGGCTTTGTTGGCTGAAAACTTAAAAAAGTCGTTTGGCGGAAGGGTGGTTGTCGACGGGGTTACGGTGGAAGTGAACCCCGGTGAAATCGTGGGTTTGTTGGGGCCCAACGGCGCCGGAAAAACCACGTCCTTTTACATGACCGTGGGCCTGTTGCGGCCCGACGCCGGGCGGATCATGATCGACGATAAAGAGGTGTCCGGGTTGCCTATGTTCAAGCGCGCTCGGGCGGGGTTGGGGTATTTGGCCCAAGAGCCCTCCATCTTTCGGCGGCTGTCGGTGGAAGACAACCTCAACGCCATTTTGGAACACCTCCCTCTGTTGCCGGAACAACGAACGGCCAAACGCGAGACGCTGTTGACCGATTTGGGTTTGACCCGGTTGTCGCGCCAAATGGCGTACACGCTGTCGGGCGGGGAAAAACGCCGGACGGAAATTGCCCGGGCGTTGGTGACCGACCCGCGGTATCTGCTGCTGGACGAGCCATTCGTGGGGATCGATCCCCTGGCGGTCAACGACATTCAAGACGTGCTGGGCCAGCTGAAACAAAAAGGGTTGGGGTTGTTGATCACCGACCACAACGTGCGGGCCACGTTGGAAATTGTGGACCGGGCCTACATCATTCACGCGGGTCGAATCTTGGTTCATGGCGGGGCCCAGGATTTGTTGAATTCCCCGGACGCCCGCCGGTTGTATTTGGGAGACAAGTTTAAGATGTAAAAATTGACAGTTCCTCGATGGAAATGATAAATTGACGCTTTAACAAACTCGTTTCTGAGGACGCCCTATGCAAATTCATATCACCGCCCGCCACATTGAGCTCACCCCGGCTTTGGCCGACTACGCTCGGAAAAAATTTGAACGCATTGCCCGCCACTTCGAGATTGTTCTTCGCGCCCAAGTGATTCTCACCGTCGAGAAACACCGCCACATCGCCGAGGCGGTGGTTCACGCCCAGGGCCACCACGATTTCCGCGCCCGGGAAGTGGCCGGCGATTTGTACGCCGCCATCGATTTGGCGGCGGAAAAACTTCAACTTCACTTTTCCCGGGAAAAAGATCGACGGGTGCGCGGCCGCCGCGGTGAAAAGGCCCGGCCTGGCGTGGATCCGCTTCCCGCCGCGTCCAAAGAGCCCGTCGTCACCCGCATCAGCCGCGTGACGCCCCGGGTGTTGTCGGTGGCCGAAGCGGCCCGGGCCTTGGGCGACACGGACATGGATTTTTTGTTGTTCTTGAACGAAAGCGACGCGCCCCGCGTTATTTATCGACGGCAAGACGGTACCTACGGGCTTCTGGAACCCAACCTTTAAGGCGGCCTTCCCATGAAACTCGTCGACATTCTCGCTCCCGGCGCCGTCTCGGTGGAACTGGCGGCCACCACGAAAAAAGAGGCTTTGGAAGAGTTGTGCGGATTGCTGGCCAAGGCCGACAAGTTGCCCGATGCCCCGGCCATGGTTCGCACGCTGTTGGAGCGAGAAGCCTTGGGGTCCACGGGCATCGGCCAGGGGGTGGCCATCCCACACGGCAAGGCGCCCACCATCAAGGCCCAAGCGGCGGCCTTGGGCATTTCCAAACGGGGCGTTGAATTTGAGGCGCTCGACGGCGAGCCCGTGCATATTTTGTTTTTGCTGGTCGCGCCGCCGGACGCGGCGGGCAACCACTTGAAAGCCCTGGCGAAAGTGTCCCGGTTGTTGAAAGACAAATTTTTCCGCCAAGCCCTCAAAGATTCCAAAAGTCCTGACGAAATCCTGAAGATCATCCGCGAGGAAGACGAATACTGATGGACAAAGACGTCGCCGCGGGCCGCCCGGCGCCGCTGTATGTGGAAGAACTTTGGAAAAGCCAAGCCGAGGCCCTGCGGTTGTCGTTGTTGGCCGGTCAGGGAGGGTTTCGCCGCTCCATTCCCGTCGCGGACATCAACCGTCCGGGGTTAACCCTCGCCGGTTTTTTTGAGTTTTACCGCGGTGAACGCATGCAGGTGTTTGGCATGGGGGAATCGGCCTTCACGGCCACCCTCTCCAGCGCCCAGCGAATGGAAATTTTTGATCGGCTGTTGTCGGCGCCGGACCTTCCCTGCGTCATCCTCACTCACGGCCGCGAACCGGTGAGCGAAATGGTGGAACAGTGCGAGCGCTATCAGGTGCCCCTGTTTCAGTCTCAGTGGGAAACCGCCCGGTTTATCGGCGAACTCACGGCTTACCTGGAAGAACGCCTGGCTCCCTCCACCTCCATGCACGGAACGTTGGTGAACGTGTACGGCATGGGGGTGTTGATCCTGGGGTCGTCGGGGATCGGCAAATCCGAATGCGCTTTGGAACTGCTTAAACGAAGCCACATGTTGGTGGCCGACGACCGGGTGGAAGTGCGCCACAAACCCGGCGGTATTTTGGTGGGGTCAGGCCACCAGCTGGTGCAACACCACATGGAAGTGCGGGGGTTGGGCATCATCGACGTGTGGAAAATTTTCGGCGTGGGCGCGGTGCTCAAGCGGTCGTTGGTGGAACTGGTGGTGTACCTGGAATCTTGGGACCAAAAAAAAGAATACGACCGCATGGGCCTGGAAGACAAAACCACCACGTTGCTCGGCGTCGCTGTTCCTGAAATCCGCGTGCCGGTTCAGCCCGGACGAAATTTGGGCGCCTTGATCGAGGTGGCCACCTTGAACCAGCGGTTGAAACAGCACGGGGTTCATTCCGCCCGGGAACTGAACGAGCGGTTGATTCAACGCATGTCCGGCCACACCGGTCGGGCTCGCCTGTGAAAAAGGCCCGCGGGCCCAGCGATTGCGTGATCGTCACCGGGTTGTCCGGCGCCGGGAAATCCACGGCGTTGCGGGCTCTGGAAGACATGGGGTATTTTTGCGTCGATAATTTGCCGTTGCCTTTGCTCCCCGCGCTGGTGCGCCTCTACCGCGACTGGGGCCAAACCCTCACCAAGATCGCCGTGGGGGTCGACGTTCGAACGGGGTTGCCGGCGCGGGTGTTTCAAAAATCCATGGCGGATTTGGCTCGTCAGAAGTTGGTTCCCCGGGTTCTTTTTATGGATGCCGACGATCAAACCCTGTTGCGGCGCTACTCCGAAACGCGTCGCCGCCATCCGTTGGCGGGAACCGTGGTCAGCGGGGTCCGGCGGGAACGGCGCCTGTTGCACGACATGGCGTCGTGGGCCGACAAGACCATCGACACCTCCCATTTGGCTCCCGGCGAAGTCAAAGAAATGGTGTTGAACACCCTGGGGTTGCGTCATCCCCGGGGCATGGCGGTGGTCGTTGAATCGTTCGGCTACAAACACGGCGTGCCCATGGACGCCGACGTGGTGTGGGATGTGCGATTTTTGCCCAACCCCAACTACGTGCCGGATTTGCGGAACTTGACGGGCCGCAACGCCAAGGTGGCGCGGTATGTTCTGGAAAATCCGTTGACGAAAAAGTTCTTGTCCTATTTGGACCCGTTGTTGGGCTTTTTGTTGGATCGGTTTTCGCAGGAAGGGAAAAGTTATTTGACGTTGGCCGTGGGATGCACCGGCGGGCGGCACCGAAGCGTGGCCATCGCCGAGGCGTTGGCCAGGCGGGTTCGGGCTTTGAAACGGTTCGATGTGCGCGTTCATCACCGGGATTCGGCCCGAAAGGGGGGCTTGTGATAGGGATTTTGTTGGTGACCCACGGGGGGTTGGGGCAGGAAATGTTGGTGTGCGCCGAAAATGTGGTCGGCAAGCAATCCTTTGCCGTGGCGTTGGGGGTGGCGGGTTCGGAATCGCCCGACGGGTTTGAGGTGCGGTTGCGGGCCGCGTTGGGCCAATTGACGGCTCCGGCGGGGGTGTTGGTGTTGGCCGACATGTTGGGGGGAACCCCGTGCAATGTGTGCCTCCGTTTGGCCCGCGATCCCCAGTGCCCCTTCGAGTTGGTGACCGGGGTGAACTTGCCCATGTTAATCACCGCGTTGGCCAACCGCCATTACATGCCCCTGCCCCAGTTGGCTCAAAAACTTGTCGATGACGCACCCCGAAGCGCCCAACGGCCGCTTCAGCGGTTGCGCGATCATTTGCCCGGGGCGTCGGCTTGATTGGGATTGGGTTCTAACATGGCGATTGTTTTGGTTCGCATCGACGATCGGCTGATTCACGGCCAGGTGGTGGGCGGATGGATGCCGGTCATTCAGGCCGAACGGGTGGTGGTGGTGTCGGACCGGGCCGCGGGCGATTCTCTTCAAACGGGGTTGATGCGCATGGCCGTGCCCGACGGTGTTACGGTGGACGTGTTGACGGTGGACCAGGCGGCGCCTTTGCTCAAAAAAGAGGCCTGGGGCGCCCAACGGGTTTTGCTTCTTCTTCCCGGCCTTACCGAATTGGCCGCGTTGGTGGACGCCGGGGCGTCGTTTGCCCAGGTTAATTTGGGCGGCCTCCACGACGCGCCGGGGCGGTCCATGGTGGCGCCCCATTTGGCGTTTTCGGCGGAGGAACGGGCCCTGTTGGTTCGGTTGGTTAAGGAGGGGGTCCGGTTCGAAACGCGGCCGTTGCCCGGCGACGTTCCGGTGCCGCTGAAAGACTTAATCCCTGGCTTGAAGTAATGGCGACCGCGTTGGTGGCGTTGGTGTACGGATTGTTTTCGTTGGACCATTTCGCCGTCGGCCCGTTTTTGTTGTCCCGCCCGTTGGTGTTGGGCGGGTTAGCGGGATTGCTGTGCGGGCATCCGGCCGACGGGTTGGCTATGGGCTTTATCGCCGAATGCGTGTGGATCATGGTCCCTCCGGCGGGGGGCGGCCACTGGGATGTTGGGTTTGTGGCGGCGTTGGCGTGCGTGTGGGCTTTGCCTGGACCGGCGCCGGTTGAGAAAAAAGCCCTGGTGTTGGCTTTCTTGTTCGCCATTCCGTTTGCCGTGCTGGGCCGGCAGGCGGACCAATGGGTTCGGCGCAACATGCGGGTTTTGTCGTTGCGGGCGTTGGCGGGCGTCGATCATGGGCTGGTGGGGCCGCTTCGCTACGGGATGGGATTTGCGGCCGTGGTGTGGGTGTTGAAAAGTTTGGTTTTGTTTTTTCTGGCGGATTCCTTGGGCGGGGCCTTATACGCTGAAGTGCTTCCCCGCGTGACGGGCCCCTGGCAGGAAGGGCTGGAGCAGGCCTGGTCTCTGTTTCCGTTCTTGGCGGCGGGGGCGTTGTTGCACCATTTTTCGAAGCGGATCGGCAACGGCTCGTGGTGGCGGTCGGGGACGGGCCTGTGACGTTGCCTCGTCGGGATTTGGTTCGGATCTTCTTTCGGTCTTTTTTGATTCAAGGGTTATGGACGGTTCAACGGGTCCAAAATTTGGGGTACCTTTACAGCCTCTGGCCGGTGTTTCGCCGGCTCTATCCCAAACGGGAAGACCGGGCCCACGTGGGCCGCGCCCACGCCGGTTATTTCAGCACCCACCCCTACACATCGGGGATTTTGATGGGCGTTGTGGCGGGGTTGGAAACGGATTTGGCCGAAGGGCACGGGCCCGCGCGCGAAACCATCCTCGCCGCGCGGTCGGCCATGTCGGGCCCTTTGGCGGCGTTGGGGGAATCTTTTTTCTGGGGCACGTGGTTGCCTTTTTGCGCCGCTTTGTGTTGGCTGTTGAACGGGCATGTGATTGAATCAACGGGATGGACGATTGTTTTGTTTGTCGGCCTGTTTAACCTTCCTCACCTGTGGGTGAGAAGCGCGGGCTTGTGGCTGGGGTACCGGTGGAAAACGGAGGTGGTTCCCCACTTGGTTTTGTTTCAGGTCCAAAAAATGCTCCCTTATCTGGCGGCGGGGGGAATGGTGTTGGCGGTGTTGCACGCCGTGTTCCTGTCGTCGGACAGCACGACGGTGGTCCAGGGTTTGTTGTGGACGGGCTTTTTTTGGGGAACGCTCCGATTGGGTATCCGGCCGTCTTTCGTGGCGGTGGCCGTCGCGGGTGTATCGATGGCGTTGGCTTGGGGGAGAACTTTACTATGATCGAACGAACGTTTACCGTGTTAAATAAAATGGGCCTTCACGCGCGGCCCGCGGCGGCGCTGGTCACCGCCCTTCAGAAATTCGACAGCGAAGTGGCCTTGCGTAAAGACGATCAAGAAGTGGACGGGAAAAGCATCATGGGGATTTTGACCCTGACCGCCGAATTTGGTTCAAAATTGACCGTGGTGGCGGACGGACCCGACGAGCAGGCGCTGATGGACAACATGAACCAATTTTTCATCGACCAGGAACACGAGGAGTAGGCCCATGGGCTCCCCCGCCACGCCGCCCGAAACCCGCGTTTTTAAAGGCATCTCGGCTTCGCCCGGGATTGCGTTGGGGAAGGCGTTTGTTTTAGAAGACATGGACCTGGCCGTGGGCCGCTGGCAGGTGCCCCCCGAAGCCGTCAAGGCCGAGGTGTCGCGATTTCGCTCGGCGGTGGCCGACACGCGCAAAGAAATGATCGCCACCCAGCAAAAGATTTTAAAACTGTTGGGCAAAACCCACGCCCGCCTGATTGAAGCGTATCTCCTGATCTTGGAAGACCCGCTGATTTCCAAAGACGTGGTTAAAAACATCACCACCAACCGGGTCAACGCCGAGTACGCCCTGTCGGAGGCGGTGGCCGGCGCGGTCAAAACGTTGGAAGCCGCCACCGACGAGTATTTTCGGGAACGTCGCCACGACGTGTTGGACGTGGGACGCAAAATTTTGCTTCACCTGTTGGGGCATCAGCCCCAGGACCTGGAAGATTTAAACGAGCCGTCCGTGATTGTGGCCCGCAACTTGACGCCGTCCGATACGGTCCACATGAAAGCCCAATTCGCTGAGGGGTTCGCCACCGACATCGGGGGCCGGACCAGTCACACGGCCATTTTGGCCAACTCCCTGGAAATCCCGGCGGTGGTGGGCCTGCACGAAATCACCCGTCACGTCCGACCCGGCGACATGATGATTTTGGACGGCAACACCGGCACGGTGATCTTAAACCCCCCGCCGGACGTGGTGGACAATTACCGCCGCGAGCGCGACATCCGCGGGGCCGAGCGGCGGGATTTGGAACGGTTGCGCGATCAAACCGCCCAAACCACCGATGGCCGCCGCATCGCCTTGGCCGCCAACATCGATTCGCCCGGCGAAATCAAAAACCTTCTGGCCAACGGCGCCGAAGGGGTGGGCCTCTACCGCACCGAGTTTGTTTATCTCAACCGCGGGGGGTTGCCCACGGAAGAAGAACATTACCGCCATTACGCCAAAGTGGTTCAGTCGGTTTTGCCGCACCCGGTCATCATTAGAACCTTGGACATCGGCGGGGACAAGTTGGTGGATTTGGGGTTTCCGGAAATGAACAAACGGGAACCCAACCCGTTCTTGGGGTTGCGGGGGATTCGGTTGGCGTTGCGTCATCCGGACTTGTTTCGCACGCAAATTCGAGCCATCTTGCGCGCGTCGGCCCACGGCAAAGCGCGGATGATGTTTCCCATGGTGTCGGGCCTGGAAGAGTTTCGCGCCGCCCGCAAATTGGTCCACGTGTGCATGGACGAACTGCGCAAAGAAAATTTGCCCTTCGACGAAAAAATCGAAGTGGGATTGATGATCGAAGTGCCCTCCGCCGCGTTGGTGGTGGATTACTTGGCGCAAGAAGCGGACTTTATGTCCATCGGCACCAACGACTTGATTCAATACACCCTGGCGGTGGACCGGGTGAACGACGAAGTCTCCCATTTGTATGAGCCGCTTCACCCGGCCATTTTGAGGCTCATTCACCAAACGGTTCAGGCGGGCCACGCGGCGGGCAAATGGGTGGGCTTGTGCGGCGAAATGGCCGGCGACGCGGAACTGACGCCCTTTTTGTTGGGGTTGGAATTGGACGAGTTGTCGGTGTCTCCGGGCATGGTGCCGAAAATAAAAAAAGTGATTCGCGAAAGCAAATTTTCCGATTGTCGCACGCTGGTGGTGGATGCCCTGAAAGATCCGTCCCGCGAAAACGTTCAGGCTTTGTTGCGTCGGTATCGCAACCACTAACCACCGAGGGTTCCATGGACACATCCCGCATCCGCAATTTCTGCATTATCGCCCACATCGATCACGGCAAAAGCACCCTGGCTGACCGTCTGTTGGAAGAAACCGGCACGGTTCCCCGTCGGGAAATGCGCGCCCAAATTTTGGACGGGATGGAATTGGAACGCGAGCGCGGCATCACCATCAAAGCCAAAGCCGTCCGCATGACCTGGACCCACGGCGGTCAAACCTATTTGTTGAACCTCATCGACACGCCCGGCCACGTGGATTTTACCTACGAAGTCAGCCGCGCCATGGCCGCCTGCGAAGGCGCCCTGTTGTTGGTGGACGCCAGCCAGGGCGTCGAGGCCCAAACCCTGGCCAACGCCCAATTGGCCCTGGACGCCGGGTTGACGGTGATCCCCATCATCAACAAGATCGATCTGCCGTCGGCCGACGCCGAAGGAGTCAAAAACCAAATCCACGAATTTTTGGGGTTGGAAGGACCGTTTTTGCCGGTGAGCGCCAAGGAAGGGCGCGGGGTGCCGGAAGTTTTGAAAGCCATCGTCGAACAAATTCCGCCCCCCGCCGGCGATCCTTCCAAACCTCTGGCGGCGTTGGTGTTCGACTCCATTTACGACTCCTATCGAGGTGTCATCGTTTACACCCGGGTGATGGACGGTGTTTTGAAAGCGGGCCAAAAAGTGCGGTTCATGGCCCAGGGCATCGTCAACGATGTTGAAGAAGTGGGCCACCTTCAACTGAAATTCGTGAAAGCCGATTCGTTGTCCGCTGGAGAAGCGGGGTACGTGGTGTGCGGCATTAAAGACATCCACCAAGTCAAGGTGGGCGACACCATCACCGAACACACGCGTCCCACCGCCACCCCCCACGTGGGCTACCGGGACATGAAACCGTTCGTGTTTGCCGGGTTTTATCCCATCAATCAAGCCGACTACGAAAACTTAAAGAAGGCCATCGACAAACTTCATCTGGAAGACGCCGCCTTTTTCCACCAGCCGGAAACCTCGGTGGCGTTGGGGTTTGGGTTTCGGTGCGGGTTTTTGGGGCTGTTGCACATGGATATTATTCAAGAACGGATTCGGCGGGAATTCGACGTGGATATTTTGGTTACCTCTCCGACGGTAATTTACCGCGTGACGACCCACACCGGCAAAACCATGGAATACGACAGCCCCGCCAAGTTTCCCCCGTATGGCGACATCAAAGCCATCGAGGAACCCTACGTGTTGGCCACGGTGGTGGTCCCCGCGGAGTTTGTGGGGCCCGTGATGCAACTGTGCCAGGACCGTCGCGGGAAGTTTATTGATATGCGTTACTTGACCCCCACCCGGGTGGTGTTGAAATACGAAACCCCGTTGTCGGAAGTGGTGGTGGACTTTTACGACGCGCTCAAGTCTATTTCCAAGGGGTACGCCTCGTTCGATTACGAGCACGTGGGATACCAGCCGGGGGATTTGTTGCGCATGGACATTTTGATCAACGAAGAGGAAATCGATGCGTTCTCGTCGGTGGTGCCCGCCGAGTCGGCCCAGCAACGGGGCCGGGAAATTTGCGAGCGGTTGCGGGAACTGATTCCCCGCCAGATGTTTGAGATCCCCATTCAGGCCAAATTGGGCGGGCGCATTGTCTCGCGGGAAACGGTTCGCGCCATGCGCAAAGACGTTTTGGCCAAATGTTACGGCGGCGACATCACCCGCAAACGCAAACTTCTGGAAAAACAAAAAGAAGGCAAAAAGCGCATGCGCCAGTTTGGGGCGGTGGAAATACCCCAAGAGGCGTTTTTGGCCGTGCTCCGGCGCGACGACGGCGGTTCAAAAAAGGACTAACCCATGGAAGAAAAACTGTTTTGGATTTCGTTGGTCAGCGGGGTGTACACCCTGGCGTTTAAGCGGTTCTTGAAAGAGCCCAAACGGTTGGAGAACCCCGTTGGGGTGTGTCTTTTGAACGGTTTGTTTTGGGCGTTTGTGGGCGTGGCCGCTGGGTTTTTGGTGGTGTCTTACAGAGAATTAAACACGTTAAGCGTTCCTCTGGGCGTTGCGTGCGCGGTTGCCGGCGGGTTGTTGGGGGTGTTGTGGATTCTTCCGCCGGCGTTAACCCTCGCGTCGATTTTATGGCCCGTTCAAGCGGTGGCTTTTCCAGTGGCGTTGGGGGGACTGCTGGGCATCCCGGCCGGGGCCTTGACGTTGGGGGCCGTGGGGGTGGGGCTGCTGGGCCTTGCCGCTGGCCAACTGGCCCGGGGCATGTCGGGATCCATGGGCCGGGCGGCGGTGGCCGGCCTGCTGTGTGCCGAGGGCGCGTTGGCGGGGTATTGGTTTTCCAGTTCCGGCGGCGGCAATCCGTCGTTGGTGATCCCCCTGGCGTTGGGCGGGTTGGGATACCTGGTGGGCCACGGTTGGCGGCCCCGGACTCGCTGGTCGGCCGACGAAAACGGTGTGCGGTTGCGCGAATCGTTGGAATGGGCGGACACGGGCTTTTCGGCTATCCTGTTGGCGTCGGTGATCATGTATTTCGTGGTGCAGGCCTTTAAAATTCCGTCGGGGTCCATGCGGAGCACGCTGTTGGAAGGCGACCACCTGTTCGTTAATAAATTTATTTACGGGTTGCGGGTGCCTTACACGGGCCGGCGGGTGGCGCGGTTTCGTGACGTTCAGCGCGGCGACATTGTGGTGTTTCGGTTCCCCACAGACAACAAAGGCAACGCCCATTACGGCAAAGATTTCATTAAACGCGCCATCGCCTTGCCCGGGGACACCGTGGAAATCCGGGACAAAAAAGTGTTTGTGAACGGCCAGCTTCAGACTGAACCCTTCGCCCAGTTTGAGGACGATTATTTAATTCCTCCCGCAGACCTGTTGGCTGAAAAAGAACGGTTTCAAGAACTGTGGGAGACGCGGCAATTGGCCCGGGCTCCCGGCGGCGAAATTGTGCGGGATAATTTTGGCCCGGTGGTGGTCCCCGCACACACGTATTTTGTGATGGGGGACAACCGGGACCGGTCCTTTGACGGTCGGTTTTGGGGGCCCATGCCTGACACCCACCTGAAAGGGAAAGCCTGGGTTTTGTATTGGCCCTTTTCCCGTTGGAAAATCATCCGCTGACCTCGTTGTCGTCCACAGGGCTCTACCTCCATATCCCGTTTTGCGCGGTAAAATGCCGGTTTTGTGATTTTGCCGCTTACCCTGGCCGTCGGGCCGACGTCCCGCGCTATTTAGCGACGCTTAAAAAAGAACTAAGCAAAAAAACAGATCGGCTCGCGCTCGATACCCTGTATGTGGGGGGCGGGACACCCTCCCTGTTGGATCCTTCCGAATGGATCGGATTGCTCGACTCTGTAAAAAACGCGTTCGAGTTGCTCCCCGGTGTCGAGTTTTCCATGGAATGCAATCCCGACGGGGTTTCGCCGGAAAAGTGGGACGCTTGGGTGTCCTCGGGTGTTAACCGGATCAGTTTGGGACTTCAGACCGACGATCCCGGGTTGCTGGCGGTGTTGGGGCGGACTCACTCGTGGGACGATTTTGAGAGCGCGTTCAAAACCGCCCGCCGACAAAAAATTCACGCAATCAATGTGGACCTGATGTTTGGGTTGCCGGGCCAAACCATAACCGGCTGGACCGATACCCTTCGGCGCGTGGCGGATCTGGGGCCGGATCACGTTTCCGCTTACGGGTTGCAGGTGGAAGAACACACCTACTTTCATCGATCCGGCGTTCAAGCAGACGACGACCGGCAAGCGGATATGTACGAAATCGCCGCCGACCTGCTTGAATCGGCGGGGTATGTTCATTACGAAATATCGAATTTCGCTCGGCCGGGGTTTGAGTGTCGCCACAATCTCCGATATTGGCGCAACCAAGCCTGCCTGGGCATCGGCGTTTCCGCGGCGGGTTACGATGGCACTCGCCGAAAAACGAACACGGACGATCTGACGGCCTATATGAACTCAGTGGAAACCCGCGGCGTCTCTGACCATGAAACCGTGGAGTTAACCCCCGCCCAACGGGAAGGGGAAAACCTGATGCTGGGCCTGCGGCTCAAAGAGGGGGTTCTCCCTTCGTCCCGAGGTTTGGCTCTTTACGGCGATGTCCTTGACCGCCACGTCCGGGGCGGCCTTTTGGTTCGTGACGGCACGCGCTATCGCCCCACCCGAACAGGTTGGAGGTTGTCCAATCGCCTGTTTGTGGACCTTCTTTAGTCGGGAAATTGCATTTAAACCGCTTAATTAACAACCGTTTTAAAAAATAAAAAGTTTACGAGTTTGTTACAAGTTCTTAAGGGGATCTTCGGGGTTCTTGTGGTATGCTAGGGCTATGAAAAGATCCCTTTGGGGCGGGTTGAACAGGTGGGGGGCCGCGGGATTGGCGTTTTTAGTTGGAGCTCAATCCGTTTTAGCAACTCAGCCGGAAAAAAATTACTGGGACCAGCGGCGGGCTGACCGGTCCGCCCATCGCTCGGGAACGCTGGTTTCTCGGGCAGTTCCTCCCCGCTCTTCTTCACCGTGGGCCGAACAGTTGCCGCCGGTTCAGGCGTTTCGGCCGTCCCTCTCTCCTTCCCTTGAACGATCTGTTCCCAAACCGTTTCTGGAAAAACACCGCGCCCTGTTGAATGCGCTTTCCCCAATTTATGGAACGGTTCGCAAAGTCACGCCCGCGCCGGGGTTCGCCGCGGGTCGTGTGGTGGTTCACATTCAAGACGTTCACCACAACGCCGAGGCGCAATCCAACATTCGCGGGGCGGTGGCCGACCTCCTAAAATCCGGCCGTGTGGGTGTGGTGGCGTTGGAAGGCTCTTGCGAACCCATCGACTTACAAGCGTTTGCGGATTTTCCTCACCGGCAACCCGTGGAACTGGCCGCGGATTGGTTGCTGAAAGAAAATAAAATTTCCGGTCCCATTCATGCGGCGTTGACGTTTCAGGGGCGGCTCCCGCGCCTGGTGGGCGTCGACGATGAAAAACACTACGCGGCCAACGTCCAAGCGGTGCGCGACGCGGCGCGGCAGGCCGGCGGCGTTCGCCACACCATCGAAATCGCTCGTCGGAAATTGGAGGTCGAGAAATCTCGGGTGTTCTCCGCGGATTTGTCCGCCTTGGACAAAACGGTGAACGATTATCGCGCCGAGCGGATTTCCCTGGGCGCTTACGTGGAAACCCTGACGGCCCGTGTCTCAACGGGGGGGCGATCGTTTCGGTCTGTGGATTTGTTTTTAAAGGCGCTCAAAATCGAGCGGAGTTTGGATTTTCAACAAGTGGAACGGGAACGAAAACAGCTGGTCGAAACCCTGACCCAATCGCTCACCGCGTCGGAAATCGATGGGTTGTTGGCGGAGAGCGCGGCTTATCGGTCGGGCGGTCGATTGTTTGGCTCGTTTTACGCCGGGCTCACCGACTTGTGTCGCCGTAAGGGCGTGGCGTTGTCGGCGTTTCCCGCCATGGACGAATACGTTCGTTACGCGTTGATGGCCGACGGGATTGAACCCGACAAACTCCTGAGAGAAATCCAGCTATTGGAAATGGCGGCCTACAAAGCCCTTGTTCGCACCCCATCCGAACGGATGGTGGTGGACCGGTCTCGGCGGTTGTGGTTGGCGAGCCGGTTGGCGGATTTTGCGCTCACGCCCCCCGAGTGGGAAGAATGGGGCAAAGCCAAAGGGGAATTTGATCTCACCTCGTTTGAGGCGTTTTATAGGGAAGCCCAGGCCCGGGACAAGGCCATCGCGGAAAATGTGGGCAACGCTCTAGCCGATACCGACGTGGCGGTGTTGGTCACCGGCGGGTTTCATGCGGAGGGCGTCGCCCGTTTGCTCGAACAGCGGGGTGTTTCTGTGATTTCGTTCGTCCCGAAACTGACGAAAGTGGATTTGGCTCAAGGAAGCGGTTACTTGAGCGTTTTTTCCCAGGAAAAGACGCCGTTGGAAAAATTGTTCCAGGGGGAAAAATTATTTTTAAGCACTCCCCCCATCGCAAATGAAATTCGCCGGATTCAGTTGCCGGTCGTCGTGACGTTGTTGGGAGTGCTTTTGGCGACCCAAATAGATCCTCAACTCACCTACGCCCTGTTGGGCGGGCTCGGTCAGATCAAAGACGTTGTGGTTGGGGCCGGGCTGGCCCAGGGTCTCGTGGTCGTCGGGGCGGGGGCTTTGGTGTTCCGCGTATTTAACAAAGGGGGAAAGGTCGACGTGGTGTCTTCCCCCGAACGGCCGGGGTTCGCTACAACGTTCAAAATCAAATTTTGGGATCCGGTGCGGGAACAGGTTCTTTATTTTTTCTCCGTGGTGGTGTTTGTCCCTTCCCTTTTCGCGTGGCTGGTCATAACAGCGGTTGGCGGCGGGGTGGGGATGTTTTTGGCTATGGCGACATTTTTGGTTGTTAGCGTCAGTGGCGTGTTTGGCGTGGTGGTGATTTTACTGGGGTTTGAGCACAAGAGGTATGCGCAGAAACAGAGAGAGGCCTTGGTGGGCCCCGCTTTGAAAATCGGCGTTTTGACGCTGGCGGGGTTTGTGGTATCAATGGTGTTGCTGTCCCCGTCGGTATTGGGGCTGGTTTCGTATACGGACCAATTCTTCTCGTGGATGCCGGCGGGGGAAGGGAAGGCGTTCTTTTTGTCCGCGTTGGCCGGCAACCTGTTGGGCGTGTGGAAACATTTTGACCACAACGAAAAAACGTTTGAAAATTTCCTGAAGTGGATAGACAACAGTAATATCGATTCTCTCCTGCCGCTGTCAAGGACAGCCGCTAAAAAGAAACCTTTCGTGGCTCCGGCATTTTCCAGAGTGAAATTGAATATCCCCGGTGGGACAACACCAAATGAATTACTAAATCAATGGTACAACCGAATTTTGGGATTGTTAAATAGCCGGGTTGTCACAGAGCGGGATCTCGAAAGCCTCGTTAATCAAATTAATGAAATTAACCCCGCTTTTTATCGGGAGAATATTCCTCTATTGACCGATACCAGAGGGCTCCATAATAATCCAAGTTTGGTAAAACAAGTCGTGAACGCAGCTATTTTTTTACCGCTGGGCGCGCACAGTCTGGGATTTGATGGGCAAAGGGTGGGGGGGATTCCCCTTAACCAACAATCCTGGTCTGGCTATTTGTATTTGGGGGAACAAATCTGGATGGTGGAACCCCTACCGGGCAATCTTTACACCCCGCTTAGCGCTGATTTTGGGTATGGCATTTTGCCAACGGTTGACTACGGGGCCACAGGACGAAGAATAGTTTGGAACTCCTCCACTAAAAATCAAGAAAGTATGTCCCCAACGGAGATTTCCGCAATGCAACAATGGTCTGAAGTTATGGAGTTAGCGGTCCAAGTTCGAAATCGTGGAATTTTATTGCAACTGCTGAAAGACCATGCCTTCGCGCGAAGGGTTTCTCGATCAGGCGAATATAACCCCACACCGCTCACCGATGAAATCGGGAATTCCATCATTCGCACGGATCGCGGTAACCCGTGGCCTACCTATGGACCGGAGGCTCCCCTCTACGTGAACGCTCGGTTGGCCGGACTAATCGACGCGTTGACTTACCTAAGAGATTCATCGGATCCTGTCCAACGAAGTAGAAACAATGAACACCTCGGCATCGTTTTCTTTAAATCGGAACTGGATTCGTATCTTGCCTCCCCCAGCGATAATTCTGGCCCCAAAGATGCACTTCGCCAGGTGACGGTTGGGATTATCCATCAGATTGGTCCCATTCAGGATGCAAAGGCAAAAGGGGATTCCTCCGAAGCCCTTCGAAGATCGATTCTTTTGTTGGGAACCATTCAAGGGGGGTTGTTTTGGACTTATAATGAAAGACACTTCGCCGTGAATGGAAAAAAGGCTGGAATGTGGGATGTTGAGCTTAAGAAATTATCTTCACCTCCCACCGGTCTTTCTATTATTCCGCCAAGATTTACTAGGCCACCCCAAGGAAAGGGGAAAGATCTATCCCCAGAGGAAAAGTTGCCGGCTGAGGATCCCTCGAATGATAAAAAAGTTTTGGCGGTATTAGTGGCAAACCCAGATCTCCCTCCCCCGCATCAAGGCCAATCGTCTCCGTCGATTAACGGACCTGAAATCCCATTTTTCCCCGAAACAGACCAAGGGATTGAAGAACTTAGAAACGCGATAAAATCGATTCGTTGGATTCAGTCTGCAAACGGGTCTTCCAGGGACGCTTTAAGTGATCAAATTAACTCCCTTCAAGAGAAGCTTGTTGAAAAAGTGCGTGCAAATCAAAACGTGGCGAAGGCTCTGTCGGACTCTGCTGAGGCACTGCAACTGGGATTTGAGGATATCGGGTTTTTAAAAAAATATGTTGAAATTCAAAGGGCTGGAACTTTACCCTCAATTTACACTCTGACTGATAGCGTTTTCACCGGAGATGCGGACAAGGCCCTTGAAGTTCATGAGCGATTGGTTGAATTGCTGGGGAATGGGGACTTATTACCGCTTTCGTTTGATGAGGACGTCGAGGATGTTTCCGACGCGGAGATGTCCGAAGGGGGACTGGCTCCGTTTTACGATCGAGGTTATCGGGTTGTTGTTTTTGGAGATGCCTACAAGAAATATGTGGCAAATAATAACCCGGTTCAGAAAGTGATCGTGAATGCGGTCGGACTCCTGATCAATTCTAGGGAAACCGCTGGGGGAGGGCACGGCGTTCCCGTTATTTGGAGGGAGCGCGTATACAAGAAAACACCTTCCGGACAAATAGTTAATGTTAAGTTCGTTGGAGAAAAAACCATCGTGGTGTTTTGGGTGGGCTCCGAAGATAAAGCCCATGGAAGACAATCATTCACGGCCAATAAGGAAGTCGACCGAAGAATCGCTTCCCAAGTGGAGAATTTGCCAAACGAACTGGATAAATACGTTGCCGTGGGCGCCGACTTTTCTGTGGATGAAACGGCCGACCTCTCGCAACTCTTACAAAACTCCCAAACCGGAGGGCCTTCGGGGGCAAAGTCCAATTCATTGCTTTACCTTGTCTCAGGTCGTCCGGGGGTGGGGATCGGGGGAGCTGGAGTGGAAGCCATATTCCTGCTCCTGGGTACATCGATTTTGGGTGGGGTGGGGATGGGGTTTTTCCTTCTTCCCCTGTTTTCGTTGGCTCATGTTTGGATTATCGCTCGGCAAAATCCGGGGATGTCGGTGGCGCAACTTGTTCAACAATTTGTTTGGCATTACCTTTTGGCTTTGCCCTATGCGCTCATTGGTTTTCCCGGTGTGCAAGAGATTCTGGGCGGGGAAAACGCTGCTCAACTCTTTGCTGTTGGGTGGCATTTGATAACCGACATCGTTTTCATGGTTCAGGACCAGATTATGGCTCGGAAAGCCGCCCGAGATACCATGGATATGTTGTTACCGCCGGCAGGGCCTTTGCAGATTGAACAGGTGGGGGGAGCTCGGTGGACCCAAGACGTGCGGCCCCAGTTGTTCCGACCGGGGTTTGCCCGAGCTTATGAAAAAGCGTTGGCTCGGGAGTTGTCTCAACGGTGGCGGGGGTCTTTAACGACTTCGCCGGACGGGTTGGTTGAGTGGCTTGAGTCTTCTTTCTCGGGCACGCCCGCAACAGCGGATGGCCAAAAGGTTTATGTTCAAGCGGTGGCTGGGGAGGACCTGGATGATGTGTTGCGATCGGCCCAGATCGTCAACGGATGGGTGGACAGGGGGCTCGACGCGCCGCGCCTTGTTCTGGCGGCAAAAGATACGGCGGTATTGGCCAAACTCCGCGCGGTGGCTCGGCCCGGCGTTGTCGATGTGGTTGAAAAGCCAGTGACGGACCCGAATGGCGCTTTGGACGCGGCCCTGTTGTTGGATTCTCTTAACCGATTTCAGATTTCCCCGTCGGCCCGCTTGTCGGTGATGGTTTCTGCGTCGATCTCTGTTAATGAAGCCGTTTTGGATCAGCTCAATGGCGACCTGGCCGACCAATTGCGCGAAGCGTTGTTGGCTATAATTAAGGGCGATCCCATTCGCCATCGCGACTTTCGAACGGTCCTTGAAGTCGCTACCAAAGTGCTGGAAAGCGCGTAACCTGCCCCTATTATCAAAAATAGATCGGACTGGTGTTTGACTTCGGGTTGGGGGTGTGCTATACTTTTAGCACTCCGGATGCGTGAGTGCTAATTAATGAGAACCCTATCGACCAGCGAGCAGGAAGAACGGAAGCGGCGGCTTCTTCAGGCCGTGATCCATCAATTTATTAAAACAGGCAAACCGGTGGGGTCGGCTTTTCTCGCGGGCGGGCGGTCGCTGGATTTGTCGCCGGCCACCATTCGCAATGTCATGGGAGAGCTGGAACGGGAAGGCTATTTGACCCATCCCCACACCTCCGCCGGGCGGGTGCCCACCGACAAGGCTTACCGCTTTTATGTGGACAGTTTGGTGGAACTGCAACGATTGGCCATCAAAGAAGAAGAGCGCATTCGCCAAGAACACGAATCACGCATTCGGGAAATAAACGAGTTGATGTTGTCCACGTCCAAGACCTTGTCGGTCTTGTCGAACTACACGGGGTTTGTGACGGCGCCCGGGATTGACCAATCCCGACTGCAACACATGGAACTGATCCCCTTGGACGCCCATCGTTTGTTGGCGGTGATGGTCAGCGACACGGGCGTGGTCAAGCATCGTCAGGTGGTCTTTGACGGCCGGTATCCGCGGGAGTTGTTGGAACCTTTGGAACGGACATTGAACGAGCGGCTCCGCGGTCAGCCTTTCTCCCGGGTGCGGGAAACGTTGTTGGACCACATCGAAGCCATCCATCAGCGGCAAATGGATATGTTGGAGTTTGCCCGGCGCGTGACCGAAGAGGCTTTTGCCCCCGGCGACGCGGCCGACATTTTTGTGGAAGGCGCCGGAAATATTTTGTCCCTGCCGGAGTTCAGCGGGCCGGACGATTTGCGCCAGTTGGTCCATTTCCTCGACGAAAAACGGGCCCTCGGCGATTTGATTCGCGAAGAGTGGGGCGCCCCGGGGCCCGGGGCCCGGTTTCCGGCGGTGCGGGTGAGCATCGGCTCGGAGAACCGGTCCCCCGATATGAAAAACGTGAGTTTAATTTCGTCCTGTTACACCCTGGGCGATCGGCAGGTGGGGGTGTTGGGGATCATCGGGCCTAAACGGATGGAATATTCCCGCATGATGAACCTGGTTAACCAAATGGCCCAGGCCGTGACCACCGCCTTAAATCGGCTTGTAGGAGGGCCCCATGAGTGAGTTGGATCCGGCCGCCAATAGCGACCTGGACATTTCGGCGCTTCAGCAAAAAACCGCGGAGTTGGACATCTTGCGCCAATCGGTGGACGAGGCCAAACGCAAGGCCGACGATTACTATGATCAGCTGATTCGTCTCAAAGCCGAGTTCGAAAATTTCCGCAAGCGGTCCGAGCGGGAAAAGGCCGAGGCCCGTCGGTGGGGCAAAGAAGAAATTGTGTTGAGGTTGGTTTCCCTGATGGACGTTATGGAACAGGCTGAACGGGCCGCCCACAACGCCCCGGATTTGAAAGCGGTGGTGTTTGGGTTGGACATGCTCTACGGCGAGTTCAAACGCTTGTTGAAAGAAGAGGGCTTGGACGAAGTGCCCGCCGCGGTGGGCGACGCTTACAATCACGCGGTTCAAGAAGCCGTTGAAACCGTCGAAGACGAGGGGGTCGACGGGCAAATTCGGGCGGTTCTCCAAAAAGGCTACACGTTTCAAGGGCTTTTGTTTCGCCCGGCGCGGGTGAAAATTTCAAAGAAAATGGGATCGGGGTCCAGTGGGCCGTTGGTTAAGTCGTCCGACGACGCCCCGGCTATCTAAAGGAGGATACACCATGGGTAAAATTATCGGTATCGATCTGGGAACTTCGAATTCCGCCGCGGCGGTGATGGAAGGGGGAAAACCCGTCATCATCCCGTCGGCCGAAGGCACCACGCTGGGCGGCAAAGCGTTCCCCAGTTACGTGGCGTTCACCAAAGACGAACAGCTGTTGGTGGGCGAACCCGCCCGTCGGCAGGCGGTGTCCAACACCGAAGGCACCGTGTACGCGTTTAAACGGAAAATGGGCCAGGATTTCAATTATCCCATTCACGGCAAAAACTACACGCCCCAACAGCTCTCGGCGTTCATCCTTCAAAAAATCAAACGCGACGCGGAAGCCTATTTGGGCGACAAAGTGGAAAAGGCCGTCATCACCGTGCCCGCTTATTTCAACGACAACCAGCGCCAGGCCACCAAAGACGCCGGAAAAATTGCCGGGTTGGAAGTCGTGCGCTTGGTCAACGAGCCCACCGCCGCGTCGTTGGCCTACGGGTTGGACAAGTCGGGCCAGGCCCAGAAAATTTTGGTGTTCGATCTGGGCGGCGGCACGTTGGACGTGACCATCATGGACATGGGCGCCATCGAAAAAGAGGCCACGTTTCAGGTGTTGTCCACGAGCGGCGATACCCAGTTGGGCGGCACCGATATGGACAACGTGCTCATCGACTTTATCGCCGAGGAGTTTCGCAAAGAAAACGGCATCGACCTGCGCAAAGACAAAATGGCCATGCAACGGTTTAAAGAAGCCGCCGAGAAAGCAAAAATCGAGCTGTCCACCGTGTTGGAGACCGACATCAACTTGCCCTTCATCACCGCGGACGCGTCCGGTCCGAAACATTTGCAAATGAAACTGACACGCTCGAAATTGGAATCGTTGGTGCAACCCATCATTGATCGATGCAAACACCCCATGGAACAGGCGTTGAGCGATGCCTCCCTGTCGGCGGGGCAGGTCACGAAAGTGATCATGGTGGGCGGCCCCACGCGGATGCCCATTGTGCAGAAATTTGTGGAAAGTTACATCGGCCGCAAAATCGAAGGCGGCGTCAATCCCATGGAATGCGTGGCCCTCGGCGCGGCCATCCAAGCCGGGGTGTTGGGCGGCGAGGTCAAAGACGTGTTGTTGTTGGACGTTACCCCCCTGTCGTTGGGTTTGGAAACCCTCGGCGGCGTCATGACCAAACTGATCGAGCGCAACACCACCATCCCCATGAAAAAATCCCAAACGTTCTCGACGGCGGCCGACAACCAGCCGGCGGTGACGATCCATGTCCTGCAAGGCGAACGGCCCTTGGCCAAAGACAACACCTCCTTGGGCCATTTTGACCTGGACGGCATTCCCCCGGCGCCCCGGGGTGTGCCCCAAGTGGAAGTGACCTTCGACATCGACGCCAACGGCATCCTCAACGTGAAGGCCGTGGACATGGGCACAAAAAAAGAACAACACATCACCATCCACGCCAAGAGCAAACTCTCCAAGGACGAGGTCGAAAAGTTTGTGAAAGAAGCGGAACGCTTTGCCGAGGAAGACAAAAAGAAAGCCCAAGAAATTGAAACCAAAAACGAGGCCGATGCCGTTGTGTACTCGACGGAAAAGGCCCTCAAAGACCACGGCGACAAGGTGGGGCAAGACGAGCGCATGGCCATCGAACGCGCCTTGAACGACGCCAAAGAGGCCTTGAAAGGCACGGACTTGGAAAAAATTAAGAAAACCAAAGAGGACCTGTTGAAAGCGTCCCACAAACTGGCCGAAGAAGTGTACAAGGCCGCGTCCGCCAAGGCTCAGCCCGGCGGCGGGGAACCGTCCGGCGCGACCGGGTCCGCCGGCGGTAGTTCCAACGGCAAAGACAATGTGGTCGACGCGGAAGTGGTGGACGAGAAAAACAAGCCGTCCTAACGCATGGCCAAGCGCGATTACTACGAGGTCCTGGGGGTTTCGAAAACCGCTTCCGCCGATGAGCTGAAACAGGCTTACCGGAAGCTGGCCCTTCAACACCATCCCGACCGAAACCCGGGCAACAAGGCCGCGGAAGAGAAGTTTAAAGAAATCAATGAGGCCTACGACACCCTCTCCACGCCGGAAAAACGCCGGATGTACGACCAGTTCGGTCACGCCGGCGCCGCGGGGGCCGGGGGGCCGGGGCCCGGCGGGTTTCAGGGGTTTGAGGGCGCCGACGTCGGGGACATTTTTTCCAGCGTGTTCGGAGATATGTTCGGCGGCGGTCGGGGCCGCGGCGGGCCCCGGAAAGGCGCCGACCTTCAGGCGGAGCAAGTCGTTTCGTTGTCCGAGGCTTTTACCGGCACGCAGACCACCTTGCGGGTGTCGCACCAGGCGTCGTGCGAAACCTGCAGTGGGTCCGGCGCGAAGCCGGGCACATCCGCCAAAACCTGTTCCGATTGTCGCGGGTCCGGCCAGGTCCGGGCCACCCGGGGATTTTTTACCATGGCTCAAACTTGTCCCCGTTGTCGCGGGGCCGGCAAGACCGTGGATAGCCCCTGCTCGGACTGCCGCGGGCAAGGGCACGTGCGGAAAACCGAGAACATCACCGTTCGCATCCCGCCTGGTGTGGAGGACGGGACCACCTTGCGCGTTTCTGGCGCCGGTGAGGCCGGGGATCATGGCGCGCCCTCCGGCGATTTGTATGTGATCATCCGGATCGAGGAAGACGCCCGCTTTGAACGCGACGGCGCCAACCTGGTGACCCAGGGGCATGTGTCTATCCCCATGGCCGCGTTGGGCGGGGAAGTGGACATTGCCACGGTTCAAAAAAACGTTCGCATTCACATCCCGCCGGGGACTCAGTCGGGCACGTTGTTGCGGGTGCGCGGCGAAGGAATGCCTTCCTTGCACGGCGGCGGGCGGGGGGATTTGTTGGTGCGTGTGATCGTCGACGTGCCCACCAAGCTCACCAAAGACCAGCGACGCCTGATGGCCGAACTGGCCCAGTCCTTGGGCGAAACCGGACTCAATTTTGAAGAAGGGTTTCTTAAAAAAGCGTTCGGTAAGTAATGCCCCACTTTTTCGTTGATCCGCGCAACATCACCGACGGCCGGTTTGTGTTGGCGGCGGACGAGTCCGCCCATTTGGCGCGGGTGTTGCGCAAAAAGTCCGGCGACGCCGTTCGCTTGTTCGACGGTGTCGATCGCTCTTACGACGGCGTGTTGGACGAGGTGACGCCCGGTCGGGTCGCCGGGCGGATTGTGGCTCAACGGGTGTCGGTTTCGGCGGGGCCTTTTGTGCGGTTGTTTCAGGCGATCCCCAAAGGCGATACTTTTGAATGGATTCTTGAAAAAGCCGTTGAGTTGGGTGTGGGCGAGGTCGTTGCGTTTCATGCGCGGCGAAATGTGGCACGGGTTCCCCCCGAACGCGCGGCGGCCAAGCGGGCCCGTTGGGAAAAAATTGTTCGCGCCGCGTCGGCCCAATGCGGGCGCGCGGATGTGCCGGCCGTAGCCGGGCCGTTGGAGTTTGATGAGGTGTTGGATCGGTTCGGGCCCGCCGATGCATCCTTTTTGGCGTGGGAAGGGGAAGAGGTCGTTTCTTTTAAGGCCGGTTTGGCCCGGCGGGGGCTGGGAGGGAAGGCAAGTCAAGGGGGCGCGTACGATGAAGCGTCCGCTAAGCAGGAGGGCAACCGAATGATCGTTAATATCGTGGTCGGACCGGAAGGGGGGTTTACCACCGAGGAAGTGGGTCGCGCTCGTGCCCGCGGGGGTGCGACCGTTTCGTTGGGGCCCCGGGTGTTGCGCACGGAAACCGCCGGACTGTTTATGGCAAGCGCTCTCTTATATGAATCCCTCTCATAACCAGATTCCCGTGCGGCGATCGTGGGCATGGATTGCGGGGACGTCGGCGTTGGTCTCGATGGGTGTCGTGGGTGTGGGGCTGTTTGTGCGGATGTCGCCTTTTTCGTTTTTGGCCGCGTTGTTCGCCGCCGGCGCCGCGGCGGGAGCGGTGTCGTCTCGTCAAGGGTGGTTGTCAGGAATCATTGTGGGCATTCCCTTCTCCTTCTCCCACATCACCCTCACGGCCGCGGCGGAGTATGCCTCCGTGTTCGCCGCGTGGGCCCACGTCGACTTTTGGAAGGTGGGGTTTCCCGTGTCCCTGGTCTCCACAGGCGTCGCTATTTTGGGCGGGCTCACAGGGGCATTTCTGTGGGGCGACCGGTTTCGGCCACGGTGAACATTTTTTTCCAAACCTTTGGCTGTAAAGCCAACCAATACGACACCGAACTGTTGCGCGCGCGCCTGGAGTCGGGCGGCGGCGTGGCGACGGACGATTACCGTCAAGCGGATTTGTGCGTGGTGAACTCGTGCTCGGTGACGGCCAAGGCCGAACAGGAATGCCGCCAGTTTGTTCGTCGTTTATTAAGAGCCAATCCCACCTCTCGCATTGTGGTCACCGGTTGTTACCCCAGTCACGCGCCTGATGAACTGGCGGCCCTCTCGCCGCGCGTGGAAGTGTACTCCAACAAAGACAAAGAAAATTTGCCCGCCTGTTTGGGTTTTGAAGTTGCTCCCGATGTGTGGGGGTTGTCTCGGTTCGCCAACCGTGCCCGGGCCTTCGTCAAAATTCAAGACGGCTGCAAGGCCCCTTGCCGCTACTGCATTATTCCTCAAACGCGGCCAGACTACTGGAGCAAGCCCGTCGACCATGTCCTCAACGAAGTGCGCGCGTTGGTGGACGGGGGCCATGGGGAAATTGTGTTGACGGGAATTCGGCTGGGTCTTTATCGGGGCGCATCTGAGACCGGAAAAAAAGCCGACCTGACCGCCCTGTTGGGGCATTTGGTGGCTCTCCCGGGTTCGTTTCGGATTCGCCTGTCTTCCTTGGAAGTCACGGAAGTGCCGGACAAACTGCTTCGGTTGGCGGCGGAGTCAGACAAAATTTGCGCCCATTTTCATATCCCGCTTCAGTCGGCTGACAACGACGTGTTGTCGGCCATGGGACGGTGGTACCGGTTTGAGGATTACCAAGACCGCGTGGGCGCCATTCGGCGGTTGTTGCCGGACGCGGCGGTGACGGCGGATGTGTTAACGGGATTTCCGACCGAATCAGACGTGGCTTTTGAAAATACGTATCGACGGATTGAATCCCTTCACTTGTCTGGACTGCATGCGTTTCCCTATTCGTCCAGGCCAGGCACTGTGTCGGCGGACTTGCCCCCGTTGGATCGGCTTGTCTTGCAGGAGCGGACGCGGCGGTTGATTGACCTTTCGGATCGATTGAAAGCACGGTTTCGCGCTCGATTTGTGGGCTCCCGCCGGATCGCTTTGGCCGAAGGAAACGGCGAGGGGTGGACAGACAACTACCTGCGCGTGGCTGTGCCAAGGGCGGTGACTGCTGGAAAGCTGGTTTCTGTTTCCGTTTAATAGTTATACAATTAAAGCTGTCCCCTGGTCAGGAGGCTTTGAGCAAAGTATAATCCCGCGGTGACTGACTGTTTGTTTTGTCGGATTGTCCGAAAAGAGGTGCCTTGTCAGGCGGTTTTTGAAGATGAGGCCGTTTTGGCGTTTCGTGATATTCAGCCCCAGGCGCCCGTGCATGTGTTGGTGATTCCGAAAAAACATGTCGCGCGGTTGGCGGATTTAACGTCAGAAGACACAGCCCTTTTGGCTCGAGTGCAGGGCGCTGTGCGGCGGTTAGCAGATCATTTTTCCGTCAATGAGTCGGGGTTTCGCTGGGTGGTTAACAGCGGGCCCGACGCGGGTCAGGCCGTGAACCATTTGCACTTTCACTTTTTGGCTGGTCGTCGCTTAACCTGGCCCCCCGGCTGAGGGGGCCTTCGCCCCGGGGGCATGCGCCTCCTTTTCACACACCTTGTTGGCTTTGATGCGGATGAGATGATGTGTTCAAGGCGTGGGGTGTTGTCGGGTGGCGGGGAAGGCAATTTCGATTTGGTTTAAGCAATGGTTGGGTTTACGAGTCCCTTTTTGCCGGCTCGGTTGGCCGGTGGAGAGGTTTTGTTTTTATTTTTCACCCGGAAGGCGGTGTTTTAATCCATGGTTTTCGTAAAAGTGCGGGATGGGGAATCCATCGAAGACGCTCTGCGCCGGTTTAAGCGCGAGTGCGAACGCAACGGCATTATGCAGGAAATTAAGCGGCGGGAATACTACGAGCCGCCTTCCGTGAAACGCAAACGCAAACAGGCGGAGTCGCGCCGGAAATTGCGTCGGCGTATGGCGCGGGCGAACCGAGGCTAACTTAAAGCACGTGGGCGTTTCTCGCGATACGTTGGAGCGGATTAAACTGGCGTTGGACCCGTTGTCCATCGTTCGCGACGCCGTGCCGTCCTTGAAACAGTCGGGCGCCCGTTGGAAAGGCAACTGCCCGTTTCACAACGAGCGGTCTCCCTCCTTCTTCTTTCAGCCCGACAAGGGTTTGTGGCACTGTTTCGGCGCGTGTCAGGAAGGCGGCGACATCATCACGTTTGTTAGGAAATTGGAGGGCCTGTCGTTTCCCGAAGCCCTGCGTGAGTTGGCCCGTCGGGCCGGAATTCCGCTCGAATGGGACAAGGTGGACGACGCCTCCAGTCGGCGTGCCAAAGAACGCGACCAACTGCTCAGCCTGCTCGACCAAGCCAGCGGGTTTTACCGGGACGCCCTTCGCCGCGGCGCGGATGCCGAATCCGCGCGGCGCCATTTGGCTCAGCGCGGGATTCGGCCCGAAACCATCGACCGGTTTCAGTTGGGGTTCGCCCCGCGCCGCGACAGTTTCTTGGACGCGGCCCTCAAAAAAGGAGTCCCTATTGAACTCCTTCTTAAAGCCGGGTTGGCCGCGCGGTCCGATAGAACCGGGCGGTATCAGGATCCGTTGGGCGGTCGGCTGATTTTTCCCATTCGAGATCCTTACGGCCAGCCCGTGGCGTTCGGCGGGCGCGTTTTGGATGACGACGCGGGGCCCAAATACATCAACTCCGCCGATACGCCCGTCTACACAAAAGGCCGCCAGTTGTACGGCCTTTATGAGGGCCGGACCGAGTTGCGCGCCCGCGGGCAGGCTGTGATCGTTGAAGGGTACATGGACGTCGTCGGCCTTCATCAGGCCGGCGCGGCAGTCGCCGTCGCCCCCTTGGGCACGGCGTTGACCGCCGATCAGGCGCGGTTGTTGCGCCGCTATGTTCAAGAGGCTGTGTTGCTCTTTGATCCAGACCCCGCCGGTCAAAACGCCAGCTGGCGCAGTGCCGGCGTGTTTTTGAAAGAAGATCTGTTCGTTCGGGTTGCCCAGGTTCCCGAAGGAAAAGATCCCGACGAGTTTGTGTTGGCCCAAGGGGTTGAGGCGTTGGATCGTTTGTTGGCCGGCGCTCACGACGTGGTTGACTACTGGCTCGACACCTTGGCGCCGTCTATGGGTGGGTTCAGCGATTTGCACGGACGGCTTCGGCGGGCCGAAGAACTGATTCGGTTCATTGGCGCCGTGCCAAACGAGTTGTTGCGCGAAGAATGGGTGCGCCGCGCCGCCGGTCGGTTGTCGTTGGACACCGATGCCCTTCGTCGGGAAATGGCGCGCCACGGCGGATCCGCGGCCGATCGCGCCGTGCCCGCGCCGGCTCCGGAACCCCCCGCTCGCGCTGGCGCACGCGTGCGCACCGCCGAGGAAGAAGTGTTGCAGATTTTGGCCGTCGGCGCCGCTCCGTGGGAAACGGTGGATTCCTACGATCGGTTGTTTTCCGACACGCGTTGTTTGGCCGTGTTTCGCCATTGGCGCGAGCAATGGAAATCTCGCGGCGCGGTGGACCCCGCCGCCGCCGTGGAAGCCTTGGGGGCCGCTGACGCGCCCTGGTTGACGGCGTTGTTGTTGGAAGGAAAAACGTTTTCCGATTCCGCCGAGGCGTTGGCTCGCCATGTGAAAAGTTTGGAAGCCTCCGCCTTGGGGCGCGAACGCACGGCGTTGCAAAAAGATGTTTTGGATATGCTCGACGGGCGTCGGGATCGTGACGACGCCAAAATTTTGCGGTATCAAAACTTGACCCGCCTTCTTCGGGCTTCCGCGCCCGCGGCCGCGGGTCCATCGGACCGGTGATATGACACTCGATCGGCGCGAACAAATTAATCACAAAGAATTGGTGCGTGGCTTAATTGAACACGGCAAAGAGGCGGGTTTCTTAACCTACGAGGAAATCAGCCAGAAACTCCCTGAAACCAACTTTACCACCGAAGAGCTCGATACCCTGTTCGGGAAACTCGAGGAAATGGGAATCGATGTCGTCGAGCGCGGTGAAGAAAACCGCCCCCGGTCTGACGCCCACGAAGAGATGGGCGTTCCTGACCTGGAATTGGATACCCAAAACTCCATCCGCATGTATTTGTCGGAAATGGGTAAAGTCCCCCTCCTTACCCGGGAGCAGGAAGTGACCCTCGCGCGCAACATCAAAGAAAATGAAAAAGTCTTGAAGCTCGTCGTGTTGGAATCGCCCATCACCCACCGCGAGGTCCAAAACTGGGAATCGCTGCTTGAAGCCGATGAAATGACCCCCAAAGAGCTCATGCCCCGCGGCCGACGGACTGCGTCCGAGTTGTCGGGTATGCGCCGGCGGGTTAAAACCGTGGTCCAATACATCATTCAGGCTGAACTGCGCATCGACAAAATTAAACTGAAGCTCGAAGGCAATCCGCCCGCCGATAAAGCCGACGAGGCCAAAGCCCAGATCGCTCAAGAGCGCCAGCAGATCGTGGAGCGCATCATCAGCTTGAACTTAAACCAAGAAAAAATCCGCCGGCTCGTCAATAAAATCAAAAGCGTCGGCTCCAAAGTGCGGGAGTTTGAAGACGAAATTCAACGCTACGAAAAACGCTTTAAGCTCCCTTACGTCGAACTGAAAAAACTCTATCAAAAAACCGTTGCGAAACAGATGGGCGCCGCTCAGTTTCAACGTCTCACCGGCTACACCCCCAGCGGCATTGAAAGCTCCATGCAAAACATCGAGGCCATTCAGTTGCGCCTCCAACGCATGGCGCGCATGTTGCCCATCCCCACGCAGGAACTGCTGGTGCTCGACGCCCGCATTCGCCAATTGGAAGACGCGATCCTCATCGATAAGCTTCAACTGATCAAGGCCAACCTTCGGCTTGTGGTGTCCATCGCAAAAAAACACGTGGGGTCCAATTTGGAGTTGTCCGACCTCATTCAGGAAGGCGGCTTGGGCCTCATTAAAGCCGTCGAGAAATTTGAGTGGCGCCGCGGATTTAAGTTTTCAACCTACGCCACCTGGTGGATTCGCCAAAGCATCAACCGCGCCATCGCCGACCAGGCCCGCACGATTCGGATCCCCGTGCACATGAAAGAAGTCATTTCCAAGCTGACCAAGGTCAGTCGCAAGTTCCGTCAGGAAAACGGCCGCGATCCCACTGTCGAGGAATACGGCAAAGCGCTGCGGTTGTCCTCCGATAAAGTGCGCCAAATTTTGAAAATCATGCAGGAGCCCATTTCGTTAACCACCCCGGTGGGCGAAGAAGAAGATTCGGTTCTCGAGGATTTTCTGGAAGACAAGGGCGATGTTTCGCCGGCCCATTCCGCCAACGATTCCTTGCGCCAGCAAGAAGTCGAAAAGGCGTTGGCCAGTTTGAGCGACCGGGAAGCGGAAATCATCAAGTTGCGTTTCGGCATTGGCACGGGCTATCCGCGCACGTTGGAAGAGTTGGGACGCATCTTTAATGTCACCCGGGAACGGGTGCGCCAAATTGAAGCGAAAGCCATTCGTAAGCTGCGCCACCCCAGCCGAAGCCGTCTCCTGCGCGAATACGTCGAATAGGGGGTGGGGCTTCGAGGGCTTCGGTTCGGCGAACGTAACGTAACGCAACGCCACGGCGTCGATTGTATTTAACGGGCCCTTAGCTCAACGGTTAGAGCGCCCCGCTCATAACGGGGTGACGGTGGTTCAACTCCACCAGGGCTCATTCGTTTTCCCCTCGAAATGATATAATGATCGTACCGTCCCGCCCGTGGGCGGTTAGCTCAGCGGTGGAGCGTTCGCCTCACACGCGAAAGGTCATAGGTTCAATCCCTATACCGCCCACGGACCGGACGGATAATTCGTTGCGAAAGGACACGCGTGAACGACGTCATCGCCGGTTTGGTTCGCCTTCAAGAATTAGACAAAGCACTCGACACGTTGCTTCAGCAGGTGCAACGGGTTTCTCCCCGCCGAGCCGACATCGCCGCTCGGCGAGCCGCGGCCGCAACCGCGCTCGACCAATCCAAAAAAGCCCTGGTGGACGCTCAACTCAATCGAAAAAATAAAGAGCTGGAAATTGATTCCAAAGACGGGGCCGTTCGAAAACACACCCAAGAACTCAACGGTGTTAAGTCCAACGACGCTTACCGAGCCCTCCAGGCCGAAATCGACTCCGCCAAAAAAGAAAAAATCCTTTTGGAAGACCAGGTGTTGGTCCTCATGGAAGAAATTGAATCCTTGCAAAAGGCCGCGAAAGAAGGAGAGCAAGAAGCCCAAAAGATTAAAATTGATTTGGATGCTCAGGAACGTGCGTTGGATGCCGAAGAGGCCGAGGCCAAATCCCTCGTGGACTCGAAAAAAGCGGAACGGGACGCCTTTTTTTCTGGTCTTTCCGCTGAAGCGCGGTCCCGCTACGAGGCCATTCAACGGGGTCGTCCAGGATTTGTGGCGGTTGTCCCCATTAACAATTTGGTGTGCGGAGGGTGCCGAACAGCGATTACCCCCAATTTGCTTAACCAAGTTATGAAGGGAAAAGAAATTATTACCTGCGAAGGGTGTTCACGAATCCTTTATATCGTGCCCAAGCCGCCTTCGTCTCAAGCGGTCACCGATTCGCCTGTCTCCTCAACCGGCCCGGCTGTTGTTGCCGAGGCAAATGCCTCCGGCCAATAATCCTCAATTTATCCAACCGATTCACTAATCGTTTCCCATTTGAGCGATGATTTCAACTGACGTTTGGACGGCTTACTGTGATGGCGCTTCCCGGGGGAACCCGGGGCCGGCGTCCTATGGCGTGGTGTTGTGCGATCCCGCGGGAACGGTGGCGGGAGAAATCAGCCAGGCCATCGGGATCAATACGAACCAGGTCGCCGAATACGAGGCTCTGATTCGCGCGTTATCGGAACTGGCGGATCGGGGCGCTCGCCAGGCGACCATTTTTACCGATTCTCAATTCGTCGTGTATCAGGTGACCGGAATCTATCGCGCCAAAGACGACCGTATGAAATTGTTATTAGCGAAAGTCAAAGAACACGAGTCCCGCTTTGATAAAGTAAAGCTGGTTCACATCGCCCGGTCGAGCCATGAGCACAATCGGCGGGCCGACGCGTTGGCCAACCGGGCGTTGGATCAATTAAAAAAATAGGTTTAAGCGGTCGGCGGACCGCCGCGACAAAGAAGGTCGCGGAGGAAAGTCCGAGCTCCGCAGGGCAGGGCGCTTCCTAACGGGAAGGCGGGGGCCGCGTTTCCCCCGACGGAAAGTGCCACAGAAAATACACCGCCGAACGGCGCTGTCGCGCGCGTGGTAAGGGTGAAATCGGGAGGTAAGAGCTCCCGGCGGCCCGTCGAGAGATGGGGCGCGGCAAACCCCGCCCGGAGAAAGGCAAACGAGAGAAATCCTCCAACGAGGGGGACTGGCTCAGTCCAGGCGCGCGTGCGCGCCGTTTCTCCGGTCGCCGCTTGAGCCGGTTCGCAAGAACCGGCCCAGAGAAATGGTCCGTCAGCCGATCCGAATTCTATTTCGGGTCGGTGGACAGAACTCGGTGTACAGGCCGCTTCAAACGCCAGCCGCTGGTCCTAACCCGACCAGCGGCTTTTTTTGGGGACATTCGTCCCGGGGGGACATTCGTCCCGTAGGGACATCCGTCCCGGGGGGACATTCGTCCCGTAGGGACATCCGTCCCGGGGGGACATTCGTCCCGTAGGGACATCCGTCCCGGGGGGACATTCGCCCCGTAGGGACATTCGTCAGGTGGGGTGTTCTTTCTGGGGATTCAGGGTGGGGCGGGGGGATTTTTTGGTTCTTTTTTGAGATAATCCGTTTGTGACTAATTTCCGGGGACATTTGGTTGGGGTTTTTTTGTTGCCGATCCTTTTGGGCGCGCCTTTTGTGGGGCGCGCTTTTTTTGTCGACGATAACTATCAAATGCTCATGGCGCGGGGTACGATGGAGCATCCCTTGCGTCCTTACGACTTTAAAGCCGATGACAACGGGCTGGCCAATTCCGGCTGGGATCCGGGCCAGCCGCCCCGCATGGTCAACCCCCCGCTTCATCATTACATCCTCGGGCTGTTTTCAAAATGCGTCGGCGATCACCTGGCCGGCGTGCGGGCGTTGGCTTTGTTATTGGCCGGGGGAAGCGCCGTGTTTATTTATCTCTTGGCCGCCCGTTTGGCGGTTCCGCCCGTGGGCGCAACCGTTTTGGCGGTGTTAACACCCGCATTTTGGTTGTCCTCCTATTCGTTGTTGATCGATTCAACCCTGTTGTTTTTTTTCCTGGGCGCGTTGTGGACGTGGATTGAAGGGTTGCGTCGTCGCTCCGCAAGATGGCTGGCGGCGAGCGGTCTCTTAATGGGGCTCACCTTGATGGCCAAATACACCGGCGTGTTGTTGTTCCCCGTGGCGGCCCTTTACGCGTGGACAGATAAAGAACACGGTCGACGGTTGAAACCGTGGTTGACGTTTCTGATCCCCCTCGCCGTCTTCGGCGTTTGGAGCGGTTGGAACGTGGGGACGTACGGCGCCGTTCATTTCACCGAGTCGGCCAAACGGGTTATGCAAACTTTTTCCTGGGGCCATGTGCTCATTTATTTGACGTTTTTAGGAGGCGTCTTTTTGCTCCCGTTGGCCACCTGGGGCGGGCTCGGAACACCTCGGCGGGCATGGGCCGTTGGTGTTGTGGGAGCCCTGTTGTTGGCGGTTTCGTTGGTCAGCCCCTGGGGCGGGTTTGGCGTGGGCGCGTCCCTGCTCATGCCCTGCTTGACCGTGGGAGGAATTTTGTTTCTGTATGCAACGGCGGCCCTGTTGAAAGAATCGAAACATGCCTCCGATCTTTTTTTGGTCGGTTGGCTATGGCTCGGATCGGTTCAAATGGTTTATGTGATGCAATGGGTGGCGGCCCGCTATTTTTTAACCCTGTTGGTCCCGGTTGTTTTCTTGACGGTTCGGATGGCCCAACGGCGTTGGGTTTTTGCTCCCTCCCGGTTTTCCCGGGCCCAAGGGGCGGCGGCGGTGGCGCTGTTTTTGGCGTCGTTGGGATTGGCCGTGGGCGATTATTTGCAGGCCGAGGCGCAACGAACCATCGCTCGGGATGTCCTTCATGATAATCTCCTGGCCGGCGGGCGGCGCGGGGTGTTTTTGGGAGACTCGTTTACGTCCAGTTACTTGAAAACCGTGGGCTGGGAACCGGGGTTTCCCTCCACCGATTTTTCTCCCGGGACCTTGATTCTGAAACAAGAAGTGGTCATGCCCCCGTGGTGGTTTCGGTCCCGATCGATTCCCCTGCGGCCGTTGAAACAATACACCTACTCGTCCCGTTGGCCCGTGCGTGTCATGGACAACAACGCGTCGGCGGGATTTTACGCCTCCTGTTGGGGTGGGTTGCCGTTCGCGTTCACACAGGGCCCCTTGGAACGATACACCCTCTATGAAGTGGACGGCCCCCGTTGAGTCGGTCCGACGAAAATGGTAACATCCCTCCCATGATCGTCCGTCCCACAGGCGCTTCGACCATTTTGATCGCTGACGATGACCATTACGCCCAGAAAGCTTTGGAGGCGCTCCTTCGCGTCGAAGGCTTTCAAGTCATTGTCGCTCAAGACGGCCAAGAGGCCCTCGAACGCATCAACGAATCCCGTCCCGACCTCTGCATCATTGATTTCGATATGCCCCGTCTCAACGGTTTGGAAACCTGTCGACGCATCAAAGGCCACCACGATACGCGGCTTCTCCCGGTGATCATGGTCACCGGCCTTCTTCCAGAAGAGGAAAAAACCCGCGCGATTGAGGCCGGGTGCGACGATTTTCTTCCCAAACCCTACGAACAAGACGCCCTCTTAACTCGGATTCGGTCATTGCTTCGAATCAAAACGCTGACCGACGAGCTGGAAGACGCCGAAGCCATTTTGATGACCCTCGTGCGGACCATCGAAGCCAAAGACCGTTACACCTTGGGCCACGCCGACCGTGTGGGCCGCTACGCGGTGATGTTGGGGCGCGCCTTGGGATGCAACGCCTTTGAGTTGGAATCGTTGCGCAAAGGGGGCATGCTCCACGACATCGGCAAGCTGGGCATCCCCGACGCCATTTTGCAAAAGGCCGGGCCCCTCGACGACAACGAATGGGAAATCATGCGCAAACACGCCGTGTTGGGCGGTGAAATTTGCAAACGTCTGAAAAGTTTGGAAAACATCTTGCCGATCATTCTTCACCATCACGAATGCCTGGACGGCACCGGGTATCCCAGTGGATTTAAAGCGCCTCAAATTCCCAAACTCGTTCGCATCGTCAATGTGGTGGATATCTACGACGCGCTCACCTCCCGCCGCAGTTACAAAGAAGCCTATCCGGTCAAAAAAGCGTTTCAAACCATGTGGGAAGAAGTCGAGCGGGGCTGGTGGGACGGGGATATCGTCAAAGTGTGGGAAGAAATTGTGATGCGGGAGTCCGCGGGGTAACACCCCCGTCCGATTAGATGTCTCGTCTTCCGTTGTCTCCGCCCCGGGCGGCGGCACTGTTTGTTAACTCCGAAAATCCCTCGGCTCTTCAAGCGCGGCGCGATTTGCGCCGGTGGTTCCTTTCCCGCGGGGTGCGGGTTTTGCCGCCTGGCCGGGTGAACCGGGCCGATGCCGCTGTGGCGTTGGGTGGTGACGGCACCTTGTTGGCGGCGGCCCGTCAGGCCGCGCCGGTGGGGGTTCCGGTTCTGGGCGTGAATTTGGGCCGGTTGGGGTTTTTGACCTCTACCGGGTTGGATCGGGCGCGGACTCTTTTTAAAAAGTGGATGAACGGCCGGTTGGTTATCACCGAACGGATGATGTTGGATGTGACGTCGTCCCGGCGGCCGTCCCGGCCGGTTGTGAACGATTGCGTTATCCAGGGAGCGACGCCGGGGCGGGTGGTGGGTTTTTCCGTGCGGGTGGACGGCGCGTTGTTGGGCACGTTCGTGGGCGACGGGTTAATCGTGGCCACGCCCACGGGATCGACGGCTTATTCCATGGCGGCCGGAGGGCCGATCGTGTCCCCCGATTTGGATTTGATTTTGCTGACGCCCATTTGCCCCCACAGTTTGACGCAACGGCCCATCTTGATCCCACCGGCCAGTACGGTGGAGGTTCGGTTGGAACCGCGCCACGCGGGGGAAAAGTTGGTGGTCACCCTCGATGGCCGAAATCCGTTTTTACTGGCCCGCGGGGACCGTTTGACGTTGCGGCGGTTGGGCGCGCGGCTTAAAATTTTGTCGGAAAAAGAGCGGCCCTTTTTTGGGTTGTTGCGCGAAAAATTGTCGTGGGGAGAGCGGTGATGTTGGTCGAGCTGTCGGTGAAAAATTTCGCGCTGTTGGACGACTTGCGGTGGGAGATCGGGCGCGGGTTGGTGGCTTTGACCGGCGAAACCGGCGCCGGAAAAAGTTTGGTGTTGGACGCGTTGGGCTTGGCGTTGGGCCGGCGGGCTGATTCGGGCTTGGTGCGCCGTGGCGCGGATCGGTTGGGCGTATCGGCCCGGTTTGAGGGGCTGGGGTCCCGGGTGAAGGCCCTGTTGCGCGAAAACGGGCTGGTGGATGAAGACGACGAGGATCTCTTGTTAAGGCGGGAAATCGACGCCGGCGGAAAATCCAAGGCCTTCGTCAACGATCGGCCCGTGAACGTCTCGACGCTCCTTCGGTTGGGTGAATTGCTGGTGTACGCCCACGGTCAAAACGAACAGCAGGTTTTGCTTCGGCCCGCGGAACAGCGGCGCCTGCTTGACGGGTTCGGCGGGTTAAACCCCCTGGCGGGGGATGTGGAATCCGCCTACAACGACTGGCGGGAGCGGCACGCCGAACGGGAGGCGTTGACGCTGTCGGACCAAGAACGGGCCCAGCGGTTGGACCTTTATCGGTTTCAGAAAAAGGAGTTGGACGCCGCCCACGTTCGGCCCGATGAAGAAGCCGAATTGGAAGCGCTGTTGCCCCAGTTAAAAAACGCCGACCGATTAAAATTGGTCGCCCAAGAGGCTCTGGATTTGTTGCACACCCAAGAGGCCTCGGCCGCCGATCTTTTGGGAAAAAGCCAACGGGCCGTGTCGGCGTTGATCGAAAACGGCGCGCCGTTGCGCGAAACGGCGGATCTGTTGAACACCGCGCGCGTGGCCGTGGACGAGGCGGTCCAGCGGTTGGACGCGTTTTCCGCCGGTTTGGAGTCGGATCCGGCGCGGTTGGAAGAGGTGTTGGCCCGGCTGGATTTGTTGGGCAAGCTGAAACGGAAATACGGTCCCGCCTTGACCGATGTGGCCGCCTATCGGGACCGCGTGACGGCGGAGTTGGATCGGCTCGAAAATTTGGAAAGCCAAAAACGCGACGTGGATTCCCGCGTGGCCGAGGCGGAAAAACGCTGGGTTCAACAGGCGTCCGTGTTGTCCGACGGCCGCCGTCGGTCGGCCAAGAAATTGTCGGCGGCGGTTCAAAAAGAATTGAAAGAGGTGGGCTTGCCCCACGCGCGGTTTTCGGTGGAGGTGACAACGGTGCCCGATCAACGGGCCTCGTTCGGAGCGGACCAGGTGCGATTTGTGTTCAGCGCCAATCCCGGGGAACCCGTTTCGTCGTTGTCCGACACGGCCAGCGGGGGGGAACTGTCGCGGGTGATGCTGGCCATCGAAAGCGTTTTGGCGCGGGCCGACGATGTGCCCGTTCTTGTTTTTGATGAGATTGATGCCGGCGTGGGCGGCGCCGTGGGCGGTGTGTTGGGGCAAAAATTGGCGGCGCTGGCCCGCGGTCGCCAGGTGCTGTGCGTGACCCATTTGGCCACCATCGCCGCCTGCGCCGACGCCCATTTTGCCGTCGAGAAAGTGGTGGAGGATGAGCGAACTCACGTGCGGGTGCGGCGATTGGGCGAGACCGATCGGCCGTTCGAAATTGCCCGTTTGTTTGGGTCGGCGGCCGGAGCCGAGGTCGGCATCGGATTGAAACACGCCCGCGAACTGTTGGCCGCTTCCCGGGCTAAGGCGTGATTTTTTTGGAGGGACGATGGACAAACGATTTTTAAAAGAAGAGGGCACGGCGCCGTTCACCGGCAACGAATTGTTGCTGAAAGGCGCTTTGGAAGCGGGCACCGCGTTGATCACCGGTTACCCCGGGTCGCCGGTGTCGGAAGTGTTTGACGCGGTGTCGCGGGTGTCCGAGATGTTGGTCGAAAAGGGCGTTGTGGCCCAAATGGCCAACAACGAAGGCTTGGCCGCGGCTCGACTGAACGGCGCGCGCCTGGCGGATCTGCGGGGCGTGGCCATCATGAAATCCGTGGGCATGCACGTGGCCGCCGACGCGTTGGCCATCGGCAACTTGGCCGAACCTCAAAAACCGGCGGGCGGCGCCATGGTCATTGTGGGCGACGATCCGTGGAACGAAACCACCCAAATCAATTCCGATTCCCGATTTTTGTCTTTGCACCTTCATATGCCGGTGATGGAACCGTCGACGTTCCAGGAACTGAAAGATTGGATCAAAGACGCGTTGGAACTATCGGGCGCGTCCGACCTTTACGTGACCTACGTGGTAACCACCAACCAAGCCGACGGCGGGGGATCCGTCCGGTGCCGGCCAAACCTTTTTCCGAAAATCAACCACCATCAAAAGACCGTTCTGTCGTCGACGCAGATGCCGGTGGATCGCCTGGTGATGATTCCGCCCCACACCTCTCTCAGGGAAGCGACGCTTCCGGCGCGGTTTGCCCGGTTCTTGGACGCGGTGCGTGACCGGGGCCTCAATCGGGTGGAAGGCCCGTCCGATCACGCTCCGGTGGGCTTTATGGTGGGGGGGCTTTCTTACTGCTATTTGGTTCAGGCGTTGCGGGAATTGGGGCTGGAAGGGCGGTTCCCGATCCTTAAATGGGGCGTCACCTATCCGTTGGACGAGACCCTGTTGGTTTCCTTTGCCCAACGGGTGGACCATGTCATCGTGGTTGAAGAAAAACGGGAATTTCTGGAAACACAGGTGGTTCGCGCCCTCCAACGGGCACGTCAAGAGGGACGCCTGTCGCGTATCCCGTCGGTTTGGGGCAAAAATTTTCCGGACGATAAAGAGGGCGTGCCGTCCTTTCGAGGAATTAACGCTTCTTTGTTGATGGGACGGTTGGTCCCCGCGTTGGAAACGTTGGCTCCCGGCGTTGTGGCTTCGGCCCAGGCGACCGCCTCGTCGGCCGTGGCCCGGGTTCGGGCGGCGGGAGAACGGACGATCACGATCCCGGTTCGCACACCGACATTTTGTCCCGGCTGTCCGCACCGGGATTCATCGACGGTCTCCAAGGCCATCAAGAAAGATTTTCTGGACCCCGCTTACATGCGCGCGCATCACCGCAGCGAGCCCATGGATGTTATATTTCACGGGGAATCCGGATGCCATTCCATGCTCCAGTTCGAGCCCAACATCGGGTTAATGCAAGACTATTCGGGGATGGGGTTGGGCGGGGGGACCGGGTCGGGCATCGCTCCGTTTATCAAAAACAAACAGGTGGTTTTCCTGGGGGATTCCACTTTTTTCCATTCCGGCATGGTGGCGGTATCGGACTCCATAAAAAATCGCCAGGACATCACTTACATTGTTCTTGAAAATAAAACCACCGCCATGACCGGCCACCAGCCCACCCCGGGCACCGCTCACGATGTGATGGACCAGAAGACGTTTGCCCAAGACATTGAATTGCTCATTCGGGGAATGGCCCGGGAATCGGTGCCGATCTATCGGGTGAATCCCGGTTACCGAGACTCGTACCGGGCGTTGTTGGAAGATGTGATTTTAAGAGACGGCGTGAAAGTGGTGATCGCCGACAAAGAGTGCGGCATCACTTACCAACGCCGCGTGCGTCGGGAAAAAAAGCGGGTGGTGCGCGAGCAGGGGTATTTGCCGGAAGAGACGTTTATCAACATCACGCCGGAAGTCTGTGAGTTCTGTTTGGAATGCGCCCACGCCACCGGTTGTCCGGGCCTGGCTGTGGAAGACACCCTTCATGGCCCGAAAATTATTACCGACCGGTCCCTGTGCGTGGCCGACGGGGCCTGCGCGAAAGGCAAAGTGTGTCCTTCGTTCGAGGAAGTGGTGGTTCGGCGGGTCCGGCCGGCCCAAGCCTTGCCGGGCCAATCGGAACCTCCTTTGCCGGACAAGCCCGCCCCGCGGGTGAAGGACACGTGGTTTTGTTACACCGCCGGCGTCGGCGGGATGGGATCGGGCGTCACCACGGGCATCTTGGTTCAAGCGGGCCTGATGGAAGGCTACCACGTTTTGTTCGCGGACAAAAAGGGCTTGGCCATTCGCAACGGCGGCGTTTACGGCCACGTGATTTATTCCAAGACGGAAAAAACGTTCGCTCCCCTGGTTCCTTACGGGCAAGCGGACCTTCTGATCGGTATCGATATGCTGGAAGCGGTTCGGGGGTTGGACCCCAAAATGAATTTGCGGGTGGCGTCTTCCGATCGGACCGTGGCGGTGGTCAATACCCACAAGATGCCGACGGTCAAAACCCTGTTGGGTAAAGACGACTTTTCCATTTTGGGGTTGGAATCTTATCTTCGGTCGGCCACCCGGGACTATCTGGGGTTGGATTTCTCGACGATATCCGAAGCCTATTTCGGCAACCGACTGTACGCGAACGTGTTGTTGCTGGGCGCGGCTTTTGAACGGGGGCACTTGCCGGTGTCCATTGGGAGTTTGAGAAAGGCAATTTCGGTGATGGTTCCCGCCCAAGATCGGGACGAAAATTTACGGGCTTTTGAGTTGGGCCGCCACGCGGCCGCGCGGCCGGACTTGTTTGCGGGATACGCCCCGCGCCTTCCTTTGTCGTCGGATGTGGTGGAAGACCGCGCGGGCCTGTTAAAACGGTCCCACCTTTTTGTCGGATGGCGATGGGCCCCCGCTTATCGAAAAATGATGGAAGAGGCCTTCCGGTGGATGGACCTGCCGGAACCCGCGCGTGCCCGGTTGGCTCAATATGTTTACGACTTGTTTCAGTGGGGCGGGCCGTCCTACGCGCAAAAATACGTGACGCGGCTTTACGGCGTGTACCGCAAAGACAATCCCGAGCAGGGTCGCCAGGCCACCCTGGCGGTGTTGAACGGGTTGCACAAGGTGATGGCCATCAAAGACGAAGTATACGTCGCCCATTTATTGACCGGGGAAGAAAAATACCGTCGGGACCGCGCCCGTTACAATGTCAACGAAGAACGCGGTGACCGGCTGGATTACGTTCATTTAAACCGCCCGAACTTTACGGTGATGGGGCAACAGATCCAATTTGATTGGCGGTCAAGGCCCTGGCAGTTGCGGATCATGAAACGGTTGGGCCTTTTGCGGCGGATTTTGCCGGGGTGGCACGCCGCCGAGAGGTCGTTTCGGACGTTGTACGAAGGATGGGTGGACCGGTTCACGTTTTATTCCGATCCGGAAACGTATCGGCTTTACACGGAAATATTGTCTCTTCCCGAAGGGGTGCGCGGCTATCGTGAGATTCGTGCCCCCAAGATGGACGCCGCCCGCCAACAAGCCGAAACCCTGTTTGCCAAAATCAAGGCGCGGTCCGAATCGGGCACCCCGGCCCTCAAGCCGCTGTAACAGATCGGCCATCGAATACTCGAATTAACCCGGATTCCCCAGTTGGGCGCGAGGACCGAGACGGAAAAGGCGGGCCTTTTTACGAACAAAAAAGTGCAGGCCGTAGCGGGGACTACGGGCAAACTTTTTTGTGAAGGAAAAAGGCCCGAATTTTCCGTCGAATCCCGCGATCCAACTGGGGAATTTGGGTTGAACTTCATTCGATCGTCTTTCCGGCGTGTATACAGCCGGAACCCTGGCTTTTCTTTCAGGGATTTTTAATCGGGGAACCCCGGTTATTTGGGGGGAGTTTGAAGTTCCTCGGTGACGGCGCGGACGGTGTCCTGGAAGGATTTTCCCGTGAGATCGGCTTTAATCTTCATTTCATTGGCCATGGACTTGTATTGGGCCCCGATGTCTTTTTGAATCGATTGGATCAATTTCTCAATTCCGGACACTTCTTTTTTCAGGGATTTGGCTTCTTTGCGGGCGGATTTGGTGGTTTCCTTCTCGAGTGACTGCAACTGGGCACGTTTGCCGGCCAAGTCGTCTTTTAAACTTTGCTGACGGGCCAAAAAGGGTTTCAGGGTCACGTTCCAGCGAGCGATCATCTCCTGAACAGAAGCGATTTCTTTTTCGTGAAAAACCGAGATCTTTTGGAGCAACGCCACACGACCCGCGGGTTTATCCTCGGCAAGTTTTTGAGCGACCGGGGCCGGATCGGTTTTGGCAACAGCCGGGAGGGGGTCGGTTTTCGCCGGGGCGGCGATTTCGGAAACGGGTGCCTCTTTGGGGGTCTCGGCGACCGGGACGGGGGCGGTGGTTTTTTCGGTCTTGTTGGAATCGGCCACAACTTCCGTTGCGGCGGGGGTCTGTGCTTCTGAAGCGACGACGGAATCTTTTTTCTCTGTTACCGAGGCCGTATCGGACGTGGTGCTTAGCGGTGCCTTTTCGTCGACGATGGCCGATTCCTCACACCACCCGAACCCGCCCGTCACCATCAAAACCCCCAACAATATCCCTTTATTCATAAGCGATATCTCCTCTGCCGCATGTTCAATCCCGGCCTCTCGCGATCCCAAAGAAACCGTCCCCCTATCTTACCTAATCCGCATCCATTTCCGCCCCGTATGTTAGGGGACGTTGATAATTTAATAATATAACGATGGTCTCCGAATTTGTTGGGTGGGAAAAATTATCGTCGTGTTCTTGTTTTTAAGTTATTAAATTATCACCGTCCCTTAACTCCTCAGGCTTTTCTTTTTGACCAGTCGCTCGTGTTTTTTCTCTGAAAGGACGGTTTCTTGTTTCATAGAGTTGAATTCATAATTCGTTGATAATCCCCGATTCTTTAACTTGTCTTTCCAGCCCCAATATGGTCCGAAACTCCTCGACGGGAAAGGCGTATTTTAGGGCGCCCATGGGCATACGGTTTAAATCTCGGATAACGTCGGCCAAATCTTCGGACTTCAAGCTTCCCATAATGGGGATTTGGTATTTGTAATTCGCTGTCAGGTCGTTCATTGACCCTTGAACGGACCGATCATGGCCCGTGGCTGGGATCATGTTCTTGTATTCGTTCAATAGGGTTTCAATGATCGGGGTGGGGAAATCTTCCTGTAACAAATAACGTCCAAAGCCGTTTCGAAAAACGGTCGATATGTTTTTTATTTCTACACGCGTGAGGCCACCGACAATGAAGCTCGCCAGTGACCTGCCGTGAACAAACAATATGCATTTGCGATGATCGACAAAGAACAGGTTGGCATACCACGGCCCCCACTTTGAATCATCCTGCGGCACTCGGCCGGCGGCCGTTGGTGAGACTCCCATTTCCTTCAGAAGTTTTCTGGTGCAATGGAGGAGGGGCATCGCTAAAGGTGTTTCAAAATAAGTTCCAGCCCTTCCCGAGCTTTTTGGGCGACAGGGGTGCCCAGGGTCAAGGATTCCAAATAATCCCGAAATAGGTTCGCTGAAACCTGGTCAGCGGCCCCATCTATGGAGGCCGCCAAGGTCAGCATCTTTTTCCAATCGCTAAACTTGCCAATCATACGACGCAAAGCCTCCGCCTGTCCCTCCATTCGAGCCAGTCGGTTATGCAATGTGGTCCGGGCATTTTCGGGGGAAACTTTTCTTCGTTTGGCCATTAACGGAGATCTCCAGATGGAGTTTTCAGTCAACATGAATTGTATATAATCCCTGTCGGAATCGCCGGGGTCCCAATACTCCAAAGCCCAGACCTGAGCCATCCTTCCATCTTTCGAACGTGGAGAGCAAGCTCAACAGGTTTATCTCCTGGTCCCTCACGATAACCCTGGCGGCCCCGGGCTTGGTCGACGCCCTCTTTTTAGCGACCTCCCCTTTTCATGGTTTTTATTAAGCCAATCCAATTCCACATTCAAATTCGTGATCTGGGTGGGGTGGGCTCCCAAGTCCGCCCCGATTTCGTTGGTCTCCACTCACCCGGGAATGCTTCCAACACCGCACGCATTTTTTGTCCCCACTTTTTTTTCGCGGTGCTCTGACCATTCTGCGCCTACTTGCATTCCAATATTTTGGCACAGATTCCTGCCTTAACCACTGGTCTGGATTTACGGGTTCAGCAAGTTCTTGACCAGGCACATCGTATCCCCCTAAAGGGGTTGGTCTGTCTTTCAGAGAAGACGTTCCTGCATTTTAAGAACGTTTTCGATGGATTGCTAGCGCCACGGGGGTGGGCACGGCGTTTGCGGCGTTCCCGGCCTACCCCGGCGGTTTCCGCAGTGGGTTTGGAGCGGGGTGGGCAACGACCTTACGAACCAAGTCCCCTGGTGAACGTGTGGAGCCTGCGGCTGGGGGTGGATTCCGGTATGGAAGGCTGGTTGCGCGCGTGGCGGTGGCGACGGGACCAGGAAGAGATCAGCTCGGGCAGTTGGCGCAAATGGCTGGCGATCCGAGGTTAAAAAAAGGGCATGGTGCCCGATCGTGTAAGATGTTTCTTGCGAAAGTAACACTTACAACGAGGAGGACGCCATGCCCGTGGAGTATCTTACCATGATGAGGTCAAAGGATGTTGCGTTTCGGTTTGGGATTCGGCGAACGATGGTGCTGGAAGCGA
>JAYRXX010000026.1:0-19598 GCA_041917295.1 Elusimicrobiota bacterium
AATCCGCCTTGCGAATTGGGGTTCTCATGGATTATATTTGATGTGCAACGCAAGAAGAAAGCAGTCAATTAACAAACCCAACAACGCGGTTCAGCGGACGCGGGCACCATCAGCCCGCGCCGCTGACCTTTAACGTTGGGCAAGAGGTCATAAATTGTATCAATGGGATCCGTTTGACCCTTTTGGTTTGCTATGTGCGTTGCCCCACATACTATGTTTAATTGGTGAAGGCATTTTATGGCTCGTCACTATTGGACAGTATAAACCGAATTTTGAGGAGCCTCCTCTCTGGAGTATGCCGATAGGTGCTATCACATTATTTTTTGTCTGCTGGTTGGCAATTGGGCTTCTGATAAAATTTGGAGGACCTGCGACGGTCTAGTTAATCACTGCGCCCAACCCATCGCTGCAGTGGACCGGACCCGGTGCGAATTTGAACCGAAAAGAGCACTATTCCAAAAACGGAAGGTTCCTGGTTCCGCCAGGGTTATTGGAACAAGTCGATGACGCGAAAAACGATTGTGAACCAACGAAAGACCCATTATTAAGCATTTTGAATTATGAAAAAGGAAGATGCCGACAATGTTCATAACTCCTTTATGATAAGAAGCACTTTATCCATCATGTTCGGTTGTGTATTTTTTCCGGTGTTTTTTTTTCTTTCGATATTCGTTCCTGGAAGAATTCCGGGGGGTTGGCTGTTGCTAGTAGGGTTCGTTGCGATATTGGACGGCTTCTTGGTGTCTTTAATAGCTGGTAAGCGTGAAGTATTTCACTGCACTATCGTAAGTATTATTTTGATTTTGTTTTACGCGGTTCGTCATTTTCCCTATTGGGAATCCCTAAATAATCTTATCGTTCTTTTGATCGGAGGTTTGGCCTTGTTCATATTGCTAGTCTTTGGTGGATACATGCGAGCACTTTTATATCGGGTTGTAAGGGGTTCTTCGCGTATCGCTGGGAATTAAACATCAAGAAATGAGGCCCACGACCCGGGTGGGACGTCTGAAAATAGGGTTTTGTACTGCTCCCCGTTTCTAGGCCGCTCAATTCGGGCTCTTTACATTTTATATTAATATACTTACAACGTATTTATAAATGGGATCCTGTTCATATGGGATGACCGAAAGAACAAATCAAACCAGATGTAACACGGTGTCCGGTTTGAAGAAGCACAAAAGGATTTACTCATCAGAATTATTTCGGCCAGAAAAGCCGACAAAAATGAACGGAAAAATTACAGGGGGGTGAAACGATCATGAGAGATCACTACGACTTTTCTAAAATGAAGGGACAACGCAACCCCTACATCAAACGCCTAAAACAACCCATTACTATTCGGTTGGACAAAATTACCATCGATTACTTCAAAACCTTGTCTTCCCAGGTTGGGATGCCATATCAAAACTTAATTAATCTCTACCTGAGAGACTGTGCATTGCATCACAAGAAATTGCACTTAAACTGGGCGGCATAAATGCCCAACAAGCCATTCCAGCGGACGGGACACACACCGGCCGTTCGCTGAGCTCACGGCACCTGGGACGGTAGAGCCGCTGATGCGGGAGTATGGGACTGACGAGCAACGCAGGCGTAGGCCAAAATTGATCGGCCAGGTGTTTAAGTTATTACTGCCCAGGCCCTTAGGGCCGGGGAAGGAGCTAGACCTATGCCAGGAACCGTGCGCTTTCACCGTATTCTCAAGGCACCGCCGGAACAAATCTACCGGGCCTTCACCACACCGGAAGCCATCGCCAAATGGCTTCCTCCTCACGGCTTCACGTGCAAAGTGCATCACATGGATCCGCGGGTTGGCGGAACCTTCAAAATGACGTTCACCAACTTCACAACACAGGAGAGTCATTCGTTTGGCGGAGAGTATCTGGAGTTGGTTCCAAATTCTGTTCTTCGGTACACTGACAAATTTGATGACCCCGCTTTTCCCGGGGTCATACAAGCCACCATTACACTGAAGGCCGTTTCCTGCGGCACCGAATTGCTCATCGTGCAAGACGGATTACCGGACGGCATTCCTGTTGAAATGGCCTCTCTCGGCTGGCAGGAATCTCTGGCGTTGCTCACCATGCTCGTGGAGCGTCCTGGAAGTTGACGTGTTTGTGTGGCGGCTCTTCTTAATTTGGGCCGATTCTTACCGCAAAAGCCGAATGTTGGCCTGGGCTTGGGTATCGGTGGGGTTGAGCAATAGATAATGTTCCAAAGAGAGCCGGGCTCCGGATCGGTCGCCCTTTGCAAACTGAATGTCAGCCTGGGTCCGGAGCATTGCAGACAGCATCGGTGTTTCCGCCGAATTCTTCCCTTGCGTCCATGGAGCCAACACCGCCAAGGCCTCGTCGTATTGACCCAACTTAAACATCACGCTTGCCAGCAATAGATCTGTTTGCGGACGGCCGGGGTTCATGACCTGCGACGTTTTTAGCAAAGGGAGCGCTTTGGCATCGTCGCCCCGCTGGTGATACAAAAGGGCTAGGTTATAACGCACAACCGATGACGTCGGATGCCGCAGGGCCCACAGATACATCTTTTCGTCCGTGTTGCGCACGGCCGTGTTCCACTGGGACAGGCCCATCCAAAACAACCCCAGGAAAGCCGGCACCCACTTCAATTTCCCCCCGGCCCCCGAAACCCCGTCGGATGGGCCCTCAAAAAGGACGCTCACCCCCACGCACAAAGCCATGGCCGGAACATAGGCCCAATGGTCCAACATCAACGCGTTGGTCGACAGCAAGGGGACCTTTGTCCCCAACGAAAGGCCCGCCCACGCCAACAGCGGCCACGCCTTAAGATATGGAGAGACGCTCCCGTCCTGAAAGCTCCCTGGACCTTTTCTAATAATTGAAATAAGAGCCGGCCAAGCCTTAACCAACAGAAAAATTAGAAGAACCAGAACCACCAGACCGGACAGAGTCGCATGCGTGGATGAAAACACCATGCGCCGATGGGAATGCAAGTCCACGGGCGCCACAAGAATTCGCCCATACTCCACGAAAATGCTCGGCAGTTCTCGAACAATAAAAGGCCCGATTTGATTTAACACAAGCGGGATGTCCCCGGAGACCGCCAGGGCCCGGACCGGAAAATACACAGCCCACCCCGCCAACGCCGTTACCGCAAAAAGAAGGCCCGACCGGTTTCGTAGTCGAGGCACCACCGCCGCCGCCATCAAAGGCGCGACCACGCCGCTCTCTTTTGAAAAAGCCGCCAACAAACAGAACAGTCCCCCGACGAGGTCCGCTTTTCGGGTTCCCTGTTGAGCCGCGATCACCGCGGCGAGAGTGAACAAAGCGGCCATCAGTTCCGCCCGGCACGCAATGATCAACAACTGTTCGACACCGATGGGGTGAACCACAAAAAGGATTCCGGCCGTGAGCGCGGTGTCGAACCGCACCCCCGCCCGGCGCGTCGCGACAAACAACAGGCACGCCGTAACAATGTGCAAGAATAAATTGGTGAAATGAAACCCCCACGGGCGGGCGCCCCACACGCTGTAATCCGCCATGTTGAGGATGGATTGCAGAGGCCGGTAATAGGCGTCGCCTTTACCGTCGAAGACATCGTGGGTGAAAAAGTACCGAAGGTTGTCGATGGAAACCGATTGGACCCGCGGGTTGGCCTCGATCATTTCGTGGTCGTCCCACAAAAAACCAGCCCGGAAAATTCCGCCGAAAGCAATCACCCCGAACAAGGCAATCGCCGCGAACGGCAACCAGGGAGAATGTCCCCGTCCGTCGCTCATTATTCGAGTCAGAGCGGACACGGCTGGATTCCGGCCAAAGTCATGCCGGAATGACGGACATTATGTAACCGGGGCATAACAAACACACTTGGATTCCGGCGTCTATCGTCGTTCCGGCATGCTTGTAGCCGGAACCCAGATCGAAAACCGGACCAACCACCTCTGGATCCCGGCTAAAAATAGGCCGGGATGACGGGCAAAAACCAATCGGTTAGACGTGCTGGCGGGACGTCAATTCCTCGTGGGAGCGGCTTCGTCGTCGCCGTCGGCCACCACGGGCGCGAGGATGGCCAGTTTATCGCCCTCTTCCATGCGAACCAGGCGATAGCCCTGGGTGTTACGACCAATAACAGACAAATCTTTGGCGTGAACCCGAACCGCCATCCCCTTTTCCGTCATCAGCATCAGATCGTCCGTGTCGGTCACCAATTTGATCCCGATCACCGGCCCGTTTCGGTCGGTGGTTTTAATGGTGATCACGCCTTTGCCCCCGCGGCTGGTGTCACGGTACTCCGACAGTTCCGTGCGTTTGCCGAACCCCAACTCGCACGCCGTCACCAATGTTTCGTTCCGCCCTTGGGTTGTCACTTCCATGCCCACCACCTGGTCGTCTTTGTCCAACCGAATGCCCCGCACGCCGCCGGCGCCCCGGCCCATCAACCGCACGTCTTCTTGGCCGAACCGAATGCACATTCCGGCTTTTGTGCCGATCAAAACTTCCGCCTTATCCGTGGAGAGCTTTGCGTCCACCAAGATATCGCCTTCGTCCAACCCGATGGCGATAATCCCGCTTTTGCGGATGGCGTCAAATTCCGACAGCGCCGTCCGTTTGATCTGCCCGTTGCGGGTGCACAAAACCAGGCTTTGGTCCTTCGTTTTGCCCGGGTCAAACGATGTCACGGGAATGGCCGACGTGACCTTTTCGTCCGGATTCAGCGCCACCAAATTCACCACCGCTTTCCCCCGCGACGTGCGGTTGGCTTCAGGAATTTCGTACACCCGCACCCCGTACACCCGTCCCCGGGTGGTGAACAACAAAAGATGGGCGTGGGTGTCGGTGACAAAGAGCTGTTCCACGAAATCTTCTTCTTTCGTGGTCATCCCCGTGATGCCACGCCCGCCCCGCTTTTGCGCCCGATACGTGTCCACCGGCAGGCGTTTGACATACCCCGCGTGGGAGAAGGTGACCACCACGTCTTCTTGGGGAATCAAATCTTCCAGTTCCATTTCCTGGGCCGCGCCGGTGATTTGCGTGCGGCGTTTGTCCCCGTATTTTTCTTTGATCTCCTTGAGCTCGTCGGCAATCACCGCCAAAATCTTTTTGGCGTCGGCCAGCAGGGCTTTGAGGCGGGCGATGGTTTTGATCAGTTCCAGGTACTCGTCTTCCAAGGCTTTCCGTTCCAGGGCGGTCAACTGATGAAGCCGCATGTCCAATATGGCCTGGGCCTGAATGCGCGACAGTTCGAACTTTTCCATGAGCGCGGTCCGGGCCGCTTCCACGTTTTTCGATTCCCGGATGGTTTTGATCACCTTGTCCAACTGGTCCAACGCGATGCGCAAGCCTTCCAAAATGTGGGCCCGGTCTTCCGCCCGCTTCAGCTCGTAACGGGTGCGGCGCACCACCACTTCCCGCCGATGCTCCACGTAATATTTCAACATCTCCCGCATGGACAACACCCGCGGTTTCCCGTCGACCAACGCCAACAAAATCACCCCGAACGAGGTTTCCATGGGCGTGTATTTGAACAGCTGGTTCAACACCACCTGGGCGTTGGCGTCCCGTTTGAGCTCGATGACCACCCGCACCCCGTCGCGGTCGGACTCGTCGCGAATGTCGGAGATGCCTTCCATTTTTTTGTCGCGCACCAGTTCCGCAATGGTTTCCAGAAGTTGCGCCTTGTTGACCTGGTAGGGCAGTTCGTTAATGATGATCGCCTGTTTGCCGCCCTTGGCCTCTTCGATTTCCGTGCGGGCGCGCAAGGTGATCGATCCCCGTCCCGTTTCAAAATAATTTTTGATGCCTTCCCGCCCCGCAATAATGGCCGCCGTGGGGAAATCCGGCCCCTTCATAATTTTCAGCAGTTCGCTGTTGGTGATCTCTTCGTTGTCGATGTACGCCACCGCCGCGTCGCACACTTCCACCAAATTGTGCGGCGGGATGTTGGTGGCCATGCCCACCGCGATCCCCGACGAACCGTTGACCAGCAGGTTGGGCAGTTTGGCCGGCAGGACCAACGGTTCCGTTAACGATCCGTCGTAGTTGGGTCCGAAATCCACCGTGTTTTTGTCGATGTCGCCCAACATTTCCTGGGCAATGCCCGCCAGCCGAACCTCGGTGTACCGCATGGCCGCCGGCGGGTCCGCGTCGATGGACCCGAAGTTGCCTTGGCCGTCCACCAGCGGGTGACGAAGAGAAAAATCCTGAACCATCCGAACCACCGCGTCGTAAATGGCGCTGTCCCCGTGGGGATGATATTTACCCATGACGTCGCCGACCACCCGGGCGCTTTTCTTGTAGGGCTTGTTGTGGGCCAGGCCCATTTCGTCCATGGTGTAAAGAATCCGCCGGTGAACCGGTTTCAATCCGTCGCGCACGTCGGGCAACGCCCGGCCCACAATCACGCTCATGGCGTAATTGATGTACGACGTTTTCATTTCGTCTTCGATGTTTCGGGGAGCCACCCGGTCCAGCAAATCGCCCTGTTCTTTTATGTCAGCCATAACATCTCCTGTAAAACCATCTCATTCGTAACTACACAGGCCCGCATCCGCCCCTTCGGGACACAGTCCCCCAAGAGGGGAAAGAAAACAATGATTTTCCCTCTCTTCTCGGGAGAAAGTCGGGTGAGAGGCCTGAGCTGTTACCATTCCCGACAACCTTTCAAAAATAGCGTTTCGGCTGCGCCAACCGGGCCTGTTGAATCTGGGCGGAAAAAAGCTTAAGCGCCTCTTCCAGCCAACGAAACCTTTGTTCCGCGGTTGTTTTTTTCGCTTGAAACAAGATCCGCTCCTTCTCGTGGGCGTCAAATCCTTTCGACGGATCGTGGGACGAGGTTCCCTTACCCATTTTTAATCATTTTCAACACGCGCGCGTCTTCTAGATCTTTCGGACGACCGGCTTCCTCTTTCATTTGGATCAAGTGATCGAGGCCCACCACGCGAACCGCGATGCTACCCAACTCTTTAATCACCGATTGGGCATAAAGTTCATCAAAATTGCGAGGGTGGTTAACAAATATGTCCACGTCAAAAAGGGGGTCCTTTTCTGAATAAAAAGAAAAAACCTTCATGTTTTTTTCACGGATCCACTCAGCCCTCTTGCTCGGATCCGCAAAATCTGACGCGGGAACCGGCGCGCGAGGTTTAAATCCAAGGCCCTGTAATACGCCCATCGCTTTGCCCGCATTGGTTTCGGTCAAGTGAATCACGGCATCCAAATCCGTGGTTAACCGAACATGGCCATGCAAAATCACCGCGAGACCGCCAACAATGACGTATTCAACCCCGGCTTTATTGAAGGCGTCGATGACCGGAAGGAAAAGAGACATCAGACGTCCAGGTTTTGCACGTCCGCGGCGTGGGCTTCGATGAATTGCCGGCGGGGCTCCACCTTGTCCCCCATCAGCACCGTGAAAATGTCGTCGGCCTCCGAACTATTCGCCTCCAACTTGACTTGCAAAAACTTTCGGTTGGTGGGGTCCATCGTGGTCTCCCACAACTGTTGCGGATTCATTTCTCCCAACCCTTTATAACGCTGGATCGTGGCGCCCTTGCGGCCCGCGTCTTTAATGGCTTCCAGCAGTTCCGCCAACGACAGCACGTCTTTGTCTTCACCGTTTATCGACACCCGGTATAGCGGTTTGCGCTTGTCGGTTTCTTCCCGGGTGGGTTTTTCCAAAGTGACATTGAAGCCCACGTCGTTGAGCTTGTCGGCCAACGCATTTATTTTTTTGAGCTCCAGCAGTTCTTTCATGAACCCGCTCAAATCTTCTTCTTCCACGCCGGCCGACCCCGTCGACGATTCGCCTGACGCGGCCAGCTCTTTTTGCAGACGGGCCTTGCGGGACTCGATAAACCCGTCGCGCCACTGTTTTACGTCCTTTTCCGTGTACAGATAGCGGGGACCCGTTTCTTCCTGGACACGATACAGGGGAAACTCGCCCTTTTCACGGAACGCCAAAAAGTCGGCCCATTCCACGCCCTTTTTATGCAGGCGTTTGCGCAGGGATTCCAGTTCCGCCATGGCCCGAAACGCGCCTTTCAGCTTAGCGGCTTCCATTTTGGTTCCCGCCGGGCCCTTGGCCAGGTTCAACACCTCCGCCGCGTCCAGACCTTCCGACAACAACCATTCGTCCATCCGCTCTTCGGTGTCCACGTACATTTCTTTTTTGCCTTTCTTCACCTTGTAGAGCGGCGGTTGAGCGATGTAAATGTATCCTTTTTCCACCAACGGCCGCATCTGTCGGAAAAAGAAGGTCAGCAACAACGTGCGGATGTGAGCGCCATCGACGTCCGCGTCGGTCATAATGGCGATCTTGTGGTAACGCAATTTGGACAGGTTGATGCCTTCGTCGCCTTCGATCTGGCCCACGCCGCATCCCAACGCCGTGATGAGCGTGCGGATTTCGTCGTTGGCCAACATCTTCGACAGGCGCGATTTTTCCACGTTCAAAATTTTCCCTTTCAACGGCAGAATCGCCTGAAACTTTCGGTCCCGTCCTTGCTTCGCCGACCCCCCCGCGGAATCGCCTTCCACGATATAAATTTCGCATTTGGCGGGGTCGCGTTCTTGGCAGTCGGCCAGTTTGCCGGGCAACGAGGCCGAGTCCAGCGCCCCTTTGCGCCGCGTCAGTTCCCGCGCTTTGCGCGCCGCTTCCCGGGCTTCCGCCGACAAAATCGCTTTTTCGCAGATGTTCTTGGCGGTGGTCGGGTTTTCCTCGAAAAAGGTCGCCAGGGTGTCGCCCACGATGGATTTCACGATCCCTTCCACTTCCGTGTTGCCCAACTTGCCCTTGGTTTGGCCCTCAAACTGCAGTTTGGTGCTGGCCATCTTGATCGAAATGACCGCCGTCAGTCCTTCCCGGGTGTCTTCGCCGGTCACCGAGAAATCTTTCCCCTTCAGCAACTCGTGCTTTTTGATGTAGTCGTTCATCACCCGCGTGATCGCCGAGCGAAACCCCGACAGGTGCGTGCCGCCGTCTTTGGTGTTGATGTTGTTGACGAACGAATAGATTTGTTCGTTGTACGAATCGTTGTATTGCACCGCCACTTCAATTAAAACGTCGTCGCGCTCTTTTTTGAGGGAAATGGGCTGGGGATGAAGGGCGTTTTTGTGGGCGTTCATGAACTTCACGAACTCCACCAGGCCGCCTTCGTAATGGAACGAATGCTGTTTGTCGTCCCGCTCATCGAGCAACGTGATGCGCGCGCCCGGATTTAAAAACGCCAGTTCCCGCAAACGCGCCGCCAAAGTGTCGAACGAATAGGTGATGTCGCCGAAAATGGCTCGGTCCGGATGAAACGTCACCCGCGTGCCCCGTTCGTCGGTTTTGCCCGTCATTTTCACGTCGTGGTCGGGTTTGCCGCATTTGTAGCTTTGGGCGTACACTTTCCCGTCCCGGTAGACCTCCACTTTCATCCAGTCGGACAACGCGTTGACGCAGGAAATCCCCACCCCGTGCAGACCGCCGGAATATTTGTACGCGTTTTGCTCGAACTTGCCCCCGGCGTGAAGGATGGTCATCACAATTTCCAAAGCGGATTTGCCTTTCAATTTCGGGTCGGACACGTCGTGTTTGGGTTCCACCGGAATGCCCCGCCCGTCGTCCAACACGGTGATCGAGTTGTCTTCGTGGATCACAATGTCCACCGTTTTGGCGTGCCCCGCCAGCACCTCGTCAATGGAATTGTCCACCGCCTCGTACACCAAATGGTGAAGGCCCGTGGGACCCGTGGATCCAATATACATGGCCGGGCGATGGCGAACGGCTTCCAACCCTTCCAAAACTTGAATGGATGACGAGTCGTAGGATGTTTTTTTCGGTTTTTCGTTTACTTCAATGGCCACGGTGATCCTCCTGAAAGTCGGTGCGGGGTCTACCCCTTTTTGTCGTCGGAACGAGTCGGGGTTCCTGGACGGAAAATTATATCAGATAGCGGGGCGCTTGCGCCAAACGGCGCGTTCATCTTTTTCAATAGGTCCCGTTTCCGCAGGGCCAGCCCGTGGGTGCGCACCGGGGAGTCCACCTCCACATACAATCGGCCGTTGCGCACGCCCACCGCCCGGGCCTTTTCGGACTCGGCCCCCATCAACCGGTCCCACAGGTCGAACAAGGCGTAAACCGTGGGATCGTAGCCGGTCTTCGATAAAATCCCGGACAAAAGTTCCTGGGCGGACACCAACCGTTTCGGCGGTTTGTCCCGGCCAGACGAATGTTTTTTTTCCGGGTTCGGACCGGGCATTAAGGTCGATCCTTCGCCATGTCCAGAACATGGGCCCCTTCCACCAAAGACGGCCCGCCCCAAACGGCAAAATCCGTCACGGTAATAAAACTTTGTCCGCCTCCACGCACCAGCTCCGTTAACTGACCCCGGCGAGCCGGGTCCAGCTCGGAAAAAACGTCGTCGAACAAACAAATCGGCACTTTCTTTAACCGATCCTGCAACAGGCGCCGCTCTTCCCATTTCCAGGCCAACGCCAAGGTTCGCGCCTGGCCCTGGGACGCCCGCACTTTGGCCAGATCGTCATCCAGCCGGAACTCAACATCGTCGCGATGGGGCCCGATCAACGTAGACCCCAGGGCAATTTCCCCGTCCCGCAGGTCCGATAACCGCGCCCGGTTAGCATCCGTGATAGCGCCCTCGTCCAGCGTTGGGACCTGAAACGACGGACGGTAATGGGCTGTGCCCCGATCCCGGCCGGTCGACAGGGCCCCTTGGCGCTCTTGGACACGGGGCGCAAATTCGTCCATAAACCGCGCCCGCGCCAACGTTAGCCGGGTTCCTTCCGCTAAAAGCGACAGGTCCCAGGGTTCCAAAGAGGCGGCCTTAGCCAGGCCGTCTCGAATCCGACGCAGAGCCGCGTTGCGCTCTTCCAACAGCTTGGTATACCGCCCAAAGGCGTCCGCGTAGACCCCATCCACCTGGGTCAAAACCGCGTTTAAGGCCCGACGTCGAACCGATGGCTCCCCTTTAACCAGATCCAGTTCTTCGGGGGAAAATGAGACCAGCGGCACAATTCCGGCCCAATCCCGTTGACGGGTCAGCGCCCGGTTGTTGGCGCGAAATTGGCGCGGGCGGCCCCGCTTTTGGCGCAGGTCAAGACTGTAGGATTCTTCTCCCTCCGCGCGGCCGACCAGGGCGCACTCGTCTTTGCCTTCCTGGAGCCAGTGGCGGGCTTCGGCGCCCCGATGGCTTTGGCCCGTCGCCAGCAATGACAACCCTTCCAAAATATTGGATTTTCCAGACCCGTTGGGTCCGACAAGCACGTTCATCCCGGGAGCGGGCGTTAAATCAAAACGGGAAAAATTTCGGAACTGGCGAAAACCAATTTCGGTGATATGCAAGGACTGGGGAATTCAAAAACTAACTGACTTGCATGGGCATGACGACGTATTTGTAATGCTCGTCGCCCACAGGACGGATCACGCCGGGGTTGAGCGGCGTTGATAGTTCCAGTAAAATTTCGTCGCATTCCAAGGCTTTCAGAGCGTCCACCAGATACGCGGGGTTAAACGCAATGATGAACGGCTCGCCTTTGTAATCCGCCTCGATCTCCGACTCCACTTCGATGCGGCCCTGGGCCGACGCGGAAATTTGTAACCGACCAGCGCTGAGGCTGTATCGAACCGATCCGCCCCGTTCCAGGGTGCCCACAGCGGCCCGTTGGGTCGCTTGCAGAATGGTTCGTGTTTTAAGTTTCAGCTGGATGTCGTGGCTTTTGGGGATGACCTGGTCAAAGCTGGGGAAATTGCCTTCGATTAGACGCGAGATAATCACGACGCCTTTGTATTGGAACGTGACCTGATTTTCCGTAAAACCCATATACACATCCGCGCCCTTTTCGTCTCCGGCTAGAACGCGAACGAGTTCGTTGACCGCTTTCGTCGGAATAATAGCGCCCACGGGGGCTTTTTTATCGGTCAAGGTTCGTTGAATAAACGCCAAACGACGGCCGTCGGTGGCGATCAAGGTGATGGAATCGTTTTCGATAACGAAATTAACGCCGTTTAACACGTATCGGGTTTCGTCGGTGGAAACGGAGAAAACCGTTTTGCGGATCATGTCGCGCACCAACGCGTGGTTGAGCGAAATGGCTTTGTCCATGTTGAATTCCGGTAAAACGGGGTAATCGTCTTTGGGCAAACACGCCAACGAGCACCGGTCCCGGCCGGAACGGATTTCCATTTTTTGGTTGTCGCCCATCTTAATCGACAGGTCGCGCCCGTCGTCAAGCGTGCGCAAAAATTCGCCCAGGGTTTTGGCTGGAACGGTGGTGACCCCGCCGGATTTCACGTCGGCCTTAACCAAACAACGGATGCCCACTTCCAAATCGGTGGAAGACAAACGCAAGCCGTCGGGGGTGGCTTCAAAAAGAATGTTGGCTAAAACCGGCAACGTGCTGCGGGGAGAAATGGCGTTTTGCACCAACGCAACGCCTTTTAATAAATCTTCTTTATGGCAGTTTATCTCCATGAGAGCCTCTTGTTTGCGTGGGGCGGTTAGGGTTCCGGTTAAGTTATTCAAGGGGTTCCTCTCTTCTTATATATGTAATAGACAAGTCATCGTAGTAGAGGGGCACGTGGATGATGTTAGTAATTTTCGTAACGGTGCGAAAGTAGTTGGTTTTCATCGTTGGATCCGGCGCGCGGCAGAGAGGATAACCTGTGGAAAACCCGAGACCGTTGTCCACACTATCCCGAATAAAAAAAGTTGTCCACCGGCGGGGCAGGTTATCCCGAAGTTATCCATGGAGTTATCGATTGGACCGCAGGTCGCCCAATGAGATGTGGGTTTTGACCTGTTGGGTGATTTTGTTGACCAACGCGGTGAAGTAGGGATCGGAGGTCATTTTGGTTTTAATTTTTGTGCAGGCGTGCATCACGGTGGTATGGTCTTTGCCGCCGAACGCGTCGCCGATTTCCATGGTGGAACATTCCGTGAGCGTGCGGGCCAAATACATGGCGATTTGGCGCGGGAACGCCACCGCGTCCGTGCGGCGTTTGGATTTCATGTCCTTGATGTCCAAGTTGAAATGGGCCGCCACGACCTCTTGAATGTCTTCAATCCGTATCGGGCGGGCGCTTTCGTTGGCCGACACGATGTCTTTCAGGGTTTCCCGGGCGGAATCGATGGTCAGCGGGGTTCCCGTAAGCGAACTGAACGCCACAATGCGGATCAGGCTTCCTTCCAGTTCGCGGATGTTGGACCGGATCATGCTGGCGATGTAAAGGATCACGTCGTCCGGAACAAAAATGTTTTCCGAAGCGGCTTTTTTACGCAAAATGGCGATGCGGGTTTCCAGGTCCGGCGGCTGGATGTCGGCCACCACGCCCCACTCGAAGCGCGATACCAGCCGGGCGCTGACTTTGGTTTCCCCGGGCGTGCGGTCGGACGAAATAATGATCTGTTTGCGGGAATCATAGAGAGAGTTGAACGTGTAAAAGAACTCTTCCATGGAGTTTTCTTTCCCGGTCAGGGATTGGATGTCGTCGATCAAGAGGCAATCGAGGTTGCGGTATTTGGACCGGAAATCTTTCATTTTGTCGAACCGAAGCGCGTCGATGAACTCGTTGATGAACCGTTCCGATGAAACATACAGAACCCGCGCGTCGGGCCGATGTTGCCGGATTGAATGACCGATGGCGTGCAAAATGTGGGTTTTTCCCAGGCCCACGCCGCCGTAAAGGAAAAGAGGGTTGTAGGCCCGCCCCGGATCTTTGGCCACCGCCATGCCCGCCGCCTGGGCGAACCGGTTGGAGGGGCCCACCACAAAACTATCGAAGGTGTATTTGGGGTTGAACTGTTCGTTGGTGAAATGGCTTTCGGTTTTTGGAGCGGGAATGGGTTCGGCCCGGGCCTCTTCTTCTTTAAGAATAGGCTCAATTTCCCGGGCGGCTTCGAAAGAAAGGGCCCCGTCACGGCCGATAATTGATTTCAGAGCTTCTTCAATCTCTTTTTGGCAATTCTTTTTGACCCATTCGGAAAAAAATCGGTTGGGAACTTGGAGAGTTAGAAGGTCTTCTTCCCACTTCAGCACTTTGAGGGGTTTTAACCAGAGGTTAAAGGTTTCTTCTTTAACCGTGGCCTTCAGTTTTTCTGTTATTTCCGCCCAAATCGATTCAGCCGCTTCGCTGGCAATCATAAAAACCCCTGTTATCCACAGACTTATCCACAATTTAAAAATCAAATTGTGGATAGTGTTAATATCTATTTAAGTGCCATGTTTTACCATCTTTTACATAAAGACGGTCAAAAACGTTACGCGCAAGATTATTAAACCTTCAATCGAGGCACTGGAAGAAAGGATCGGTGAGTAAGTCGGTGGACATCTTAGACCATAGGGTCGAAGCTGTCAAGGGCGCCGACAAAATAAAGTTATCGCTTGGCGACCGACGGTGATTTGTCTTTTTCCGCCGACGGTTAAATTGAGCGCGACTTGTCAACTCCAGCGGCGCCCGCTACAAACAAACGAAGGGAACCCCAATTATCTTTTCAGAAAGTTGTTCCACCCGGTCCCCGTTGTGAATGATGAGTCCGAATGGAGATTTTCGCTCGGAAACAAATTGTTCCAACGAATTCAGATCCCGGTGATTGACGGTAGACGTGTATTTGATTTCGATGGGGACAACGCCAAAGAACCCTTCTAAAACAAGGTCAATCTCGTTTCCTCCCGACGTCCGGTAGTAGTAACTATCATAAATCACTCCGCGTGAATGGAGGCCGCGACTAATTTCCTCAATGACAAGCCCTTCCCAGGATGCTCCCATTTGGGGGTGGCTTCGAAGCCCGTCCAGACTGGGGATTCTTAAAAAATGATGGAGAAGACCCGTGTCGCGAAAATACCCTTTGGGGTGTTTCACCAGCCGGCGGGCGGGGTTCTTCACGTAGGCCGGAAGGTTTCTCCATAAAAAAATTTCATGGGCAATTGTAAAATAGTCTTTCACGGTGGGAGGGGAAACGTCCAGAGCCCGGGCGACATCGGCGTAATTGACAATTGTTCCGGACAAACCCGGAAGGAGATGAAGAAACCGCCGAAAAACGTCGACCTTTAAATTTGGAAAAAGACGTCCCACATCCCGTTGAACTGTTTGGAAAAGGTAATCCTCGCTCCAACGCTGGCGAAATACGGGGTCTTCCTTAATCCAGGGTTCTGGGAACCCGCCTTCAAACCAGTAACGATGACACTGGGCGATGTCCATCCGAAGAGCCAACGCATTTTTAAGGCTCTCCAAAGAATCGCCCCTTGCCAGCGAGGAGGCCAATGGGCTGTCTAAGAATTGATGGGTTTCGGCACAGGAAAGAGGAGCCATATGCACCGTGGCCGAGCGACCGGCAAGGCTCTCAGAGATTGAACGAACGAGGTGAAATGAACTTGATCCCGTGATTATGAAACGACCACTCTTTTCCCGTTGTTCGTCAATGGCCACACGCAGGGCTGGAAAAAGGCTGGGCAAAAGTTGCGCCTCATCGATGGCCACATGGGATGGATTGAGCCGAAAAAAAAGGTCCGGATCTTTTGAAATCAATTGAAAATCGGCGCTCTTTTCAAGATCATATTTTTTCCAGGGTTCCGGAAGGGAGTCAAGAATCGTCGTCTTTCCACATTGGCGCGGCCCCACAATCGAGACACAAGGAAATGATCCAAGGTACTCCGTAAGAAGGTTTTGGTAAGACCTTTTCATTCTTGTATTTTAAAACAACCTATTTATAAATGCAATAGAATCTATATTTAGAGGTGAAATTGAGATTAAATGGGAAATCAGGATGAAAAAGTAGAACATTCTACGGGAGAACAGTTCTCTCTTTTTGAACCCGGACTTTGCAATAGGTGCGAGCACCGAGAGGATGAAGCCGGTGACTTTTTTAACGATAAACAGGAAAGCGTAGCGGTGACTACGGTTGAGTGTTTTGAGAAAGAAAAAGTTCCGGATTCTTCGTTGATTGCCGCGTCCTATTGCAAAGTCCGGGTTGGAGTTCGAAGTAACAGCGGGCGCAGGCGCGGACGTCGGCAAGGGCCCGGTGGGCTCCGTCAAAGGACGCGTCAAAAAGTTTTTTGTGAAGCTCTTGCAACGTGGGCCACTTGTATCCGTAGGGGCCCGGCAGTTGGCAGAAGTCTGTTCCCAGGCGCATGGTGCATCGTCGCTCTTTGGTCTCAAGCCGGGTGGCGCGGCCCGCTCGCAGAAGTTCGGCGCCGAGAATTTTTTCATCGAACGAAATGTTATGGGCCACCAAAACCGCGGCCCGCTGGAACAGGGGTTCGGCCTTGTCAAGAACGTCGGCCAACGGAAATCCGTGTTGGAGCGCGTGCTCGGTGGTGATCCCATGAACCCGGGATGCTTCCCGAGGGATCACGAACCCGTCGGGCTTAATGATGTATTCGGCGCTCTCGATTTCGGTCCCCGTTTCGTCGGTCAACAACCAGGCCAATTGGACCAGCCGCGGCCAGTTGGCCAAATCCGACAAGGGGGCTTTGTAATTGCGCGGCACGCCCGTGGTTTCGGTGTCGAAAAATAATAGCATGTTGAATTCCTTATTTTTTCAGCAGAATCTTGAGATGGGTTCCGGTGTGGGAACCGGGGGTGGCGGCCACTTGTTCCGGGGTGCCCGACGCCACCACCCGGCCTCCGCCGGATCCCCCTTCCGGGCCCAAATCGATGATCCAGTCGGCGGTTTTGATCACGTCCAAATTGTGTTCGATGACCAACACCGTGTTGCCCCCTTCCGCGAGGCGTTGAAGGACCCCCAACAGTTTTTCCACGTCGGCAAAATGGAGTCCGGTGGTGGGTTCGTCCAAAATGTAGAGCGTGTGGCCCGTGGGTCGGCGGCACAGTTCCGTGGCCAGCTTTACCCGCTGGGCTTCGCCCCCCGACAGGGTGGTGGCCGGCTGGCCGATGGACGCATACCCCATCCCCACATCCACCAGCGTGGACAAGATGCGCGAAAGGCTCGGCACATTTTCAAAAAACGTCGCCGCCTCCGACGCGGGCATGGCCAACACGTCGGCGATGGATTTCCCTTTGTATTTCACTTCCAAGGTCTCCGCGTTGAACCGCTGGCCCGCGCACACGTCGCATTTCACGTAGACGTCCGGCAGAAATTGCATGGAAATTTTTAACGTCCCGTCGCCCTCGCAGTTTTCGCAACGGCCCCCTTTCACGTTAAATGAGAACCGGCCCGGCTGGTATCCCCGCCGTTTCGATTCCGGCAGTTGGGCGAACAGGTCTCGAATGGGACCAAACGCCCCGGTGTAAGTCGCCGGGTTGGACCGGGGCGTGCGGCCGATGGGGGTTTGGTCCACTTCCACCACCTTGTCCACGTGTTCGATTCCTTCGATGCGTTTGTGCCGGCCCGGCTCGTCTTTGGCGTGGTTCAACTTTTTCGCCAGCGCTTTGTGCAAAATGTCGCCGACCAAAGTGGATTTCCCGGACCCCGACACGCCCGTAACCGCCACAAACAATCCCAAGGGGATGGTGACGTCGATGTTTTTTAAATTAAATTGGGCCGCTTCTTTTATTACCAGTTGTTCTTTTCCCGGCACCCGCCGTTGGGCGGGGACCGCGATGCCCCGCTCCCCGCGCAAGTAGGCCCCCGTCAACGACCGCGGCGCCTTTAACAGTTCGCCGACCGGACCCTGGGACACAATTTCGCCCCCGTGCACCCCCGCCCCAGGGCCCAGGTCGATCACCCAATCGGCGGCACGGATGGTTTCTTCGTCGTGTTCCACCACCACCAGGGTGTTGCCGATATCGCGCAATCGGTTGAGCGTGGTCAGCAACCGTTCGTTGTCCCGGGGATGCAGGCCGATGGTGGGTTCGTCCAGCACGTACAACACGCCCACCAGCCCAGACCCGATTTGCGTGGCCAGGTGGATCCGTTGGGCTTCCCCCCCGGCCAAGGTGGCCGATTCGCGGTCCAGAGTCACGTAGTCCAAGCCCACGTCCACCAGAAAGTTCAGCCGTGACTGGATCTCTTTTAAAATTTGCCGCGCCACGAACCGGGATTTTTCGCTGAGCGTGAGTTGGTTAAAAAATGTTTGAGCCTCGCGAATCGAAAAATGGGTGATTTCCGCGATGGACTTTTTTCCCACCGTCACGGCCAGCGCTTCGGGTTTCAACCGCGCGCCCTGGCAGTCCGGGCACAGGTGGCTTCGCATAAATCGGGCCTGGATTTCTTCTTTGACGAACGCCGAGTCCGACTCTTTGTATCGGCGTTCCAGGTTGCCAATGACCCCTTCAAAGGTTTTCACATTTTTTCCCCACGGCGATTTGTGGTCAATGCCGCCGTGCAGGAGGCTTCGCCTCTGTTCGCGGGAAAGATTTTTCCAGGGGACGTCCATGGGGATTTTGTTGCGGCGGCAGGTCTCCGTCAATATTTCCATGTAGTAACCCGACCACGACTTTTTCCACCGGTTTGTGCGGGTGGTGACCGGGTCGGCCCAGGCGGCCAGGGCCCCGTCGTTGATCGACAGGTCGTTGCGGGGAACCACCAGATCTTCCGTGATCTCTTGTTTGACCCCCAACCCGTCGCAATGGGCGCAGGCGCCGTAGGGGCTGTTGAACGAAAACAACCGCGGCTCGATTTCCGGCAGGCTCGTGCCGCAATGGGCGCAGGCGTGGTGTTCGGAATACAGGGCGTCGGGCCCGTCGGGGGATGTAACCAACAGCAGTCCGCGGGATTCCCGCAGGGCCGTTTCCACCGAATCGGCCAACCGTTGTCGACCGGCTACGGAGACGGCCAGCCGATCGATGACCACTTCGATGGTCTGCTTTTTGTAACGGTCGAGCTTAATCTTTTTTTCGAGTTCGTGGACCGCGCCGTTTACGCGCACGCGGACGTACCCGCTTTTTTTCAGTTTCTCAAACAGGGCTTCGTACGTGCCCGTGCGGCCCCGCACCAGGGGCGCTAAAATCTGAATGTTTTTTCCACCGTACGTCTTGAGAATTTCGGCAATGATTTGGCTGGCGGATTGGGGATGGATTTCCCGTTGGCACGTGGGGCAGTGGGGCACGCCCACCCGGGCAAACAGCAGTCGAAGGTGATCGTATATTTCGGTGACGGTCCCCACCGTGGACCGGGGGTTGTGGGATGGCGTTCGCTGTTCGATGGCGATGGCCGGGGAAAGACCTTCGATCAAATCCACGTCGGGCTTTTCCATCAATTCTAAAAATTGCCGGGCGTAGGCCGACAGGCTTTCCACGTATCGGCGCTGGCCTTCGGCGTAGATCGTGTTGAACGCCAACGAACTTTTCCCCGACCCGGACAGGCCGGTGATCACGATCATTTTGTTGCGGGGGAGGTCGAGGGAAATGTTCTTGAGATTGTGTTCGCGCGCGCCGCGAATGCGGATGCCGTCGGTCATAGAGCCATTATACTAAACCGCGCTGGAGGGGATTTAATTTTTGATCGGTTCAATATGAAATGGTCAACCGCACCTAAAATTTTCGGAGACGATCTTAAAAGTGAATAATTATACTCCGTCCCTTTAAGGGGGTTCGGCGGTGATTCTTATTCGGATGCTTTGGGGGGTTTCGGTGCGGGATGTGGTGGGCATGTCCATGCGGATCCACAGCTTGCGGTCTTCCCCGGCGGGCACGTTTGTGCCTGTGGTGCTTCCGTCAATGCT
>JAYRXX010000027.1:0-1055 GCA_041917295.1 Elusimicrobiota bacterium
ACGGTGGCCGCCAAGTTGCCCGTCGAGTTGTTGGTCACCGCAACGCGGAAGTACACGTTCTGACCGGCGGTGATCACCGGACCCGTCGGGTCGTCGGCATCGAACCAGTTCGTGCCGTCGGCCGACACCTGCTTCTCGATCGACACGGCACCCATGCCGCCAAAGTAGTTCGCATCGTCCGGCGCCACCGTCAGCGTAATGGCTCCCGCTTGTGCTGTAGCAGAAGCCTGGTCTCTGTGGGGTCCGGCTGTAGCAATGTCGGCAATGACGTTGGTGTAGGCCGTCGCACCAGCAGCCACAGTCGTGGTCTGATTGTTGCCGACTCCGAACGTGAAGTTGTGCGCCGGATCTGTCCCCACGAGGGTAACGTCGCTGAGGTCAACGGTGGCGGCCACGTTACCACTGTTGGTGACTGCGACGCGGTAGTAAACGCTTTGACCCACCAGGATGGTCGGCCCGTCTGGGCTGTCGGCATCCAGCCAGCTGCCTGCCAGACCGGTGGCCGAAACCTGCTTCTCAATTGTCACCGCACCGCTCGCGCCAAAATAGTTGGCATCGTCAGGAGCAACGGTGACGGTGCTGGTGGTGGTGCCGTCGGTCACGGTCACCGTGGCGAAAACCCGGTCTTCATTCTGCCCGAGCAGCGCCGTGTCGGAAATAATGTCGGTGTAGACCGTCGCGCCGGCGGCCACCGTAGTGCTTTGAGCGCCCCCGAACCTGAAATCGCGAGGGGTGTCGGTGCCCAGCAGAATGGTATCGGTCAGATCGACAGTCGCGGGCAGACCACCGCTGTTTGTTACCGCCACGCGGAAGTACACCGGCTGACCGAGCGGAATCACGGGTCCGGTTGGGTCGTCGGCGTCAAACCAGGTGGTTCCGTCGGCAGACACTTGCTTCTCAATCGAAACAAAGATGAGCGGTGTCGTGCTCTGGATGGGAATCGTGACGCCGACCGCGGATGCGGTACCGGTATTGACGATCTGCGTTGTACCTGGAGTGAGGTCACCGAAACCATCGATAAGGACCTTGAAGGTCACCTGATACGTGCCACCAAC
>JAYRXX010000028.1:0-49366 GCA_041917295.1 Elusimicrobiota bacterium
TGATGGTGACGGCCGCTTCTTTCACGGCCGATTCCAGCCGGCTTTCGGCCGATATGGCGGACGCCCATTTCATGGGAAGGAATCATACCACCTTGAGACGTCCCCAGCTATCCCGGTGCGGTTTACGATCGGCTTCAATTGCGGATTAAGGGGACGTTCTCAACTAATCAACTAAGTTGAAAATGGGCGTTTAATTTTCTACGATTGGGCTATGCCTCGACGCGCGCGGTTGGTGATCCCCGGTGGACTCTTTCATGTCATTGCCCGCGGCAATGAGCGGCGGCGGATTTTTCTGGACTCCTCGGATTATGAGGAATTCCTGCAACGTCTGGAAATCGGTTTAGAAAAGTCGACCTGCCGATGCCTCGCTTGGGTTTTGATGCCGAACCACTTTCACCTTCTCATTGAGTCCGGTGTTCAAGGAACAGCGGCTCCTCTTATGAGGAGGTTGATGACGGGGTATGTGGGGTATTTTAACCGACGGCACCGACGGGTGGGCCACCTTTTTCAAAACCGATACAAATCGATCCTGTGCGAACGGGAGGCTTACTTAAAAGAACTTGTCCGGTATATTCATTTGAATCCCATACGGGCTGGAATGGTCAAAACGCTGGCGGATCTGAAATTGTTTCCCTGGGGTGGGCACGGGAGCCTGTTGGATCACAAAACAAAAAAGTGGCAAGAGATTGACGATGTTCTCCTTTGTTTTGGTTCAAAACGCGCGGAGGCTCAACAAAACTATTTGGCGTTCATGAAAGAGGGGATGGGGCAGGGGAAGAGGGAGGATCTCATTGGAGGGGGACTTTTACGCAGTTTGGGAAGACGTCCTGGTCAGTGGGGCGGACTTCAACGGGAAGACAAGATGGTTTTTGATGATCGGATATTGGGAAGCGGCGAATATGTTGAGGCTGTTTTGAAAGAAGCCGATAAATTGGCGCTGGTAAAAACAAACCTTTCGGATCGTGAAATGGCTGAAAAAGTGGCGGGGGAAATGAAGGTGCAAGTCGAAGACCTTTTTCGCAAAGGGAGGCGTTCCCAAGTTAGCGAGGCGAAGGCCGTGTTGATATACCTAGGGGTCGACCTTAAAAAACTGACCTGTCGACACATGGCTGAGATGACCGGGATGAGCCTCCAAGCGGCCTCGAAGGCAAAAGAGAGGGGACGATCTTTGATAAAGTCGTTTCCCGTCCTTAATAAGTTGCTTAGTTGAGAACGTCCCCTTTGTTTTATATTGACAGGGGGTTCCCAATCCCCTACAATTCTTCACAATGAAGGTTCGGGTTCGGGATATTGAGCGGGAAGGATCGGTTGAATTGGAAGAGGCCATTCCCGCGGCCCGGCTTCCGATCAGCACGCCGGATCAGCCCCGGCTGGAAGGACCTGTTCAGGCTGAAATGAAAGCGCGAATTCAAGACGGCGCGGTGTGGGCTTGGGTTCAGGTGCGGGCAAAGTTTTCGGTTGCGTGCGCCCGGTGCTTGGAGCGTTATTCTTTTGAAACGCGGCCGGCTTTTGATGTGGAAGCGCCTCTCACGGAAGAGTTTTTGGATGTGGACGACGATGTGCGACAACATCTTTTGCTGGCTCTTCCGGCCAAACCCTTGTGTTCGGCTTCTTGCAAAGGGTTGTGCACCCGCTGTGGGACCAATTTAAACAAGGGGCCCTGCGGTTGTCCTCCGGACAAAAAGTCTTCTGTGTTTGATGTTTTAAAGAATTTGAAACTTAATTAAGGATAATAATCTCCCATGGCTAATCCCAAGAAAAAACATACACCCAGCCGGCGCGACAGTCGCCGGTCGGCGAACTTTAAGTTGGTGTTCGGTTCGCTTTCCAAATGTTCCAACTGCGGGGCGGCGGTTCGGCCCCACCGCGTTTGTGCGGCTTGCGGTTTTTACGGGAAGGAACTGGTGGTGGCGCCCAAAGCCCCCAAAAAGAAAGGCGAGGAAAAATAGGTTTTGGCGGGTTTATCGGTTCTATGACCATTCGGATTGCCCTCGACGCCATGGGCGGCGATCGGGGCGTGCCCATTAACATCGAAGGCGCTATCCAGGCCAAGCGCGACCTGGACCACGAGATCATTCTTGTGGGCGATCGGAATTTGATCGAGCAAGAGCTGGCCCACCACGGCGCGTCCGGTCAGTTCCTTATCCAGCACTCCCCTACGGTGATCGGCATGCACGAACGGCCCGCCGAGGCGTGCCGGGCCAAAAAAGATTCGTCCATAATGGTATGCGCCGAGCTGGTGGCCCAAGGAAAAGCCGACGCCTTGATTTCGGCGGGCAATTCCGGCGCGACCATGGCGGCCAGCTTGTGGCACTTGCGGCGTTTGCCGGGCGTGTCCCGACCGGCCATCGCGGCCATGTTCCCCACTTTGGAAGGCCACTCCGTTTTGCTTGACGTGGGCGCCAACGTGGACTGTAAACCCAAACATCTCGTTCAATTTGCCATCATGGGGTCCATCTATCACCGGGCCGTGTTTGGCGCGGAACATCCCCGGGTGGGGCTGTTGACGATCGGGGAAGAGGAAGGAAAAGGCAACGATTTGACCGTGGAAACCCATCCGCTTTTGCGGGCCAGCGGGCTCAACTATGTGGGCCACGTGGAAGGGCGCGACATCCCGGCGGGAACCGCCGACGTGTTCGTGTGCGACGGATTTGTGGGCAACGTGGTGTTGAAATTCGGCGAGGGATTGGCTTCGGCGGTCTTGAAATTAATTAAAAATGAAGTGCGAAAGCACCCCTTGGCGATCTTTGGAAAGTACCTTTTGAAAGGCGCGTTCAAAGAGCTGATGAAAAAAACCGACCCGTCCGAGTTCGGCGGAGCGTTGCTGTTGGGCGTGAACGGCGTGGCCCTCATCGCCCATGGGGGTTCCGACGTGAAGGCGGTGCGCAATTCCGTGCGGACCGCGGGCGCGTTCGTCGAAAAAGGCATTAATCGACAGATCTCTGATTTTCTCCACGCCCAGTCCGCGGCGGGGGTTGGGATGGTGCCGGTGTCATGAAAGGGTTGAAATTTTTAGCCACGGGCTCCGGTTTGCCCGAAAAGATCCTGACCAACGCGGATTTGTCCAAAATGGTGGACACCTCCGATGAGTGGATCACAGAGCGAACCGGAATCAAGGAACGGCGCATTGCCGGACCGGGCGAGGCCACATCGGACTTGTCGGCGCGGGCGGCGCGGGTCGCTTTGGAGCGGGCGGGCTTGAGGGCAGATCAGCTGGACGCCATTGTGGTGGCCACGTGCACGCCGGATCACCTGTTTCCTTCAACGGCCTGCCTGGTGCAAAAGGCCCTGGGCGTGCCTCACGCCATCGCTTTTGACGTGTCGGCCGCTTGTTCAGGATTTGTGTATGGGTTGGCGGTGGTCAACGGACTGATCGCCACGGGGACAGCCAAAACCGTGTTGTTGATCGGGGCCGATACTTTGTCGCGGTTCACCGATTGGACCGACCGGGGCACGTGCGTGTTGTTCGGCGACGGGGCGGGGGCGTTGATTATGACCGCCACGGACGGCCCGTCAGACCTGTTATCGGTGGCGTTGTCGGCGGACGGGGGCAAAGGGGACATTTTGGAAATTCCCGGCGGGGGCTCCCGCCATCCTTTGGCCAAACCCGAAGGGGCCGCGTCGTTTCCGCCGGTGATCAAAATGGAAGGCAAAGAAGTGTTCAAACACGCGGTGACGCGCATGATCGAAGCCGCGCTCACGGCGTTGCAACGGGCCGGGCGCACGCCGGGGGATTTGACCCTCTTAATCCCGCACCAGGCCAACCTTCGCATCATCGACGCGGTGGCCAAACGGGTGAACATACCCGACGAACGGGTTTTTCGAAACGTAACCAAATTCGGCAACATGTCCGCCGCCACCACCATCGTGGCTCTCGACCAAGCCCTATCAGAAGGTCGGGTGAAGTCGGGCGATCTGGTGGAGCTGATTGCGTTCGGCGCGGGGTTGACGTGGGGCGCGGCGGTGCTTCGATGGTCTTAAAAACGGCGTTTTTGTTTCCCGGCCAGGGATCCCAGTATGTGGGAATGGGTAAAGAGTTGTTCGACAATTTTGCCGATGCGCGCTCGATTCTCGATCGGGCTCAGGCTCGGTTGGGACGTGAATACATCGATGTCTTTCTGGAAGGCCCCGAAGAAAAGTTAAAACAAACCCGGTTCACGCAGGTGGCGTTGTTCATTGTGTCCATGGCGGCCCACGCTGTCCTAAAAGCCGCGGGCCGGACGGCCGATGTGATGGCGGGCCACAGTTTGGGGGAATATTCGGCCCTGTGCGCGGCCGGGGCGTTTGATTTTGAGACTGGCCTGGATTTGGTGAAAGCCCGGGGCGAGGCCATTGGAAGCGCGGCCGAGAAAGTTCCAGGGTCCATGGCGGCCCTGATCGGATTGGAACGGTCGGTGGTTCAGTCCCTGTGCGACCAGGCGTCCGCAAAAGGCGTTTGCCAGCCTGTGAATTTTAACTGCCCCGGCCAAATCGTGGTGGCGGGGGAAACGGCGGCGGTTCAGGAGGTTGTGGTTTTGGCCCAGGCGGCCGGGTCCACCAAATCCATTTTATTAAACGTGTCGGGGGCCTTTCATTCGTCGCTGATGAAGCCGGCCGCGGACAAAATGCGGTCGGTTCTGGCCGGTGCAACGATTGTCGCTCCAGCAACACCGGTGGTGGCCAACGTGGACGCGAAACCCATGGGCGATCCGGTTTCTATTCGGGAAAAACTGACACTCCAAATTGACCACGCGGTGTTGTGGGAAGACACTTTGCGTTATTTGATCGGGGCGGGGGTGGACACGTTCATTGAAGTGGGTCCCGGCCGGGTGTTGAGCGGGCTGGTCCGCCGAACCGACAAAACGCGAAAATTTTCTAATATCGAAGACAAGAAATCAGCGGACGCCCTGATCGGGGCGCCCGTTGTTTCGTCTTAAAAAAAGGACCCCTTATGCGACTCAAAGACCAAACAGCGTTAATCACCGGCGGAGCCCAAGGCATCGGCCGCGCCATCGCCGAAACCTTTGCCAAGGAAGGGGCCAACTTGGCGTTGTGCGACGTCAACGAACAGGTCTGTCAGGCAACGGCCGACGAATTGGCCAAGAAATTCAACGTCAAAACCCACGCCGCCAAGGTGAACGTGACGGTTTTTGACGAGTGTGAAAAATGGGTGCAGGCGGTGATGGCGGCGTTTGGGCGGGTGGACATTTTGGTCAACAACGCGGGCATCACGAAAGACAATCTGTTGATGCGGATGTCCGACGCCGAGTGGGACGCGGTGTTGGCGGTTAACTTGAAAGGACCATTTAACTGCACGAAAGCGGTGGTTCGGCCCATGTTCAAGGCGCAACAGGGACGAATCATCAATGTGGCGTCGATCGTGGGGTTGATGGGCAACGCGGGCCAGGCCAACTATTCGTCCTCGAAAGGGGGCTTGATCGCTTTAACCAAAACCTGCGCGCGGGAGTTCGCCAGCCGCCGGGTGTTGGTCAACGCCATTGCCCCGGGGTTCATCCGCACGGCTATGACCGACAAGTTGAGCGACGACCAAAAAAAGAAGCTCACCGATTTGATCCCGTTGACGCGGTTGGGCGAAGCCCAGGACGTGGCCAACGCGGCGCTGTTTTTGGCGTCGGACGAAAGCGCGTATATCACGGGCCAGGTTATTTCCGTCAACGGCGGGATGTACATTTGACCGAGCCGTGGGAGGCGACGATGTCGCCAGACATGGTCCCAGTTTGTCGGATGGGAGGAAATGGTTGAGGGTCGTGACCGCGCAAGCGGAAATGCCGCGTGGGAGCGGCCTAGACCCGAAACCATAAGGAAACCGTAATTTTTTCATTGGGTCGCGTAGGCCCAACGCGCGCGGGACGTACCCCCGCACGTTGAGCTTTCGCCCCAAAAACCAAGTCAGGAGGCGCATGTGTCAGACGACATCGAGACAAAAGTGAAAGACATTATCGTGGAACAGCTGGGAGTGGACGCCGCGCAGGTGAAACCGGAATCGTCCTTCGTCAACGACCTCGGGGCCGATTCGTTGGACACCGTGGAGTTGGTGATGGCGCTGGAAGAGGCGTTCGATATGGAAATTCCCGACGAAGAAGCCGAGAAAATCCAAACCGTGACGCAAGCGGTTAACTACATTAAAGGCCACAAAAAATAGATTATCCCCTGGCCCCGAGCGGCCGATCCTCTTAAGCCGCTCGGGGCCTCTTTTATTGGAGCGCATTCTATGTCCATGAACAAAAAACGTGTTGTTATTACCGGCCTCGGCGTGGTCAGCCCCATCGGGATCGGAAAAACCGCTTTCTTGGAATCCATTCGCGCCGGCCGGTCGGGCGTGGGGAAGGTCAGTTTCTTTGACGTGTCCACGTATCCGTGCCACATTGACGCCGAGGTGAAAGGATTCGTTCCGGAACAGTTCATGGACCGAAAAAAAATCAAACGCATGGACCCCTTCGCCCGGTTTGCCATGGCGGCGGCCCGGATGGCGGTGGAAGATTCGGGCATCGATTTTACGAAGGAAAACCTCGAGCGGTGCGGAGTTATCGTGGGATCGGGCATCGGCGGGTTGCAAACCATTGAGGAAGAACACAGCGTGATTTTGGAAAAGGGGATGAAACGGGTTTCGCCGTTTCTTATTCCCATGTTAATTTCGAACATCGCGTCGGGCGAAATCGCCATTGAATACGGATTGACGGGTCCCAATTACGCCGTCAGCTCGGCGTGCGCCACGGCCAACCACGCGCTGGGGGTGTCCCTGCGCCACCTGCGGTATGGCGACGCGGATGTCATTTTGGCGGGCGGGGCCGAAGCGGCCATCACCGCCTTGGGCTACGCCGGGTTTTGCCAAGCGCGGGCCCTGACAACGGCTTTTAACGATTGCCCCGAAAAGGCCAGCCGGCCGTTCGATAAAAATCGGTCGGGCTTTGTGATGGGGGAAGGGGCGGGGGTTCTGGTATTGGAAACGCTCGAACACGCTTTGGCCCGGGGCGCGAAAATTTACGGAGAGTTGGCGGGGTTCGGCGCGACGGACGACGCATACCACATCACCGCGCCCTCGCCGGAAGGCAAAGCCGCCAGCCGCGCCATGCAGTTGGCGTTGGACGACGCGGGCGTTCGTCCGGAAGACGTGGACTACGTCAACGCCCACGGTACTTCCACGGAACTGAACGACAAAACGGAGACCGCCGCCCTGAAAAAGGTGTTCGGCGCCCACGCCAAGAAACTGGCCATTTCGTCCACCAAATCCATGACGGGCCATCTGTTGGGGGCCGCGGGGGCGGTGGAGTTGATTGCGACTTTGCTGAGCATGGAAAACGGGTTTATCCATCCTACCATCAACTACGAAACCCCGGATCCGGAATGCGACCTGGATTACGTGCCCAACGTGGCGCGGCCGGGCCAGATTCAATGCGCGCTGTCCAATTCGCTGGGATTCGGCGGCCACAACGCGGTGGTGGTGGCCAAACGGTACAACGGATAAAATAGTGCCGCGCGTCGACGCCGCTCCGCTTCAGCGTGTGGCGCGGCATGTGTTCAAATCGCCGAAACTGCTGGAAGAGGCGCTTACCCACAAGTCGTACGCCATCGAGCGGGGAAGCCGGGTGTTTAACGAGCGGTTGGAATTTTTGGGCGACAGCGTGTTGGCGGCGGTGGTGGCCCACTACCTTTTTAAACGATATCCCGACGAAGACGAAGGCAAACTTTCCAAACTGAAATCCCAAATTGTGGCGCGCCCGTCGTTGGTGGTGTGGGCCCGGGAGATTCGGCTGGGCGACTATTTGTGGATGTCGGACGGGGAAGAAGCCACCGGCGGCCGCGAACGGGAAAGTCTGCTGGCCAACGCCTTTGAGGCCCTGTTGGGAGCTCTCTTTTTGGACGGGGGGTTCTCGGTGGCCCAGCGGTTTGTTGTGCGTCTTTTGTCAAAAAAGAAACGAATCATTGAAACCGACTACAAAAGCAAACTCCAGGAAATAATCCAAAAGCGGTACAAGCTCCCGCCGGTCTACAGCCTGAAAGAGCAGAAGGGCCCGGACCACAACCGAACTTTTTTGATGCATGTTTATGTTCGCCGTCGGCTGTTGGGGGTGGGCGAGGGGCGATCGAAAAAAGAAGCCGAGCAGGCGGCGGCCTGGGAAGGGCTTAAAAAAATTCGCGCCCATCGATTGGCGCCGCGCATCGACCCGTTGCATATGGCGGAAGACAACGCGGTGGCGGTTCCCGCTCCCCGTCGTTCTGCGCGAACGTGAAAGATTTTGTATAGTCGTTTTTCCACAACTTTAGATTGAGGGAAGGGGAGCCTTTATGAATTATTTCTTGACCGAAGAACAGCAAGCCATCGTCGAAACCGCCCGGGAGATTGCGGAGAAAAAAATTAAACCGGTTCGGGAAAAACACGACGCCGAAGAATCGTTCCCCTGGGAGATTGTGGAGGAACTGAAAAAAGCCGATTTGTTCGGGGTGTATTTCCACTCCAACTACGGCGGGCTGGGCGGGGCGGGGTTTGAATTGGTTTTGGTGGTGGAAGAGTTGTCCAAAGCCTGCGGGGGCATCGCGTTGTGTTTGGCGGCCACGGCGTTGGGAACGTTCCCCATTATTCTTTTCGGCACGCCGGAACAAAAAAAGAGGTGGCTCCCGGACTTGGCCAGCGGCAAACGACTGGGCGCGTTTGCGATCACCGAGCCCGAGGCGGGTTCCGACGCCACCGCCACGAAATGCACCGCCAAAAAAGACGGTGATTTTTACGTGCTCAACGGGGTCAAAAACTTTTGTTCCAACGGCGAATCCGCCGAGATTTACTCCATCTTCGCCACCACCGATCCCAAACGGGGCGCCCGGGGCATTTCGTGTTTTGTGGTGGAAAAAGGGACGCCCGGTTTCACCTTCGGCAAAAAAGAAACCAAAATGGGCATTCGCGCCAGCACGACGTACGAACTGGTGTTCGACAACTGTCGGGTGCCGGCGGCGAACATGTTGGGCAAAGAGGGATACGGTCTTTTCGTGGCCCAGGCCACGTTCGATATTTCGCGGCCCGGCGTGGCGGCCCAGGCGTTGGGGATCGGCACCGGCGCCATGAACGAGGCGTTGGCGTACGCCAAGGTGCGTCGTCAGTTCGGCCAATCGGTGTTGTCGTTCCCGTCGTCCCAACACATGGTGGCGGACATGGCCACCAGCCTGGAAGCGGCGCGGGCGCTCCTATATTCGGTGACGCGGGCCATGGACGTGGACTTGAAAGCGGCGGTGGACGCCTCGGAAGCGTCGGGCAAAACGGTTTATGAAGAATTGAAACGGGTGTCGTCCGGACGCTGGACGAAGTATTCCGGGATGGTCAAATTGTTTTGTTCGGACACCTCGTTTTGGGTGTCGGACAGCGCCATTCAGCTGTGCGGCGGCATCGGCTACATGCGGGATTTCCCGGTTGAGAAGTTCCTGCGCGACGCCAAAATCACCCAGATTTACGAAGGCACCAACCAGATCCAGCGCAACGAGATCGGCATGATGATCACCAAAGAGCTCGCGGCCAAACCGGCTTAAAAAAAGAGGGATTATGGGCATCCACATCGTTGTTTGCATCAAGCAGACACCCGCCACCTCCAACATTCAGATCGATCCGGTGACGGGGACGTTGAAACGGGAAGGCATGGCCGCGGCCATCAACCCGTTCGACGAGTACGGCATCGAAGAAGCGGTCCGAATTAAGGAACGGTTGCCCGGCACCACCGTGAGCGTGATCACCATGGGACCGCCGCAGGCGGAGGAATCCCTGCGGGAAGCCATTGCCCGGGGAGCGGACCAGGCGTTTCATTTGACCAGCCGGGCGTTTGCCGGGGCGGACACGTGGGCCACATCGTATACGTTGTTCAAGGGCATTCAGAAAATCATGAAGGAAAAAGGGCCCGTGCATTTGGTCATTTGCGGCAAGCAAACCAACGACGGCGACACCGGCCACGTGGGGCCCGGCATCGCGGCGTGGTTGGACTGGCCCAACATCGCTTACGTCAAAAAAGTGGAGTCGGTGGACGAAAAGAAAATCGTTGTTCACCGCATGATGGAAGACGGCGTGGACGTGCTGGAGATGGACTTGCCCGCGGTGATCGCCGTGGTGAAAGAAATCAACGAGCCCCGGGTGGCGGGCTTGAAAGGCAAAATGGCGGCCAAAAAAGCCGTCATTCCCAAATGGAACGAGGCGGACATCGAAGCCGATAAGAAAAGCATCGGTCTCGGGGGGTCGCCCACCATCGTGTCCAAATCGTTTAACCCTCCGCCGCGCAAAGGCGGGGTGAAAATCGACGGCGCGACGGCTCAGGACAAGGCGAAAGCCTTGGTCGACAAACTTCAAGAAATGAAACTCATCTAACTATGCCCAACACTATTTTCGTAACCAAAAGCCGTTGCACCGGTTGCACCTCCTGCGCGAAAGCGTGTCCTGTGTCGTGCATCGACATGGTGGACCGTCCGAAAGAGCCCGGGGTTCCCTGGCGGAAACTGGCCATTATCGACGAGGCCAAATGCATTTTCTGCAACGCCTGCGTGGAAGCCTGCGATAAGTTGGCGGAAAAGTCCAAGAACAAAAACGTGTTTCACGCCATCACGATGGTCAAAGAAAAGGTGGAAGGAAAAACCACCGTGGACGTGTCCCTCTACAAAAACGTGTGGATCTACGCGGAAATGCGCCACGGCAAGTTGGTCCCCACGGCCTTTGAGCTGTTGGGGTTGGCCAAAACCTTGGCGGGCACGTTGGGGGAAAAAGTGGCCGCCGTGATCATCGGCAAAGACGTGGCGCGCCACGCCGACGAACTGATCGCCCACGGGGCGGACATTGTCTACGTGATCGATCACCCGACCCTGGAAAACTTCGTGGACGAGCTGTACACCCAGGCTCTGACGGACTTGATCGTCAAAGAAAAACCCAACAAACTGTTGTTGCCGGCGTCCACCATTGGACGGTCGTTCGGGTCCCGGGTGGCGATTGCGGCCAACACGGGTATCACGGCCGACGCCACGGAGCTGTCCATCGACCCGACCACGCGGATGCTTCACGCCACGCGGCCGTCGTTTGGCGGAAACCTGATGGCGACCATTTTGTGCGAGAAACACCGTCCCGAGATGGCCACGGTGCGGCCCATGGCGTTTCCGCGATCGCCCCGGGAGGAAGGACGCAAGGGGCAGGTTGTGTCCGTTGCGGTTGATCCGGCCCGATGGAAACAACGGACCCGGTTTGTTCGCTTTGAAGCGGAAAAAGGCGATGCCCAGGATATTACGTCGGCGGAAATCATTGTGGCCGGCGGGCGCGGTGTGGGAAGTTCCGACGGGTTTAAACCCTTGGAAGAGTTGGCCAAGGCGTTGAACGGGACGGTGGCGTCCAGCCGCGCGGCGGTGGACGCCGGATGGATCCCGTACCGCACCCAGGTGGGGCTCACGGGACGAACCGTGCGGCCGAAACTGTATGTCGCCGCCGGGATTTCGGGCCAGATCCAACATTTGGCCGGCATGAGTTCCAGCGAGGTCATCGTGTCGATCAACAAAGACCCCGAATGCCCGCTTAACAAGATGGCGACCCTGTCCATCGAGGGCGATTTGTTCGAGGTTCTCCCGGCGATCACCGCGGAAATTAACAGGCGCAGGGGGCATTAAGTCCATGAAAAAACAGACCCGGTGGGCCGTTTTGGCCCTGGCGTTGATGTCGGGATGCGGTTACAACACCCTCCAAACCACCGACGAGGGCATCACGGCGTCCTGGTCGGAAGTTGTTAACCAGTATCAGCGGCGGGCCGATTTGGTGCCCAACCTGGTAAAAACCGTTCAAGGTTTCGCCAAACAGGAGAAAGAAATATTGTTGGGCGTCACCGAGGCCCGTTCCCAAGTGGGTGCGCTATCGGTTTCGGCCAAAACATTGGAAGACCCCCAGGCGTTTTCCCGGTTCCAAAAGGCCCAGGGGGAACTGGGCGGCGCGCTTCAACGGTTGTTGGTTGTGGCGGAGAATTATCCCCAGCTTAAATCCGATCAAAATTTTCGTGACCTTCAAGCCCAACTGGAAGGGACCGAAAACCGAATCGCGGTGGCCCGGGGCCGCTACATCGAAGCGGTGAACCGATACAACGTCACGGTTCGGCGGTTTCCGTCGAACTTGACGGCCAAATGGTTTGGGTTTAAGGTGAAACCCAACTTCTCGGTGGAAAACGAAAAATCCATCGCAACGCCCCCCGTGGTCGATTTCGGGACCGAACCCAAATAACACAAACATGGTAACAACCCAGGGGGTTTTCCCTCTCCCCTTGGGAGAGGGCAGGGTGAGGGATCGGTCGAAACCTCGCCTTTTACAATGCAATACCCTGGGCTCACGGGTTATCGGATTCCTCTTCGCATTATCTCTGGTTGGCGGACTGGCCGCCCAACAGCCGGTTCCTTCCCTCAATCGCCGGGTCACCGATTTGACCGGCACGCTGGACCCCTCCCAACAGACCGACCTGGAAACCATCCTTCAACGGTTCGAACAAAAAAAAGGGTCCCAGGTGGCCGTGCTGATTGTTCCCACCACTCAACCCGAATCCATCGAACAATTCGCGATTCGCGTTGCGGACCAATGGCGGTTGGGGAGGAAAGGCGTCGACGACGGGGTCCTTTTATTGATCGCCAAAAACGACCGAGCCCTTCGCATCGAAGTGGGGTATGGCCTGGAAGGGGTTCTGCCCGACGCTCTGTGCAACCGCATCATCGACGAACACATCGTTCCGCGGTTTCGGGCGGGAGACTTTTACGGCGGGATTCAATCAGGGGCGGCGCGAATTTTGGGCGCCATCGAGGGCGAACCGTTACCGACCCCCAACCAAAAAGACAGCGGAGGACTCATTGTTTTTATCGCGGTCGTGCTCTTGTTGGTGATGGGAATTTTCCCGCGGTTTTTTGGCGGGTCTTCCTATTACCGACGGGGCGGTCACTGGCGTTCCGGCGGCTGGGGCGGGGGGGGATGGGGTGGAGGCGGGGGCGGCTTTGGTGGCGGTGGCGGAGGATTTGGCGGCGGAGGCGCTTCCGGTCGATGGTAAAATTTAAACGGGTTCTTCGGCATGTTTTTCACGGACCGTGGTCTCTGAAGCGGCGGTTTCCCGCACGCGTGTTGGCGGCCATCGAAACGGCTGTTGAGAGTTCAGAAACTCGACATGGCGGAGAGATCCGATTTGTCGTTGAATCGGCTCTTCCCCTGGCCGCGGTGGTTGCCGGTCAGTCGCCCCGGGAAAGGGCGGTGGATCTCTTTTCTCAGCTGGGGGTGTGGGACACCGACGAGAACAACGGGGTCCTCCTTTACATTCTGTTGGCGGACCGAGACGTGGAGGTCGTGGCGGACCGGGGTCTCAACAAAAAAATTTCGCCCGATGAATGGGAAAACGTTTGCCGTGTTATGGAAACCCATTTTCGGGCGGGCCATTTCGAGAAAGGGTCTTTGGCGGGCATTGAGGCGGTCACGGGATTGTTGGCCCGTCATTTCCCTCCGGGCGCCCATAACCCCAACGAACTCCCCAACAAGCCTACTCTCTTGTAAAGAAAAAGCGCGGGAATCGTTCGATTCCCGCACTATTCTGAAAATTCCAAAAACGATGGTTTAAGAAACCCGCGCCACCCGGACCGACAATCGGTAAGAGGTGACAATGAACGCCACGGCGATGGCGGTGAACACCAAAAAGGTGGGGACGTTGATGGCGCTGTAATGGGCCGCGGCCAACATGCCCAACAGCATCGGGCCCGAAAGAAACGTGTTTACCCGGGAAAAGAGGGTGGCTCGGGCTCGCAGGGCGGGAATGGCTTCCGGTTCGGCTTTGGGAACGCCCAGTCCGAAAATCTTTTTCTGGGACGGCCAAATCACGAACCACACGTTAAACCACATGATTGATCCCAACAGCATTCCGATCAGAATCCACCAGGCTCGGCCGGTAACGCCTTCCATGTTGGAAAACAGTTCGGTGGGACCCCAAATACCGGGTTGATACATGTAAATCATCGTGAACAAGATCCATCCCGACAAAAACGTGCCCATGGCGCCCCAACGAAACCACCACAGAGCCCGCGGCATCAGTTGGGGGTTAACGACTTTTTTCGTGGCGTCGTCAAGCGTTGCCTGAAGCTGGAGGTTCACGAAATTAAAAAAGTAAAGATGCCCAATCCAAACGATTCCCGCGAACACATGAAACCATCGCATGAACAAGTGAAAATTACTGAAGAGGTCGGTGATCGCCATAGGTCCTCCTGATATATGATAAACTGGTAATAATTTAATATTTTACAAAGGGAATAGCAACCATGAAACTCGCCACATTGTGTTACGTAAAACGCGGCGGTAAAACGCTGATGATGCATCGAGTCAAGAAACCCAATGACGTTCATTTCGGAAAATGGAACGGGTTGGGAGGAAAACTGCTTCCCGGTGAGACTCCTGAGGAATGCGTGATCCGCGAAGTGCGCGAAGAAAGCGGCCTTAAAATCCGTCGTCCGGAACTCCGGGGCGTTCTGACTTTCCCGGGGTTTGATGGGGAAGACGACTGGTATGTGTTCGTGTTCGTGGCCCGGTCGTTTTCGGGACGGGTGGGCACGTGCGCGGAGGGTGAACTGGACTGGATACCGGACCGGAGGCTGTCCAAACTGTCCCTGTGGGAAGGGGACCGAATTTTCATGAAATGGCTGGCCCGCCGCCCTTTCTTTTCCGCCAAGTTCGTCTATAAAAAATTTAAATTCAAATCTCACCGAGTGGTTTTTTATTCCACTTGACGAACCGTTGTCTAACTTGCTTCCAGCCAAACAATCGACTTGTTTTTGTAGAATGAGCCCATGCTTGATATTTGTGAGGATGGCCGTGCTTTGAGGAACCGATTGTGACCCAATCGCGGAATCCGGTTGTCTACGTCATCGCAGGGCCGAACGGTGCCGGCAAAACCACTTTTGCCCGTGCCTTTTTACCATCGGCGAGCGTGGTGGAGTTTTTAAACGCAGATTTGTTGGCCGCGGGTTTGTCGCCACTTCGCCCCGAAATCATGGCTGTTCGCTCTGGTCGACTGTTATTGGCGCGGTGGAGGGAACTTCTTGCACTCCGAAAAGACTTCGCTTTTGAAAGCACCCTGAGTGGCCGCACCTACGCTGGGATGCTCAGAAGGGCTCGAAGCGTCGGTTACAAGGTGCGATTGTGCTATCTGTGGTTGCCGAACGTCGGTTTTTCCATGCGACGAGTGCGTCAGCGCGTTCTCAAGGGGGGGCATAATGTTCCTGTGGACGACCTCCGGCGGAGATTCGGTCCAAGCCTGAGAAATTATTTCTTATTGTATCTGCCGCTTGCCGATGAAGCTCTGTTGTTTAACGCGGCGGGGAATCCTCCGTCGTTGGTCGCTCAGTGGAAAAATCGGAAATTAAGCGTTGTCCAAAATAATACCTATGAACACATCCAAACACAAGTCCAAACCTCATCCGAGACCGCGTCCCGCTGACTCGACGTTCGCTGGCAAGGCGCGGCGGGCCATTCGAAAGGCGCAACAAACCGCCGCAAGGGAAAACGCTCGATACGGTTTGTCACTCATTGTTCAACGAACACATTGACGACCGGGGGGCTATCGGCCAACGGATCTTGTCATCCCGTCTCTCGTTGTATCGCCTGCCCGACAACGGGTGGTATTAATAATCTGTCGAAGCACGGCGGGGAGAATTCCGCCGTGGGCCAGATAGTCCACTTCCACCGGGGCGTCCACCCGGGCCAGGGTTTGGAACGTGACCACGGTGCCGTCGGTGCGGCGGGCCCTGACCGTCACTTCGGCGCGGGGGGTCAAGGTTGAAATCCCATTTATTTCGAAGATTTCCGTGCCTGTTAACCCCCACGTCTCACGGGTTTCCCCCGGCTTGAACTGAAGGGGAAGAACGCCCATCCCCACCAGGTTCGAGCGGTGGATGCGTTCGTAACTTTCGGCGATCACCACGCGCACCCCCAGCAATCGGGTTCCTTTCGCCGCCCAGTCGCGGGAAGAGCCGGACCCGTATTCTTTCCCGGCGATTACGACTAGAGGCACGCCTTCTTTTTCGTAGCGGACCGCCGCGTCGTAAATGGAAACCCGTTCGTTGGAAGGAAGATGAACCGTCACTCCGCCTTCCACGCCCGGGACCATCAGGTTCTTTAGGCGGATGTTGGCGAAGGTGCCGCGGATCATCACTTCGTGATTGCCCCGTCGGGCACCATAGGAGTTGAAGTCTTTTTTTGACACGCTTTGGGCCAGCAGATAGCGGCCGGCGGGGGTGTCTTCGCCAATGGATCCGGCGGGGGAAATATGGTCGGTGGTCACCGAGTCGCCCAACACGGCCAGCACGCGCGCGCCTTGGATGTCGGTGAGCGGTCCGGGGGTCAAGGTCATGCCGTCAAAATACGGCGGTTTTTTGATGTAAGTGGAAGACGAATTCCAAGCATACCGTTTCCCTTCCGGAACGGACAGGGCGTTCCACTGGGCGTCGCCTTTTTCCGCGTCGCCGTAGCGGGTTTTAAACATGTCCGAGCGGACCGCCGTGCGAACGGCTTCTTGAACCTCCTGAGGCGTCGGCCAAATGTCGGCCAGGTATACGGGCCCGTTTTTTCCTGTTCCCAACGGTTCCGAAGTCAGGTCTAAGTCCATCCTCCCCGCGAGAGCGTAGGCCACCACCAAAGGCGGCGAGGCCAAATAGTTCGCTTTTACGTGGGGGTTGATGCGCCCTTCGAAATTCCGGTTTCCCGACAGAACCCCCGCCACCACGAGATTTTTTTCTTTAACGATTTTCGACACGGCCTCGGGGAGGGGGCCGCTGTTGCCGATGCAGGTGGTGCATCCGTATCCGACCAAATGAAAATTAAGTTTTTCCAAATAAGGCGTTAATCCCGCTGAGTCCAGATAGTCCGTTACCACCCGGGACCCCGGGGCCAAACTGGTTTTGATGTGGGGCGCCACCGTGAGCCCTTTTTCCACGGCTTTTTTGGCCAGCAATCCGGCCCCGATCATGACGGAAGGGTTGGACGTGTTGGTGCAACTGGTGATGGCGGCCAACACCACGGTTCCGTGGGCGATGTCCGCCGGTTTCGTCCCAACCTGAATGGATCCCTTGGCCCCCAACGATTCGGGAGCGATCTCAAAGCCGCGCTCTTTTACGGGGGCGCTGAGGGATTTCAAAAAAGACGATTTCGCGTCTTTGAGCGAAACCCGGTCCTGGGGCCGTTTTGGGCCCGCCAGGGAGGGAACCACCGCGTTAAGATCCAACTCCAACACGTCGGTGAAAACAGGTTCGGGAGAACGGTCGGTTCGAAACAGTCCCTGGGCCTTGCAATAGGTTTCAACAAGCTTAACCTGTTCCGGTGACCGGCCGGTGAGGCGGAGGTAGGCCAAGGTTTCTTCGTCCACGGGGAAAAATCCCACCGTGGCTCCGTATTCGGGGGCCATGTTGGCGATGGTGGCCCTGTCGGGCAATGACAAGTCCGACAAGCCGGGGCCGAAAAATTCCACAAATTTTCCGACGACGTTGCGTTTGCGCAACAGCTGAGTCGCCGTGAGAACCGCGTCCGTGGCGGTGGCGCCCGGGGCCAGCCGGCCGGACACGCGCACGCCCACCACGTCGGGGATCAACATGGACATGGGTTGGCCCAGCATGGCGGCCTCGGCTTCAATGCCGCCCACGCCCCACCCCACCACGCCCAACCCGTTGATCATGGTGGTGTGGGAATCGGTGCCGATCACCGTATCAAAGTGCGCCACGGGCCCGCCCTCGTCGGGCGTGACGCCCACGACCGACGCCAAATATTCCAAGTTGACCTGGTGGACAATGCCCGTGTCGGGGGGAACCGTGCGGAAGTTGCGCAGGGCTTTCTGGCCCCACTTTAAAAAGGTATACCGTTCCCCGTTGCGGGCGTATTCCAGGGCGGCGTTTTTTTGAAAGGCGTCCGGCGATCCAAACGCGTCCACTTGCACCGAATGGTCGATCACCAAATCCACGGGAAACAAGGGGTTAATTTTTTCCGGATCGACGCCGAACGATTGGGCCGCGTCGCGCAGGGCGGCCAAATCCACCACCACCGGCACGCCCGTGAAATCTTGGAGAAGAACCCGAGAGGCAATGAACGGAATTTCTTTTTCCGGCCGGTTCGTGGGTGTCCAGCGGGCCAAAGAGTCCACATTGTCTTTGGTGACCAACCGTCCGTCTTCCATGCGCAGAAGGTTTTCCAGGAGGACTCGGATCGAATAAGGAATTTTTTCTAAAAGGATCCCCGATTTTTTTTGGAACGCGGGCAACGAGTAAAAGCTCACGCCGCCGGACAGCGGTTGGCGTGTACCGAAACTATTCAAGCTGTTCGATGGCATAGCCGACTCCTTTCAAAGGGGTGTGTGTTCGCATAGAATAACAAAAAGGATACAATACCGGCAGTCGCAGCGATTTTAAGGAGGACGGATATGGCTGAGCCATCGTCGATCGGGTCAAAAATTGTGCGCAAAGTGGCGGGTTTTTCCGTGCTGGTGATCGTGGGGGCGTTGATCGGTTTCGGATTGTGGAGTTGGGTGAGCCTGAATTTCGTCTATTCGACGGGCGAACGGGCGGGGTTCGTGCAAAAGTTTTCCAAGCGGGGCTGGGTCTTCAAAACGTGGGAAGGGGAACTGGCCATGGTCAACTTGCCGGGAGCCATGCCGGAAATATTTTATTTCACCGTTCGGGATAAAAACATAGTCCCTTTCGTGGAATCCACCATGGGAAACCGGGTGGTTTTGACCTACAACCAGCACCGGGGGGTTCCCCCGCGAATTTTTGGCGATACGCCCTATTTCGTCAATCGGGTCCGCCCGGTGGTCGAGGCCACGGAGGCGGCCCCCGCGACCGCTTCGGGGGTGGAAACGAAATAACGCGACCCCCCAGGGAATGGGGGAACAGAAGCCGAGCGCCCGAAAGTATGCTAGAATTTCCCCCGCTTGGAAGACGAAGGACGGCCAATCACTTGATTTTTTGGGCAAAACACAATGGCTTTCCCCAAACATTGATTGTGGAGGGGCGCTTTTCGCTTTTTTTACGGTGAAGGAGACTGTGTGCTGAGCGTTCTGGTTTTGGCCGCGGGGGAAGGAACCCGAATGAAGTCGGAGATTCCGAAAGTGTTGCATCCGGCCGCGGGCAAGGCGTTGGTGGAACATGTTTTGGATGCGGTGTCGCCGATGGGCGGCGCCGTGGGGGTGGTGTTGGGGCGCGGGGCTGATACGGTTAAGAGCCGGTTGGCGGCCCGAGACGGACTTTCTTTTTTTATTCAGAAGGAGCGGCGGGGGTCCGGCGACGCGGTTCGGCCGGCGGCCAACTGGTTGGCTCGGCGGGGCGGCGATGTGTTGGTCCTGTGCGGAGACGCTCCGTTGGTTCGCACCGAGACGCTTCGGGCGTTGACACGGCTTCATCAGCGGGAAAAAAACGCGGCTACCCTTTTAACGGCGGAAGTGCCGGACCCAACGGGGTATGGACGCATTCGCCGTGTTCAAGGCCGACCTGTGGCCATCGTGGAACACAAAGACGCTTCGGTCGAGGAACGGCGTGTGCGGGAAATCAATTCGGGCACCTACTGTTTTCGAGTGGTTGATTTGTTGGCTGGGTTGCGCCGATTGCGTCCCAACAACGCCAAGGGCGAGTATTACATCACCGACGTGATCAGCGACTTGGTGCGGCGCGGGCGGCCGGTGGGCGCGTTGTGTTTGCCGGACGGCGACGAAATTTTGGGCGTCAACAATCGGCGCGAACTGGTCGAGGCGGCCCAGCGGCTCAATCGCCGGACGTTGAACCGGTTGATGGACGACGGCGTGACCGTTGTGGATCCCGCCAGCACCTTTGTGGACGCCGGAGTTCGGATCGGCCAAGACACCGTAATAGAGCCGAATACGTTTTTAGCGGGGGCCACGCGGATCGGCCGCGGTTGCCGAATCGGTCCGATGACGCGGTTGGTGGATTGCCGGGTCGGTGATGGGGTGCGATTGGATGCGACGTTCGGGGAAAGCGCCCAGGTTGAGTCCGGCGCGCGGGTGGGGCCCTGGTCGCGGTTGCGACCCGGCGCGGTGGTGGGTCGCGACGCCCATGTGGGCAACTTTGTTGAACTGAAAAAGGCCCGGTTGGGCGCTGGGGCCAAAGTGAACCATTTAAGTTATTTGGGCGATGCGGTGGTGGGCGCGGGGACCAACGTGGGGGCGGGCGTCATCACGTGCAATTACGACGGTTACCAAAAGTTTGCCACCGAGATCGGTCCCGGTGCGTTTATCGGATCCAATGTGAATTTGGTGGCGCCTTTGCGGGTGGGCGCCGGCGCGGTGGTGGGCGCCGGGTCCACGCTGACAAAAGATGTTCCGGCGGACGCTCTGGCGGTGGAACGGTCGGCCACGACGGTTAAACCCGGGTGGGCCAAAAAAAGACGGCTTCTTAAAATAAGGACAACCCATGGCTAAAAAGAAAGAAGAAAATCGATTGATCGCTCCCTTAAAACTTTTTTCGGGTAACGCCCATCCGGCGTTGGCCAAAGAAATCGCCGGCGTATTAAAAACCCAGGTGGGCCAGGCCAGTGTGGGGCGGTTTCCGGACGGCGAGGTGGAAGTGAAAATCACCGAGAACGTGCGCGGCGCGGACTGTTTCATTATCCAGCCCACCAGTTATCCGGCCAACGACAATTTGATGGAACTGTTGCTGATGGTGGACGCTTTGCGACGGGCGTCGGCGTGGCGGATCACGGCGGTGATCCCGTATTTCGGGTATGGCCGGCAAGACCGCAAAGCGGAACCCCGGGTTCCCATTTCAGCAAAACTGGTGTCGAACATTATTCGCGCGGCGGGGATCGACCGGGTTCTGACGATGGATTTGCACGCGGGCCAGATCCAAGGTTTTTTTGACATTCCCGTGGACCATCTTTACGCCAATCCGGTGTTGGTGGGCTATTTCCAAAAGAAAAAGATCCCGCCGGAACAGTTGGTGGTGGTGTCGCCCGACGCCGGCGGTGTGGAACGGGCGCGGGCCTTCGCCAAACGGTTGGAGTCGGGGTTGGCGATTATCGACAAGCGGCGCATTTCGCCCCGGGAAGCCAACGTGATGCACGTGGTCGGCGACGTGAAAGGCAAAGTGGCGTTGATCATCGACGATTTGGTTGACACCGGCGGGACGCTGGTGAAAGCGGCCCAGGCGTTGTCCGACGGGGGTGCCACGCGGGTGTTGGCCGCGGCGGCCCATGGCGTTCTGGCGGGGCCGGCCATCGAACGGCTCAACGCCTCGCCGGTGGAAGAGTTGGTGATCACCAACAGCATCCCTTTAAACCACAAGGACGCCCGCAAGATTCACGTGTTGTCGGTGGCGCCGTTGTTGGCCGAAGCGATCCAGCGGATCCATGTGGAGCGGTCCATCAGCGAGATGTTCGCTTTTTAGAAAAATAGAGAGGTATACCCCATGCAGACCATTGAATTAGCCGCCGCGAAACGCGGTGAAAACACCAAGGGCGCTCTTCGCCAGTTGCGCCTCGCCGGACAAATCCCGGCCGTTGTTTATGGCGGTCAAAAAGAGCCGCAACGGTTGGCCTTGGACCTTAAAAACTTTGTCCGTTTATTGAAAGGACACGGGACCAACGTGCTCATGAACCTGAAGCTGGACGGCGGCGCCGAGGTGGTGCTGGTCAAAGACGTCCAACGCGACGTGTTGAGCCACGACGTGATTCACGTGGACTTCCAACGCATTTCCATGACGGAAAAAATCGAAGTCAACGTGCCTTTGGTCTTGTCCGGCGACGCGCCCGGCGTGAAAGTGGGCGGCGGGATTTTGGAACACATTCTTCGCAACCTGCGGGTTCGCTGTTTGCCCACGGACATCCCCGACAGCATTGCCGTGAACGTGACCGCTCTTCAGATCAATCAGGGAATTAAGGTGAAAGATTTGGTTCTGCCGCCCGGTGTCGAAGGGCTGAACGACAAGGACAGCCTGGTGGTCAACATCGTGGCCCCGGCGGAGGAAGAAACGACAACCACGCCGGCGGCGGCCGCGGCGCCCGGCGCCACGGAACCCGAAGTGATCGCCAAAGGCAAGAAACCCGAAGAAGGCGAAGAAGGAGCCGCCGGAGCCAAAGCGCCGGCGGGTGGCAAGGCCGCCCCCGCGGCCGGCAAGGACGCGAAGGCCGCGCCCGCCGCCAAAAAGTAGGGTCTTTTACCGGGCCCGTTCATGATTCCCTCCTTGGTGGTGGGGCTGGGAAACGACGAAAAAAAATACGATCACACCCCCCACAACATCGGGTTTCAGGTCCTCGATGTTGTGGCGCGGCGGTTGAAACTGACGTGGAAAGACGAGAAGAACAAAGTCCACGCGGCGTCCAAAGGGACGACGCGGTTCATCAAACCCAAATCGTTGATGAACATTTCCGGCGACGTTGTTTTTTGGGCGGCCCAATGGTGGCACGTGCCGGTCGGCGAAATGGTGGTGGTCTGCGACGACTTTTCGTTGCCCTGGGGCAAGGTTCGCATTCGGCGAAAAGGCAGTGCGGGCGGCCACAACGGGTTGGACTCGGTTCTTCATTCGTTTAACACGGAAGACGTGGCCCGGTTGCGCATCGGCGTGGGACCGGTTCCGCCGGGGATGGATCCCAAAGATTTTGTTTTGAAGAAAGTGGACGCCGACGCTTTGGCGGAGCTGGCGGAAACCGGGGCCCAAGCCCTTCACGCTGTTTTGACGGAAGGGCTGGACGCGGCCATGAACCATTTCAACGGTCTTCCCGCCTAACGTTTATGTTGAAACAAACCCTCAAAGCCCAAGAAACTCTCCAAGCGGCCCACGCCGCCGCGGAAAAACGTGGCCACGCGAGGCTGGAATCCATCCATGTGCTTTTGGCAATGCTGGACGTGCCCGACAACGTTGTTCCCGCCGTTCTCGAAAAAGCCGGAACGTCGATGTCCGCTCTTCAATCCGCGGTGCGCGCCGCTCTCGATAAAATTCCGGAAGTGCGCGGTTCCGTTCAATTGTCGGCCGCGCCGTCGTTTCGCGACCTTCTGATCAAATCCGAAGAGGAAGCGAAATCCCTGCGCGACGAGCTGATTTCCACCGAGCATTTTCTGTTGGGTTTGTTGGCCCTTTCCGGGGACGCGGGGTCGGAGGTTTTGAAATCCCAGGGGCTCACCCGGGACCGGGTGCTTCAAGCGCTCACGGAGGTTCGCGGGTCCCACCGCGTGACCGACGAGAACCCGGAAGCCAAATACCAAGCCCTGGAAAAATACGCCCGGGACCTGACCGAATCGGCCCGGGCGGGCAAACTGGATCCGGTCATTGGCCGCGATGAGGAAATTCGACGGGTGATTCAAGTTCTTTCCCGACGGACAAAAAACAATCCGGTTTTGATCGGCGAACCCGGTGTGGGAAAAACCGCCATCGCCGAAGGCCTTGCCCAGCGGGTGGTGACGGGAGACGTGCCGGAAGGGTTGAAAGAAAAGCGCGTCTTGTCGTTGGACTTGGGGGCGCTGATCGCCGGGGCCAAATACCGGGGCGAATTTGAGGACCGCTTGAAAGCGGTGTTAAAAGAAATCGTGGATGCCCAGGGCAAAATCATTTTGTTTATTGACGAGTTGCACACGCTGGTGGGCGCCGGCGCGGCGGAAGGCGCCGTGGACGCGGCCAATTTGTTGAAACCCATGTTGGCGCGCGGCGAGTTGCGCTGTGTGGGCGCGACCACGTTGGACGAATACCGCAAACACGTGGAAAAAGACCCGGCGTTGGAACGGCGGTTCCAGCCCATTGTGGTGGGGGCTCCGACGGTGGAACAAACCATCGCTATTTTGCGCGGTTTGAAAGAGCGCTACGAACTTCATCACGGCGTGCGAATCACCGACAGCGCGTTGGTGGCGGCCGCCACGTTGTCGGACCGCTACATTGCCGACCGATTTCTTCCCGACAAAGCCATTGACCTTATGGACGAAGCCTCCAGCCGGCTTCGCATGGAGATGGATTCCATGCCGGTGGAGTTGGACGAGGTGGAACGGCGCCGCCGCCAGTTGGAGATCGAACGGCGGGCTCTCCAAAAAGAGGAAGATCCCGCCAGCCGCGAACGGTTGTCCAAACTGGACAAAGAATTAGTGGAACTGGCCCAAAAGTCCGATCGGATGAAAGGTCAATGGCAGGCGGAAAAAGCCGGTTTGGCCCGCATCCGCGACGCCAAAGAAAAGTTGGAAGAAGTTCGTCGGGAAGAACAAAAGGCCGAGCGGGGCGGCGATTTGGGGAAAGCCGCGGAACTGCGGTATGGCCGGGTGCCGGCTCTGGAAAAAGAGATGAAAGACGCCCAAGACCGCTTGGCGGCCCTGCAGAAGGGTTCCGCCATGCTGAAAGAGGCCGTGGACGAGGAAGACATCGCTCAGGTGGTGTCGAAATGGACCGGCATTCCCGTGTCTCGGATGCTGGAGGGGGAAGTGGCGAAGCTACTGAAAATGGAAGACAAATTGCACGCCCGGGTGGTGGGCCAAGACGAAGCGGTGCGGGCGGTGGCGGACGCCATTCGACGGAGCCGGTCGGGTCTCGCCGATCCCCATCGACCCATGGGTTCTTTTATTTTTCTTGGCCCCACCGGGGTGGGAAAAACAGAACTGGCCCGGGCCTTGGCCGAGTTCTTGTTCGATGACGAGCGGGCCGTGGTGCGGTTGGATATGTCGGAATATATGGAAAAACACGCGGTGTCCCGGTTGATCGGCGCGCCGCCGGGGTATGTGGGGTATGAAGAGGGCGGACAACTGACGGAAGCGGTGCGGCGCCGTCCCTACGCGGTGTTGTTGCTGGACGAAATTGAAAAGGCCCACGGGGATGTTTTTAATATTCTTTTGCAAGTGTTGGAAGACGGCCGCTTGACCGACGGACAAGGCCGAACGGTGGATTTCAAGAACACCGTGGTCATTATGACCTCCAACATCGGGAGCGCGTTTTTATTGGAAGCCAAAACCGACCGGGAAGCCCGGGCCCAGGTGATGCAGGCGTTGCGGGGCCATTTCCGGCCGGAATTTTTGAACCGGGTCGACGAAACCCTTATTTTCCATCGCTTGACGGAAAAAGACATCGAAAAGGTGGTGGACATCCAGTTGGCGTTGGTTCAAAAGCGGTTGGCCGAGCGAAAACTGACGTTGCGTCTGACCGCCGAGGCCAAAGCCGCTTTGGCCAAACAGGGGTTTGACCCGGACTACGGGGCGCGCCCGCTCAAACGCGCCATTCAAAAAGAAATCGTGGACCCTTTGGCCAAAAAGCTTTTGGCCGGCGATTTTCACGAAGGGGATCATGTGGAGCTGGACGCCCTCGCCGGGGACCACCTGTTTTTCAAAAAAGCCAGCCCCAAAAAATAACCGCATTAACTCAATCCAGTTGGTCCACGGAGGATTTTATGTTTGAAGAGCAGATGGGATGCCGGTCGTGCGCGCGCGCGGCCGATGGCCGGTTCACGATCAAGGGGTCCGAAGCCCGATACGCGCCGGACCGCACGTTTGACACCCAGCACATTGCTTTGGACCTCAAGCTGGACCTGGACAAAAAAACCTTGAGCGGAACCTGTACCACCACCCTGGAAGCCATGGCGGAAAAAGCCGACCGGATGGTGTTTGACGCCGTTGGATTCAAAGGCGTTTCCGTGACCCGCGAGGGGCGTGCGACGGAATTCAAATACGACGGAAAAAAGATCACGGTTGTTTTCGACCCGCCGATTGCCCGGGGACGGCGAGTGGACGTGGCCATCCGCTATCGTGTCACGAAACCCCCTTTGGGACTTTATTTTGTCGGGCCGGACCGGTTTTATCCCGACAAACCGGTTCAGGTCTGGACCCAGGGGGAAGACGAATATTCCCGATATTGGTTTCCATCCCACGACGCGCCCCAGGATCGGACCACCACGGAAATGCGCGTGCGAGTCCCGCGGGGGTACACGGCGGTGTCCAACGGCCGGCTGGTTCGAAAAACCGAGATCGGCCGCGAAACGCTTTTTCACTGGAAACAGGACATTCCCCACGCGACGTATTTGGTGACGTTGGCGGTGGGCGAATTTTCTGAAATTAAGGATCGTTGGCGGGGGAAACCGGTTCTCTACTACGTTCCCAAAGGGCGGGAAGAAGACGCTCGAAGGGCCTTTGGAAAAACGCCGAAGATGATGGAATTTTTTTCCCGGCGGATCGGCATACCGTATGCTTACCCCAAATACGCCCAAGTGGCGGCGGTGGACTTTATTTTTGGAGGAATGGAAAACACCAGCGCCACCACCCAGACGGCGTTGACGCTCCACGACGAGCGGGCCCACCTGGATTTTTCGTCGGACCCGCTGGTGGCGCACGAATTGGCCCATCAATGGTTCGGCGATCTTTTGACCTGCCGGGATTGGTCTCACGCGTGGCTTAACGAAAGTTTTGCCACGTATTTTGAGGCGTTGTTTACGGAGTTCGATAAAGGCCCCGACGAATTTGCCGTGGAACTGCGCCAAAACGCCGAGGCTTATTTTGACGAAGACAAAGATCATTACCGTCGGCCCATCGTGACGAAAGTGTACAAACAACCCTCGGACCTTTTCGATCGGCACCTTTACGAAAAGGGCTCGTTGGTGTTGCACATGATTCGCGGCCAACTGGGCGACCGGGACTTTTGGAAATCCATCGGAACGTACGTGCGCGGTCATCGAGGGCGCGTGGTGGAAACACGCCATCTGATGGACGCCATCGAGGCGACAACCGGTAAAAATTTCTCGCGGTTTTTCGACCAATGGGTGTTTGGCGCGGGCCATCCGGAATTTTACGTGCGCTATTGGTGGGACGCCCGCCGCAAAGAGGCCGTCGTTCGCGTGCGCCAGACACAAAACACCAACGGCGAAACGGCGCTGTTTCATCTTCCGGTGACGTTTGCGTTTCGAAGCCGTTCCGGTGAAAAACGGTTTACGGAAACAGTGTCGAAAAAGGCCCACCTGTTCCGGTTTAAGCTGGCGGCCGAACCGGATTTGGTGTTGTTCGATCCGGATCACTGGATCCTTAAAAAGGTAGATTTTCCGAAGACCGAATCCCTGTGGATTCACCAGTTGACGGATGACCCGCACGTGTTGGGTCGGGCCGACGCGGCCAAAGCGTTGGGAAAGATCGGCAGTCCGGCCGTTGTGGATGTTTTAGGGAAGGCCCTTCTCAAGGAAAAAAACTGGCATGTCCAAGGTGAAATGGCCCAGGCGCTGGGACAAATCCGCACGCCCGCCGCCGGCCACGCTCTCTTGCGGGCACACAGTTTGGTGGAACATCCAAAAGCCCGGCGGGCCATTTTGTACGCCCTGGGCGAGTTTCGGGAACCGTCGGTGCGTGCTCGGCTTATGGAAACGCACGAAAAAGAGAAAAGTTATTTCGCCTTCAATCAGGCGGTTCGCGCGTTGGCCCGGCACGGGGATCCCTCGGTCCTCCCAGTTATTGAGAACGCGCTCAAACGGGATTCGTGGAACGACGTGACCCGTTCCGGGGCTTTGGAAGCCCTGACGGCTCTGAAACCCCTCGATCTGGTGGCTCGGTTAAAGAAACATTCCGCCTACGGTGTCCCTGAAACGCGGCGGTTGACCGCGATCCGCTGTTTGGTTCAGGTGGGATCGGGACGTGAAGACGTTCAGTCCCATTTGATCGGTCTCTTAAATGACCCCTCGCTTTTGGTTCAAATGGCGGCGGTTCGGGGTTTGTCGCAAATCGGCGATGAACGGGCGGCGCCCGCCCTGGAAAAATTGGCCAAAGGCGACCGGGACGGCCGCTTGCTTCGAAGCGCCCAGGAAGCCGCCGAAAAGCTGAAGAAAGGAATTGAAGAAGAACCGAAGAAACCAGCGAATAGGAAATAAGAGGACAGGCACGAGTGGGATTATACACCGTTCTGTTGGCTGACCCCGCCGGCGCCGATGCGGGCGTTCTGGCTCGTTTTTTTTCCGCCGAAAAAGGAATTCCATTGATTGACGCCCAGCGGTTGGCCCGCCGGGCGTGGGGGTTTCTGGGGGAAAACCTGGACGAAACGTCGGCCCGGGCGTTGGCGGAGAAAGCCGTCGGCGCGGGAATTAAATCGACGGTCGTGGCCGTAACCGAGGTTCCCGCAAGGATTGATCCGGTGTCGGTGCACGGGGCTTTTTTTTCCGAGGGCCAAGTGGAGTTAAGGGTGGGGATCCCGTCCGTCTCATGCATGATCGAGCTTTCCCGTATTCGGTTGCTGTCCGTGGCCAACCTCCGCCGTGATTCCCTGGTCACAAAAACAACCAAAGAAGAAAGTTCAACCGGCCGCAAGATCTTGGGCCTGGGCGTCATGTTGACCACAGGCATCCCGATCGGAATGGGGGGGAGCAAGGAATCCAAAAAGACGGTCACGGAAACCGAATGGCTTCTTTTTTTTGACATTTTTGGAGAAGGGAAACGATGGCGGTTGAGCCCGGCCGGATTCGATTTTTCCGGTCTGGGTGCCGATAAGGGCGCGGCTGGGCCTGACAACCTTCGCCGATTGTTAATCCAGTTTCAACGGAACGCGCCCCAGGCGTTGCTGGGTCGCGGCGCCCGGGAATGGATGGCGGGGCGGCCGTTTTCGGTGTACGACGAAGAGGCCGACCTGGACCGGGAATCCCGATGGTTGCTGGCCTTGGAAAAAAGCCATGGACGATGAAAAAAAATCTTTGACGGTCAGCCAGGTTAACCGCGCCATTGGGGCGGCCCTGGAACAAAGTTTTTCAGACGCATTTTGGGTCGTGGGCGAGGTTCAAGGATACGACCGGGACGCGGCCAAGGCCGGGCAACGCCGGTGGGGGCAAATCTATTTCGAATTGATTGAAAAAGAGGTGGGATCGGACACGGTCAAGGCGGGCATCAAGGCCCTGGTGTGGGGCGACGTTCACAACGCCATGAAAGCCAAATTAATGGACGTGGCTGGAGATCTGAAATTTCAAGACGGTCTCCAAGTGAAACTTCTTTGCAAAATCGATTTCTATTGGCCCCGGGCCAATCTTCAGTTGAAAGTCCTGGACGTGGACCCCCATTTCACTTTGGGGGACATGGAACGGGCTCGACGGGAACTGATCGAATCGTTAAAACGAGCGGGGCTTTTTGATCGCAATCGCGAAACCCATTTTCCCATGCTTCCGCTGGACATTGGGTTGGTGACGTCGGACGGCAGCGCGGCGTATCACGACTTTGTGGAAGAACTGCGGGGGTCGGGGTTTGGATTTCAAATTCATTTTGTGGACGCCCGCATGCAGGGGATCGAAACGGAATTGGATGTTTCCCGGGCGCTGGCCCGGTTGGCGCGGGTGCCCGAGGTGGACGTGATCGTGTTGATTCGCGGCGGCGGGTCCCGCTCGGATTTGATCTGGTTTGATAAAGAAAAGGTGGCTCGGGCGGTGGCGGCGTGTCCGAAACCGGTCATCACCGGGATCGGTCACGAGATCGACCTGTCCGTGGCCGACCTGGTGGCCCACACGAGCCGAAAAACGCCCACGGCGGCGGCGCAGTTTTTGATCGAGAAAGCCCGTGCCGTGGAAACCGCTCTGTCCGAATCGGCCCGCTCGTTGAGGGACGCCGCCCACGAACGCTTGGATCGGGAATCCCGAGCGCTCACCGAGTCGGCCCGCGCCTGGCGCGAAAGCACCGGACACTTCGTGGCCCTCTCAAAAAATTCGCTCGGGGCTCTGTTGGACCGGTTGCGGGCCTCGGCTCGACAGCGACTCGCTTTGTTGGAAGATCGACTGGGGAACGCCCCGGTTCGTCTGGGCGGGAGCGTGAAAGCCACGCTCCGTTCCCACGGGGAACGGCTGGAAGGGTTTCAAAAAGAGTGCGAGTTGAAAGACCCGCGCCGAATTTTGGCGCGGGGCTACAGCCTGATCTACGCCGGGGGACGGATCGCCAAAAGTGTCCGGTCGGTGCAGGTGGGCGAGTTTATCCAAGCGCGTTTGTCGGACGGATTGGTGACCGCCAACGTGCTGGCCAAAAAGAAGGACTAAAATGACCAAAAAATCCGAAGGGTACGCAACCGCCTACGAGGAACTCCAAAAAATATTGGAAGCCCTGGACCAGGGCGAAGTGGACGTGGACGAACTGTCCGAAAAAGTGAAACGCGCCGCCGAACTGATTGAATTTTGCCAAAAGCGCCTCAAAGACACCGAACTCCAAGTCAAACGCGTCATGGATAAACTGGAATCGTCCGCCGAAGAAAAATAAGGTTTTACTTCCCGCAGAGAATCCTCTCGAATGTTTAGCCGGTTCGATCCTTTCGGCAATACGGCGGGGGGATTGGCTTTTTTTTAAGGTTTCCAACGACGTCCCCTTTCGCGTTCCCAGACTGTCGGTTTTGAGGTTACGGAACATCCATGGCGTTTGCGTCCCCCCCCCTCCCACCACCTTTTTTTTGTTGCAAATTAACGGAACATATGTTAAAAATACGTACAATATGACGATGCTAAAGCGATTGTTTCATCCTTCCCTTCGTCAAAGTTTTTTCCTGTTGGGTCCTCGCGGGACCGGCAAATCCACGTGGGTCCGTTCGGCATTTCCTGATGCGCACACTGTCGATCTTCTGGACGAGCCCATTTTTCGTTCTTACAGCGCCGCGCCCGAACGTCTCTTGGATGTCGTCCGTGCCCTCCCCCCGGGGAGCGTGATTCTGTTGGATGAAATCCAACGATTTCCCATCCTGTTGAATTTGGTTCACAAATTGATCGAGGAAAAGCGCGGTTGGGTTTTCGTACTCACCGGATCCAGCGCCCGCAAACTCAAGCGGGCTGGTGTCGACCTTTTGGCCGGCCGGGCGCTTCTCGAACACATGCACCCTTTCATGGCCGCCGAGGTGGGCCCGATTTTCCGTTTGACAGACGCGCTTCAGCGCGGCCTTCTTCCCTTGGTTTGGGATTCTTCAGATCCCATTCGCGTTTTGGAATCCTACGTGGGCCTTTACCTTAAGGAGGAGGTTCAACAGGAAGGGCTTGTCCGGAACATTGGGAATTTCTCACGATTCCTCGAGGTCATGGCATTTTCCCACGCCCAACCGATCAACTTCAGCGCCTTGGCCCGCGAAGCCGAATGCAAGCGCACCACCATCGTGGGGTATGCGGAGATCCTGCAAGACCTTCTCTTATCCTTTCAACTTCCGATCTTTACCAAGCGAGCCCGCCGCCAAATGGCCGAACACCCGAAATTTTTTTATTTTGACGCGGGGGTTTTTCGCGCGTTGCGCCGCCGTGGTCCCTTGGATCGCCCGGAAGAAATCGAAGGACAGGCGCTGGAGGGATTGGTCGCTCAACACCTCCGGGCTTGGAACGATTATTCCCGGGATAAACACGAACTGTTCTATTGGCGCACCCGAGCCGGGGTGGAGGTGGATTTTATCATCTACGGCGCTTCAGGCATTTGGGCCCTGGAGGTCAAAAACACCGGACGTGTCCGGCCCGAAGATTTACGGGGCCTTAAGTCGTTTCAAAACGATTACGCCCAATCACGCGCCGTGTTTCTTTATCGCGGGTCCGAACGTCTTCGGATCGACGGCATCGACGTCATTCCGTGCGAAGCCTTTCTCCGAGCGCTTTTGCCCGATAAACCAATCCTGCCCGCCGCCCTTTGACCCCGGCCATCAGCTCCCTCAGTTAGGGACCGGTGAGCCAGCGGACGGCCGAACGGATCGAGATTTTCAAGAAAAGACCGAAGGGCACCGCGCTCCAAGTCAAACGCGTCATGGAAAAACGGGCCCCCCCTTCCGAAGAACAATAAGGTATTTCGCGTGCCAGAGATTCGTTCCCGGATTGTCCGTCGGGCCTTCTTTTCCGTCTGAAGAACGGTACATCAAACTTTCGCAATCAACACCGTTGTCCTCCCCTCCCGATCCAAGACCCATCAAATCGACCTTTCGATTGTTACCAAAAATTTACAAATTTGTTTCCACTTCTTTACAAGTTCTTAAGGGTTTCTTTCGGGGGGCCGTGATATTCTCCTGTCACAAAGCCGGTTGGACGATTCGTCCAAAATTGGGTCCAAAGGAGAAACTTATGAAACGGAACGAGCATAAGAAGATAAGTGGTTGGGGCCGTTTGTTTGTTGCGTGGGCATTGGCCTATACGTCGATGCCTTTCCAAAATGTGTATGCGGAATTGAGAAGTTCGACAGAGGAACAAGCAAATCGTGGGAGTTCGCTAAGCCAAATTGCGGCCGCTCAGAAGGCCTCGGAAGCCGCCGTGGCTCGTATGAACGCGAATTTGTCCAGTCTTGGTCATCAAAGCCCCGCGGTTTTGCCCGGCCAAATCGCTGCCAACGAAATTCAAGCGATCATAGCGGAAAAAAGAAGCGCCACACGACAGCAGGGGGGCATTTCTAGCATGCTCGCCAACACGATCACGGCGGGAGGTCTTTTTGGGGAAATCGTCGACTTGCAAATGAAAACGAAATCGACCGGTCGTGTCGAGACCTCCGTCTTCTCAGGAAATGTGCTGGATGCCAATGGGCTAAAAAGCCGGTTTGAAGGCAAATATGAACATGATGCCGGTGCGGGGATTTTCACAGCCACAATACGTTATCAGGATGGTCGGGTTAGTAACGCGCAATTTAACCGGACCGAAGATAACGATGGCTACATGGGGTTAGTGAAAACCAAATCCAAAGGAAGCAACATCGCCCAACACAGCAGCATCTGGGTGAGCGCCAACGGACTATTAACCTATTCGAACACAACCGTTTACCATACGGCCGAGAAGGAGTGGAAAGTGTTGGTTCGTTCGAACACCCGGAGCGAAACAGTGGTGGGGCCGAGAGGAGAGTTGTCGAAATCTGTTGTGTCAGAACGGGTTGAGGGAGATAAGAAAATTCAAGCCCGATATTCTGTTGTTGATGGAAAGACAAAAGGAACAATTGAAGAAAGCGACGGTAATTCCATCAAAAAAACATCCTTCTCGTCTGACCCTGCCAATGGCAAGACGGTTTGGAATTTCGATTCTGTCCAAACATTCCAAAATGGAACGACCGTTACCACACACAAAGTCATTGATGGCGATAAAACCATTTTCACAAGCGTAAAGAGAGGCATCGTCGCTGATAAGTTTGAAGGCGCTATCATCGGTGACTGGAACTTAAACGGCAAGGTGGACAAAGACGAACCCTGGGGCCCCTATACGGAAAAAACATCCGGGACCAGCGTTCGAAGCAAGGACACCGTGGTCACAAAAACGAAGACCGCTCTATCGTTTGAGTCCGGTGTTCAAAAACCCAGTCTTATTAGCGAGAGCGTAGAAAATGGAGTGTTATTTGTTTCTGTCATGCCGGGGCTTCCGGCCGATCGTGTTCCGGCTTTTAAGGAATCCGATCAGCCAACGCTTATGTGGAGTGGGACCCAGAATGTCTCTCAGTTTACTCAAATCCTTGCGGATGGATCCAAGATGACGGGGAAAACCGCCACTCAAGCTGACGGCTCCTACATCACCAAATCACTCACGGTAGCAAAGGACGGTACGAAGACAGAAACAATTACCCAAGGTAGCCCCTTGGGTTCGGATAAAACACGCACCGTGGTTTCCCATGTCGTCGCGCTGGCTCCCAACGGTGACAAAACCACCAGCGTTGTTTATAACAAGGTCGACAATAAAGGGGTGTCAGTTGAACCCATCTTGATTCAGTTCACGAAAACGCAAACCGATGGATCAACCGTAACGGGTCAAACCATTCGGCAAAGGGACGGGTCGATTGTCAGTGAATCTTTGACCCTTAAAAAGGACGGAACCAAGATCCGATCCATTACCAAATGGAGCGCCTTGATAAATGGAGCGCGGGTTTTGGTCACGACATCCGAATCGATTGAGCTTAACGGGACCATTACCCAGAGCAATACCACTCAAACAGTGGATGCCCAAGGAAACCCGCTGAAAGAGAAAGTGACGGAGTATCAGAAAATACTTAATAATGGGACCATCGTAACAGGAGTGATCACAACACAAACAGACGGGTCGTATGTCAGCACATCCACGGCAATTGCAAAGGATGGTCCCCGGACCGAAACCAAAATAAAAGCGAGCGCTCTGGTCAACGGGAAACGGACTCTAATTACTCAGTCCATCTCGCGTGATCCGAAAGGGAATGTGACGCAAAGCGTGACCTCTCAAGTGGTCGATGCCAACGGTAACCCCATCACCCAACCCCTTGTACAACAGGGTGTGGCTCGATACAACGCCATGGGGCAGTTGGTGGGAATATATTAAGTTGAATAAGTGGGAAAAGTCCCGCGAATCATCCTTCTCTGGTGAATCTCAGGAGGGGTCTCCAAACGGAGACCCCTCCTTGTCGGTGGAGGCAAGAATTTTCTTTTGAAGGATCTCCAAAACCCCAGTGACGGAAATATTTTTTAGACATAATTTGTTGTCCGCTCCCAGGAGGAAGCACTCGTTGCGGATGCAGGGCACGCAAGGAACGTCCCGGGTCTGCAAAATTTGGACCTGGGGTCCAAACGGAGAGGTCAGGCGGGGGTTCGAGGGGCCGGCCACAACCACCAGAGGAATACCTACGGCCCAGCCCACGTGCATCAGGCCCGATTCGTTGGTGAGAAGCGCGCGACAACGGGACAGAATGGACGCCGCCATGGGCACCGATGTTTGCCCGCAGAGGTCGATGGTTTTTCGGCGGCACAGGCGGGCCACCTCCGCGGCGTAAGGCCGGTCTTCCGGCGCGCCCATCAGAAGCACGTCCAATCTGTCCGATCCCAAGCCGTCGATCGCGGAGGCGAACCGGTCCGGAAACCATCGCCGCGCCGGCGCCCGGGATCCCGGGGCCACCGCCACGAAATTGATCAATCGTCGAGCGCCGGCTTTGGCCAGAAAAGAATCGGTTTCTTCCTCGGACGTCCGGGGGACAAAAAGGTCTCCGGGACGAACGTCAATCCCCTCCTCCCCGATAAGCCCCAGGTAGCGGCGAAGGTAATGGAACCGTTCATCCAAAGGAAGAGCGCGGGTGAGCAGAGGAGAGCGGAAATCCGCCCCGTATCCGATCCGGTTGGGGACACCGGCCAGTGCGGGTCCCAGGGCCGAGGAAAAGGAGGGGGGAAGAATATAAGCCGTGGCGTACCCGCGGGCCCGAATTCCTCTGGCGAGGGCCCAGGGGCTTTCCTTCGGAGTTAAAGGCACGACTTCGCTGACGCCCGGCGCGCCGCGAAACAGTTCGGTTAATCCGGGTTTGGCCCAGACGTCGACAAACACGCCGGGATTTTTTTCGCTAAGGCGTTTGAGAAAGGGGGTGGCCATCACGGCATCGCCCAACCAGTTGGGGGCGCGCACCATTATTCGGGATTTCATGACAGGGATTGTAGTTTTCTTTATCGTTTCATGCTAATGTTTTCCGGTAAGTTATTCCTTAAGGAGGTTTTCCTATGAAGAATTTGGTTTTATTGATGGGAGCAATTGTGGGTTTTTCCGTTTGGGGTTCGGCGGAGGAAATGGGGGCCACGGCGACGACCGCGGAGAGCGCGGCTCCTTCAGTCGAAGTGGTAACGTCCGCGCTGGGTAACGGCGTGGATCGGGAAACCCGAACAATTCAGGGGGAAGCCGCCTCTTTTGATTCTTCCGCCCCGGTGTATTACCTGACCCGGGTCAAATCCGAAACCGTGCCGACCACCATCGTCCATGTATATTCGGTTGATGGAAAAGAAGTGGCATCGGTGTCTTTGAATGTGAAAGGATCCCCTTGGACAACCTGGAGCCAAAAAACCGTGTGGCCCGGAGAATGGAAAGTGGAACTAAAAGACGAATCGGGCGCCGTGATTGAAACCAAAAACTTTTCGGTTTCTAAAGACATGGCTCCCGAAGCAGGCGGCATTACGGTGACCCCCGCCCAACCCTAGTGTAGTGCGTCCAACATATCTTGACATTTGGCCGGGCGATTTTGAGGCGAGCCGAAGCCAAATTTCGCGCGCATACCGGGTGTATGTAAGCGAAATTTGGCAATGGCGCAGCCCAAAAGCACCCGACCCTTCGGGAGGCCCGCCTCCGTCCGGCTTCTTCGTTGCTCGTCGGTCACAATGGCCCGCATTGCTCTCTCCTCGCGCCTTGAATCCGGTCGGATTCGGGCCTCCAAATGTCAAGATCTGTTGGACGCACTACACTAGGAGCCTGTCCAACATAAGCTTTTCGGCTGCAAATTCGGCCGCGGGCCTGCGTCTTTGCCAAAAAGTTCTCAAATATCATCAAGATATTCTCGAATTTTTCGGCTTCGACTCGGCTCCGCGTCCAAATTTTCGCTTCGAAGTCTTATGTCGGACAGGTTCCGAGTAACCCATCTTCTTTCAAAAGGTCCCCGGACCGCGTTTCGGTTCGGGGACCTTGTTTTAATGACCCCGCGACGGAATCTTTCCTTGACTAAAGGCCCTTCATAGGTAAAATATGGCGGTTCTGGAAGGGGATTTCTTCGGAAAAGGAAGGCACATCGATGTATCTCAAACGACTTGAGATGGTTGGTTTCAAATCATTTGCGGATCGAACCCGGCTGGAGTTCGAGCCCGGTGTAACCGCCATTGTGGGCCCCAACGGGTGCGGAAAGTCCAATGTGGTGGACGCGCTTCGCTGGTGTTTGGGCGAAATGAGCGCTAAATCCCTTCGTTCAAAAGTGTTGGCCGACGTTATTTTCAACGGATCCGCCAACCGGGCGCCCTCCAATTTGTCGGAAGTGTCCATGACCTTCGACAATTCCCAAAACCGCCTTCCCATCGACTATTCCGAAGTGACCATCACCCGCCGTTTGTTCCGGTCGGGGGAATCCGAATATTTCCTCAATAAGAGCCAGTGCCGACTCAAAGACATTAAAGAACTGTTTTTGGACACGGGCATCGGCGAAGAGGGCTATTCGATTATTGAACAAGGGCGAGTGGAGCATGTGTTGTCGGCCAAACCGGAAGAGCGCCGGGAACTGTTCGAAGAGGCCGCGGGTGTCTCGAAGTACAAGGCCCGTCGTGAAGAAGCCCTGCGTCGGTTGGATCGGACCCAGTTGGATCTGGACCGGCTGAGTGACGTCATTTCGTTGACAAAAGAGCAGATGGACAAAATCGAGGCGGCCGTGCGCAAAGCCCGATCGTATCAGAAAATTCAGGACAATTTAAAAACCCTCGAAATTTCCCACGCCCTGTACGAGTCCAAACAGTTGGAAGAGCAAATGGAATCCATGGGCCAAGCCATGGTGATGATGGAAAACGATTTGCACGCGAAAACGTCGGGCACCGCCCAGAAAGAGGCCGAGTTGGCCGACCTCCGCTGGAAAGAAACCCAGTTGGGTGAAAAGTTGGTGGCCATGAACCGGGCCTTATCGGAAATCGATGGGGCGATCAATTTGGCGGAACAACGCCAGGCCACCGCCCGGGAACGGCAAGCCGAAATCGCCCACCGGGATTTGGTGTTGGACGGAGACATTAACCAAGGGCGGATGCGGCAAGAGGAGCTGGCCAAGCTGTCGGAAGAAATTCGCGTTTCCCTGGCCCAGGAAACCCAATCGGCTCGCCAGTCGGCGGACATATTGGCCGCGGCGGAAGCCTCGTATAAAGAAAAGTCCGAGATGCTGAACAGCGTTCAAAACGTGGCCACGGACGTTCAAAACGCTCTTTGGAAAAACACCCAAGATCGAACCAAACTGAACAACGACCTGATGGCTCAACGGTCGTTGGAATCCCGGTTGGAAGCCCAACGAAACGTTTTAATTAAGGACAAATCCAAAGCCGAAGAGCGGTTGGCCCAGTTGCGGCTGGACTTGGCGACAGCCGAGGCGGACGCGGTGTCGGCAACGGCGGCTTTGACCCAGGCGGAAACAAACGTTAAGTCGGCCCAAGACGACCTGGGGGCCCGTGACAAAACGTTGAGCGAAGCCCAGTCGACCGTGTCGCGATCCCAAGAAGAGTTGTTCCGTGCTCAGGCTCAACTGGATGCCCAGGAAGAATGGGAATCTTCCGACGTGTATGCTCGAGGAACCCAGGCGGCGTTAAGCGCGGGCTTGCCGGGCCTGCATGGCCCTGTGGGGCGATTGATTTCCGTTTCGACGGCCGACGAAGTCACGTTGCGGCGGGCGTTGGGCGTGCACGTCAACGATCTGGTGGCGGAAACGTTGGACGACGCCCGGGCCGCCATTGATTATTTGGCCAAGGGAGCGCACGGACGGGCGCGGGTGTTGGTGTTGGACCGGTTGCCCCAGGGGGCTTCGGGGACCACGGCGTCGGTGGGACAGCGGGCGTTGTTGGACATGGTGCGCACGGAAACCCGCTTTGAGCCGGTGGTGAAATATTTGTTGTCGGGTTGGATCGCTTCGGACGGAACTCTTTACGGCGACGGTGTTTTGGAAGGCGGTTCGGAAACGTCGACCGGCCCCGTTTTTGATGCCTTGCGCAAAGAAAACGTGTCGCGGGAAATCGTCTCGCTCACGGCCGGGCTGGAATCGGCCCACGGATCGCGGCGGAGTGCCGAAGACGCGCGCCGCGAGGCGGTTCAGCGGTTGGAATCCGTTCGACACGAACTGGAATCTGCGCGGGTGCGAGCCAATATTTCGGGCCAAGCGGTGGCCCGGTTGAAAAATCAGGAAGGCCTGCACGAAGAAGAAATCCGACTCATCTCCATTGAAATGGACAAAGCTACCGAACTGGAAAATCAGTCCAAAGGTTCCGCCCAATCGTTGGAGGCCCAGTTGGAAGGGTTGAAGGGGGAGGAAACCCGCCTGCGCAACGAGTGGGGCATGATCCAGGAATCCTTGAAAGAACGGCAAGCGGCCGCTTTTACGTCATCGACGGAACTGGCGGTGGCCAAAGAGCGGGCCCACGGCCACGAAGAGCGGTTGCGTTGGAAAGAAAAACAGTGGACCGACGTGGAAAACGAGCGGCAATCGTTGGCGTCGGGGCTGGAATCAAAAATTCAAGAGCGGGCGGGATCGGCCCAGCGGGTGAGCGATCAGAAAAAGGTGGAAGACGAAGCGTCCCAGTCGATCGTTACGTTGATGGCGAGCCGCCGGGAAGCCAACGACGCGCTGGAAGCGGTGCACGGGGAACGCCGCGTTTTGGCGGAATCCCTCAGCGCGGCCCAGACGGCCCTGAGCGACCTGCGCCAACAAACCGAAGAAATGCAGAATCAGTTGCACGAAAAAAAGTTGCAACGCAGTCACGCGGAGTTTCGTCGGGAATCGGTGGAAACCCACCTCAAGGACAAATACATGCTTTCTCTGGCCGAGGCCCGGGAGGCCCACCCTCAGCCCACGGAACCCGTTCCCCAGACGGAACTGGAGAAACTGCGCCGTCGTGTGGAAGGCATGGGCCCCGTGAATTTGGCCGCCCCGGAAGAACACGCCCAGTTGGAGGAACGCTACAACTTTCTTCTGTCCCAGCAACAAGACCTGGTGAAAGCCAAAGAAGATTTATTGAGCACGGTTCAAAAAATCAATTCGTCGACGCGGCAGAATTTCCGGGAGACGTTTGATAAGGTGCGGGAAAACTTCAAAGCCATTTACGGGCAATTGTTCCCCGGGGGCGAGGCCGACGTTCGCCTAACCGATGAAGCCGACGTTCTTAACGCCGGGGTGGAAATTTTCGCTCAGCCGCCCGGGAAAAAGTTGATGAACATCACCTTGTTGTCCGGTGGCGAAAAGGCGCTGACGGCGGTGGCGTTGCTGTTTGCCTTTTTCATGGTGCGGCCGGCGCCCTTCGCGGTGCTCGACGAGGTGGACGCGCCCCTGGACGAAGCCAACGTGACCCGGTTTATCACGCTGATCAAAGCGTTCACGGACCAATCCCAGTTCATTATGATCACCCACAACAAACGGTCCATGGAGACGGCGGACACGCTGTATGGGGTAACCATGGAAGTCCAGGGCGTATCGCGCATTTTGTCGGCCCGACTAAAAACCCTGGAAACCCGCGCCCCCACCCGCCCGCCGGAAGCGGTCCTTTCTTCCCCTGCCGGAAACTAAAATCATCAATTTTTGCACCGTATGTCTCTATTTTTTAGACATACCATGCAAAAATTGATAGCGGGCATAACCAAATGGTAAAAAACGCCTCAATTAAAAGAATCGCGATTTCGGGGGTATGGGTGGACCCGGTCACGGAAGCGGAGGCGGTGGAGCGCGTGAGGTCTATCGTGGAAGGAGGCGAATGCCTCCAGATCCTGACCGCGAACCCGTTGATGATCCTGGCTGCTGAAAAAGACGAGGATTTAAAAGAGGCGTTTCGGTCGGCGGAATTGGTGGTGGCGGATTCGGTGGGCGTCCAGTGGGCGGCGCGGTTGCAGGGTCGCCCCTTGGCCAAAATTTCCGGCATTGATTTGATGGAAAGGCTTTGCGGCGAGGCGGCACGTCGGGGTTGGCGGGTGTTTTTTCTTGGTGCCGCGCCGGGGGTGGCGGAAGACACGGCCCGTGTCTTGACCGCTCGCTATTCCGGGCTCCACGTGGTCGGAACCCATCACGGCTATTTCAGGGGGAAAGGGAGCACCCTCGAAGAGGAGATTATTCGTCGCATCGCCGACGCGAAGCCGGATCTGCTTTTTGTGGCCCTGCCCACGCCGTTTCAAGACGGGTGGATCCACAAAAACCGCACGCGCCTGGCGGCCAAGGCGGCCATGGGGGTGGGGGGAAGCTTTGATGTGATTTCCGGCCGCCTGCGCCGGGCTCCCGCCTGGATGCGCGCCGCGGGTCTGGAATGGTTGTTCCGTCTAATTCAGGAACCCCAACGGGCCTCCCGCATGCGCGGCCTGCCAATATTTTTGATGAGGACGTTGTTGTCTCTCCCATGGAAAAATCCCTAACCCCTATTTTCATTTTTGCCGCGGCAATGTTGTTAACCGCCCGGGCCGCTCCCCGCTGGGCTTTGCGCCGGCCCGTTTTGTTGGCCGTTTTGACGGCGGGGTTTGTGGCGTGGGCGTTGTGGGTGTTGGCAAAACTCCCGGTGGAACTGATGCCCAACGCGGCGTCGGAAACGGTGACCGTTTCCATTTCTGTTCGGGGCGGAATGTCGCCCGCTGACGTGGAAACACTGATCGTAAGGCCTCTCGAAAGCGTTTTGGGCGACATCCCCCGGTTAAAAGCGATGTTTTCGAACGCCAAAAAAGATCGGGGCTCGGTGACTTTGGATTTCCATCCGGGGGTCGACATGAAACGTGTGACCGCCGAGGTCAACGAACGCGTGGACCGGGTGATTTCAAAATTACCTCCTGAAATCGAGAAACCCGTTATTGCCCATTTTGAAGAGAACGACACGCCGATTTTCATCCTCGCCGTGACCAGTCCGCGCCTCTCACCTGAAGAGGTGCGTCGTTTGGTTGACGATCGACTGAAAGACCGGCTGTTGCGGGCGCCGGGGGTGGCCAACGTCGAGGTGGGCGGGGGGCGCGAAGGGAAAATTCTGATTGAGCTGGATCGGTCCCGGATGTTGGCTTACCGCCTGTCTCCGCACCAGATCACGTCGCTTATCGGACGGCGCAATGTGGCAATTCAGGTCGGAAATGTTCGCGGCGTCACCCGGGTTTCCCCCATTCGGGTCGGTGGGCAAGTTCGATCCCTGGACGATCTGCGAAACGTGGTTGTCGCCCGTGACCCGTCCGGAGGCACGGTTCTCCTTGATAATGTGGCCACCGTGACCGACGGTTATTTGGAATCCGAAAGCCTTTCTCGGTTGAACGGGCAGGCGGCGGTGTCGGTTTACATTCAAAAAGAATCTTCCGCGAACACGCTTAAAACGTCCCGCGCCATTCAACTGGCGTTGGACTCCGCTTGGCGCGAGGGGGGATTGGCAAGCGAAGGGTTATCCCGGATTGTCGTCAGCGATCAAGCCCAGGGCATTCGGGCCGCCCTCGTTTCCGTGCGGGTTTCTTTGTTGGCGGGAGTGCTCCTCATCCTTTTAGCCCTCTGCGTGTTTGAAAGCCGTGAGCCGACCACAAAGAAAGCGGCGGTTTGGCTGTTGGCGGTTCTGATGGGGGTGATGGTGGTGGCGGGACTGATGAAAAAGGGGGACGCGTTTCTTGAACCCTACCTTCTCGTATTGATCGGCTTATTTTTGCTTGCCGCCTATTATGTCCCCGACATCCGGGCCGGCCTGATTGTGGCTGGAAGCATGCCGTTGTCGGCGCTGTTTTGTTTTCTTCTTTTTTACGCCTGCGGAATAACCATCAATGTCATGAGCCTGTTCGGGTTGGCTCTGGGGTTGGGCATGCTGGTGGACAACGCCACGGTGGTTTACGAAAACCTGTCCCACAGGGACCTGGGTCCGCCGGGGGAACCCGCTCGAGCACGGGCGTTGGCGGGCACCGAGGAAATGGTTGTTCCCTTGATCGGCGCCACAGTGACCAACGCGGTGGTGTTTGTGCCGTTTCTGTTTCTGTCCAAAGAAATTCAAAATATGTTCACCGACGTGGCGGCCGCCGTGGGCGCCTCCCTGTTTGCGTCTTTGGGAATCTCATTGACGGTGGTCCCCTTGTTGACGGTGATGGTGCCTCGGGAAGGAGGGGGGCCTTCTTTTCCAAAAAGACTGAGTTCCTCGGGGCCCTTTTTAAATCAGGTGTTGATCGGGGTTCAACCTCTTTGGACAATCCCAGAACGATGGATTAAGAAAGTATTTTCATCTTTCACGCGGCTGAAATCGAAATTTCGCCTGCCGTTGTGGGTTCAGAATCATTCTTTTCTTCCCGTTGAAATGGTGGGGCTCTATTTGTTTTCCTTTGTGGGATTTTGGTGGGCGGGCGGAAAAGGGGCGGGGAAGTTGTTTTTCTTTCTGGTGACGGCGGGGGCGACCGCGGTCGGGTTGTGGGCGTTGCGGGACTATCGCCGATGGTGGCCGACTCTAATTCGGCACAGGGGCGTGATTTTGGTCGGGGTCGTTGTGTGGGCGCTGACCGCCGGGCTCGTTTTATTCAAGGCCACGGAGCGGGATTTTCAAATGTCCGGCCAAGCGGACGAATTTGTGATTTTCGTGGAACTAACCAGCGGGGTCAAACTCGACATTTCAAACCGCGTGGTGGCGGACATCGAACAGGTTTTGGCCTCGGATCTGGAGGTGGCGCCCGCCATCAAAACGGCTGTCAGCCGGGTGGAAGGATGGTCGTCCAAAGTGTATGTCACTTTGGTGCCCCGGGCCCAACGGCATTTAACCACCGAACAAGTTCAAGACCTGTTGCGTGAAAAACTGAAGCACGTGGGCCAGGACAAAGACGGCAACGCGTTTTTGCATTTTTCCAGCCCCCGGGAGGGACAAGAAATAGCCGTGCAATTGTTGGGTCCGGATTACGCCGTCCTTGAAGAGTTGGCTCAAAAAGTATCGGCTGTGTTGGGGTCCATCAAAGGGTTAACCGATGTGAAAATGCGGTATCGTCCCGGTCGACCGGAAGTGGTGGCCCGGGTGGATGCGGAACGGGCGGCCCTGCACGGGTTAAATCCGGAATCGGTGGCGGAAACGATTCATGCGTTGATGCGGGGGTTGCGGGCCACGGTTTACCGGTCGGGCGCACGCCAAACCGAAACCATTCTCCGCCTCAAACAGGAAGATCGCGCGTCGTTGGACGCGTTGGCCGATTTGCCCATTCGAACCGGCCAGGGCCGGTCGGTGAGCCTAACGGAAGTGGCCAACCTGACCATGGCCAAGATGCCCAACGAAGTGTATCGGGAAAACAAAGAGCGATTTATCCAAGTGACGGCAAACCGGGCGGGGTTGTCGTTGGGCGCGGCCGCAGAAAAAATCCAAGGGAAGCTGGATGGGATCTCGTTTCCTCTGGAATACCGGGCCGCCCTGGAAGGCGGCGTTAAAGAAATGGCCCATGCCATGACACAATTGACCTGGGGAATTGGGGTGATGGTGCTCCTGGTGTATTTGGTTCTGGTGATTTTGTTCGAATCGTTGGCGGAACCGTTTGTGATCATGAGCACCGTGCCGCTCTGTTTGATCGGCGTCGCGGCCGGATTGATTCTTTTTCGTATCCCGCTAACCACGGGCGTGTTGGTGGGAATCATGATGTTGGCGGGGGTGGTGGTGAACAACGCCATCATGCTGTTGGACCACTTTAACGGGCATACGGACAAATTGGCCTCGTTGGAAGATCGCCTGGTTCGGTCCGCCACCGCGCGCATGAGGCCCATTTTCCTGACGGCCGGCAGCGCCATCTTGGGTTTTTTGCCCATGATGCTGGACACCTCCGAGTCCGGCGCGCTGTGGCGTCCGCTGGCCATTTCCATGGTGTTCGGCCTGGTCACGTCGACGGTGTTGACCCTGTTTGTCACTCCGATTCTGACTTATGTTATGCAACCCAAACGATAAAAAAGTTTACAATCTCGTTACAATTTCTTTCGAAATTCTTCGGGGCTTTTGTGGTATAATCCTAAACCTATGAAATCAAAACGACGATTTGCTATTTTTGAGTTTCTATTATTCGTATTATTTTCTTCCTGGGCGGCCGATGCGGCTCCTTATCGGCGCGGAACCAAAGATTCGTCTTTGGAGATGCGCGACCAGGTTGGATTTTCCGGTTCGGTTGTGACGCGTCCCAAAGACACCACGTTTCAGTGGTCAACCAGTCTGGCGGATGTGGGATCCTCGGGCCTTTCGGCAAGCACGGGCTCGATTGTTTTGTATGGGGGGTTGTGGGGCGGGGGCGGTTTTCGGGGCGATAAAGTCAACAACGTGTTGGCCTTAAGCGCCACGCCGTTGGTTCGTGTCGAGATCCCCGCGGACGCGTTGCCCGCAAATTTTCTTCCTTACGTGAGCGAGGATCCCCTGTCTCGTCCCCTCCGCGTTTCCGTTGACCTTTTGCGCCGGGCCAACGATCGATTGAAATCCATGGGTTCCTCCTGTTATCCGTTGGATGGGAAAATTTGGGAAGTGTATGTCCTTAACGAATCCGGCAAACGCCAAAGCGGATTGTTGGCCAAACCGGCGACAATCACTCTTCCCTACACGGATCGCAATCGGGATGGAATTGTCGATGGCACGGAAAAGGACTTTCCCATTCGAGCGGAGACGTTGGCCGTTTGGTGGCTCGACGAGGAAAGGGCCAACTGGGTGAAGTTGCCCGATTCCGTGGTCAGCACGAAGGACGCGACGGTGTCCACATCGATACGCCATTTTTCCGTTTTCGCCGTCATGGGGGATCAGTCGTTTAATGTGAGCGATATCCACGCCTACCCGGTTCCTTTCCGGCCCGGGGGCCCGGGGTCGGGCTCCGGCGCTGGCCAAACAGGCACCGCGTCGGGGGGGATCACGTTCAAGAATTTGCCCAGCCAAGGGACCATTCGTATCTACACTCTGGGCGGTGAGCTGGTTAAAGAAATTTCCCATACGTCCGGCACGGGGACCGAAACGTGGAACGTGAAAACCGATTCCGGCGACGATTGCGCCACGGGAACCTACATTTGGTCGGTTGAATCCAACGGATCCCGCAAAACCGGCAAATTGGCGGTTGTGCGATGATCCGGCAATCACGCGAGGAAATTTTAAAAGCCTTGTGTTTGGCGTGGGTCGTTGTGTGGGGGGGGGTGCCGTTTGCCCTGGCGGCCGGCGAAAGCGGAGTGGACTTTTTGAAATCCGGGGCCGGAGCCCGGGGAACAGCTATGGGCGATGCGCAGGTGTCAATTCCGGAGGGGGCTCTTTCGTCTTTTTGGAACCCCGCGGGGTTGGGGGGCCTATCGTCCATTGACATCAGCGTTTCCCACAACAATGGGATTGAAGATGTCAGTGACCAACGGGTTGCGGTGGCGGTTCCGGCAAAAGGGGCGGGCACGTTGGCCGTCGGATACCAACGTCTCTCCGTGGGCGATTATTTGGGTTTCGACGCCGAAGGGGGGCGACGGGAAGATCTTTCCTCCAGTGACGATGTTTTTTCTTTGTCTTGGGGAAAAAATTTGGTTCCCACCTCTTCCGGCGGTGGGGGGCTTTTCGCGGGGGTCGGGGGAAAAGCGATTTCGGAGGAAGTGGCCGGAGTTCGCGGCAAGGCGTTCGCCGCGGATTTTGGATTTTTGGCCCGGCCCTGGGGCGGGGCGGTTCAACGGAGCCCCTGGTTGGGGGGATTGTCTTTTGGCGCGGCGGTGCGGAATTTGGGGTCGGGAATTAAGTTCGACAGCGAGACCACGCCTTTGCCCACCGAGTATGTCGGCGGGGTGGGGTATTCTCTTCCGTTGGCGGGAGACCTTTTGACTTTGGCTGTTGACGCGCATCAGGTGGCCGCGGATGGATTTTCTATAAGTGCGGGAACAGAGTATTGGTTGAAGGGATTGATGGCGCTTCGAGTCGGTTACCGTACCACCGATACCGAGGGGGCGGGTCTGCGCGGCGGGGTTGGGTTCCGATTACGCCAGGTTCAGGTGGATTATGCCTGGTCGGCTATGGGGAAAGACTTAGGCAATGGCCATCGTTTTTCGCTTGGCTACCGGTTTGGACCGGTAGCGGTGGCGCCGGGGGCTGTGGCGGACCTCCATGGCGATTTAATTCAACAGGGGCGCCGCCACATGGAATTGGGCCTTTACGATCGAGCCATTTTGGATTTCAATGAGGCGCTTAAGATCGCGCCCAATGATGAAGAAACGCGGCGGTTGTTGTTGGAGTGCGGAAAGAAAATGGAGGGATCGGAGGTTCGGTGAAACGCGGGCGCGCGGGATTTTTGATTTGCGTGGGTGTGTTTGCCAGCGGTCTTTGGGCCGACAGCGTCCCGTCTTATCCCGACGTGCGATCTGTTTTAAGCGCGGGCGCCCAGGCCGAAAAAAACAAAGATTACCGACGGGCCGTTCGCACGTACATCGATGGGTTAACGCAGTTTCCCGCCAGTGAAAAACTCAGACTCTCCCTTGACCGTGCGGTTCATCGTTTGTCACGCCAAACCGAAATCGAACAGTCCCGGGAAGTGGAACGGTTGGTTCGCGACGCCCGCTTTCGATCGGATCAACGTCACGTTCACCAAAAAGAGCTTCGTGACGAGGTCCTTCGGGCCCAGTCCCTCATTGGCCAGGACCAATTGTTGGAGGCGTCGGTTGTGTTGAACGACGTGTTGGTCCAAGCTCCGGGGTTGGATGAAGCGCGACCCGTGGTCTCTCGGCTCATTAAGCGGTTGTCCCAACGGTTAAAAAAGCCCTTCGACACACTTCAGCATCACGGCACGTATCAAGGACACTATTTCTATCTTAAAGAGCAATGGGGCCAGGCGGCGGGGGCTTTTCGGGCGGTGGTCAATGCCGGACCGGTTCCGAAGGAATTGGTTGTCGCTCGGGTTCAGGATTATTTGGTCATGGCCGAGAAAAAATGGACCGACGAACAGTGGGTTAAAGAACGGGAAGGGCTGTTGGCCGAGGCTCAGCGAGCGATGAAAGACGGTCGGCTTAAAGAAGCCAAATCCAGTTTGCAAAAGGTCTTGGCGCGTGAACCCGCCAACCTGGAAGCTGTCACGGCGATGGCCAATCTGGGCGCTATTAACACGGTTGTTCAAAAGGCCGTCAAGGAAGAGGAAAAACAGCGCGAGGTTCCCATTCTTTTGGCCCGGGGGTCGCGCCTGATGATGGATGATCGATACGCCGAGGCCATTGAAATTTTCCATCAAGTATTGGAATTGGATCCCGCCAACGTCCAAGCCCGGGAACAAATGAGCGAGGCGAAACGGTTGCTGGAGGGGCGCGGACTGTATGTGCCCCCTGTGAGCGTGGCCAGTTCCGCCGAGGATAAGTATCGCGAAGGCCTTCAGTGTTACGGGGCCGAACATTACGACAAAGCCCGGCGCGCTTTTGAAGAGGCCCTTCGACTGGACCCCAAACATCAAGAGGCCCGCCTGGCTCTTCAACGCCTTAAAGAACAAAAATAGGGGGGATTCGCCTCCTTGGGGGTGCGCATGGCCCCTTCTCATCTTCGCGTGAACTCAAATGGCAGGTGGGCCGAACCGGATTATTTACCAGAAGCGGTTGTTTAAGTCGGGGGTGGGGATCAGCGGGGTTTGGGTTTTGGTTGAATTTATTCCATTTTTGTATTAGGATTATGGAGTATGATACACAGAAAATTGGACCTGTTTCGGGCGGTTGGAAAAAATCGGTCGGCGTTTTTGTTTGGTCCGCGCGGGTCGGGGAAAACGTGGCTTTGTCGTGAGTTTCAAAAAACCCAACCGGCCACGTTGGAGATTGATCTGTTGGGTCACGAGTTGTACCGGCGCTACATCTCCGAACCGGGGGCGTTCCGGGAGGATGTTTTGGGGGCGCTTCCCAAAAAAGGTCTCCTGTCTGTGTTCGTTGACGAAATTCAACGGTTGCCGGAGTTGCTTAACGAAGTCCATTGGCTGTTGGAGTCCTATCCCGGTCGGGTTCGGTTTCTGTTAACCGGCTCCAGCGCCAGGAAGTTAAAACGGGGAGGGGCCAACTTGTTGGCAGGGCGTGCGTTGGTATTGCATCTGCACCCGTTGTGCTCCGACGAAGGGCCATTTGATTTAAACAAAACATTGCGTTTTGGTTCGTTGCCGGGGATGTGCGCGGTCACCGATCCCGCGGCGCGGCTTTCTTCGTATGTGGGCGTTTATTTGAAAGAAGAAATTCAACAAGAGGCGCTTGTCCGAAAAGTAGAAAGCTATTTCCGTTTTCTGGACGTGGCCGCCCAAATGAACGGAGAACCCATCAACTTTGCCTCTGTGGCCCGGGATGTGGGGGTGGAAACGAAGACGGCCCAAGAGTTTGTTTCTATTTTGGTGGATACGTTGGTGGCATTTCGCGTTGAGCCCTGGACGTGGTCGGTGCGTAAGCAGCTTCGGCATAGCCCCAAAATATATTTTTTTGATTGTGGGGTATTAAACGCCGTTCGAGGAGATTTGCACGCCGGGATTCGTCCTTCTTCTTACGGGTATGGAAAATTGTTTGAGACGTTTATCGTTCAGGAATTCCACCGGTGGAACGACTACGCTCAAACCCGCTACAGATTTTTTTATTGGAGAACCAACATTGGAACGGAGGTGGATTTGGTTCTTTCGCGGGGGCTCGCGGATCGCCCCGTGGCGGTGGAAATTAAGTCGGCCACATCGCCGGGGGAAAAAGACGTTGTGGGGCTAAAAGCGTTTAAAAGCGACAATCCTTCTGCGCGGGTTATGTGTTTTTGCCGAACCCCTTTCTCCTATCGGAAAGGCGGCATTGAGTTTGTTCCCTGGCAAAAGGGTTTGAAGGAGTTGTTTTCTTAAATTAGTCTGGATTTTTCTGCGAATGGAGGACTTATGCGTCGATGTTTCGCAATTCTTGGGTTGATTTTAGCGGCTGGGGTCTTGGTGGCGGGTGTGCCGAACCGGATTATTTACCAGGGGCGGCTGTTTAAGTCGGGGGTGGGGATCAGCGGGGAGAAATCAATCCGGCTAACGCTTGTTAAGGCGGACGGGAAAACGGTGGTGGACACCAAATCGTTCAGCGTTTCTCTTCCGGCGACGGGGGAATTCACGATTGTTTGGGACTTGGAA
>JAYRXX010000029.1:0-38910 GCA_041917295.1 Elusimicrobiota bacterium
CTAAAAAAAAGACTCCGCCAGATCGAAATGAAGGCTGGAATTAAAAACCAAATCCCACCTAAAGGAGGTTCTGCCTCGGTTACCTTTTGAACCGCACAACGAATCACCTCACGGTTACATTCTTATACCGCTTGACGCGCCATTCCTAACGCTAAGGGGACGGAGTTCTCCTGGTTGTTTTCGAGTGTGGTGAAGTCCGTTCCTCTAAACACAGCTCCACGATAAACCGTCGGATCTCATCGCGCACCCGGCGGTAATGGGACAAGGCCTCCTCCTCGTTTTTGGCGTTCTTTGCCAGCGCGGGCGGGTCGTCGAACCCGACATGGATAACCTTCGTTTTGTCGGGAAAAACGGGGCAACGCTCGTTGGCGTGACCGCACACGGTTATCACCACATCGAAGTCCACGCCGTGAAGGTCGGCGATGGTCTTTGACCGGTGTCCGGAAATATCCACCCCCGTTTCGCCCATGACACGAACGGCCCGCGGGTTGAGACCGTGGGGCTCAATCCCGGCGGAGTAAGCGTCCAGGACGTCGCCTTTCAACGCGCGCGCCCACCCCTCGGCCATCTGGCTTCGGCAAGAGTTTCCCGTGCACAGGAATAAGACGGTAATTTTTTGGGCCATCCTTTTCCCCCAGGAGTCGGCGTGATCTCTTTCGGTCCACCGACGCAAAAAGAGCCGGCCCCCGGATTTCCAAAAAGGTCAGCCGACGAGTTTTTTTAATTCCTCGGCGCCGGGCACCCGCCCGGACACTTTTACCACGTCGTCCACCGCCAGGGCGGGGGTGGCCAGCACGCCGAAGTTCATGATTTTTTCGATGTCCGTCACTTTTTCCAGGGTGTATTCAATCCCCAACGCCTGGGCGGCCTGTTCCGCCGCTTCCGTCAACTTTTTGCATTTCGGGCAACCCGTACCCAACACCTGAATTTTTTTCATGGGACCCTCCTAAAAAAAGAACCCATACAGCCAACCCGTGGCCGTCGCCAGCGCGACAACGAGGGTAACATACACCAGGGTTTTCGTTGTTCCCATTATTTGTCGTAGGACCAACACGCTCGGCAAAGACAACGCCGGGCCCGCCAGGAGGAGCGCGAGCGCGGGACCCTTGCCCATGCCGCTTCCCAACAGCCCTTGCAGAATGGGCACTTCGGTCAACGTGGCGAAATACATGAACGCCCCCACCACCGATGAAACGAAGTTGGCGAAGAGACCGTTGCCGCCCACGAGGGAACTTACCCATGACGACGGTATTAGCCCTTCGTGTCCCGGCCTCCCCAGCAAGAACCCGGCCGCCAGCACGCCGCCCAAAAGCAGAGGTGTCACTTGTTTGGTGAACTCCCAGGAGGCGGTGAACCAATCGCCCAACTCGCCCTCCGACGTTGCCGTGGCAATGCCCAGGCCGATAACGCCCACGGCAAAAGCCAGGACGGGCATTTGCGGAAACAAGATCGCGGCCGCCGCTGTCGCGGTGGTCATGACGATGAACTTCGTCCATTTAAGATGAAACCACCGCACAAGACCCAAGCCCAATCCCAGGGCGCTTACCGCCGTGAAGACCCACTTATGGGCGTAAACGGCCCCGAAAATACCCCCCTCGCCTTTTGGGGCCCCCCAATTGGCGAACACAAGAACCCCAACCATCGCCGCGAAAGTCAAAGCCGTTTGCTGAAGGGGACGAATGTCCCCCGGTCCGGGTATGACGGCTTGCGCCGCCGCCCGGTCCGACTCGTCCTTCCGAAAGAAGAAGTGCATGGCCAGCCCCGCCACAAGGCTGAAAACAACCGCCCCGATGGTCCGGGCGAAACCCATTTCCGTCCCCAGCACGCGAGCCGTTAGGACGATGGCCAGCACGTTGATCGCCGGTCCCGAATAGAGGAACGCCACCGCCGGGCCCAGTCCCGCGCCACGTTTGTAAATGCCGCCGAAAAGGGGCAACACCGTGCAGGAACACACCGCCAGAATGGTCCCCGAGACCGACGCCACGCCGTAGGCCATGACCGGATGGGCCCTGGTGCCCAAGTATTTCATCACCGACGCCTGGCTGACAAAAGTGGCGATGGCCCCGGCGATGAAAAACGCGGGCAGAAGACATAAGACCACATGCTCCCGCGCATACCACTTCACCAAATGGAACCCTTCCCGCACGGCCCCGTCAAACCGAGCCGATTCCACCGGAAAGAAATAGGCCGCGAGAAACGCCGCGACCAGCCACCCCAGAATTTTAATTTCCCTTTTCCAATCCATATTAACTTTCCCTTGCGGGAGGGACCCATTTCTCGCGGAAATAGAGCGACACGTTCACCAGCCCAACCATGACCGGCACCTCCACCAAAGGGCCGATGACGGCGGCGAAGGCCGCGCCGGAATTGAGCCCGAACACCGCCACGGCCACCGCGATGGCCAGCTCGAAGTTGTTGCTTCCCGCCGTGAATGAGAGGGTGGCCGACTTCTTATAATCCGCGCCGACTTTCCAGCTCATCCAGAAGCTCGCCAGGAACATGACCAGGAAGTAAATCAGCAAGGGCACCGCGATTCTCACCACATCCAAGGGAATCCGCACGATCCTGTTTCCCTTGAGGCTGAACATAAGCACGATGGTGAACAAAAGCGCGATGAGAGTGAGGGGGCTTATCCGGGGTATGAACGATTTTTCATACCACTCTTTTCCTTTCGTTTTGAGGCCGACGAGCCGGGTTAATAGCCCCGCCAGGAACGGGATTCCCAAATAGATGGAAACGCTTTCGGCGATCTGCCCCATGCTGACTTTCACAAGGCTTCCTGGCAGACCCAACAGCGGAGGAAGCACGGTGATGAACAGGTAGGCGAAAGCGCTGTAAAAAAGAACCTGGAACACGCTGTTGAACGCCACGAGACCGGCCGCGTATTCGGTGTCTCCCTCCGCCAAGTCGTTCCAAACGATCACCATGGCGATGCACCGCGCCAAACCGATTAAAATGAGGCCCGCCATGTATTCGGGATGACCTCGCAGGAAAACCACCGCCAGAACAAACATCAAGATCGGTCCAACGATCCAGTTTTGAATTAACGAGAGGCCCAGAACTTTCCAATCCCGGAACACATCACCCAACTCTTCGTATTTCACCTTCGCCAACGGCGGATACATCATGAGAATCAACCCCGCGGCAATGGGAATGTTCGTCGTGCCGACCTGAAACAGGTTAATAAAACCCTCAACACCTTGAACAAAATAACCCAGCCCGACGCCAAAACCCATGGCCAGGAAAATCCAAAGAGTTAAGTGTCGGTCCAAAAAAGAAAGTCGCTTCCCGACGTTTACGTGTGTGTGCATAAGGACTCGTCCTTGTGTGTGTTGACACCGACAATGATCCTAAAATCAACGGACGTTGACAATCGGCCGAACAGAATGGTTATCCGACCCCCGAACCGATGGAAAATGGGGGACGGAAAATGGGGGACGTTGATAATTTAATAATTTAGTTAAAAAGTCCGACTGTCGAGGTGTGCTCGCGGTGTTTATTAAGTTATTAAATTATCACCGTCCCCTATGGACGGACAAACTTTTTTGTGAAGGGTGCCGTGTGCCAGTGGCACATGTTTGGTACGGGCCGAATAGGCCCCGGCCCCGCGGGGGAACGCCCGAAATTTCCGTCGAATCCCCTTTCTGCGGCTCTGCCGCCCCCGGTGTTCGGCGCGCTGCGCCGAACCGCGATTCAACTGAAGTTTCCGGGTTAAAATGAAATGGTAACATCTGTCGGACTCGGAAAGGTCGGGTTGATTCGATAAATCGGAGGTGTTTATGAAAACGAGGTTCAGTCTGTTTGTGTTGGCGGGTTTTGTGGCCGGCGGTATGGCTCATGCGGCTTCAGCGGTCTCAATCCAAGTGGAAACTCAGTCCCGCAACGACAAAACTCAAACGGGTTCGATTACGATTGTTACCGACGACGGACGCACGTTGACCGGCCATGTGACCGGAAGAATCGTTCGCACCGACCCGGCCGGGTTTCCGGTCTATTTGGACCATGTGGTGGCGGTCCATTCCATGGGCACGTTCCACACCACCGAAGACATCGGGTTTCCCATGGGGGCTCCCAGCGGTTGTTCGGTGCCGGTTCAAGAAATCATGAACATCGATAAGGGGACGGGCGAATTCAAGAACATTTCCGCCAACGTGACCATGGTGGGGACCTTGGATGTCTGCACGGGCCGAAACGTCTTCAGCATGGCTCCCGGTTCGTCTTTGACCTGGTAACCCCAAGGGGCTGATCCCTTCCGTGCCGCCGGGCGCGGAAGGGATCCTCCCGCGGGGTCGGTTGATTTTCCCGGGAATGGTTTTTCCGACCGACGCCTCGGCTCGACAATCCGTTGCGTTCCCGGCCCCATCTGTTTGCCTCCGTCCTTAGCCCCAATCCACTTTAGATAAGGCAAAATTGAAAAATTATCACTCCCCTCACCCTACCCTCTCCCAAGAGGAGAGGGAATAAACTTCAATGTTTACCTTCTCCACGTGGGAGAAGGTGCCGCAAAGCGGCGGATGAGGGGAAGCCTTATCTAAAGTGTCCCTAGCCCCAATGCGGTTCAAATAAGGATTGTCTCCCCGGCGAAGGCCGGGACCCAGTCTGTAAAGTTTTATCTTATCAACATGTTTTAATTACTAGATGCCGGCCTTCGCCGGCATGACGGGCTTATTTGAACCGCATTATCCTTAGCCCGAAAAATTCAGTCAACCGATCTTTTACGTCAACAGGGGCTGGAAAATTCTGTTCAACTCTCTGTCGACGGTGGCCCTGTTCCTCCGGAGGAATCCCGGGTCGTCGTTGTTGTTTGACCGACAGCCTGATTGGGCGTGGGTTTGAGAGATGGTATAATAGTGCCCACAGGAGAGACCCTATGACCACGAAATCGTCCGACCGGTTGGGATTGTTGCCGCCTTACCTTTTTGCCGCCATTGATGCGGCGAAAAAGGCCGCCCTTGATAAGGGCGCCGATATCATTTCCTTAGGCGTGGGCGACCCGGATTTGCCCACTCCGCCCCACATCATTGCAGCCGGGCAAGCCGCTTTGGCCAATCCCGCCAACCATCAATATCCGTTCGGCGCGGGACTGATGTCGTTTCGTCAGGCCGTCTCCAACTGGTATAAATCGCGGTTTCGGGTGGAGCTGGATCCCGCTTGCGAAATTTATTCCTTGATCGGTTCCAAAGACGGGTTGACCCATTTGCCCTTGGCTTTTTTAAATCCCGGCGATACGGCCATCGTGCCGGAACCCGCCTACCCCGCTTACAACGCCTCCATTTTGTTGGCCGGGGGAAAAACCCATTTTGTCCCCCTGCGGGAAGAAAACGGGTTCCTTCCCGACTTGGCGGCCATTCCGCTGGAGGTTTTGAGCCGCGCCAAATTGTTTTACGTCAATTATCCGTCCAATCCCCTGTCGGTAACGGCGCCCCGGCCCTTCTACGAAAAACTCGTCGCCTTGGCTCGGGAACACGGGTTCTTGGTGGTCCACGACGCCGCTTATTCGGAAATGTACTACGAGGAACCGCCTTTGTCCTTCCTCCAAATCCCCGGGGCCAAAGAGGTGGGCATTGAATTCCATTCTTGCTCGAAAACCTACAACATGACCGGCTGGCGCGTGGGATGGGTGTGCGGCAACGCTGACGCCGTGCGTGTCCTGGGACGCTTAAAAGACAACTACGATTCCGGCGTGTTTCAGGCGGTCCAAGAAGCGGCCGTGGCCGCCTTGTCGGGGTCCCAATCCTGCGTGGCGGACATGCGGCGGTTGTATAAAGAACGCCGCGATTTGTTTGTCCCCCGCCTTCGAACGCTCGGCTGGAAAGTGACCAATCCGCCCGCCACCTTCTATGTCTGGGCTCATACCCCCGCCGGCGTTTCGTCGGCCAAAACCGCCGAACGGTTGTTGAACGAAGCCCACATTGTGTGCACCCCGGGCAACGGGTTCGGACCCACCGGGGAAGGATACGTCCGCTTCGCCTTAACAGTGCCTCCCGCCCGATTGGAGCAGGCGCTTCAGCGTATCGGCAAAATGGCGTGGTAAGAAAAAGCGGGGCCCTTCGGGTGGCCCTGGCGGCGATTTTGTTCGGGCTCCTGGGCGCCCTGGTCAAAAAAGCCTCCCAGGATTTGCCCAGTTCCATGATCGTCTTTTTTCGCAACGCGGCGGGATTTTTGGCGCTGTTGTTTTTTCTTCGTAAAGGGATCTCGTTGCGGACACGCCGGTTCGGCGCCCATTTTGGGCGGTCGGTGGCCGGTGTCGCCTCCATGTATTTGTCGTTTTACGCCATCGCCCACATGCGTCTCGCCGATGCGTACACACTCACGTACACAGCGCCGCTCTTCATGCCGTTTCTCGCGCGCGGGTGGTTGGGCGAACCCGTTCCCCGTTACGCCTTGGGCGCGTTGGGCCTCGGCTTTTTCGGAGTGATCCTGCTGTTGAAACCCGGGTGGGGATTGTTTCAGCCCGTGGCCCTGGCGGCCCTGGCGTCGGGCCTGTTGAGCGCCGTGGCCCAGGTGGGTATTCGTCAACTGACCCGGTCGGAACCGCCCCTGCGCATCGTTTTTTATTTCGGATTGATCGGTTCCGTTTTAACCGCCCCCGCGCTTGCGCAAACATGGGTGGAACCAACCTGGGGCATGGGCGGGTTGCTCATCGGGCTGGGGGTGATGGCCACCGTGGCCCAGCTGCTCATGACGGAAGGCTATCGCCTCGCCTCCCCCGGCGACGTGGGCGCCATGATGTATCTGGCCGTGGCCGTGGCGGGCGTGACCGACTGGATTTTTTGGCGGCGGATTCCGGATTTGGTTTCGCTGTTGGGGATCGTGTTCATCATGGCGGCGGGGGTCTGGATCCTGCGGGCCCCCCCCGGTCTTGAACCGGAGAAATCCGCTTGAACCTCCGCATTGTCCTGGTCCGGCCGCGGAACCCTCTTAACATTGGCGCCGCCGCCCGGGCCATGGCCAATTTCGGTTTTTCCGACCTGGTCGTGGTCAAACCATTCGCGCCGGTTTGGCGCGAAACCACCTCCGCCCCCGGCGCCGAAGACCTTGTCCGCAACGCCCGCGCCGTGTCGTCCATCGATCAGGCCATCGGCGATTGCCACCTGGTTGTGGGCACAACCGCTTTGCGCGATCGACGAGCGGAGCGGCCTGTCGTGGCCTTGCCCCATCTGGGCGACCACTTGAAAAAAGAAACCCCCTCGCCGTTCTTGGCGCCAAAACCGGCGACGTTTCAGGCCGCTCTCTTGTTCGGGTCGGAAAAAACCGGATTGTCCGGGCCCTACTTGGATCGGTGCCATTTTTGGTTAACAATTCCCACCGATCCGGCCTGCCCGTCCATGAATCTCGGCCAATCGGTGGCCCTCTGCGCCTACGAATGGGCCCGGGTGTTGGGCGGTTTGGCCCTGCGTCCTCTTCCCGGTCCGGGTCCCTTGGCCAACCAAGACGATTTGGCCCGCCTCGTAACCCACGCCATGGACCTGTTTAAAGCGGCCGACTATCTGCCTTTCCTTCCCCCGTCGGCCCAAGAACGGAAAATTCGCCGATTGTTTCAGCGGTGGCGGGTCCATAAACAGGACATCCAGCTTATTCATGGACTGTTTCGGTTCCTTAAGCAGGGCCTTACCGGAGAAAAACCCCGTGGCAAGAAAGCTTGAGCGCGTCTTTGTGGGGTTGGGGTCCAACGTGGGCAACCGGGGGCGCTTTCTTGGCCGGGCCCTGCGACGCTTGGAACAGTCTCCGGGCATTCGCGTGGTGGCGGTGTCGCCCTTTTATGAAACGTCGCCGGTGGGACCGCGCCAACGGTCCTTCCTTAATGCGGTGGCGGAAATTCGGTCGGCTTTGTCTCCCGAACACCTGTTGGCCCATCTCAAATCCATTGAGTCGGACCTCGGCCGCCGCCGTCGGCGTCGGTGGGGGCCACGGGAAATTGATCTGGATCTTCTTTTTTTTGGCGCCCGTCGGCACGGAGGTGCCCGTCGGCACGGAGGTGCCCGTCGGCACGGAAGTGCCCGTCGGCGCGAGGGGGTTTTGGATTTGCCCCACCCCCGTTGGAAAGAACGGAAGTTCGTCCTTTGGCCCCTGTCCGACATTGCTCCGCGGTTTCGCGACCCGATCAGCGGCCGCACCGTGACCCATTTTCGCGCCAAATTGACAGACCCCAGCCAAAGCATTAAACTTTATCGACGCCGTTCGTCCCAATGAAAAAATCGCCCGCCCCCGCACCTGTCACCGTCCGCACCCTCCAGGCCATGAAACAGGCCGGCCAAAAAATTGTGGCTCTCACCGCCTACGACGCGCCCATGGCGCGGTTGTTAAACCGGTGCGGGGTGGACGTGATTTTGGTGGGCGATTCGGTGGCCAACGTGAAGTTGGGATACCCCAACACCATTCCGGTCACCCTGGACGAAATGATTCATCACACCCGGGCTGTTCGTCGGGGAAACACCCGGGCTCTTCTCGTGGGGGACATGCCCTTTTTGACCTACGAATATGATCCCAAAGACGCGGTGCGTCATGTGGGTCGCTTGATCAAAGAGGGCGGCGCCGCCGCGGTCAAAGTGGAAGGACCTGCCCTGGACGCCATTAAAGCGCTGGTGTCCGCCCATATCCCCGTCATGGGGCATCTGGGATTGACGCCCCAGTCGGTTCACCAACTGGGAGGCTATCGGGTCCAGGGGCGAACACGGCGGAGCGCCGCGCAACTTTTGCAAGACGCTCGACGGTTGGAAAAGGCCGGGGTGTTTGCGTTGGTTTTGGAAGCGGTGCCGGGGCCCCTGGCTCGGCGGATCACCCGGACTTTAAAAATTCCCACCATCGGCATCGGCGCGGGGGTGGACACCGACGGCCAAATCGTGGTGTTGGACGATTTGCTTGGCTTTTCCGACGGTCCCACGCCAACGTTTGTCAAACCCTACGCCCATCTGTGGTCCGCGGCGGCCCAGGCGGTCGGCCGTTTTTGCGGCGACGTGCGCGCCCGGCGGTTTCCCGGTCCCGAGCAAACCTATTCATGACCTTAACGACTCACCCCCTCATCCGCTCCTTCGGAGCACCTTCCCCCAAGAGGGGAAGGAAAACAAAGATTTTCCCTCTCCTCTTGGGAGAGGGCAGGGTGAGGGCCTGATCTTTTACCATGATCTTTCTTGTGGCTGCGGTGATTGTGGTGCTCCTGGGGGCGGCGTGGGGATGGCGGTCGTCGTCGTGGGTGTTGGCGGGTGAACGGGAACCGCTGACGACGACACCGCGGACCTTCGGTTTTCCTTTTACCGACGAAACTTTTTCGTCCACCGACGGAACCCTTTTAAAAGCCTGGTTTGTTCCGGCGGCCTCCTTCAACGACGTGACTTTGGTGATCTGTCACGGCTGGGGCGCCAACCGGTCCAATATTTTGGAACGCACCCACTTTTTGCGCGCGCGGGGAAATTACAACCTGTTTTATTTTGATTTCCGCAACCACGGGCACAGCGGCGAGGGAAAAACGTCTTTGTCCCGCAACGAAATCGACGATTTGGAAATGGCCCTGGCCCATCTTCGAGCAACCCACCCGGCCGAGTCTGTCCGCGTCGGTCTTTACGGAATGTCCATGGGCGGCGCCGTGTCCCTGTGGGTGGCCGCGCACAAAACCGATGTGGCCGCGGTAGCCGCGGAAAGCCCCTACAGCGCCGCTGGAGAGGCGGTCATTCGCTACGGACGTCTCTTTTACCGCGCCCCTCGGTGGATGTCGTTGATTACCCTGGCGTTTGTTCGGGCCCGGTTGGGGTTTGATCCGGACGATTACGCACCGGTCCGCGTGATCAACCAAATTTCTCCCCGGCCCCTCTTTTTGTTGCAAGGCGGCCGCGACGCGCGGACCCCCCCTTCGGAGGGGCAACGATTGTTGGACGCCGCCCGCGAGCCCAAATCGCTCTGGACCTTGCCCGGCGCCGACCACGGCGAACTGGCCGAAATGGGGGGAAAAGAATACCAAGACCGGCTGTTAGCGTTCTACGACGTGTTCCGGCGGGGTTTGTGATGAAGATCGTTCGTGTCGCGGGATCCCTCCGGCGGGCCGTGGGGCTGTGGCGCCGTCGCGGGGAAACCGTGGGGTTCGTGCCGACCATGGGCGCTCTCCATGAGGGCCATGTGTCGCTCATCCGCCGCGCGCGCGCGGAAAACGATCGGGTCGTGGTCTCGGTGTACGTCAATCCCACCCAGTTCGGTCCCGGTGAAGACCTGTCACGCTATCCCCGCCCCTTTCGCCAAGACGCGGCCGCGTGCCGTCGGGCGGGCGTGGACGTCCTGTGGGCGCCCCGGTCGTTTTATCCGTCGGATTTTCAAACCTGGGTGACGGTGGATAAACTGTCTCAGCCCCTCTGCGGGCGGTTTCGGCCCGGCCATTTTCGCGGGGTGGCCACGGTGGTGCTCAAACTTTTTAACGTCGTCCAACCCGACCGGGCCTATTTTGGCCAAAAAGATTTTCAACAATGGCGTTTGATCGAGCGAATGGTTCGGGACCTGGACGTGCCCGTCAAGGTGGTTGGATGTCCCACCGTCCGCGATAAGGCGGGGTTGGCCCTCTCCAGCCGCAACGCCTACCTGTCGGCCGAAGAGCGGGCCGCCGCGCCCCGGTTGGCGCGCTCTTTGCGCGACGCCGAGCAAGTGTTAAAATCCGGGCAGGGCGTGGCGGCGGCACGGCGCGCGGCCCGCGCCGGTTTGGGCCGGATCGCCAACGCCCGCGTTCAGTATCTTGACGTCGTGGACCCGTTTACGTTGGCCGATCCCCGGCCCGACGGACCTTGGCTGGTGGCCGCGGCGGTGTTCGTGGGTCGCACGCGTTTGATCGATAACCGGTGGGTGAAACCATGAGCGGTTTTTTTCCGACCACCCCCACGGGGATTGGGTTGGCCCTGTTGGACGTGGCTTTGGTGGCGTATTTGTTGTACCGAATCCTTCTTCTTTTCCAAGGCACCCGGGCCATGCAGGTGCTTCGGGGGTTCGTCATTTTGGGGTTGGGCACTTTTCTGGTGGACCGGGTGTTGGGTCTGCCCACGTTGGGATGGGTCCTGCGCACCTTTTGGATGGCGGGGGCGGTTATCCTGGCCGTGGTTTTTCAACCGGAACTGAGGGCTCTGCTCGCTCAGCTCGGCAGTCATCGCTGGGCCCGGACCGTGACGGTCCATGAATTGAGTTTTGTGGACGAAATTGTCGAGGCTCTCCGCGAAGGCGTCGCGGGTCGTGTGGGCATGTTGATCGTGTTGGAACAGGAAACCGGCCTGCGCAACTTCATCAACACCGGCACGTTGATCAACGGCAAAGTCAGCAGTGAGCTGTTGTCGACCATTTTTTTCCCGCACACCCTGTTGCACGACGGCGCCGCCGTGGTTCGGGAAGATCGGTTGGTGGCCGCCGGGTGCGTTTTGCCTTTGACCAACAATCCGGAACTGGCCAAGGTCTTGGGCACCCGCCATCGGGCGGCGTTGGGTGTCAGTGAAATTTCCGACGCCATCGTGATTGTGCTTAGCGAAGAGACCGGCACGGTGTCCATGGTTCGCCACGGTCAAATGGAACGGTCCCTGCGCCTCGACGAGCTGGGCCACCGCCTGAAAGACCATTACAAAACGTTGGGAGAACGGGGCCATTTCCGACGTCGCGCCCGGGAGACCGATCTGTGAACGACCCCCGTTCCTGGGAAGTGAAAGCGATGGCCGTGTTGTTGGCGTTGTTGTTGTGGCTGGCGGTGCGATTGAGCCAGTACCGGTCGGAGCCGGCGCCGGTCAAACATTCTTACGGAGAACGTCATGGGTAAACTGTTTGGGACAGACGGAGTTCGAGGATTGGCGGGGAAAGGGCCTTTGGCGCCCGCGTTTGTCCGGCGGCTGGGATGGGCCACGGCGACCGTGTTGGCCCGTCGAGAACCCGCCCGGCCCAAAACCCTGTTTGTGGTCCGCGACACACGGGCGTCCGGTCCGGCTCTCACGCGGGCTCTGGCGGAAGGACTGGGCGCGGCGGGCTATTCCGTTTTGGACGGCGGCGTGTTGCCCACACCGGCCGTGGCCGCGTTGTTGCCCGCCTTGCCCGCGGCCGCGGGCGCGGTGATCTCGGCGTCCCACAACCCGGCCCCGTACAACGGGGTCAAACTGTTCGGACCCGGCGGCCAAAAATGCGAGGAAAGTTGGGAATCGGACATCGAAACCTTGGCCCTTTCCGACAAACCCATGCCCCCGCCCCGGGCGCGCGTTCGGCCGTTGGCGGACGCGGGGGCCCGTTACCGTCGGTTTCTGCTGTCCACCTGGCCGGCGGGGGCGTCTTTGAAAGACGTGCCGGTGGTGTTGGACTGCGCCCACGGCGCCACCAGTGTCGTGGCGCCCCGGGTGTTTCGCGCGTTGGGCGCCCGGGTGACCGTGGTGTCCGCGTCCCCCAACGGAAAAAACATCAATCGACAATGCGGCGCTCTCCATCCGGACTCCTTGGCGGCCGCCGTGCGCCGGACCGGCGCGCGCTTCGGCGTGGCGTTCGACGGCGACGGCGACCGGGCCATTTTTGTCGACGAAGACGGTCACCCCCGCGACGGGGACGCCGTCTTGTTGGCCGCCGCCCGGCACCTGAAAGCCCAGGGCCGTTTGAAAAAAAACACCGTGGTCGTGACCGTCATGAGCAATTTGGGTCTCTTGCGCGCGTTGGACGCGTTGGGGTTTCGCTCGGACGTGACCGCCGTGGGGGACAAACACGTGTGGCAAGGCATGCGTAAAAGCGGCGCGGTGTTGGGCGGCGAACCGTCGGGGCACGTGATCTTTCGCGACTTTTTGTCCACGGGCGATGGGGTGTTGACCGCGTTGCAAGTGGCGGCCCTGTTGGTGCAAACAGGGCGGGGGTTTTCGGCGCTCACGTCGTTGGCGGTCCATTATCCCCAGGTCTTGCTCAACGTGACCGTGAAAGAACGCCGGCCTCTCGACAAAATTCCGGGGTTTAACGCCGCGTTGGACAAAGTCAACCGCGCCCTCGGCGAAACGGGCCGTACGTTGGTTCGCTATTCCGGGACCGAACCGCTTTTGCGGGTGATGGTTGAAGGTCCCGACCGTTCCGTCATTCAGGCCCACGCCGAAACCTTGGCGCGCGCCGCCCAGGTTTAGCGCGGTCCGATGCCCCTTTTGGGAGTGAACATTGATCATGTGGCCACGGTCCGCCAGGCCCGGCGGGCCTCGACGCCCGATGTGGTCGCCGCCGCTCGCGCCGCCTTGGCCGGCGGGGCCGATTCCATTACCGTTCATTTGCGCGAAGATCGCCGACACATCCAAGACCAGGACGTGTCCCGGCTGTCCAAAATGCCGGGCTTGCGGTTGAATTTGGAAATGGCCGCCACCGAAGAAATGGTCCGCATCGCCCGCGTCAGCCGGCCCGACAGCGTTTGTTTGGTGCCCGAAAAACGCCGGGAGCTGACCACCGAAGGGGGGTTGGATGTGGCCGGCCAAATGGCCCGGGTGCGGGCGGCGTGCCGGAAAATTGCCGACAAGGGCATTCACGTCAGCCTCTTTATCGCGCCCGACCCCGACCAGGTGGCCGCCGCCAAAGACGCCGGAGCTGAATTTGTCGAGATCCACACCGGCGCCTACGCGCACGCTCAAGGGCCCGCCCGCGCCGTGGAACTGAAAAAGGTCCAGGACGCCGCCGACGTCGCCTTGCGGTTGGGTTTAAAAGTGAACGCGGGTCACGGGTTGGATTTGGAAAATGTGGGGCCCGTCGCCCGTTTGCCGGGTTTGCATGAGTTGAACATCGGTTTTTCCATCGTGGGTCGCGCGCTGTTTGTGGGGCTGGAATCGGCGGTTCGGGAAATGAAATCGCTGTTGTAGAGAATTTCGAGGAGACGTCCTATGTGCGGAATTGTCGGATACATCGGGAAAGAAAACGCGGCGGACATTTTGCTCGACGGGTTGCGGCGGTTGGAATACCGCGGCTACGATTCGGCCGGAATGGTGGTTCTTGACGGATCCGCGTTGGGGATTCGCCGGAGCGTGGGAAAATTGGTCAATCTGGAACAACACCTTAAAAAACATCCGTTGGCCGGCCACGCCGGCGTGGGCCACACCCGTTGGGCCACCCACGGCCGACCGTCCGAAGAAAACGCCCATCCCCACCGCGATGCCTCCGGCCGTGTGGTGGTGGTTCACAACGGCATCATCGAAAATTACATGTCGCTCAAAACCGGTCTTCAGGTCCGGGGCGTCAAATTTGAATCCCAAACCGACACGGAAGTGGTGGCCCATCTGGTCGGCGAAGCCGTGGCCCGCCGTAAAGGGCCCGCCAACGTCTTGACCGCGCCGTTGTTCGTGGACGCGGTCCGGGAGGCGCTGTCCGAAATTAAAGGCACCTACGCCTTGGGGATCGTGTCGGCGGATTGTCCCGGCGTGGTGATCGGCGCGCGGCGGGAATGCCCCTTGCTCGTCGGCGTCGGACAGAACGAATATTTCCTCGCCTCCGATGCGCCGGCCATTTTGGCCCACACCCGGGAGGCCATTTTTCTTCAGGACGGGGATTTGGCCGTTCTTACGGCCGAGGGGGTTTCCGTTCTCAGCAGTGAAACCGGTCGGCCGGTGGACCGCAAAGTCGCTCACCTACCGTGGGATCCCCTGCAGGCCGAAAAAGCCGGATACCGCCATTTCATGCTCAAAGAAATCCACGAACAGCCCCGGTCCTTGGAAGACACCTTGCGCGGGCGCTTGAACCTGGACGAATTGAAGGTCCACCTGGACCAGTTGAAGTTGTCGGAAGATCAGGTTCGTCGGTTTCGAAAAATGACCATCGTCGCGTGCGGCACCTCTTACCACGCGGGGTTGATGGCCCGCTATTTGATCGAGTCGTGGGTGCAGGCGCCGTGCGATGTGGAAATCGCTTCCGAGTACCGTTACCGAAATCCCCTGGCCGGACCGGACGATTTGGTGGTGGCGGTGTCCCAGTCGGGCGAAACCGCCGACACCATCGCCGCCATCCGCCACGCCAAAGAAAAAGGTGCCCGCACGTTGGCCATTTGCAATTCGGTGGGGTCCACGCTTTATCGCGAATGCCACGGCAAAATTTTGACCCATTGCGGACCGGAAATCGGCGTGGCCAGCACCAAAGCGTTCACGGCCCAGTTGGGCGTTTTTTATGTGCTCGCCCTCTACGGCGCGTTGGTGCGAGGAACGTTGCCTCGGCCCGACGTGGAAAAAATTATGCAAAACCTGCTTCATTTGCCCCGCTGGATCGGCGAGGCCTTGAAAATGGATCCCGCCGTGGCCGCGTTGGCCAAAAAGTTTTTCCACAGCCGCCATTTCCTCTTTTTGGGCCGTCATCTCAATTACCCCATCGCGTTGGAAGGCGCGCTAAAATTAAAAGAAATTTCCTACATCCACGCCGAAGGGTACCCGGCGGGGGAACTGAAGCACGGGCCCATCGCGTTGATCGACGAGGATATGCCCGTGGTGGCCATCGCCACCCAGGGGAAAGTCTACGACAAGGTCATGACCAACATGGAAGAAGTTTCGGCCCGCGGCGGGCGTGTGATCGCGTTGGCCACCACCGGCGATGCCCGCGTGTCGGCCATCACCTCCGACGTGTTGTGGATGCCGGATGTGCCGGAATCCATGGCCCCGGCGGTTAATGTGGTGCCGCTTCAACTGTTGGCGTATCACATCGCCGTCTTGCGGGGGTGCGACGTGGATCAGCCCCGCAACCTCGCCAAATCCGTCACCGTCGAATAGGGACATTCGTCCCTTTTTTTACAAAAAGCGGTGGGGTCGGTCGTGGGAATGGCCGTCGTTCTCCCGCTTGCTTGATCGGTTGGGGAAAGAGGGGAGACTTTTAAATATGAGGATCCTATGAACGCAAAATCGGTGGTGGTTATCGGGGCGGGGCCGGGAGGGGAAGCGGCGGCCAAACAGTTGGCCGAACGGGGCGTCGCGGTGACCCTCGTCGATCCGGGGCCCCTGGGCGGGTTGTGCTTGAATTGGGGGTGTATCCCCACCAAGATCTTGTTGGAAGCCGGTCGGCTGGCTCACCAGGCCCGCACGTCCGCCGTTCTTCAGGGCGGCCGCGCTGTGGGCGTGGATTGGGAAAAACTTCAAGCGAAAAAGCGCGCCGCCGTCGAATCGATTCGAGCCGCGTTGGAACACCGCCTGGCCCAACTCCGAATTCGCGTGGTCAAAGGAACCGCGCGGTTTTTGTCCGACCGGACCGTCGCGGTGGCGGGCCCGGACGGCAACGAGGTCCTTCCGTTCGACGCGGCCGTGATCGCCACAGGGTCCAAACCCTTTTTTCCGCCCCCTTTCGACGCGTTGACCGATTCTATTTTGGACAGCAACCGCGTTTTAGGTTTGGCGGTTCTTCCGCGACATCTGGCGGTGGTGGGCGCCGGCGCCGTGGGCCTGGAATTTGCCTGCCTGTTCCATGAGTTGGGCGTTCGGGTTTCGGTGATTGAAAAAAAACCGCAAATTCTTCCGGGCGAAGAAGCGTCCGTGGCCCGCCTGCTTCAAAAGAGTTTTGAAAAACGCGGGATCAAAATTTTTACCGACCGCACCGTGAATCAGGCCGAACTCCTGGCGGACGGGTGGCGGTTGGTTCTTTCGGACGGAGAAACGCTTACGCCGGATCAGGTGTTGGTGTGCGTCGGCCGTCGGCCGGCCACCGACGGCTTGGGCCTAGACGCCGCCGGGGTGTCTGTGGACAACGGCCGGATCGGGGTCAACAATTACATGCAAACGTCACGGGCGTCCGTTTACGCTGTCGGCGACGTGAACGGCCTTTCGCTTCTGGCCCACGCCGCGTCCGCCCAGGGCGTTGCGGCGGCCAACCACATTCTCGGAACCCCCGTCCCTTACGACAACGAACGTGTCCCCCGCTGTCTTTACACCTGGCCGGAAGTGGCCAGCGTCGGCGAATGGACCCATTCGGCGTCCTTAAAAAATTTGGAGGTGAAAGCCCAACGGTTCTTTTTCCAAGGGTCTCCCAAAGCCATGGCCTCGGACGAAACCGAGGGATTTTTACAAATCCTTTCGGAAAAAGGAGACGGACGCCTCCTGGGCGCTCAAATCGTCGGGCCCCACGCGACCGAGCTGATCCATGTCTTTTCCGTGGCGCTGGCGGAAAAAATGACCGTGGACCGGTTGCGGCAGGTAATTTTTGCCCATCCCACCTTGGCCGAAGGAATTCGGGAGGCGCTTTGCCGGTGACGTCCGCCACAGCCTTGCGTCGGCCCCGTCTTCCGGGATTTCTGAAAGGGGCGATTCCTTCAGGCGAACGCCTGTTTCGTGTGCGGGACGTCTTGCAAAAAACCGCGTTGCCCACCGTGTGCGAACAGGCCCTGTGCCCCAACCGCACCGACTGTTGGGCCCGGGGAACCCTGGCGTTTCAAATTTTGGGGTCCGTGTGCACCCGGCGCTGTTCGTTTTGCGCCGAAACCACGGGACGGCCGGGGGCTGTTGATCCGAACGAGCCCGACCGGCTCGTGGACGCCGTTGGCCGACTGAACTTAAAGCACGTGGTCATCACGTCCCCCGCCCGGGACGATTTGGACGATCAGGGGGCCGGGACGTTCGCCGCCTGCGTGCGCGCTCTGCGCGATCGGTTGCCCCACGTGACCGTCGAAACCCTGGTCCCGGACTTTCAAGGTCGGCCCGACCTGCTGGCGATTGTTTTTAACGCCCGGCCGGACATCTTTAACCACAACATCGAAACTGTCCGGCGTTTGACCCCCTCCGTCCGTGCCCGGGCCACCTACGACCGGTCGCTGGACGTGTTGCGGCAGGCGGCCGAGGCCGGGTTGGCCACGAAGTCGGGGTTGATGGTGGGGTTGGGCGAAGAGTGGAACGAGGTGGATACCGCCTTGCGCGATCTGGCGGCGGTTCGTGTCCGCGCCGTGACCATCGGCCAGTACCTTGCGCCTTCCCCGGACCACCATCCGGTTCATCGATACTACACGCCCGAGGAGTTCGGTCGTCTTCGCGACGGGGCTCAACGGTTGTTTGAAAAGGTTCAAGCGGGACCCCTCGTTCGCAGTTCCTATCACGCCGATGTCTCGGCGCCGAGTGTGGTATAATGGCCGCTCCCCCTATGACGTTGCAACGAACGCCATTTTATTTTCTGCACCAACAAAACGGTGCCCGCCTGGTGGATTTTGCCGGATGGGAAATGCCGGTCCAGTTTGAAGGCGTGATGGCCGAACATCGCGCCGTGCGCGAACGGGCCGGACTGTTTGATATTTCCCATATGGGCCAACTGTGGGTCACCGGGCCCGGCGCGCGCAACACGTTGGACCGGATGGTGACCAACGACATCGCGTCCTTGGCCCCCAACCGGGGCGCCTACGCCCTCTTGTGCCGTGAAGACGGCGGCGTGGTCGACGACCTTTACGTTTATTGTTTGGGCCCGGACCGGTTTTTGGTTGTGGTCAACGCGTCCCGGGTGGACGCCGACATTGCCTGGATGCGCGGACGGTTGGGGCCTGACACCGAACTGGACGAGCAACCTCAACGGGCGGCCCTGGCTCTGCAAGGGCCCGCCGCGGCCGGGTTGGTGGCCGGTTTGTCCCGGGACCTTGTGTCCCTGACCAAAAACGGGGTCGTCGAAATCCCCCTGCTTGGATTTGAAATGGTGGCCGCCCGAACGGGGTATACCGGCGAAGACGGGTTTGAATTTTTTGGGCCCGCCGGGCATGTCCATAAGGTGTTCGAGTATTTGGTGAAAAAAGGCAAAGACGTCGGGCTTGTCCATGTGGGGTTGGGCGCTCGCGATACCTTGCGGTTGGAAATGGGTTACAGCCTGTACGGCCACGAGTTGGATGAAACCCATTCGCCTCTCCAAGCGGGGTTGGGCTGGGCGGTGAAATTAAACAAGCCCTTTTTTGTCGGTCAAGAGGCGTTGCGAAACGAGAAAAGCGCCGGGCCGGTTCGCCGTTTGGTGGCGTTGCGTTTAACCGACCGCGGCGTGCCTCGCCAACAGTGCCCGATTCAATTCAACGGTCACGCCGTCGGCGCCGTGACCAGCGGAACGTTTTCCCCGTCGCTTAACGTGGGCATCGCCCTGGGCTACGTGGACAACCGCCAGGCGCCCAAAGACGCGGCCGGCGTGTGGAGCGTGGTCGTGCATGGCCGCGCGGTGCCGGCCGAATCCGTTGTTTTGCCGTTTTATCGAAAACAGAGAGGTTAACCATGGATCCCCAACAGCTTCGTTTCACCTCGTCCCACGAATGGATCGCTCCCGACGGCACCGTCGGCATTTCGGACCACGCGCAACACGAAATCACCGACGTGGTTTTTGTGGAGTTGCCCAAGCCGGGGCGGGCCGTGAAAGCCCAGGAAGCCTGCGCCGTGGTGGAATCGGTCAAGGCCGCGTTCGATATTTACGCGCCGGTGGGGGGGACCATTTCGGCGGTGAACGACGAATGCGTCAAAAATCCCGGATTGGTCAACCAGCACCCTTACGGCGCCGGGTGGCTTTACAAAATCACCATGGCGTCTCCCGCCGACCGGGAAAAGCTGATGACCCACGAAGGCTATCAGACGTTCCTGAAATCGGCGGCCCACTAGCCGGTTTGCCCATGTTCATCCCGCACACCGACGAACAGAAAAAAGAAATGCTCGCCGCCATCGGCGTGTCGACGTTTGACGATCTGGTGGGGGCCCTTCCCAAAAACCTTCTTCGGCCGAAAGTAAACCTTCCGGGGTCCCTGAGCGAAATGGAACTGGTGCGCCACATGGAAGAGCTGGCCTCCCGGGACCATCTGGCCCACTCCTACTTGGGCGCGGGGGCCTACGAACATTTCGTGCCCACCGCCGTGTGGTCCATCGCGTTGCGGGGAGAATTCGCCACCGCCTATACTCCTTACCAAGCCGAAGCCAGCCAGGGCACCCTGCAATCGATTTTTGAATTTCAAACCCTGGTGTGCGAACTGTTTAAGATGGACGTGGCCAACGCGTCGATGTACGACGGCGCCAGCGCCGCCGCGGAAGCCTGTTTGGTCGCCGCCAAGCACACCGGCCGAACCGAAATTCTGGTTCCCGAAACGGTTCACCCCCAGACGGTGCAAGTGATCCAGACCTATTTGGCCCACAGCGGAGCGCGGGTGAAAACCGTGCCTTTCCCGTCGGGCGTGGTGGAGCCGGAGACGGTTCGCAACCACGTGGGTCCCGATACCGCCGCTTTGCTTGTTCAAAACCCCAATTTTTTCGGATGTGTGGAACCCCATGTTAAAGGGTTGTCGGAATTAATTCATTCGGCCGGAGGTCTGTTGATCGCGTCCACCTATCCGACGGCGTTGGGGCTGGTGGCGCCCCCGGGCCAATACGGCGCCGATATCGCGGTGGCCGAAGGCCAGTCGTTGGGTTTGCCTTTGGCTTACGGCGGGCCTTATCTGGGACTGTTCGCCTGCACCAACGCGTTGCTTCGCAAAATGCCGGGCCGCGTGGTGGGCCAAACCCTGGACGCCGACGGCAAACGCGCTTTCGTGTTGACCCTGCAAGCGCGCGAACAACACATCCGCCGCGAAAAAGCCACCTCCAACATCTGCACCAACCAGGCCCTGTGCGCCCTGGCCGCCACCCTTTATCTTTCGCTGGTCGGAAAAAACGGGTTTCAGGAATTGGCCGCCCTCAATTTTCAAAAGGCCCATTACGCGGCCGACGTGTTGGCACGCCGGGGGTTTCCCCGGGTGTTTGCGCACTCGTTCTTTAACGAGTTCGCGGTCCGCTGTCCGGTGTCGCCGGACATCCTCGTAAAAAAGTTGTCGGAAAAACGGGTGCTGGCCGGGTTGCCTTTGGGCGCCTACTTTAAAGATCGGGCGGACCAGTTGCTGGTGTGCGTGACGGAAATCAAAACCAAGTCGGACATCGATCGGTTCGGCGATTTGTTGGCGGAGGCGGCCCGATGAGCGGAGAAAAAGTGGTGGAACCCTTATCGTTTGAAAAAAGCGCGCCGGGCCGAAAAGGGATCCCTTGGCCGGTCTGCGACGTGCCGACGGTGTCCGTGGAAAAAAATATCCCCGCGGGCCTTCTTCGGGAAAGTCCCGCCCATCTGCCGGAACTGTCGGAACCCCAGGTGGTTCGCCATTTCACGCGGTTGTCCCATTTGAACTTTTCCATCGACACGAATTTTTATCCGTTGGGTTCGTGCACCATGAAACACAACCCCAAAGTTAATGACCGAATCGTTCAAATCCCCGACTTCGCCGGGCTTCATCCGTTGCGGCCCCACGAACTGAGCCAAGGGATATTGGAAATTTTGTTTGAAGTGGAACGGTGGTTGTCGCAACTCTGCGGCATGGACGCGTTTTCCCTTCAGCCGTCGGCGGGCGCTCAGGGCGAACTGACCGGCATTTTGGTGGCCCGGGCCTATCACGAACATCGCGGGGAGAACCGGCCGGTGGTGTTGATCCCCGATTCGGCCCACGGCACCAATCCCGCCAGCGTGGCGTTGGCCGGTTTGACCGCCGTCACCGTCAAATCAACCCCCGACGGCCAGGTGGACCTGGACGATTTGTATCAGAAGTTGAATAAAGAAGTGGCGATGGTCATGATGACCATCCCCAGCACGTTGGGCCTGTTTGAGCCGCGCATTCAAGAGATCGCCAAAAAAATTCACGAGGCCGGCGCGTTGCTGTATATGGACGGCGCCAATTTGAACGCCCTGGTGGGGTTGGTGCGTCCCGGCGATTTGGGCGTGGACGTCTTGCACGTGAACCTGCACAAAACCTTCGCCACGCCCCACGGCGGCGGCGGGCCCGGCGCGGGCCCGGTGGGCGTCAAAAAAGCGTTGGAACCCTTTCTGCCGGTTCCCCGGGTGGCGTTGGAAAACGGGGTTTACCGTCGGAAATTTGACCGAGCCCACAGCATCGGGCGGGTTCACGGGTTTCAGGGCAACGTGGGCGTGCTTATTCGGGCCTACGCCTACATGCGGTTGCAGGGAGCGGAAGGGTTTCGCGAGATCAGCGAAAACGCCATTTTGGCGGCCAATTATTTGAAAGCGAAACTGACGCCGTTGTTTCCGAAAATGCCGTCGGGCGCGTGCATGCACGAAGTGGTGGTTTCGGGCGAAGGGGCGTTCGGCCCCGGCGTTCGCACCCTCGACGTGGCCAAACGTTTGTTGGACCACGGGTATTACGCGCCCACCATCTATTTCCCGCTCATTGTTCCGGAAGCCTTGATGATCGAGCCCACGGAAAACGAAAGCAAGGAAACCCTCGACGCGTTCGTGGAAACGCTCGGCGCCATCATCGCGGAATCCAAATCGGATCCGGACAAAGTCAAAACCGCCCCCCACACCACCCCCGTCCGCCGACTGGACGAAGTGAAAGCCGCCCGGGAACCCCGGTTGCGGTATCGTCCCTGACAGAGCCCCCCTCCTTTTCCCTTTAACTCTAAATTTAGGAGAAATTTAGAGTTAGGTTGCGTGGGAAGACTCTTAATTTTGGCGAAGATGGTCGGAATTTGTCATGCAATTCCATATTGTATCGATCGTAATCTCGAAAATTGATGGGATTTTTCTTGTTTTTGGCGTTCATGGCACGGGCCAATCGGCCCTTTCGTGGGCAATCTTTTCTTCCCCTTTCCGAAATCCTTGACATAAACTTTACATAGATATATCCTGGTTTCATGGGGTATGAGCCGAAGTTTAGGATAACGCCGGAGACGCTTCGCTGGGTGGCCCAGGCCACCGAGTTGAGGGCTTGGATTTCAACCGCTGTGGTGGATGTCCCTTGGTTGGCCGTGTTGCAGCGGGACACCGCGGCTCGGTTGGCCCATTCGTCCACGTCCATCGAAGGTAACCCGCTCACGTTGCCCGAGGTGGATGCCTTGGCTCGCGGCGAAAACATCGGAACCGACCGGCGGGCTTGCTTGGAAGTTCTTAACGCGCTTACCGCCCTGCGGTGGATTTGGAAACAGCCCCAGCAAACACAAATACAAGAAAAAAATATCCTTCGTTTGCATGCTCTTCTAACCAAAGGGTTATTACCGGAAAATGGGGTCGGTGCGTACAAAACTGTTCCGAATCGGGTGGTCGATCATCGCGGAAAACCTGTTTTTATCCCGCCCGCTCCCGAAAAAGTTCCGGGCTTAACACGGGATCTTTTGGCCTGGCTAAACAGCGAAATGGGCCTTCGTTTGCACGCCGTGATTGCGTCCGCTATCGCCCATCACCGGTTGGTTTCCATCCATCCGGTATCGGATGGGAACGGGCGTTTGGCGCGCGCTTTGGGCGTGTGGGTCCTTTATTCCCGGGGATTTGACACCCACCACCTGTTCGCTTTAGATGACTATTTTTCCGCGGACCGCCCGTTGTATTATCTCAAGATTCAACAGGCTCGCGATTTGGACGATGATCTGACCGATTGGGTGGAATACGTCGCTCGGGGGGTGGTTTCCACTCTGGGGCAAACGGTTGAGCGCATTCGCTCACTTCAGGTTGGAAACGTCGCCTCGAAAATTTTATTGACGAAGAGGCAAGAAGACGTTCTACGGTTCATGCGGGACCGGGGGACGGTGGCATCTTCCGATCTCCAAGCGGTTTTTAAGTTCACGCGCGCACGGGCTGGCCAAATTCTTAAACCGTTGGTTTCCGTGGGTCTGGTGGAGGTCGTTGGCCGGCAGCGATCCGCTCGATACAGATTGGCGAAATAGACAGGAGACAAAAAACCTATGGGGGTAAAAAGAAAAGCGGGTGCGGTGGGGGGGCGCGTTGTTCTTTTCTTTCTCTTTGTCGGATTTCTGGCGGGGGGCGTGGCGGGGGAGATTGGCGACGTGGAGTATGTTCCGTCTCGGGACTACGCCGTTGTGGCCGAACGGGAAATTAATCGAGCGAAATCGTCCGTGGCGGTTTGCCTCTATCGCATTGCTTTCCAGCCCCAGCGGTCGGATTCGCCGGTTATGCGGTTGGCGGAATCGTTACGAAAAGCCCATGGGGCCGGTGTGCGCGTGGAGGTCTTTCTGGACCAGAATGTTCCGTTCCAGGACGAAGAAGGCCCCGACTCGGGGCGGGCCGAGCCGACCAACGGGGCGGCGATCCGGTTCTTTCGATCCCAGGGTATTCCCGTTTATGTGGACGATCCCGCCGTGACCACCCACTCCAAAGCGGTTGTGATCGACGAGACTACGGTTCTTGCCGGGTCGTCCAACTGGACCGACGCGGCGTTGACTCGAAACCAAGAAACCAATATCCTCGTTCGGTCCCCCGCGGCGGCAAAAGCGGTTTTAAAAGAAATCCGATCCCGGGTTTGGAATGAGCCTCCGCCGGATGGGGAGAGCGTGGCGGTTCCCGCTGAGTTCCTGCTGAACCCCGCCTACTTGGGCCGGATGTCCAAGGGGGACGAACGGGCTTTGGACGTTTACCTTTATTTGGTTCGGGAACAAGCCGGTTCTGCGTCGAACGACATTTTTGTCAAATACGAGCTCCTGGCCGAAACTCTCGGGATTGAAGTTCCCAGCCTCAGTCGGCGAAACAGTCAAATCAATAAAGTCCTCCGCACGTTAAACAATCGATATCGCCTCATCGACTTCATTCGCGAAAGAGCGGGAGAGGCTAGGGTGACGCTCGTCCCCTTGATTGGCGATGGGGGCGCCCGGGTTCCGCTAACTTATTGGTCTCAGGGGTGGAACCGGCGGTTGAGCCATCCCGCCAAGTCGTTTTTCCTCATCAGCCAATACGAATCGGCGAAGTCGCCCCTGCGGCCCCGGTGGTCCGCGGCGCGAAAAACGATGGCGAACCGTTACCATATTCGGGCCGGCAACATCACCGAAGGGATTACCGAACTGCGTCGGTTGAATCTCGTGGAGGTGGATTATTCGCCCAACGTCCCCCGTGGTCGGCCCCGTCGGGCGTCAATTTACATTCCCAACTCGCTGTATGACCCCGAAGAATGGGATCGATCGTTGAACGAGTTAAAAGCGAAGCACGGCGTTGAAAAAGTGGAGCGGGCTCAATCAGCGGCCCGGCTGGTTTACGAAGACAAAGATCTGACCGGGATCACCGCCCTGATTGATTTGGAAAACAAATTCGGGCGCGCCCGTGTGGAAGCCGCGCTCAAAATTGTCGGCCAAAAAAATCCCGACAACCCGTTGCGTTCGTTGCCCTACCTGATCGGCACCATTAAAAATAGGCCAACACCGTGAAAAAGGGGACGTACTCAGTTTATCAGTTTTGTTGACTTGTTCTACTTGGATGGGTAATATCTCAGCATGCCACGTCAAGCGCGATTGATGGTTCCTGGTGGGCTCTATCATGTCATGGCCAGAGGGATCGAACGGAGGGCGATTTTTTCGGATACGCCCGATTACCAAGAGTTCGTCGACCGGCTGGAGGACTCCCTAAAGAAATCCGCCTGCCGCTGTCTGGCCTGGGTTTTAATGCCGAACCATTTTCACCTCCTCATCCAGGCAGGCAAAGAGGGCACCCCGCCACTCATGAGACGCCTGATGACGGGCTATGCGGGTTACTTCAATTGGCGTCACCGCCGCAGTGGACACCTTTTCCAGAACCGATACAAGGCCATCCTTTGCGAAGGGGAGGCTTACCTGATGGAGCTGGTCCGCTACATTCACCTAAACCCGCTCCGAGGAAAAGTCGTGGACTCTCTGGAGAGTTTGGAGCAATTTCCGTGGAGCGGGCACCGCGCGCTCCTGGGAAAAGAGAAGAGGGCATTTCAAGAGGTCGAGGAAGTTTGGGGAACATTTGGGAAAAACCGATCACAAGCCCAAATCGCATATCGCCGTTTTGTGGATGAGGGCGCAGGAGAGGGGAGGCGAGCCGATTTAACGGGTGGAGGTTTGTTGCGTAGTTTAGGTCGATCGCCTGGGCAATGGGAGGGGGTTAGAAGAGAGGACCTCCAGGCTTTTGACGCTCGGATCTTGGGGAGCGGGGGGTTCGTGGAAGGTGTCCTTAAAGAATTGGAAAAGAAGTCGGCTCCCCGTGTTATTGTCGGGATGACTTTGGACGAAATAAAAGACCGCGTGGCCAAAGTTTATGGTATTTCGCCGGAAGAGCTTTCGCGGAGGGGGAGGAAGGGCCCGGTAACTCAAGCCAAGGCGGCGCTCATCTATTTGGGCACTCAGTTTAAGGGCCAAACTTGTCATTCTATGGGCCAGTTGACGGCAATGACGGTGCAATCCGCATCGGCGGCGAAATTTCGAGGGGAGGTCTTTGTCCGGAACAATTTGGACCTGCAAAAACTGATAAACTGAGTACGTCCCCTTATCCTCGGCGGGGGTGGGTGGTGATGATGAGGTAGGTGCCCATGACGATGGCGAAAACGCCGAACGCGATTCTTAGGTGGGCGGGGTTGACACGTTGCGCCAATCGGCCACTTAGCCAGGCGCCGGCAAACAGGGCCACCGCAATTATTCCGGCGGCTCGCACGTTCACGTTGCCGTTACGATAATATTCCATCACCGCGCCCAGGCCTACCGGCAAAAGCAGAACCGCCAGGCTCGTTCCCGTGGCCCGATGTTGGGTGAACCCCCCGAAATACACCAGCGCCGGCACGATAATCAGGCCGCCGCCTACGCCAAAAAATCCGGAAGCCATTCCGGCTAGGCCACCAATAAGAATGAAAAGCATTGCGGATGGTTCGGTCATTGTTGTTATCGGGCGGCGGGGGTTGCCCCGACTTTCTCGGAAGTGGACGGTTCTGCCCGATCCGTTAGAACTGTCTCTTGGTCCACATCCTGAACCGCGGGGGATTCCCACAACGTCACGGTTTGTTTCTCCCCAGTCACCCGGTAAGCCGTTCGGCGTAGACGCGGGTGTTGGAAAAGATTAAATTTTAACGCGACCCCTGTCCAGAGGGCCGCCCCCACCGCCACAACGGAGAGAGCCCGCTCGATCAGCGTGGGGCGTCCGATGGCCGCGTGGGACTTTTTGGCCAGGTCCCCGATCCATCGCCGGATCGTTCGATTGGGTCCCAACAGGCGGCCCGCCAAGAAAATGGGATAGGACTTGCGGATTTCTTTTGCGTAGAACCGGGCTTTGGCCCGCAGAAGCGGGTTGGCTGAATTTTTGAGTGTGTGGTAGCCCAGCAACCACGATTCCACCACGCGGAAAATAGAGGGACCCAACCGTTGGAAGTCCTGCTCGTAACACCATTGTTGGATCCCTTCAATCTGGGTGGGCGACAGGGTGGGGTGTTTGATCATGGTCGTAAACCCGTCGGCCCGTTTATAAAACTTTTCCGGTTCGCCCTGATAGTCGTCTCGCAAAAGGCCTTGTTCCATGACGCGGTCATAAAACGGCGTGCTCGGGACCGGTCCGTAAATCAATATTTGGCTTAACGAGGGTTTCAGTTTCATCAATCCGTCCAGTTCGGCGGCCACCACGTCGTGGTTTTGGTAATCGAACCCCACAATCATGGACGCCAAAATGGTGATGCCGTGTTGCCGGAATTCCGTGAAGATCTCTTCCACCGGCCGGCCCTGTTGTTTGCCGTATCCGGATTTCGTGCCCTCGTAGCCCACCCAGAACCCGTCGATGCCCATCTCCAAAATCTCTTCCACGGTGTATTGGCTGATGGCCTTGATGCTGGAAAAGACGAAAATGGACGGCAATCGTCCGGTTTTCTTAACGCAGTCCCGGAACTCCAAGGCCCGGCTTTTGTTGAGCAGAAAATCTTCGTCGAAAATGATGAACACGGTGTTCGGGTCTTGGTCCAGGAACTTTTCCACAACGGAAAAAATGTCTTTGCCTTCCGGCAATAGTTTCACGTGGCGCCGTTTAAAAAAGTGGGACGTGCAACAGAAGTCACAGCCGTTGGGGCAACCGAGCCCGGCGAAAATTTTTCCGGTGCGGGAGGCCCGAATGGAAAAGATCTTGAGATCGCTCACGATCAAGGGGTGTTTATAAGGTTTGGGAATCGGCGTTTCGCCCAGAAGCCGGCGGAAAAAGGTTACCCCTTCTTCCCGGCAAAAATAGTCGCCGTACGGGGCCAGCACGTCGTCCGAAAGAACCGTGCCGTATCCGCCCAAAATGATCTTGCTGTGGGGGGAATATTTTCGAATCAGGGCGACGGCGTCTTTCATTTTGTGGAACAGCGCCATAATGAAAGACACACCCACGTAGTCGTATCCTTTCTTCAGTTCCCGAATCAGTTCCGACCGGGAAGGGTATTGAAGCACCACGGTGGGCGTCTCCAGGTTCGCCGCGATGTATTCCAACGAATACTGGACCTGGACCGCCCGGGGACTGAAAATCCCTTGGGCGCGGGTGACTTGTTTGTGAAGCAGTTCATAACCGACCGAGTCGGCGTCGCCGTATTCCGTTCCAAACGGTCGGCAGACGCTGGTTAACAAAACTTTTTTGGGGTTCAAGGGGTCATCCTTTGATTTGGATTAAACCATCCACGGGGGAAAAACATAGCCATCGGGCGGATGCGGATCATTCGACCCCCCCATCATAGGATTTATGGGGGACACCCACAACCTTTTTCCCCGGGCGGGCCGTGACGGGGATGTTATAAAATGTCGACAGGTTCGGTGGACACGGGAGCAATCGAGACGAGGTGGGTATGGTCAAAAGATGCGATGTGTTGGTGGGAACGCCGTCTGAATGGAATTTGGCTTTTGACGGGGCTTTGGGCGGATTTGAAAATATGCGGCGCGATCAGGAGGCTTTGGACGCCCAGCGCGACCCGGATTCTGTGCCCTGTGTTCGAGTTTATCGGTGGGTTCGGCCGACGTTGTCCTACGGCCGGCTCCAGTCTCAGCCGGACCCCCGGCCGGTCGGGTATGATCAGGTTCAGCGGCCCACCGGGGGAGGGATGGTGTTTCATGACACGGACATCAGTTTTTCCGTGGCGTGGCGGCGCGATCATCCCGGGTTACCCCCTTGCATCAAAAACGTGTACCGGCTTTTCCATGGATCGTTTGCGGACCAATTGCGCCGGGACGGTTGGAACGCCGAATTGTACGCGTCGGCGGATCCCCGCCCCGGGGCCCCGGGCGCGTGCTACAAAGACTATGCCGCCGACGACGTCATTGTCGACGGGCTCAAATGGATCGGCGGCGCGTTGCGCGTGACGTCTTGGGGGCGATTGTATCAGGGAAACTTAAAAGGGCCTCCGGCCGTTTCCTCGACAACAATTTTGGATGAGGCCTGGGTGGCGCGGGTGTTTGAGTCCCGGGTTTTCCGTCACGCCCCCACCTATTTAGGGGATCTTAGTCTGCCAACGAGTTTCAACGTGCCAGAGGGCCGGCTTTAACCAGATGACCAATTTTAATCCGGTCCATCGATTCGAACCTTCTCGGAATCGACCCATGCAAGTCCGGTTCCCGCTGTTGGTTCGACCAAAAAATCAACAACAATTATTCTCACTCGAACGTCTCGTACAATCACAGAGATTTGAAATCCCCCACTTTCCATGTGTCCTTCCCGTCCAACGGCATAAAATTCTTTTATGAACATGTGGGCCTCCCTGTCTTTATTCCGTATTCTTGTAGCATACGGATTGGGTCAAAAAAAATCAATTCCGCTCCACCATTTTTAAAACGAGAGACCGAATGAAATTGGACAAGTCCCGGTGTTCTGCCTTGGCCTGCTTCCATATGGCTTCATACTCTTTCTGGGTGAACCGGATGGTCACTATCTTTTCCTTCGGCTCTTCCGAAGTTCGGACCATGCGTTCGAATTGTAATCTTTAAGAATACAATTGTCAAAATTTATTGGCTCAAAAATTCGGCGCGGTTGGCCTCTGATAAGTTTGACCGGTTTTAATTTCAAAAATCTATAATACCCCCCGCCATGCCAACACTGGATTGGATCGGAAAGAAATCCGTCGTTAATCACCACAATCAGGTTCCCTTTCATTTGTTGAAAGAGGTTCCGGAACTGTCTGTTGGTTCCCCTGAGGAGGGCAATCTTGTTGTGGAAGGTGACAACCTGATTGCGCTCAAGGCGCTCCTGCCCTATTACGCCGGACAAGTGAAGTGCATTTACATTGACCCGCCCTACAACACCGGGAATGAGGATTGGGCTTACAACGATAACGTTAATAGTCCGGAAATTCGCCGATGGCTTGGTAAAGTTGTTGGGAAGGAAATGGAAGACCTATCTCGACATGATAAATGGTTGTGCATGATGTATCCCCGGCTTTCATTGCTCAAGGAATTGCTTCGCGAAGATGGGGCAATATTTATTAGTATCGATGACATTGAGGTGGCACACCTGAGGTGCATAGGGAATGAGATTTTCGGTGATCAGAACTTTGTTATAAATTTAATTTGGGAAAAAAAATTTTCTCCTCAAAACGATGAAAGACATATCACGTCGTCGCATGACCACCTTTTGGTCTATGCACGGAATAAAGAAAAATGGGCCGTTAATTTATTGCCAAGAAATGAAGGGACAAATGAACGGTTTGGCAACCCTGATAATGACCCTAGAGGCCCCTGGTCAAGTGGAGATCTTACGTCAAAAACAAAGGCTAAGGGACATTCTTACGAAATTGTTTCTGCTAGCGGAAAGAAATTCCTCCCGCCAACAGGGAGACAATGGGCACCTTCATTAACGACATTTCAAGTATTACAACAAGAGAATCGGATTTGGTTTGGTGCCAACGGTGATCGAGTTCCAAGACAAAAACAGTTTTTAAGTGAGGTTCAAAAAGGGATTGTTCCCATGAGCATATGGAAACATGTTGATGTTGGTCATAATCAAGAAGCAAAACAAGAGCTAAACGCATTTTTTGATAGTTCTTTTGAATTTGAAACGCCAAAACCGGTGCGCCTGATCGAAAGGATTTTGCAGATTTCTACTGACAAAAACTCTTTGGTCCTTGATTCTTTTGCTGGTTCTGGCACCACGGGGCATTCTGTTCTAAATTTCAATAAACATGACAGTGGGAACCGTCGATTCATTCTTGTTCAAATGCCGTTTGAAACTGACAAGCAAAAACAAAAAGATCAAAACATGACCCGAGACATCACCGCTGAACGCCTCCGCCGGGTTTGTAAGGGGTACAAGAAACCAAATGGAGAAACTGTTGAAGGATTGGGCGGTGGTTTCCGCTATTGCAAGCTTGGGCCTTCGGTCTTTGGAGCGGATGGACGTATCAACCCCGAGGTCACTTTTCCGGAATTGGCCCGGCATGTGTTTTTTACGGAAACAGGACGGCCGATCCCGAAACAGGCCAAGGCCGATTCCCCCTTGATTGGGACCCACCAGGACAAAGCGGTTTACCTCCTGTACAACGGCGTTTTGAAAGACAAACGCCCGACGGGCGGAAATGTTTTGACCCAATCGGTTTTGGACGACCTTCCCAATCATGACGGGGCAAAAGTCATCTATGGAACAGCTTGCCGCTTCAGCTCGTCGCGACTGAAGCGAGAAAAAATCACCTTCAAACAAATTCCATATGAGATAAGGATCCGCTGATGCTTCCCTTGAAAGGATACCAAGACAAAGCGCTGGAATCCCTGAGGCTCTACCTTCGCGCTTGCGATGAATGTAAGAACGCGGACGAAGCTTTTATACACACCACCAAAACAATTTGGGGCGAAGCCCTGCCATACCGTCGCGTTAAGGCACCGCCGGAACTAACGGATATTCCCTATGTATGCCTTCGGCTTCCAACGGGCGGCGGGAAGACACTTTTAGCTTGTCACGCCATTGGCGAAGCCAATCGGGAATATTTGAAGCAAGAAAACTCAGTGGTCCTTTGGTTGGTGCCATCGAACGCAATTAAGGAACAAACGCTGAAAGCTCTCCAAGACCCGGCCCATGACTACCGGCAAGCGTTGGAAGAAACGTTGGGACGCGTGACGGTCATGGGTTTGACGGACGCCCTATTCTTGCAACAAAGTATTTTGCTTTCTTCCACGGTGATCATCGTGGCCACTCTTCAGGCTTTCCGAGTTGAAGAAAAGGAGGGGCGGAAAGTGTACGAAAGTGCGGGCGCGCTTCAACATCACTTTAACGACGTCCCAGCAGGAATTCAAGCCAAGTTGGCCCGCGATGAAAATGGAGCCGTCCCATGCTCTCTTGAAAACGTCCTAAGGATTCACCGCCCTCTGATTATCGTTGACGAGGCCCACAACGCTCGGACAAATCTCTCTTTTGATACGTTGGCGCGTTTCCTACCATCGGCCATTATTGAGTTTTCCGCCACCCCTGACAAAGACAAGAATCCCAGTAACGTTTTGCACAGCGTGTCGGCGTCTGAACTGAAAGCCGCTGACATGGTAAAACTTCCAATTCTTCTGGAAACCCGGAGCGATTGGAAAGCCCTCTTGAGTGACGCCGTCGCCCGTTTGGACGAATTGGACAAACTGGCGCGGATTGAAAAACAGAAGACGGGGGATTACATCCGGCCTATTATGCTTTTGCAAGCCCAATCGGATCGACAGGGGCAAGATACGCTTTCGGTTGAGGTCGTTGAAAGGAGTCTAATCGAGGAGCATCATATCCCGCCGAATCAAATCGCCCGAGCGACGGGGGAGGACCGAGGTTTGGATGGAGTGGACCTATTTAAAGAGGATTGCAAGATTCGATTTGTTATCACCAAACAGGCGTTAAGAGAAGGGTGGGACTGTTCTTTCGCCTACGTTCTTTATTCAGTTGCCGAACAAAGGGCCACGGGTGCCGTGGAACAGATATTGGGACGAATTTTGAGGCTTCCCTACGCCAAGCCAAGACAGGCCGGGGATTTGAGTCGGGCTTATGCTTTCGTTCGATCAGCGGACTTCGCCCAAGCGGCCAAGTCGCTGGTGGATGCCTTGGTTGAAAATGGATTCAACAAGCAGGAAGCCCAAGACGTCGTGACCGCCGCGCCATCTTCCCAACTGTCCGCGCCATTGATATTTGGGCGGACCGTGCCGCCAAAAACGATCCAATTGGATGAAGTTCCGCGCCCTTCGGACATCCCGGTCCACTTACGGGGAAAAGTTGAGGTTAACGCCGAAAAGAAAACCCTAACCTTCAAGGTTCCCCTCGATTCTACGGAAGCGGTAGAGCTGAAAAAGTTGTTCCCGGTGGGCAAGATAGCGGAAAAGCTTTTGTTTGAGTTGGACAAATATGGCATTGAATCCATCGAAGCACTTAAGACTCCCTCCGAAAAAGGCGTCACTTTTGACGTTCCTGCCCTTTGTCTTGAACGAAATGGAGAATTGGAGTTTTTCGAAGAGGATCATTTGTTGAACGTGGAATGGTCCTTGAAAGAGTTTGAAGCGAAATTATCGGACACCGATTTCGCTCGTTTAGCCTCAGAAGAAGGGACCTTTGGGGAGATTGACATTCAGGTGGGGACGGGGCAGGTTGGAACGCGGTTCATTCAGGAATTGGGAAGCCAGTTGGCCCTTTTGACCGTGGCCGATGGGTGGACAGACACCCAATTGGTCAGTTGGCTGGACAGAAATCTCCCCCATCGGGACATCGCCCCCGATGACAAACGGATTTATGTGAATGCCATGGTCGGGGACCTTTTGAAACGTTCGAGCATGTCACTTCCCGTGTTGGTCAGGAAAAAATTTGATCTTCGCAAGATTATCGACCAAATGATTACCGAATGCCGAAAAGAGGTCAAGCGAAAGGCCTATCAGAGGTTATTGTTTTCTGAAATGGGCGAAACAAAAGTCATGGTTTCCCCGGATCGATGCTTTTCCTTTCAACCAGATAAATATCCCTGCGGAGAACTTTGCCGGTCCCCTTTTCAAAAACATTTCTTCCCCAAGGTCGGGAAGATGGACACCGGAGAGGAACTTTCTTGCGCCCAATTCTTGGACACCTGGGGCGAGGTGGACTATTGGGTTCGGAATCTATCCCGGGAACCGGAGTTCTCTTTTTGGCTACAAACGTCAACGGATAAGTTTTACCCGGACTTCGTTTGCAAACTGAAGGATGGACGAATTCTCGTCGTGGAATACAAGAACACGAAAGACTACGAAGACAGCGCCGATGCTTCAGAAAAATGGCGTCTCGGGGAATTGTGGGCTGAAAAAAGTGGTGGGAAATGTCTATTTGTTATGACGCGGGGAATGGAGTGGGAATTAATTAAGATAGCGACCCGGTGATTATACAACGAATCCCCGTTCACGCTGGGAACATAACACCACCAACCGCTTTTACCCTCAATCCGCAAGCTTCTCAACCAGCAAATCTTTTTTACGACGAGGAATGTGCCAATCTGTTTGGAGAAGAACCATAAATTGACTGTCCTCAACATAAAGGGTAGTATTCTTTAGCCTTTTATTTATTCTACTCTCGGGGGTTTACTTTGCGTAAAGTTCTGGTGGTTTTTTTATCTTTTTCGTTGGTCGCCCCCGACCTACTTTTATCCTATAACGACTATTCCAGTTACGAACGGGGGCCGGACTCTTATTCTTTTAATAACTCCCAAGAAACCTGGAAACGGAATTTTAATGCCCGGGAAAGCTTCAACTACAACGCTCCGTTCACTTGCTCGCCGATTCAGTTTCCCAAAGTCAGCTTGGATTTGACCTTCCAAAACACATTCCGAACTTTCAGCAGTTTCAACACCAATCAATTCAGCAATAAGCTTGACCTGAATTACAAATCTTTTTCCCCCAGCAGCTTTACCCCAAAACCGGTGGTTCAAAACTATGTTTTCAAGGGATCTACAAACTTTTCGGGCAACCTCAACTTACAAAGCCCCGGGTTAACCAAACAGACTTATAGTCAACCCTCATCTCTCCTTCAAACTAATCCTGTTCAAAGAGGGACGTTCGTCCCTGAGGTCACACAGAAAACACCTGTGGGTTTCTTAGGAGGGGTTGCCAATGCGGTTAAGTCGATTCCGGCGATGTTTGCGGCCATCGGAAGCAAGATAGGAGAGGCGGCCTCGTTTCTGTGGAGCCGGGTTGTTCTAGGCCACCGTACAGAAAACACCGCGACCCTGCCGGACGGCACCCGCCTGACCGGCCAAATCACCCTGAACCGGGACGATAAAATTCTGTCCATTGCTCCCGGAACTGTGCGCACGGTCGGCGAGTTTAAACAGTTTGAATCCGGCGAAATGGCCCTTGTCCCAGGCAAAAGCCCCATCACGATTAACGACAACAATTACTTGAGTGGTCAGTTTGTTTATGACGGGGAAAAGTTTCATTTGGACGGCCCCGGCATCAAGCTCACAAACCAGGCCGGGCCCACGATTCAAACCACCGCCCCTTTCAAGGAATACGTGAATGGTGACGCGAATGGCAACGAGACAGTTTTGGGATACGGCGCCCTGTCGCGAACCGACACGTTTAGGGAGACCACGACGGGCTTGTCGTTCCGCAACACAAACGGGGTATGGTCTTTTGACCCCAACCAGTCGGCTGTGCTCAAGGTGGACGGCAAAAACATTCCTGTCGCCATTGACGAGCAAGGCCGGTTCAAAGAAACGGTTAAATCGCCCAACGCTGAACTGGCCACATTTATAGCGAACGTTTTGCCCAGCCCCGGGACAAGCGGCTACGAAATTGAGAAAGTGACCCAGTTGGCGGGTAATCAAACGATCCGCACGGAAATACCAGGCACGAAACCCAGTTCCCTCACAACCGGCCAGACCAACGAGTGGCGGCAAAAGACCGGGGCCCTGTTTGAAGGGAAGAGTTCCCGGGGGAGCTCCGCGACCGATGCTACGGTTCACCAGGAGGGAGATCAATACGTTTTCACTTCCGGCCAGGTGGCGACGGTTTCCGTGTCCGCCCCCAAGGATAGTCCCCAGGAAGGCCAAAAAACCCTATACACCGAAGCTCTGCTTGGGGCTGGCGCACGGTTAACGGTGACCGGTAAAACGGAGTTTCCCAACTATGGGGCAACGGTTTACGTTGGCAAGGTCACAATGGGTGGCAACGGCAAACTGAACATGGAGAAGGGCACGATTTTCGCGAGTGAGGACCGAGGATTGCGGTTGACGGTTCAGTTGAACGGCGTGGAAACGGCCATTGCGGTGAAGAGCATGGACGAGAAATCGGGAACGTTCGTGGCGCTTTTGCCGGACATCCCGCTCAAGACGGGGGAGCATGTGCGGCCTATCACGCGGGAAGTGGCCGGGCGCATGGATGCTGAAAATGGCCAGGCCATATTGACCAACACGGCGGTGAAAGGGCCGATCTTAAAACCCCGGGGAACTCCGGGTTTTTGGGAGGCAGGACCAGAGATCACCGGCAACGGGTACATTCACTTAAAAGATAACAAGATAACGCTCAACACGGACCGGCTGGTCAATCTTTCGGATTACAAAAATCTGGACGAGAGAAAGCCGGTTTGGACAACGACCATGAGCGATCGTTACGACACCGCTATGTCGGCGTTCGCGGATCCCGACAACAATTTAATTATTCGAAGCGGTGGTCTGGTATTGGCAACGGCGATGGTGCTCCCCAGATTCGTGGAAGATACAGTCTCCTTTGTTCTGGAGAGTGTGCACCCCGCAAGAGAGTTTGCCGTTCACAGTTTCCTGGTTGTTCATGAAAAAGACCCTGTCGAAAAGTTGAGAGCTGTTGGAAAGGCAGCGGACAATTTCGGTGAATTCTATATTCGAGCCGAAGCGGGAGCCATACCGGCCGTGACCTGGGGTGTTCTGGCTGTTAAGGAAGGAGCCCCCATTGTCCGCTCCGTAACCCGATCCATTTCCAATTTGCTTGAAAAGCCCACAACGCTGGCCCCCCAACCCGCCCGCAGCCTAGGCGCCGCCGCCCGAGCTGACCTGGCCGACCCCGCCTTAACAACATACGAGTACGTTCGCCCGGATGGAACGGTGGTTAAACCAACGTCACAGAATCCCACGCTAAACCCGTCCCGCGCGCCGCCCACTTCCGCCAACACCATGCCCGACGACCTAGGGGGCAAAACCGGCCACTCCCTAATAACCAACGAAGTCCCTAAAGACTTCGGTCCCAACAGACCCAACCAATTACTAAAAGACCAAACCCCTGCGATTCCCAAGGCTCAGAATGTACCTCCGAAAACTTCGGGGACTAACGCTCAATTGATAATTTCCGGAAATCGGGTCTCCTACAATCCTGTTAATCCAGGGCCTCTTCCCGAGAAAGTCGCCGTAACTTTTAGAAGTGCAACCTATGAGGCGATTAAATTGGATCATCCGATTACGCTTTATAGAGTTTATAGTGATCCTGCAAAAAAAATGGGGCCTTATTGGAGTCTGACCAAACCGGAAAGTTCTATTAAGGCTATTGTCGATAACGCTCTCGATCAAAGCTGGGGGAATAGGGCAACAGATGTGGTTATAATCCGCATTCCTGCCGGGGAAAATATATATGTGGGTCCAGCTGCTTCACAGCGTGCCCTTGTGGGAGGACAAGCACAGGTATACATTGATCCAGTAAACCCGTCATGGGAGATAAAATGAAATGTGCATGTTCTGAATGGACTGAGATCGATGGGTTTGAGGCGCCTTCGGAATACGACCGTTTTGTCAAATGGGTTGAGGCTTGTCTTAAAGAGGGGCAGGTCCGAGAGGTTGAAGTTTTACAGAGGTATGGGGGGTTCAGAGAAAGATGGTTTCGATGTCGTGGTTGCGAAAAAAATTGGAGATTGGTTGACCATGATTTTCCATTTAAAGGTCTTTTTGCGGTCGTCGAAAAAAAATTAAGTTAATGGATTCTAAGTTTGCACGTTATAAAGAACTTTTAAAAGAACTCCAGTTTTTTTTGGAGCGATACGCAGAAATAAAATGGGCAAACCGTTTGCGCGACTGGGTTACCGAGCTGGATGGGCTGACTTGGGATGGTGCGGCGAATCATTTACGGAGGACGCAAAAGGCTCTTGGCGGGATGGGATCAATTGGTGATATAGTTATTTGTCCGGAAAACGGACACTCTGTTTCAAATGAGGAAGCAAAAGTAAACGAGGCAAACGAGCGCTTGAGGAAACTCGTTTCGGATTTATTTGTCGAGATTGAGAAGTTGCTTTAGTGTTAGAAGGGGACAACCGAAAAGTTTTAACCAAAACCGCCTACGAGCATTTGGTGGCGGCGGTCGGGAAGATGAAGGGAACGGAAGTCGAATACCTTGCCGGAAAGGCAATTCGGCAACAATCCCTTGTTAGGCGGTTTTAAACGATGCTATTTTCGGGCGGTCCCAAATTGAATCTAAATTGGCTAACACCTGTTTTGGTCATCCTTGTGGTTGTGGTAAGCGTGGCCCTGAAAATATTTGCACCCCTGTCTAACGGGCGTTTTGTGGTGTTATTGTTGAATTTAGTTGGGACTGTCCTTTTGGCTTCGGCATTCGAACCCCAAATTCCAAAACATGGCACCGGAGGTTGGTGGGACAGTTTAAAGTTCGCCGTTAAGGAATTCCCGAAATATGGGTCACCCCCAGCCTTTGATTTTGTCCGTTTCTACATCGGACTTCTATTTGTTTTGTTGGGCACTATCGTTTGGATTTTACTGCCATAGCGCCTAACAAGTCATTGCAGCCGACGTTGTGGGCCCGCGAAAAATCCGCGGCCCCACAACGCGGCTGAATGCGATCGATGGAATGTGGTATTCAGGCCATGGGGATCAGATCAGGTTCAAAGACTTTGACCCATTGTGGATTAAGGCGACAAGGAAAATACCAAAATGACTTCAAACAATCTTGAAGCTAAGAAAAGCGCGTTTTTGGCGTTGATCGATCATGCTATTGAAGTGGCGCGGAACCAAGGGAAGACCCCGGGAAATCAGACATCAAGGACATGTATGAATTGGCCGTCAATAATCTCGGCAAATTAAAAGTAAGTTACCTCGAAGGAAAGATCGGCCCATCGGGCGGCGGAATTTTGGGCCTTTCAAAAAACATTGGTGAATTTGATGAAGGTGAACAATACCATGCCGCATATGAGATTGACGCGTACTTCGGGCTTCCTGAAAAAGTCCGTATTCTTTGAAACATCGACGATAAAATGAGAAAATAGCGGCAACCAACCCACAGAAAGTGCACGGAAAAAGAGGGTGACCCTCAAAAAAGCGTGCACTTTCGAACCCTGGAGGCCGCC
>JAYRXX010000030.1:0-35566 GCA_041917295.1 Elusimicrobiota bacterium
GCTGCCCCGACAATTTAAATGGCGCGCCCAAAAGGCGCGAGGAATAGAAGGATAAGTTGAGGTTAATTAAAAACGGGCTGCCCTCGGCACAAACCGCCAAGGGCTGCCCCGACAATTTAAATGGCGCGCCCAAAAGGCGCGCCTTATTGTAAGGACGGGGCTGTAGCTCAGCTGGGAGAGCGCCTGCATGGCATGCAGGAGGTCGTCGGTTCGATCCCGATCAGCTCCACAATTTATATGTTCAAAGCGGATCGGGGCCACCGGACTGAGGCCGGCAGCCGAAGAAATGGTTGAAGGCCGCCAGGCCTGAAACCACGATCAGCCCCACATTTTTAATTTATTAGTTGGAATTGTCTGAAGGCCGCCAGGCCGGACCCCGCGATCAACCCCCCAATATTTTCAGGGCAACTTCAAAGAGAGCCCTCTTCTAGATCGGAGATATTAAATAGGGGACGGTGATAGTTTAATAACTTAATTGACGAAATAAATCCGAAGTAATATTCTTTCTCCATGCCTCGCCAACCACGATTGCATGTTCCGGGGGGACTCTACCACGTTTTTGCCCGCGGTATTGAACGAAAAGATATCTTTCGCGACGATGCGGATCGAAACGAGTTCCTTGCCCGATTAGACCAAGCACTTTCGTCAGCCAACTGCCGTTGTTATGCCTGGGCTCTTATGCCCAATCATGTGCACCTTCTCCTTCGTCCCGGGACCCAGCCGCTCGCCAACGCCATGCGCCGCCTGTTGACAGGCTACGCCATCCATTTTAATCGTCGGCATCGGCGGGTTGGATACCTCTTTCAAAATCGATTCAAGTCCATACTTTGTCAGGAGGATGTTTATTTCCTCCAATTGATCCGTTACATCCATCTAAACCCTGTTCGCGCTGGGCTCCTTCAAAACGTTGGATCGCTCGAAAATTATCCCTGGACAGGCCACCCGGTGCTTCTTGGGAAAAAACAGGTCCCATGGCAAGACACGGGGGACGTGCTGAGCCGATTTTCCAGTCAGAAAAATCAGGCGGTGAAGGCCTATCTTCGCTACATGGGGGAAGCTGAAGGTTTAAAAGAAAACCCCAACCTCATGGGCGGCGGATTAAAAAGAAGCGCCGGTGGTTGGTCCGGCGTTTTCGATTTAAGACGTGGGGAAAAACCTTGGGTCTACGACAGCCGGATCTTGGGGGATGGAGATTTTGTGTCCGCGTCGTTAAAAGAGAGCGAGAACGAATTTGTGGAGAAGCTCCGTTTTCAAAAAGAAAGGTGGGACATTGAAAAACTAATCAACACTGTTTGCGAAACAATGGGCGTCGCGCCCAGCGAGATAAGGAACAAGGGACGAAATAACAATGTTTCACGTTGCAGAAGTTTGGTCGCCTACATAGGACGAAAAATGATGGGGTTTCCGGCCGGGCAAATCCAAAAGGCCCTGTCGCTCTCTCAACCGTCTCTTTCCATGCACATTCAGCGCGGCGAAAAAGAGTTTCGTGAGAAACCCATTAAGTTATGAAATTATCACCGTCCCCTAAAAGCGCGGGGAAACGAGTTTTGTGAAAATCTATTAAGTTATTAAATTATCACCGTCCCCTAAAATTGGGGTTCGCGATCGATGGGGGGTGGGGGCCCCTTTGCCAAGTTTTGTATTATTGGGTTGCGGGTTCAATGAAGTGAGGTTTATCCATGTCCATGCGTGTTCAATCGGGGTTGGCGCGGGGCCGGTTTATCAAGGCGTTGCCCAGCGGTCCCGAGGTCCGGCCCATCTTGGCCCGGATTCGAAAATCCCTCTTCGATATTCTTCGCCCTCGGCTGGCCGGGGCGCGGTTTCTGGATTTGTTCGCGGGTACCGGAACCGTGGGCATCGAGGCCCTCTCCAACGGAGCGGCCAGCGCTGTTTTTGTCGACGTCAGCTCATCGTCGTGCCGCATGATTGAGAAAAATTTAGACGCTTTGGGGTTTCGTGACCGGGCCCGGGTCCTCTGCGCGGACGTGGTGCGCCGATTGGACGTGTTGAACGGTCAAACCTTTGACCTGATTTTTATGGGTCCCCCCTATAAAGATTCCAATCGAGCGCCCTTGGCCTTGACGATCCCCGCCTTGAAAGCGGTGGATGAACAGCGATTGTTGGCTGAGGGGGGACGAGTGATGGCTCAGCATCATAAAAAAGAAAACGTGGACGCCGTTCCGCCCGGCTGGGTGCGCACGCGCCAAAATGTTTACGGAGACAGCGTCTTGTCTTTTTTTCAAAAAGAAAATGGAGCGCTTCATGGGCACTAAATCAAAAGTGTGGGTGGTCAAATTCGGCGGGAGCCTTTTGTCGGACGACACCGCGCGACGGGCGTTCCTTAAAGAAGCGGCTTCGGTTGCCCGCAAAGAACCCCTGGTGTTGGTCCATGGCGGTGGGCCGGAAATCAACGCCGCTCTCGATAAGATGGGGATTGTTTCGTCCTGGGTCAAGGGGCGGCGGGTTACCGACGACGCGGCCATGGGGGTCGTCGAAGGCGTGTTGTCCGGCACGGTGAACAAAAAGCTGGTGGGGGAATTGAACACGTTGGGTGTCCGAGCGGTGGGGTTGTCCGGTCGCGATGGGGCCCTGTTGAAAGCCAAACCGGTGGCGGACCTGGGCCGTGTGGGGGAACCGGACAAGGCGAACCCCGACCTTATTCTGGTTTTATTGAAAGCGGGGTATTTGCCCGTTTTGTCGTCGGTGGCGGCGGGTCGCGACGGCGGCGCGCTTAACGTCAACGCCGACGAGGCCGCCTCCGCTTTGGCGGTGGCCCTTAAAGCCCGGCGGCTGGTGTACATGACCGATGTGGCCGGGGTGTTGGACGCCGCTAAAAAAACAATCCCCGTCATTCGCGCGGGAGACGTTCAACGGTGGATCGACGACGGCGTCATCACCGGCGGCATGATCCCGAAAGTGTTGTCGTGCCGAAACGCTTTGAAAAAAGGCGTGGCCGAAATCAACATCATCGACGGCCGCGCGGGTTTGTCCAAACGGATCGGCACCCAACTTCTGCCATGAGCAACGCCCCGGTTTTTATCGAATCGCCGTTTTTGTTCAATACCTACCGGCGCCAGCCCGTCACGTTTGTGCGGGGGAAAGGCCCTTGGTTGTGGGACGATCAAGGCAACCGCTATCTGGACTTTTTCTCGGGGTTGGCCGTGTGCAACCTGGGCCACGCCAACCGGGCGGTGGCCCGGGCCGTGGCCCACCAGGTCCGGACGTTGGTTCACACATCGAACCTGTTCGGCACCGAACCCCAACGGGCGTTGGCCCGAGAATTGTCGGTCCGGTCGTTTGGAGGAAAGGTTTTCCTGACCAATTCCGGCGCGGAAGCCAACGAGGGAGCCTTGAAATTGGCCCGTCGGTTCGGGTCCATGAACCCGGGGCCGGAGGGGCCCCGGCATGAGGTGATCGTTTTTGATTCGGCGTTTCACGGCCGAACTTACGGAGCCTTGTCGGCCACGCCCCAAAAAAAATATCAGGAAGGGTTTGGCCCCCTGTTGCCCGGGTTTTCCGTGGCGGCTTACGGGGACATGGATTCCGTGAAGGCTCAATTGACGCCGCGGACCTGCGCCGTTTTGGTGGAGCCGATCCAGGGGGAAGGGGGCGTGCGAATGGCTTCGCCGGCGTTTTTCCGGGAGTTGGCGGACCTTTGCCGGGACCGGAACTTGCTCTTGATGTTCGACGAAGTTCAAACCGGAATGGGCCGGACAGGGACCCTGTTCGCTTTTCAAAACGAAGAGATCGTGCCCCCCGGGGTGATCCCCGACGTGATGACCCTCGCCAAAGGGTTGGGTAACGGGTTGCCCATCGGAGCGATCGTGGCCCGGGAATCGGTGGCGGCTTTGCTTCGGCCCGGCGACCACGCCAGCACGTTCGGCGGTGGTCCGGTCCCGTGCCAAGCGGCTCTGGCGGTGTTGCGCCAACTGACGCCCAGCCTGTTATCGGATGTGAAACGGTTGGGAAAATTGATTCGCAAAGAAATCGCCGGATGGTCTTTCCCGTTCGTCAAAGAAGTTCGCGGCGCGGGGTTAATGATCGGCATTGAGTTGGACCGGCCCGGGGCCGACATTGTTCCGGCGGCCCTTCAGAAAAAATTGTTGGTCAATTGCACCGCGGACACAGTCATTCGACTGTTGCCTCCTTTTGTTTTATCCCGCCAAGAGACCCGGCGGGGGCTCGCGATTTTAAAAACCGTTTTAAAAACGTTTGGAGAAAAAATCAATGAAGATCGCTAAAGATATTACCGAAGTCATCGGGAATACCCCCCTCGTTCGGCTCAACCGGATGAGCGCGGGTTTGGGAGCCGCGGTGGCGCTCAAACTGGAGTTCATGAACCCCGCCCACAGCGTCAAAGATCGGATCGGCGTGGCCATGATCGACGCGGCCGAGCGGGAAGGCCGCATTAAACCCGGGACGGTCCTTGTGGAACCCACCAGCGGCAACACGGGAATCGCCTTGGCCATGGTGTGCGCGGCTCGGGGATACAAACTGGTGTTGACCATGCCCGACACCATGAGCAAAGAACGTCGCCTGTTGTTGCGGGCGTTCGGGGCCGAGCTGGTGCTCACGCCCGGCGCCGAGGGAATGACCGGCGCCATCAAACGGGCGGAATCTCTGGTTCAAAGCAATCCCGCCTATTTCATGCCCCAACAGTTTAAGAACCCAGCCAATCCCGATGTCCATCGCCGGACAACCGCCGAGGAAATTTGGCGGGACACCGACGGTTCTGTGGACGCGGTCATCGCCGGTGTGGGAACCGGAGGGACCATCACCGGTGTGGGGGAAGTGTTAAAGAAAAAGAAGCCGTCGGTTCGGATGGTGGCGGTGGAACCCGACGCGTCGCCCGTTTTGTCCGGCGGGCCCAAGGGCCCCCACGTGATCCAGGGCATCGGGGCGGGATTTGTTCCGGAGATCCTGAACACGAAAATTTACGACGAAGTAGTCCGCGTTAAAAACGACGACGCCCTGGCCACCGCCCGTCGGTTGGCCAAGGAAGAAGGCGTGTTGGGCGGAATTTCGTCGGGAGCGGCCGTGTGGGCGGCGTTGGAGGTGGCCCGTCGCCCGGACATGAAAGACAAACTGATTGTGGTGATCATTCCTTCGTTCGGCGAGCGCTATTTAAGCACCGCGCTTTTTGCGTCGCCGGCTGACGAAGCGAATCCGAGTTGCTGTTGAAAACCCTCTGGCGGGACTTGAAAGCCGCTTTGGAGCGGGACCCCGCGGCCAGAAACGCTCTGGAAGTGTTCTTTTTTTATCCGGGGGTCCACGCGTTGTGGGCCTATCGGGCGGCCCACGGGTTGTGGAAACGGGGTTTTAAACTGACAGCCAAAGGGGTGTCTTTTCTGGCCCGGTGGGCGACGGGGGTGGAAATTCATCCGGGCGCGGTTATTGGCCAGGGTTTGTTCATCGACCACGGACAAGGCGTGGTGATCGGCGAAACCACTGAAATCGGCGCGAACGTGACGCTGTATCAAGGCGTGACGTTGGGCGGCACCGCCCTAATCAAAGGCAAACGTCACCCGACCTTGGAAAACGGCGTTGTCGTGGGAGCCGGTGCGAAGGTGTTGGGGGCGGTGGTGATCGGTGAACGAAGCCGGGTGGGTGCCAACGCGGTGGTCGTTAAAAATGTTCCGCCCGACGCGGTGGTGGTGGGCGTGCCCGGCGAAATCATCAAGCGGGGCCCCCACGCACCCAGCCATGCACCGGATTTTGAGCACGGAAAACTGCCGGACGTCTTAGGCGAAACCTTGGCCGCTTTGGTGAGCCGGGTGGAAACGCTGGAAAAAAAGAGCGGGCACCCGCGTCCCCATCTCCCCGCGCCCGACCACGGCGTCTGGCCCGGCCAGGACTTTTCAATTTAGGGCCTATCTCAAAAAACAGAATAAATCGTGCCGGCGGGGGTGGTGAAGAGGGGGCGGTAGCGGGTGGGATCGGTGAGCCAGCGGGCCACGTTCGCGCGCCAGATGTCCACGGGGGTGCCGGGGGTTGAGTAACCGAAATCGGCCGCGTGGGTGTCCCACAAAATGTAGTGCACTTTTCGTTTTTTGGCCTGGGCGTGGAACCGATCCGCGTCGGTTTCGTTCCACAACGGCGAGAACAGCCGGCCCGTGTAAAGAATGTCCGTGCCGTAAAAAAGGCTGGCGCACAGGGCGTGGGGCGGTACGTTGGTTTTGACCCATTCGTGCAAAGGCCGCGTGGGCCGTTCAGCGGGGGTTCGAAACCACCGGACCGAATGCCCAAAGAAAATCACAAAAAAAAGTGCGCTTGTGCACGCAACAATCAGTTTCGGCCGCAGACCGGCTGTTCCCCTGGACATTCTTTCGCCCCCTTCTGTTTTGGGAAAGAGATCGCGGGCCGATGGGGAAGGGGTTTCCCCTCGTTGGCCACTCAAGGCCAGCGCCAAGCCCACAAGCAACATCGGAAAAAGCAACACGTAATATCGGCTGTACCAATAGGGCCAGAACAGATGCATCGTCCCATAGGCCACCGTCCACGTCAGAGGGAAAACACACCGTTTGTTTCGGAAAAATCCAAACAGAGCTGTTCCCCACAGGACACCGCCCCATACCGTCGACGCCCCGCTTCGGGCCAACGTTTCCGGAAGAAAACTTTGGCCCGTGATCAACAAAATTTCTTTTCCGTTACTCGCCGCCACGGTCAAGGCGGTTGTGAGAAATCCAGCAACCCCTTTATAAAAAACAGCCAGTTCGTTGTTTTCTTGCAGTCCGCCCTGACCGTGGCACCACCAAATCCATGCGGCCAGCCCCAGCAGGGGGAAAACGCTGCTGAGAAATAGCTTTTTCCATTGACGGTGAAAAAAGAGGGTTCCCCAGACCGCTCCCCACAAAGCCACCGACGCGGGTCGTATGAGGTAGGCCGCCAACAGCCATCCTCCCACGGCCCACCCGGACAGACGGTCTTGTTTCCACCAAAGATAAAGTCCCACCGCCAGGGCCGGAATTTCCGGCATAACGGTTCCGGACCGATAAAGAAAAACCGGGTTGGCGGCAAAAAACGCCGTGAGCGTTGTCGCGGCGATTTCTGAAAAATACCTGTGGGTGGATTTCCAAAAAAAGAAAACCGACAGGGACGCCGCCGCGGCCATAAGCAGTTGATACAAAAATAAGTTTTCCGGCGCGAAAAAACCCACCGGCAACAAAAGAGCCGGCAGGCCGGGGGGACCGTTGACAAACCGCGGTGATCCCGGCAAAAACCATTGGGTGTAGTTTCCGAAAGCGAGGGCCTGGGACCCCAAAATATAAAGGGCGTCGTCGTGTTCCGCCCCAACAAACGTGGCCCCCATGGAAAAAAAAGGCAAACACAGAAGGGGCAAAAGAAAATAAATGGGTCGGATTTTTAATGTTGCAAACATAGATGGATTTTACCAGAAAAGAGCCGGGCCTCGCCGAATCAACGGCGGGGCCCGGCTTGTGTCAATTGCCGTTTCGGTTATCGGGACGGGGGGGCGTCGTCGTGCTCTTCGTCGTCCGGGGCGTCGTTGGATCGGCCCTTTTTATCGGATCGGCGATCGTTTTGGGTGTGGCGTTCTTTCCATTCTTTTCGGCGATGTTCCTTCATCTCGGGGGCCAACGAGAGGAACTTTTTAAACTGTTCCGGCGTCAGCACCTCGCGGACATACAGGATGCCTTCCAGCCGTTGATCGGCCATTTCGTTTTGAGCGTCTTTCAGTTCGTCGTTGATTTTTTGCAGGCCGATCCTGTCAAGTTTGGGTTGTTCCAGGGCCGCTTTTAGTTCTTCCCGTTTTTCTTTAATTTCCAGCATCGATTTTTCCATGGCGGCGCGCTGTTCAATGCGATGGGTTTCGAGTTTTTTCTGTTGTTCTTTGGTCAAGTTCAGTTCGGCCTTCATTTTGTCGCGCGTGTCGTCGTTTCGGCCTCGGGTCCCTCCGCCGTCCCATTCCGCCGCGGCCAACGACACCGTCAGCAGGATAATTCCGGTGATTCCGGTCTGTCTGTGGTTCATGAATTCCTCCTTTAAAGAAAGATGCTCTCGATGTCGGTGCCCAAAACCGCTTCGTCTTCCAGAGAGGCGTTGTCCGCCAAATAAAACGATACGTCTGTCCCCGAGACCGTCACGGTCACCGCCGGACGCGAAACGAGAAAATAAGCGGCGCACGCCGCCGCGGGGACCGCCGCCCACGCCCATCGGGCCCGAGGACTTTTAAAAAGGTCCAAAATCCACCGGAATCCCTTTTTCAACGCAACCACAAATCCCCCACCGCGGGCGCATTCCGTTTCATGGCGGATCCGGTCCATCACGTTCGCGCAAAACCGCGGAGGAGCCTGGGCTTCGCGGAACGGGGCAAACAACGGGTCGCGGGAATCGTCGTTTTTCATGGCATCTCCTCAACAGGTTTGACGATGGGAGGCGCCGAAAAGTGTCGCGCCGACGCGCGCAACGTTTCCCGCGCCCGCCTTAGTCGCGATTTAACCGCCTCCAAAGATATTTTGAGCGCGCCGGCCAGCTCGTCGTAACTCAATCCCTGAACCTCACGCAAGGTCAGCACCATCCGATCCTTCGGGTCAAGGCTGTCCAACAGGTGGCGAGCCCATTCGGTTTGGGCATGGACATCAAACGAAAGTCTGTTCAAGGCAGGCCCATCACTCCAGGGGGGGCCTTCGCCCCGGAGGGGGCCTCCGCCCCATCTTCCTTCTCCTCGGTTCTCAATCAATTCGTCCAGGGATTGGGACGGGCGCCGTTTGCGGGATTTTAAAAAGTCGAGGCAGTGCCGGTATGTCACCCGGTACAGCCAGGTGCTAAATGAGGATTCGAAACGAAACTCGTTGAGAGACCGATACGCTTTTAGGAAAATTTCTTGGGCCAAATCGTCGGCTTCCGTGGCGTGGCGGGTCATCGACAGACACAGGCCGTAAACCCGGTCCTGGTGGCGGCGTACCAATGGAGCGAAGTCGTCCAGGTTTCCGGCCAGGACGCTGTTAATCAGGTCTTTGTCGGTTGAAATCGTGTCCATAGGCTTGACACCTTAGACGACGGGGTACGTCAAAAAGTGTCTTACAGTAAAACCATGTTGTTGCGGTGAACCACTTCGGCCGGAGCCGAGCGGCCCAACAAGAGCTCCAATTCCGCTGACCGGCGGCCTTTTATTTTTTTTAAATCCGCGGCGGAAAAGGAGGTCAAGCCGCGAGCCAGTTCCCGCCCGGTTAGGGAAGCCAGGGCGACCGTGTCCCCGGCGTTGAAGGCGCCTTCCACCCGGACAACGCCCGAGGCCAACAAACTCCGTTTGTTTTCCGCAAGCGCCCGCACCGCGCCGTCGTCGAGCACCAACAGGCCTCGCACTTTTCGGCCGAATGCGATCCAGCGTTTGCGGGCCGACAACGCTTCCGGGCTGGGCACAAACCGGGTCCCCACGCCTTTTCCTTCCACAATCGCTCGAACAATTCCCGGTTTTCGGCCGGACGCGATCCAGACTTCCACGCCCGAGGCCATGGCCAACCGCGCCGCGGACAGTTTCGACGCCATGCCCCCCACGCTTTTGGCGGACCCGGTCCCGGCTTGGACCAATGCTTCGATGTCGGGAGTGACTTGAAACACTTCCGGCAACAACCGGCCGTCGGCGCCTGTGCTGGTGAGCAGGCCGTCCACGTCGGTTAAAATCACAAGGTGCGACGCGTCGACTTTCGCCGCCACCAACGCGGAAAGCGTATCGTTGTCGCCGAACTTGATTTCGTGGGTGGCCACCGTGTCGTTTTCGTTGATGATGGGGATCACGCCGCGTTCCAGCAGGGCGCTGAGGGTGTTGCGGATATTCAGATACCTTTCCCGGTCGTCGAGGTCGGCCCGCGTCAATAAAATTTGGGCCACGGTTTGGCCCAGAGGGGCAAACGCGTTTTTGTAGGCTTCCATCAGGGCCACCTGGCCCACCGCGGCCGCCGCTTGTTTGTCTTTAAGAACCGTCGGCCGGGTTTTCCATCCGAACGCGTCCATCCCCGCGCCGATGGCTCCCGACGTGACCAACAACGGGCCGTAGCCGATTTGAACCAGGCCCGCCAGCTCCTCGGCCAGATCCTTAATTCGGGTTCGGTTAAGTCCGCCTTCAGGCCGGCTTAAAATGGCCGTGCCCACTTTAACAACAAGTCGTTTCATCGTTTGGCCCGGTGTTTGAGGGCCGGACGAAACGTCAACCGATGCTCGCCCACCGCCACCGTGTCGCCCGCCCTGGCCCCCGCTTTAACCAGGGCGTCTTCCACACCCCACTTAACCAAAATATTTTGAAACCGAGACACCGCTTCGTCCTGGTCAAAATGGGTGATCGCCGCCAGACGCACGGCTTTTTTTCCAAGAACCCGCCACCCGTCGGCGGTTTGTTCCACGTGGAAGTCCGGCTCGATCACGATGTCCACGGGGTCCGGCTCGAACGCGGCCGGCGCGGGGGCTTTGTCCAGGGCTTTGGCCACCTCGTCCATCAAGTCGCGCACCCCCGCCCCGGTGGCGGACGAGAGGGGGAAAATTTTATTTTTACGAAACGACTTGCGAAACGCCGCCAACGCCTTGTCCGCCCCGGTCAAATCCATTTTCGTGGCCACCATGATCTGCGGCGTTTGAGCCAGCCGGGCCGAATGGGCCGCCAACTCCTTGTTGAGCGCCCGTGCGTTGTCCGCCGGGGATTTGCCGTCGAAACCGAACACGTCCACCAGATGAATTAAAATTCGCGTGCGTTCCACGTGCCTGAGAAATTCGTCCCCCAGGCCTTTGCCCGTATGGGCTCCCTCGATCAGTCCGGGAATGTCGGCAATCACAAAAGTCTTCCCATGGGCCTGGGCCACGCCCAGGTTGGGCGTCAATGTGGTGAACGGATAATCGGCTATTTTGGGGCGGGCTTGGGTGACCACCGATAAAAAAGTCGATTTGCCCGCGTTGGGAAAACCCAACAATCCCACATCGGCCAAAAGTTTCAGTTCCAATTCGTAAAAAGCTTCTTCGGGAGGTTCCCCTTTTTCCGACAGGTGGGGAGCGGTATTGACGGCGGTTTTGAACGTGGCGTTGCCCCGCCCGCCCCGTCCCCCGCGGGCGGCCAAGAACCGGTCGCCGGGACGAACAAGGTCGGCCACACGCTTTTTGTCGCGGAAAAGTAGGGTGCCCGGGGGAACCCCGATGACAAAATCGTCGCCGCAGGCCCCGGTTTGGTTTTTGGCGCGGCCGTTTTCGCCGGGAGCGGCCTTAAACAGGGGGCGGTAAGTGAAATCGTAGAGGGTGTTTTTTTGAGGGTCGGCTTCGATCCACACGTCGCCGCCTTTGCCGCCGGACCCGCCATCCGGGCCGCCCATCTCCACGTGTTTCTCCCGCCGAAAAGAAAGGGCGCCGTCCCCTCCCTTTCCCGACAACACATGGATTTTGGCGCGATCAATGAAAATCATAGATAGCAAACCGCCCAAGACCGTCCCGTTATGGAACAGTCGGTCGGCAACGGCGCAATGAGAGGAAGGATATTACGCGGCGACGGGGTAAACCGAAACACGCCGACGGCCTGCGCCCCGGCGGCCGGGCGTTCCGCGCACAAACTCAAACTTCACGACGCCGGTGATTTGAGCGAAAATGGTGTCGTCTTTGCCCCGCAACGTGTTGTGGCCTGCCGCGATGGGCGTGCCCCGTTGGCGGACAATGACCGAACCGGCGTGAACCTTTTCGCCGCCGTAGGCTTTAACGCCCAAACGTTGGCCGTGGGAATCCCGGCCGTTGGATGTGGACCCTTGAGATTTTACGGATGCCATATTACGCTCCGACTTTTTCGATAAGGACCTCGGTCAAATTCTGCCGATGGCCCTGCAACTTTTTGTAGCCTTTTTTGCGCCGTTTCTTGAACACCAAAACCTTTTTGTCGCGGAACTGCCGCAACACTTTTCCGGTCACGGTCACCCCGGAAACCGTCGGACGGCCCAATTCCAGCTTGTCGCCGTCTTTCAAAAGAAGAACGTCCGGAAACGAAATATCGTCTCCCACGTTTTGTTCTAATTTCTCAACGCGAACCCGTTGGCCGGGCACAACGCGGTATTGCTTGCCGCCGGAACGAATCACAGCGTAGGTGGTTGCATTTTTAGTCATAGTGGTCGCCAATAATACGATTTTTCCGGGGACCGGTCAAGCCCTCGGGCAAAAAAACCCTTCCGGTCCGCCTCACGAAATGAAAAGGGGGAAGACCAAGGAAAGGGGAGTCCCGTGCGGGGACTCGCAAATGATATACTATTTTCGTGGACGAAAAACAAGCCCAGGCAACCCCGCCCGACAACAGCCCCGTCTCGCCCGGGACGTCCCAACCCGTCTATGTCTACGAATACGATGGCGGTCTCTACATTAACCTCACCAGCCGTTGCCCCACCGCGTGCGAGTTCTGCGTCAAATTTTCCTGGGATTACGTGTATCGAGGCAACAATTTGAAATTGACTCAGGACCCTTCCGTGGACCAGATCCTGGCCCAAACGCCGGCGGATTTGTCCGTTTACCGGGAAGTGGTGTTTTGCGGGTATGGGGAATCCACTTACCGGTTGGCGGAAATGAAAACGTTGGCGGCGGCCTTTCGGGTCCGGGGCGCGCGGAAAATCCGGCTTAACACCGTGGGGTTGGGCAATCTGATCAACGGCCGCGACATCGCCCCCGATTTGGGAACTTTCGTGGACACGGTATCAATCAGCCTCAACACGGTGGATCCGGTCCAGTACGTCAAAATCATGCGGCCCCGGCCGGAGTTTCGGGACCGGGCGTTGGAGAGCGTCAAAGATTTTATTCGTGCGTGCGTTCAGTCGGTTCCGGAAACGGTTGTGACGGGGGTGGAATTGCCGGGGGTGGATTTGTCGGGCGTTCGCGCCGCGGCCGAATCCGCCGGGGCGGCTTACCGAACCCGGCCTGTGCTTGATTGACCGATCAATCGTGAAGCGGGTGGGTGTGTTGGCGGATGATTTGACCGGCGCCGGCGATGTGGCGTTGGCGTACGCGTCGGCTGGTTTGAAAACGGAAGTGGGGGTTCCGGCGGGCGCTTTACCGGCGCGGCCAGGACCTGGGGTTCGAGTGTGGGTTTTGGATACGGAATCGCGCAATGTGTCGCCCCGCGCCGCCCGCGGCCGGGTTCGGCAGGCATTAAAGGTTCTTTCCCGCTGGAAACCCGACTTTTTATTTAAGAAAATAGATTCCACGTTGCGCGGCAACATCGCGCCGGAACTGGCGGAATTTTTGGCGGGGGTGAAAGGCGTCGATCCGGTCCCCTTTGTGCCGGCGTTTCCCCGCATGGGCCGCACCGTGGTCAATGGAAACCTGCGGGTGAACGGCGTTCCTCTTCACCGGTCGGCCTTTGGGGCCGATCCGCGCCATCCGGCGCGCACGGACCGGGTATCGTTCTTTTTGGGGTCGTCTAAAGCCCGCGTGGTTGTGCCGGACATTCAATCTCACCGGGATTTGGACCAATGGGCCCGGCGGGCCTTGGCCGGTGGCGCGGCGGTGGGATCGGCGGGATTAGCCGAGGCTTTGGCTGTTGCGCTGAAATCCCCTCGGCCGTTTCGATCGGAGTTTCCGGGCGGGGGATCGAAAACGGTGGGCGTGGTGGTGGGATCGGCTCACCCCTTGGCTTCTAAGCAGGTGGACAAGGTCAAGGGGCCGGGTGCCTATGTGGTGCGCGCGCCGGCGGTTCGATCGGATCCCGGTCGAGTACTCCGGCGATTGGTCCAGCAAGCGCGTCGTTTGGAACAAGAAAAGAAAGTGCTCCGATGGGTGGTGACCGGGGGAGAAACAGCGTTCGCGTTGGTTCGGCGATGGGGTGTGGGGCGATGGCGTATTGCCGGGCGAGTCGAGCGGGGTGTGCCCGTGTGCGTTTCCATTGACAAAAATCCCCGTTGGATCGTATTAAAACCGGGCGGGTTCGGGTCTGCGAGCGCCCTCGCGAATGCGGTTCGTCGTCTGACGTGAGGCGCGCTTGCTTTTGGTTCGTCATTCCGGCAGGAAGTTGGCCGGAATCCAGAATGAACGTGAACGGGAATCATCGGTCGTGAAAAGAGTGACCGTGAGGGGGAGTGAATGAATTCTGTAAAGATTTCCAGCGCCTGGTTTCGAGTAACGTTCTTGGCCGTCGGCGTGGCGGTGTTGTGGTCCCCCACGGAATGGATGGTCGGCCACATCCGATCATTGAACGGTCGGCGTGGTGTGACCCCGGCGATTTTGGCGGGGCCCGCGGGGTCCGGCGTTTTTTTGTCGGCTCCGGCGGTGACCGAAATTCGGGCCGCGTCGGCGGGCACGCAGCCCATCGTGTTTCGTCTGTTGGCTCCCGCGGCTAAATCCGTGTTTTTGGGGGGCTCATTTAACGAGTTCAACGCCGCCCGTCATCCGCTTGTTCGAGGCGCGGGCGGGTTGTGGGAAACCACGGTGCCGTTGGCGCCAGGACAACACATTTATAAATTTAAAGTGGATGGCGAGTGGGTGTTGGATCCGGCCAACCCGGACCGCACACCGGCTCCCCGGGAGTGTTCAACAATCAATGTCAAACCGGAATAGCAAAGCGCGGTTTTTATTCGGGGGTCTCGGGCTGGCGGTGGTCTTGCTGTCCGGTTGTTTGGGGCCCGTCCGGCGCGGGGGGCCCCGGGGATTGCCGCCCGTGACGGTTCCCTCCACCGAGGGCGAAATGGGGCCTCCAACCGAGGGAATCGAACCGGTTGCGGGGGTCATACCGTCCAGCGGCATTGTTCGCGGCCAACGGGTGGGCGTGTGGGTGCCCGGTCCGCAAACCGACCCGCTGGCGTCGGCCCAATTTCTTAAAGAACGGCCCGGCCTTCGTTTGACCGTTGTTTTTCCGGACCATTTTTTCGGTGAAGAGGAACGGTCCCGCCAGGCCAAGACCCTTTTTCAAACGTTGGTGTCGTCCAAACAGATCGAAGTGGTGTTGACGTTGCCCCACCGGCCGGTTTTGCCATTGATCATGGACACCCAAAACGCCAAACTGTCCGTGCCGCCGGTGTCGGCGTTGCCGACGCCCTTTGCGTGGCCGGGCGACGCGGTGGAACAGATGGGGTTGGCCCGGGAATCGTTTCGACGTCGATGGCGACAGCCCCCCCAAGGGCTGGTTTTGCCGTGGGGAGTGGCCTTGGGTCCGGAGTTCCCTTTGTTGGCCCAGGTAAAACTTGCCTGGGCTCTTCTGCCCTCTTCGGGGCCGGTGGCCACCTGGTTGGAAGGGTTGGCGGTCCCTGTGGTTTCGCCGGCGGATCTTCCGGCCGAGGCGGGGGCGCGCCACGATTGGTTTGAGAAAAATGCCCGGTCGGTGTTGGCTTCTTCGGGAACGGTCGGGCCGTTCCAGTCGGCGTCGTTGGACGATTTGGCGTCGCTGGACCTTCTGGCCGGTTCGACCGGCACAGCGGGGTGGGCGCTGTTGTCGGAACGGGTGGGTCTGGGCCCTGTGCCCGGCGAGCGGCGCGCCAAACCCGCGCCCGTCGATTTCTCCCCCTGGATCGGCCAGCCGGAAGAAAACCGCGCCTGGGATCTGTTGGGGGTGGTGCGTCGGGCCATCGACCAACACCAAAATTCGGGCCAAGCGGATTTGCGTTCCTTGGATCTGGCCAAACGCGCCATCCACGCGGCGGAAAACGGGTCCTATTTCGATAGTTTCGGATCGGAAAAAGACGGCGCCCGCAACGACGACGTCACGCGGGAATTCACGGCCTCGTTGGCTCAGGTTTACCCGTTGTTGGGCCAGCCGGTTGCTCCGGAACTGCGGGGGGGGGCGGCGGGGTCGGGCCCGTCAATGGCGGTGGCGGACGAAAGCGAAGGCCGGTTTGAGCGGGACGGAGATGTCCTGCGCTGGCACGACGCGATGCACGACGATCGGGGTCCGGGAGACTATTTTTATCCGACGGGGCCCCAGTTCCCAACGGGTTCCTGGGACCTGTTGGCGTTCAGCGTAACGGCCGGTGAATCGGAGGCGGTGTTTTCATTTAATTTTGCCGATCTGTCGAATCCCGGTCGGGCCCCGGCGGGGTTTTCATTGCCGTTGGTGGATCTGTACATCGATATCAACCGATCAATCGGCGCGGGGACCCAGGATTTGTTGCCGGGCCGCCCGGGCCTTGTGGAAGCGGCTGACGCGTGGGAATACGCGATATCGGTGGACGGTTGGACGGGGCGGTTTATTCAAGCCCGGTCTCGACAGGATTCGCGGGACAGCCCCGCTCTGGTTGTGCGCAAAGACGACGCCAGCACGTTTTCCGTCCGTGTTCCCCGACGGTTGCTTCGAGGGGATCCCGCGGATTGGGGTTTTGCGGTGGTGGTCATGGGCCGTTCGCTTGCCGGGTCGGCGCCAATGGCCGTGGCGGTGGAACCCGGCCCGGACCGGTTTGGCGGCGCCGTGCCCAACCGGTCGGCGCCCCCGTATATTGATTTGCTTGTCCCGCCGGGGTTGACCCAGCGGCGCATCTTGGGCGTGTATAAATCGGGACAGGACGTTACCCTCCCGTTTGTTCGCGCGGAGCAATAAGGAGGTTGTTTATGAAATCACGAGCATCGAATCGGCTGTTGTTCCTGTTGTTTGTGTTTTCTTTGGCGACGGGCGTGGTGTGGTTGTTGGACCAAAAAGGCCAAACCGGTTTGTCCGATGTGTTGCCTCGATCCTGGCGTCCGAACGCCAAGGAAGCCCCAAAACCCGTGGAGGTTCAGGGTCCGGTGTTGGATTTGCAAGACTCGTTCGCCCGCGTGGCCGACCAAATTAAACCCGCCGTGGTCAGCATCACCGCCACCCACGTGGAAACGGTTCAAGCGATTCCGGAACAGTTTTATTTTGGGGATCCGTTCGAAGACTTTTTTCGGGAATTTCACGGAATGCCCCGTTCGCGGCCGACGCCTCAACCGCGGCAATTTCAGCGGCGCCAGCAAGGGATGGGTTCCGGCGTGGCGGTGGATCCCCGCGGCTACATTTTGACCAACGAGCACGTTGTCCGCGGTGCCGACGAGCTGACGGTGACGTTTCAAAGTCCGGCGGTTAAAAAGTATTCCGGCAAAGTGGTGGGCGCCGACCCCCGATCGGATTTGGCGGTGATCAAAATTGACGCGCCCACGGCGGTGCCCTTTGCCGCGCTGGGGGATTCCGACAAGGTCCGCATCGGCGATTGGGCCATCGCCATCGGCAGTCCATTTGGTTTGGAGCAGACACTCACGGTGGGTGTGATTTCGGCCATGCGCCAATCGTTGAACATCGAAGGCGTGGCCTATTCCGGCTTGCTCCAAACCGACGCGGCCATCAACCGGGGCAATTCCGGCGGGCCGTTGGTCAACATCCGCGGGGAGGTGGTGGGAATCAACACGGCCATTTACGCCCCCACCGGCGTGTTCGCGGGAATCGGGTTTGCCATTCCGTCCAATCGGGTCAAAGACATCATGGACCAGCTGATCGAAAAGGGACATGTGGTGCGAGGCTGGATGGGCGTGGAAGTGGTGCCGGTCAACGAGGTGATGGCCCAACAGTTTGGATTGTCCTCGGCCGAAGGCGTCTTGATCAACGGGGTCCAGCCCGGGTCCCCCGCGCAAAAGGCGGGAATCGTTCGCGGCGACGTGATCGTGTCGTTTAACGGCCAACCCACACCGAACCCGGATGTGTTGCGCGACATCGTCTCGCGCACGGAACCCAAAAAAACCGTGAAAGTGGGTCTCATCCGGGATGGAAAACCCATGACCCTTTCGTTAACCACCGCGGAAATGCCGAAAGAATCCGCATTGCCCGGCGGCGAAGAGGGCAAACCGTCGGATTCGTCAAACGATGATGAGGCGAACTGGGAAGGCGCCCGGGTGGAAACGTTGTCGCCGTCGGGGGCCCAGCGTTGGGGTGTTCCGGACACAACGGCCGGCGTGGCCGTGATCAGCGTGGCGCCCGGCGGGTTGGCCGAACGGCTGGGTTTAGAAACGGGCGACGTGATCGTGTCGGTCAACCGCCAAAAAACACCCACGGTGGAGGCGTTTCAAAAAGCGGCTAAAAAAGTGTCGGCTTCAAAGGGCGTTTTGTTGGATATTATTCGGCGGGGCCGGTCGATGTATTTGAGTTATCGGGACGGGCAGTGAGCGAATCCCCCGCCCGCGTGGTGGTGGTTGAAGACGATCCCACCACGGCGGAATTGTTAACGGCTCTGCTGGAAAAAGAATCGTATCAGGTCTCTTTGGCGATGGACGGCCAAACCGGTCTTCGCCTGGCTCGGGAACAACGGCCGGATCTTGTAGTCTTGGACGTGTTGTTGCCGGGCATGAACGGGTTTGAGGTGTGCCAGCGGATTCGGCAAGATCCCGCCACCTGTTTGATCCCGGTTTTGTTGCTGACGTCTTTGGACCAAACCAAAGACAAAGTCACGGGATTTAAGTTGGGCGCCGACGAGTTCGTGTCGAAACCGTTTGAAGTCGCCGAACTGATGGCTCGTGTCGAGCGCACCATAAGGCGGTCGCGGGAAGCCCTGGCCGCCAACCCCTTGACGGGTTTGCCGGGACGGGTGGCGTTGGAAGAAGAGATCCGACGGCGGTTGGCGGCCGAGGTCCCTTTTTCCGTTGGCCGTTTGGACGTGTGGGGGTTGGGCGAATTCAACAAGACTTACGGCTACGAGCGGGGCGACCACGTGATTCGGTTGGCCGGCATGATTGTTAAAAGCGCCGTGGTCGAACTGGCCGATCGCAACGATGTGGCGGTCCATTGGGGCGGAGCGGATTTCGGTTTCGTGGCACCGTCGGCCCGGGCCCACGTGGTGGCCGCCCGGGCCTTGGAAAACGCCGATGTGTTGCTCCTGATGCAATACGATCCGCCGAACCGAATTCGGGGTTCGGGCGACGGTTTTTCGTCCATGTGTTTGAAAGCGGGCGTGGTGGACGTGGCTTCCGGGGTGTGCGCTCACCCGCGCGCCATTGAAGACGCCGTTCATGCCGCCCTTGTGGACGCCCGTCAGGTTCCGGGCGCCCATCTGGTTCGGCGTACGTTATCCCTTTGACCCGGGCGGGGTGGGGCCGGAGGCGATGTGGATCGTTTGGGTGGGGAAGGCGAAATCGACGCCCCGGGCGTCGAACTCGTTTTTGATGGCCAGATTGATGGTTTGCTGGATGTCCATGTAAGTGTTGTAATCCGACGACAAAACGAAAAATACCACCTCAAAATCCAAGCTGGACGGCCCGAACGTCGCGAAATGGGCGCGATCAAACCGCGTGCCGGGCACGGTTTGAATGATGGCGCGTAGGCGTTGGGGAATGTCGGCCAGACGGTCCGGTGTCGTATCGTAGGCCACACCCAGCCGGAACAGCACGCGGCGTTCTTGCATCCGTTTAAAGTTACGAACCCGCGACCCGGTTAGGTCGGTGTTGGAAAACACCAGTTGTTCGCCGCTGATACTGCGCAGACGGGTGGTTTTGATGCCGATGTTTTCCACCGTTCCCATCATGTCGCCGACAACGATGAAATCTCCCGGCTCAAAAGGCTTGTCGAACAAGATGGCCAGATAACTGAACAGGTCCCCCAAGATCGCCTGGGAGGCCAGAGCCACGGCCACGCCGCCGATGCCCAACCCCGCGATGAGGGCCGATATTTTAAACCCGAAATTGTCGAGCAACACGATGATCCCGGCCAGCCACAGGAGGATCGTGAGAAACGGCGTGAGCGATTGAATTTTAAGTGTGAGGTTGTTGTCTCCCCGGGGGCCCAGCCAGACTTGGAAAATGAAAAAGCGCGCCACCCCGTTGGCGGCCCGCACACAGGCCCACAACAACCACAACGCCACGACGATTCGGACCCCCCGGGCCCCGCCGGCCGGTAAGGTCAGCGAGTGGGCCGCCGCCACAAACGCTCCTAAATACAGAAACGCCGGCAAATGGGTTTTCAACCCGTCGATCACATGGTCATCGATTGTGCTGGCGGTTTTGGACGCCAAAAATTTGAGGCGCGGCAACCCCCACCGTTTGATTGCCCAGGCGATGGCCGTCAAACCCGCCCACAAAAGCGCGGCGGAAAAATAGTGTCCCCAAGAAATGTTCTGTTCCATTGTCAACCCCTCTCCGGCGAATTCATATCCTACGGGCCCATTCTATCACAATGGCTGGATTTCATTTTCGCATCAAAACGGATGCGGCCAAGGCGCCCACCAGCAGGAGCGCCAATGCCGGGAGGGGAGACATCCAGTTCAAGAGTTCGGAAAGCAATATCAAATTGACGACGGATGTTCCGGCGCATAAGATGTTCCACAGGGAGCACCACCGTGATCGATGTTCATTTTGCAGGTTTTCATGAACGAGAGCGGGGCCGGCCACGAACAAGAGCCCCTGCCAAAAGTTGGCGGCCAGGAGAAAGGCGAACCAACAGAGAAGATTGTCGCTGAATGCGAAACCGATCAGAAAAATCAACATCATCAAAAAATAGGCCGATCGTGCGCCCGACCGAAAGATCAAACGGTTTAATTGGTCCGCGTAGCGTGACGAGAGGGCGTGGGATAAACTCATGGCCACCGAAAGGTAACCGAAAAAGAAAACAGGGAGCCCCGCGTCGTTTAACAGAGGTTGTGTCAAGAAATCAACGCTTCCCAGAAAAAAGCCGTTGACGAACAGACTGAAAATAATGAAAGGCCGCAGTCTTTTGTCGGAGAAAATAATTTGTCCGACTTTTAAATACGATGACGTGGACTTCGGATCACCATTTAGAGCGTTCGTTAAATAAGTGGGTGCGCCAGGGGGGCTGTCCGTGGGGGGGCCTGCCCCGATGAGACCCGCCAAACCCAGCGAAACCAGCGCGGAAAAAATTATCACCACCGGGAAAGGAATCCAACAAACCATCCACCCGCCCGACACGGACGCGACAGCCGCCCATATCCAGAACCACTGCATGGCTCGGCCATAGGTCCTTTGAAAGGATTCGGCTTGCCCACGTTCGTGGAGTCTTTCGTAAATCAAACTGTGAAGAGTGACGGAATAGCCCGCGAGGGAAAAGGCCCCGAGAACCTGAGAAATCAACAGGAGGGCGGGGGAAATTCCCGCAAAGGCCAAGCAGAGGGTCCCGGTTGCGTTCAGAATGAAACTGGCCACCAAGACGCGTTTTTTGCCCCACCGGCCGGCCATGACCGCCAGGAGAACAGACCCCGCCAAGTAGGCTGGGGAAAAGAAGGCAAAAAATCGCGCCAACGAGGACAGGGTATACCCTTCGTTGAGAAGGTGTACCATGTAGAAAGAGGCATGAAACGACAAACCCAACAAAGATTGGGCGGTTAATAAACGTCGAATGTCCCGTGGCCATTTTTGGGCGGGTGATTTATTTTCATCGGACCTTTTGATCCGGAGTCGGATGAGAAAGGGGGCCCGTTCCGATTCCAAGGCCGCTTCCAGCCTTTTTTTGTGGAGCCGGACCAGCCGTAGGGAATAAGGGAATTTCCCATCGGACGATTTCGTGTAAGACTGTTTCCAGTCATCAATGAAGAGCCGCAATCGATGAACTTTTTCGTTGAGCGGGACAGGCTCGTCCGCCTGTTTTTCCCAAAAAAGACGGAGGGCGGCGCTTAAAAATTGTCGGCGAAATCGTTTGGTCTCTAAAAGGCTGGGAACGGCCAATGCGCCGGATGCGCTTTTGATCAAGCGCACATAGGTTTCCCTCTCGTTCGATCCGGAAGTTGTGGGTATAAGGATGTGGGTTTCAATGCCGCGCTCCTCGGCCAAGCGTTTGATGGAGGCGACATGAAATCCCCCCACAACGCAGGCGGCGTTTTTCGTTCTTTCCGGAAAAGGCCCCATGTTTCTTGCCATGGCCAGGTCCCTGTCTCGGGCCAGGGCGTAGAAGGCCTCCATGTCCCTTCGTTCTTCGTCCAATTCAATGAGCGTGGAAACGATCACCGGATCTCGCCGGCGCACGCCTTTATCAATGGAGATCCATTTTTTCCTTATCCGCTGGTATTTTTCCCATTCGTCGGGTGTGATCTCTCCCATGCAAAGACGGGTGAGGAGGTCGACGTAGCGCCCCAGTTCGATCACCTCTTTTTCCGGACGAGTTCGGGCCAGGCTGGTTTCAATTAATTCTTTTGCCGCACGCCATTCTTCCGACAAGGAAAAAAGATCCAAGTTGTTCGGGGCCGACCCGTTTGCCGCCGCACGCCCGCGCCGGCGGGCAAACAGAGTGGGAAAGGAATCCAGGGAAATTCGCGCTTTGTCCGCCCATAATTTAAGAACGTCGAGGGAGAGATCGGTGTTTTTGAACTCACGCAAGGCCGGGTTGAATTGGGCAAGTTCCAGGCGTGCCAGCCGCTCCTCCAGGCGATTTTTTTTGCGGCGGATGGATTCCCGGTTTTGAAAAACTTTCCGGAGAAGGCGGCGGGATTTTGCGTAAAGAAGGGGATCTTCAATTCCAACGAGAGGAAGGGGAGTGCGTTTTTCAATGGCAAAACTTTCCGCTCCCGTGACGAGGCCTTTCTTCAACAACCTGTCGATCATTTCTTTCTTGATGGACTCGCTTGGCACCGCGGCAAAGAGAGATGTGTTGACGACGACCGAATTGCCTTCCAAGAAAACAGTGCGGATCAGCCCGGCAGACCACAGCCGGTTGAGGATCTCCCGGATGTTTGTTTGCGCGTCGTACTGGCAGTGGGTGTCCGCGATGAGGAACAAGAGAGGAGGCGGTCGAAACGCGTTTCGTGTGGCAGGCCGTTCTCTAAATGGCCCCCCGCGCAGATCTTGGGTGGTTGCTGTGAATAGAATGGAAAAGCAAACCAGCGCTTTTAGAATGGAGCCGGCGCCGTGCGAATTGAAAATGGACATAAAAAAACCTCCAACAAGAAATGTTGGAGGGGACGGCGAACAAACCGCCCAATTAAAGGCGTTTTATTCTTTTTCCCCTCGGAAAACAAGCTGGAGATCTTCAGTAGACCGGGCTCGCCCTGGATTCAGGCATTACCGTTGCGGGGCAGCGGTGGGAATTTCACCCACACTTCCCCTGAAGATCGAACGATGAACAACCGTGGGCCCATGGTAGCATTCTTAAGTGGATTTCCATAACGCGGGCTGACCCGGGTTGAATGGCCGAGACGGGGTCCCGATGTCTTTTTGGATCAGGTCGGCATCCCATCCGCCGTTTGTTGACCGTCGGCGCGCAAACGGGTAGAATTTGAGCCGATCGGCTCTTTTGTTATCAAATTCAACTGCTTTCAGGAGATTCCTTTGAAATCCTATTCCCGAGTGGTGGTGGCGTATTCCGGGGGGTTGGACACCTCGGTCATGTTGCGGTGGATCAAAGAACGGTATCAGTGCGAGGTGATCGCGGCCTGTGTGGATGTGGGACAGGCGGAAAATTATCCGAAATTAAAGGCCCGGGCCCTGGCCACCGGCGCGTCCAAAGCCTACGTCATCGACGCGCGCAAGGAGTTCGTCACCGATTTTATTTGGCCGACGCTCAAAGCCCATGCCCTGTACGAAGGCCGCTATTTGTTGGGGACTTCCATCGCTCGGCCCATTATCGCCGAAAAGGTGGCGGAAATCGCCCGCAAAGAAAAAGCCGATGCCGTCTCCCACGGGTCCACGGGCAAGGGCAACGATCAGGTGCGCTTCGAATTGACCTTTAAGGCCGTGGCTCCGGACCTGGGCATTTTGGCCCCTTGGCGGGAATGGGAATTTAAGGGCCGGGAAGACGAAATCCGTTATGCCCAAGATCATAAAATCCCCGTGACCGTCACGAAAAAGAAACCCTATTCTTCGGACGCCAACCTGTGGCACATTTCCTATGAGGGCGGCGTGTTGGAGGATCCGAACCATCCTTACAAAAACGACATGTTCGAGCTCACGGTGGCCCCGGAAGACGCGCCCAACCGTCCGGAGATCGTGACAATTCGCTTCGACAAAGGTGTGCCCGTGGCGGTGAACGGAAAAAAGATGAGTCCGGTGGCCCTGGTTCAAACGCTCAACAAAATTGCCGGTCGCAACGGCGTGGGCCGGGTGGATATCGTGGAAAACCGGCTGGTGGGCATGAAATCCCGGGGCGTCTACGAAGCGCCGGCGGCGACGTTGCTTTATGCCGCGCACCAGGAACTGGAATCGTTGGTGTTGGATCGCGACACCGCCCACGCCAAAGAACTCATCGGTCCTCGTTACGCGGAACTGGTGTATTTCGGCCAATGGCACACGCCTTTGCGCCGCGCCCTCGACGCTTTTGTTAACGAAACGCAAAAGGTGGTCACGGGCGATGTGACGCTGAAACTTTACAAAGGCAACATCATTGTTCAGGGACGAACGTCCCCCCACTCCCTGTATTGGCAAAAGTTGGCCAGTTTTGAGGCCGAGGACATTTACAACCAAAGGGACGCGGAAGGATTCATCAACCTGTTCGGATTGCCTATCAAAGTGGCCGCGCTGTTGCGCAAGGGTCGCGTTTAGAGTGAAGCGAAACTCGTCCACGGTCACACCCGCTGAATTTGTCGCGTCCATGGAGTTCGATGGGCGGTTGGCGCCCTACGACCTCACGGCGTCCATCGCCCATGTGGAGATGTTGGCGCGACAAAAAATTCTGTCGCGGTCGGAGGGCGCCAAGATTGTGGCGGGCCTCAAACGGCTGGCCGCAAAAATTGAACGGGGCGGCCGATTGGTGGCCGCCGAGGACGTTCATTTCGCCATCGAAAAGAGCCTTTACAAAGAGGTCGGTCCCGTGGCCGGGAAAATGCACACGGCCCGGTCCCGCAACGACCAAACCGTCACAGCCATTCGGCTGTATTTGCGCGATCGCATCGACGGGATCGATCGGCGGTTGGCGGCTCTGGCGGGCGCGTTTTTAAGGCAAGCGGAGGCGAACGCCTCCGCCGTCATGCCGGGATACACCCATCTTCAACCCGGTCAGCCCATTTTGGTGGCGCACCATCTGCTCGCTTACGGGTGGATGTTCCAGCGGGACCGGGAACGGTTGGCCGACGTTCGTCGGCGGGTGAACCGGTTGCCCCTGGGCGCCGCGGCTCTGGCCGGAACCACGTTTCCCATTGATCGGCACCGGGTGGCCCAACAGCTGGGATTTGAGGGCGTGATTGAAAATTCGATAGACGCGGTGAGCGACCGGGATTTCCTGGTGGAATTTTTGGCCGCGGCGTCGTTGGCGATGACCCATCTGTCCCGGTTTGCCGAGGAGCTTATCCTGTGGACCAACCCGGCGTTCGATTTTGTTCGGTTGGCCGACGAATTTACGACGGGTTCGTCGATCATGCCGCAAAAACGCAATCCCGACATGGCCGAACTGCTTCGGGGCAAGACCGGGCGGGTGTTCGGCGCGCTCACGGCGCTGTTGACCCTTTTAAAAGGCACGCCTCTGGCCTACAACCGGGATTTTCAAGAAGACAAGCCGCCGGTGTTCGACGCGGTGGAAACCCTCGAGGCGTGTTTGGACGTCGCCATCCCGATGGTGCGGACCCTAAACGTGCATTCGGAAAAAACCCGGGACGCCTGTCGACACGGGTTTTTGCTGGCCACGGATGTGGCCGACGGTCTGGCCCGGCGCGGCATGCCGTTTCGGGAAGCCCACGGCGCCGTGGCGCAGGCGGTGCGTTACGCGGTCGATCAAAAAATGTCCCTGGAAGAGGTTCCGCTTTCTCTCTGGCGATCGTGGGCTCCGGCGGCGGGCCCCTGGATCAAAGAGGCGTTGTCGGTGGACAACGCCGTGGCGGCGCGACAATCCTGGGGCGGGACGGCTCCCGGCGCGGTGCGGCGGCAAACGGCGTTGTTGCGACGGGCGATTCGTGGGTGAGCGCGGTAGAACCGGGATTTTCCGAATGAGCGTGGCGGCGCTTGCGCTCGCCGCGGCCGTTTTTAGCGGGGCCGCGAGCCCGGACCGGGTCTTAACGTTGGAGCAAAGCGTTCAAACCGGTCTTCAAAACAGCCAATCGCTGTTGTCCGCCCGGGACGACGTACGGTTGGCCCAACAGCGCATTGTCGAGGCGCGGTCTCTGTATTATCCCACTTTGGCGTTGAACATGAACGCGTCGCGATACCGCGCCAAAGACTATGTGGCTCTTCCCGGCGAGTTCGGCTCGACGGTCCTGTCCCCCTCAACGGATCCCGACGAATTCTACGCGGGGCGCGCCCAGCTTCGCCAGATGCTTTACAACGGCGGTCGAAACCGAGCCAATTTGCAGTTGGCCGAAGCGGCCTTGGCCCAGGCCCGAATCCGCGAAGAGTCCATCCGCGGGCAGGTGACCGTGGACGCGGTGCGGACCTTTTTCGATGTGTTGCTGGCCGAAAAGCGGTGGGCCTTGGCCGACCAAACCCGGCAAGAGGTGGTGGCCATGTCGGCGAGAGCGCGGGGGCCCGACGCCACAACCTTAAACGCCCTGGCGTCTCGGTTGCGCCGGCGTCAAGCCGATGCCCGCCGCGACTTGGAAGCCGCTCGGCTGGCGTATTTGAGCGCGGTGGGTCTGGAGCTGTACACGACGGTGGAATTGACGGGAGACTTGACCACAACGCCGGTTCAGGAATCGTTGCCGAAACTGTTGGCCCGGGCTCAGGAGGCGCGGCTGGAAATTCGGGGAACCGAATACCAACGGGAAATGGATCGGTTGGCGGTCAATCTCACGGAATCGGAACGCAACCCCGTGGTGGTGTTCGGCGCGGCCTACGAACTGAACAATTCCGATTTTCCCCTGGACCGGGCCTTTTGGAACGCCACGTTGAATGTCAATTTGCCGATTTTTGACGGGTTCGCCAGCCGATCGCGCATTCGCCAATCCCGTTTGCTGGCCAGCCAGAACCGCATCGCCCGGGCGGAAGTGGAAGATCGCATTAACCGCGAAGTCCGGGAAATCTACAACGACGTGATGTTTTGGCAATCGGAAATCGGGGAGCGGAAAACCGATCTGGATCGATTGGTGGGGGTGTCCAAAACCGAAGGCAACCGCTCGGCCGCGGATCGGGCGTTGTCGCGCACCGAGTTGATGGAAGCGTGGGACGCCTATTGGGAATCGATTCACGGCCATCGGGTGGCCCGGGCCAAACTGGAAAGGGCCGTGGGGTTGCCGCCGGTTCCATGACCCTTCGATCGGTCGTGGGGACGCTGTTGGCGGGCGGGCTGGTTTTGTCGACGGTCTCGGCGGGGGCTTCCTCGGCCGCGGATCGGGTGACCGACGCGGTGTGGCTTAAGGTGCGATCGCTTCCGGCCGCCCAACGGCCCAAAGTGGGGGTGGTTCTTTCGGGCGGCGGCGCGCGGGGGTTGGCGCACATCGGTGTGCTTAAAGTGTTGGAACGCGAACGGGTGCCCATCGATCTCATCGTGGGAACCAGCGTGGGGGCGATCGTGGGGGCGTTGTATGCCTCCGGCGTGTCCGCGGGAGACATCGAGGGGATGGCGTCCGAGGTGGGGTGGGATCAGTTGACGGATTTGTCCTCGGCGCGGGTGGTTCGGTTGCTGGTGACCGAACGGCTGTTGTCCACGCAAAAAATGGAACACTATCTTCAGGCGCGGATCGGGGATAAATCGTTCGCCGATCTGAAAACCGAGTTCGCCTGTCTGGCCACGGACGTGCGAACCGGGGAAGGCATTGTGTTGCGGGAAGGATCGGTGGCGTTGGCGGCCCGAGCGAGCGCCACCATGCCGGGCATTTTTGAGCCGGTGCCGTTTCGCCATCGGTTGTTGATCGACGGTGGGGTGGTGGACAACGTGCCCACCGAGGTGGCGCGGCGGTTGGGCGCCGATTTGTTGATTTGCCTGTATGTCCCGGCGGATTTGAGCCGCAACAACGTGTCCAATGTATTGACGATGATGACTCAGGCCCTTTACATTCAAGGCCAGACTCTCAGCGAGCAACGGGTCAAGCAGGCGGATTTTCTCATTCGGCCGGACGTGTCGGATATTTCGGCGTTGGAACTGTGGCGGTCCAAGGAGTGCATGGAAGCCGGTCTGCGTGCCGCGGAAACGGCGTGGCCGGGGTTGAAACGGATGTTGGCGGAAAAGTTTTTGGAACGGTCTCTGGCGTCGCCCGGCGGAAAACCCGTGCCCGAGGTTCCCCGGCCATGAACGGTCAAGGATCAACGGGGATGGGCCCTAATTGGTTTTGGTGTGGCGTTCCCTCTCTTTTTCGTCATTCCGGCATGGGGTTAGCCGGAATCCAGTTGTTTGCGCGGAACCTCACGTTAGTCCTTATCCTTGCCGGGACGGCCTGTTTCGGATGGGCGGAAACGTTGTCGCGGCGCGAGAAAGAAACGCTTGTGTCGGAGGGGGACGCGTTTTTTAAGGGAGGACAATTTTCCGCCGCGCGGGATAAGTATCAGGCCGCCTTGGCCGGCGGTCCGACCCGGGCGGAATCCCGGCGGTGGCGGCCCCAGGTGGGTCGGACCTACGAGGCGGAGGGTAATTTTCAAAAGGCCCTCACGGCCTACCAAGAAGCCTTTGACGGGGATCCCAAAAACGTGGACCGGTGGGTGGACCTGGCGCGTTTGTACGACGCGGTGGAAATCGACGATCAGGCGGTTCGCTTTTACGCCGAAGCGAACAAGAAAGATCCCGCCCGGCGGGATGTGGCTTTGGCGTTGGCGGCGCTGTACGCCCAATCGGGCCGACTGGCGGAGGCCAAAACCTTGGCCGCCCAGGCCGTTCGAACGGAACCGCGGGATTATTCGGCCCAGGAACTGTTGGCCGACATCGAGGAACGGTCCGGCGATTTGGCGGGGGCCGCGCGCCGACGGGAAACCGCGGTGTCTCTGCGCCCGACGGCGGAGGGATACATGAAGTTGGGGCGATTGTGGGCTCGTCAGGACGGGTTTGATATGGCGGAGGCCGCGTTTGTTCGCGCCGGCCAAACGGGCGATTCGGGGCCCGAACCTTTGTTCGAGCGGGCGGTGTTGGCGTGGAGGCGGGGCGAAACCGATCGGGCGCGGGACCTGTTGGGGGAAGCCGAGAAGAGGTCGCCGGACTATTTTCCCGCCGTGTTTTTGCGGCGTTTGATGGAGGCGGGGTCGCCGGAGGGTGGGACCGTTTCGGTGGCCGGATTAAACCCGCCCGATCCGGAGTCCGCTCAATGGGTCGGGTTGTTGGAATCGGTTCGGACCGGGTCGCGCAAAGGAAAACCATGACGCAATCGGCATACGAGACATTCCGTTACAAAGCGGGAACTCTTCATGTGGAAGGGGTGAGTTTGGCGGAGTTGGCCCGCCGCCACGGCACGCCTCTTTACGTCTATTCGGGGCAAAAAATTTTGTCCCAATTTGAAACTTACGACCGGGCGTTCGCGGGGGTGCCGCACACGATCTGTTACGCCATGAAAGCCAACGGCAACGTGGCGGTGTTGGCCTTGCTGGCGAAAGCGGGCGCGGGGGTGGACATTGTGTCCGGGGGCGAGTTGTTCCGCGCTCAGCGCGCCGGGGTGCCGGGGTCGCGGATTGTTTTTTCGGGCGTCGGGAAAAGCGAAGACGAAATGGCCGCCGCCTTGCGCGCCGGGATCTTGATGTTCAACGTGGAGTCGGGGGAAGAAATGAACGCTTTGGCCCGGGTCGCTCGGCGGGTGAAAATTCCCGCGCCGTTTTCCGTCCGGGTCAATCCCAATGTGGCGGTTGACACCCATCGGCACATCACCACGGGAAAAGCCGAAAACAAGTTCGGTGTGGTGATGGATCAGGCCGAGGCGCTTTACCGCCGGGCCGCCAAAGATCCTTGGTTGCGGGTGACCGGGGTTCAAGCGCACATCGGGTCGCAAATTCTCGACGTGCGGCCTTACGGCGAAACCGTTAAAAAGTTGCTGGGGTTGGTGGACCGGTTGGCCCGCTCGGGAATCGTTCCGGGCATTTTGGACATCGGCGGAGGGTTGGGGGTGGTGTACAATAACGAGAAGGCGCCCCGTCCGGCGCGGCTGGCCGAAACGGTGTTGCCCCTTCTAAAAGGGCGGCCTCTGAAATTGGTGTTTGAGCCGGGCCGGTATATGGTGGCGGAGGCGGGTTGTTTGTTAACCACCGTTTTGTATCGAAAAGAGCCGGGGCACAAAAATTTCGTGATTGTGGACGCCGCCATGAACGATTTGGCCCGGCCGGCGCTTTACGACGCCCACCATCCCGTGTGGCCTGTGCGAAAGGCGCGGGCGGGCCGCTACGTGGCCGACGTGGTGGGCCCCATCTGCGAGTCGGGGGACTATTTGGCGAAAGCCCGGGCGTTGCCCCGTCCGAACCCCGGCGACGTGTGGGCGGTGATGGCCGCGGGCGCGTACGGTTTTTCCATGAGTTCCCAGTACAACGCCCGGCCCCGGGCGGCCGAAGTGCTGGTGCTGGGGCACGAAAGCCGTTTGGTGCGCAAACGGGAAACGCTGGACGATTTGGTTCGCGGGGAAACGATTCCGTCGTTTTCCCGGGGGAGAGGCCGTTGATGAAAAAAATCCCATTTACGAAAATGCAGGGAACCGGCAACGATTTCGTCGTGTTGGACGGGTTCCGGTCGTCGGTGCGGGTGACCCCGTCGTTGGCCCGTCGGCTGTGCGATCGCCGTTTTGGCGTGGGGGCCGACCAGGTGTTGGTGCTGGCCCCGTCTCGGGTGGCGGATTTTAAAATGTTGATTTACAACGCCGACGGGTCCCAGGTGGAAATGTGCGGCAACGGCATTCGGTGCGTGGCCCGCTACGCTGTCGAAACGGGCCGGGTTAAAAAAAAGGCCATGACGGTGGAAACCTTGGCCGGCGTTCGATCGGCGGTTCTGGACCGGTCCGGTGTGCGGGTGGACATGGGCGCGCCGATATTGGAGGCCCGGCGGATTCCCACGACGGCGGCGGGCCGGGTCATTCAAAAACCTTTTGTGGTCCGACCGGGGGCCGGGCCCAAGCCCGTTCGTCTGGAGCTGACCGCGGTGTCCATGGGCAACCCCCACGCGGTGATTTTTGTGGACGATCTGGACCGTGTTCCGTTGGAAGAATGGGGACGAAGTTTGGAACGGCACCCGTTTTTTCCGAAACGGACGAACGTGGAATTTGTGCAAGAAATCAATCCTGACCGTGCCCGGGTGCGGGTGTGGGAACGGGGGAGCGGGGCCACGTTGGCGTGCGGCACGGGAGCCTGCGCGGTGGGTGTGGCGGGCGTTCTGACGGGACGGTTCCATCGCAAAGTGATTTTGTCGTTGCCGGGCGGCGACCTGGGCGTGGAATGGGCCCCGGACAACCGGGTCTACCTGACCGGCCCCGCCGCCTTCGTCTACGAAGGCCAATTTTTCTAATAGGGGGACGGAGTATACTTATTCACTAGGGAATAAAGTTCCATGGCCTGAAATCCCAACGGCGGGTTCTGTGCTTTTTTGGGAGGATGGTCTCAGTCGAAAAATTTAGGCTAGTGAATAAGTATACTCCGTCCCCTAAGGGGGTTTGTCATGTTTGAAGGATCGGCGGTGGCGTTGGTGACGCCGTTTTTGGACGGCGTGGTGGATGAGAAGAAGTTGGCGGAGTTGGTGGAGTTTCAGATTGAGGGGGGGACATCGACCATTGTGCCTTGCGGTACGACGGGGGAGTCGGCTACGTTGACCCATGCCGAGCATGGGCGCGTGATTGACTTGGTCATCAAATTTGCCCGCAAACGCGTCAAGGTGTTGGCGGGCGCCGGGTCCAACTCCACGGCGGAAGCGGTGTCGCTCACCCGTCACGCCAAAGAGGCCGGCGCCGACGGCGCGCTTCACATCACGCCTTACTACAACAAGCCCACGCCCCGGGGGCTGGTGGAACATTTTCGCGCGGTGGCCCGCGCGGCGGATTTGCCCATTGTCCTTTACAACGTGCCGGGGCGTACGGGGGTCAACATGCTCCCGGCCACGGTGATCGAATTGGCTCGGTCGGAAAAAAACATTGTCGGCATCAAAGAGGCGTCGGGCAGTTTGGACCAGTCCACGGAAATCGCCGGCGCGTTGGGCGATTCTTTCGAACTGATTTCGGGCGACGATTCGTTGACGCTCCCCATCATGAGCGTGGGCGGAAAAGGCGTTATCTCCGTCGTGGCCAACCTGGTTCCCAAAGACGTGTCGTCGTTGTGCGCGGCGGCTCTGCGCGGGGATTGGGTGGAAGCCCGGCGGTTGCACCATAAGCTCTATCCGTTGTCGAAAGCCATGTTTGTGGAAACCAGCCCGATTCCGGTCAAAACCGCCATGGGGTGGTTGGACCTGTGCGCGCCCGACGTGCGGCCGCCGTTGGCGCCCTTGGAAAAACCCAGCCTTGAAAAACTGGAAAAAACCCTGCGCGATTACGGGCTGGTGGGGCCTCGGCGCAAGCATCCGGTGTGCTGACATGGCGTTGAAACTGGGGGTGATCGGCGCGGGGGGACGAATGGGGCGTGCCATCGCGGACATTGCGGCCAACGATCCGGCCGTCACGTTGTCGGCTCTGGTGGACGCCCGGGGCGCCTCTTGCGTGGGGGAAACGCGTCACGGCGTTCGCGTGACGGACGATGTGGAAGGCGCGCTGAAATCCGTCGACGCGGTGATTGATTTTACGGCGCCCTCCGCCAGCGTGGGCCACGCGCGGATCGCCGCGAAGGTCGGCGTGTCGTTGGTGGTGGGAACCACCGGCGTGGACGAAGCCGGCCGCGCCACGTTGGCCGAACTGGCCCGTCAAATTCCCCTGGTGTTTTCGCCCAACATGAGCTTGTCCGCCAATGTCCTGTTTGATGTCGTTGAAAAAGTAGCGAAACTCCTTCCCTCTTACGACGCGGAAGTGGTGGAAATCCATCACAACTTGAAAAAAGATTCTCCGTCCGGCACCGCCCAACGGTTGGCCGAATCGGTTCAGCGCGGTCGTCAAGCCGGCCGGTTCGTTTATGGCCGGCACGGGCTGGTGGGCCAACGGCAATCCGAAGAAATCGGCGTCCACGCGGTTCGTGGGGGCGACGTGGTGGGCGATCACACGGTTTTGTTTTTGGGCAACGGGGAACGAATCGAGTTGGTTCATCGGGTCACGTCGCGCTCGGCGTTTGCGGTCGGAGCCGTGGCCGCGGCCAAATGGCTCGTCGGAAAACCGGCCGGGCTCTACGACATGGGCCATGTGCTGGGTTTGAAATAAGAGTTTTTGTGCGCTCGCTTTTGCGGAGGGCGCGGTCCGGATTATGATTCGCCGGGTTTGGAAAGCGGTGTTTTCTTTGTGGGAAGATGATCCCTCTGAAAATTCCATTGTTTACGATCCGGTCCAGGTGTCGGCGGTGATCGTCGGTTGTCTGGCGGCCGTGGGCGTTTTGTTTTGGGTTTTGTGGGCGCTAATGGTGTTCGAGGGGGGACTGTTCACTAAAATTGTCCCCTTTCTTCAAGTGCTTTTCACATCAAAAACATTGAGCGATTTCGGTTACGAGGGGTATCCCTACGCCCTGGGGGTGTTCGAAGGCTGGATCATAAATGTCGCGGCCCTCGTCGTTGCCTTGATGTTGTTGGCTTTTGTCTATCGGTTGCTTCGCCACCCCTCATATTGCTCTCCCGACAAAAGGTCCTCCCACACGCAATAGACGGCGCACACAATTTTTTGGGGCTTCAGGATTTGGAGTGGGTCTACTCTGTAAGATCTTATGGGGTGGCCTTTCGATTCCCCATAAGGCGTTTTGAGCACGACGTTTTGATGGGTGCCGTGCGCCACTGTGGCGCACGGCACCCATCAAAACGGCGCGCGCAAGTGACCGCGATAGCGGAAATGCCGCGTGGGAGCGGCCTACGGACTGCACTTTTTTGATCGTAAAAACGCCCGCCTTTTCCGTCTCGCATCAGCGGCTCTGCCGCCCCAGGTGCCGAGCGCTCTGCGTTCGGCCGGTCCTCGCGCCCCACTGAACTTTCCGGGTTAATTTCTGCGGCTTATGGCGCGCGCCCATCTTTGTCTTTGCCGATATTTTGCCGATAACCCGTATGACCTTTTTCGGTTGGAGAAGTTGGCCATGACCAAGAACCCTCCGAATTAAGGGTTCGTTAATAAATAACTGTCTCATTTCCGTCGAAGGGACTCGCGCCGAGCCGAAGCCGAATTTCCCGCGCAGGCTGGTGGCCTGTAAGGGAAATTCGGCAAAGGCGCAGGCCGAGGGCCTTCGACCCTTCGGGAGGAGCCCAGGCGGGGGCATTTCCGCGTCGCTCCTCGGTTACGATGGCCCGCATCGCGCCCTCGTCGCTCCTTGAACTCCCCCCACCTGGGCTCCTCGGAAATAGGACAGTTATTTATTAACGAACCCTAAGTTGGGTGGGTTATTCTGTCGGACAGCTCCCGCGTTTTAGAGAAGGGACCAATGGATATTGGTTATGTTTTGGCCTACGGGGCCCCCTTGGCGGGAACCGCTGACAACCAGGCCGGCCTTGGGGTTTTTTGAAAGGTCTCGCCAGGCCACGAGGTTTTGCCACTGTCTTGGCACAAGAGTCGAAGATAATTTAATTTCAACAGGAAGAAGAAGCCCCCCTTGATCAATCAATAAATCCACTTCGAGCCCATCAATGCTGCGCCAATAATAAAGCCTATCACGCAGTCCAAAAACGTCCACCATCTTTTTGAAATGAGACACGACAAGCGTCTCGAAGAGAGCGCCCGCCATGGGGCTTGCCAGGGCATGGGCCGGTGTCTGAAGTCCCACCAGATAGCACACCAGCCCCGTGTCCATGAAGTAGATCTTTGGAGATTTGATAATTCGTTTGCCGAAGTTATTGTGATGGGGGGGGAGAAGAAAAACCAACGAACTTGATTCCAGGAGAGACAGCCAAGACCGAAGAGTGGGAATGGTGATCCCTAATTCGCGTGAGATTTCGGCCTGGTTAAGTTCTTGTCCCGTGCGGGCGGCCAGGAGCTTCAGGAACCGTTGAAAATCGAGGAGGTTTTCTTCCCGAATGTTCCCCCGAACGTCGCGGTCAATGTAAGTTTGCACGTAGCTGGAATACCACAGATCAAGAGGGACATTCCGCTTGGCCACGACCCCCGGGTATCCCCCGCGCAAAAGAAAGGCCCCCAGATTTGAAGACGGCGGGATTGTTTGGGATGCGGTGGACGTCATTTCTTTTAAATACCCAGCCCAGCTTGCCGGCAAGACGTGTTTTTTGTCCTTCCGATTTTCGGAAATCGCAAACGGATGGAGATTAAGTACCGCGGCCCTTCCGGCCAGGGATTCACTTACGTTCTTCATCACGGCAAACTTTTGGGACCCCGTTATGACCCAACGGCCGGGACGCGGATCTTCAGCGATGCGGGCCTTCACGGTGGCGAGGAGAGAGGGAACGTTTTGGATCTCGTCCAAAATCAACGGGGGAGGAAAGCGTTCAAAAAAACCGAGGGGGTCCTCCGCCGCGAGCGTGCTTTTATCCAGATCGTCCAGTAAGACGTAACGGTGGGTCTTTTTTAAGAGGTGGGTCAGGAGGGTGGTTTTCCCAGATTGCCGGGGGCCCGTTAAAACCAGGGCGGGAAAAAAGCGGAGAGACTTTTGAACCAAGGGTTCAAGGAAACGGGTTCGATACATGCTGACCATTATAAAGTACAACTTTAATTTGGTCAACCATTCGAATTGAGCGGCCTATAATGTAACCCTGAATAAGGGTGTTGTGCGGTTAAAAATGTAACCCTACCTCTGCAAAGAGGAGGGCTCATGCCGAGCTTAAAATCAAAGATGGAATATCTCGAAGCTGTCTACCAACGTTACC
>JAYRXX010000031.1:0-1488 GCA_041917295.1 Elusimicrobiota bacterium
CGGGTTTCCCGGGCCGGAACGGTTCGGGTTTCGGATTTCATGGCCATCGAGCGCTACAGCCATGTGATGCACATCGTTTCGAAAGTGACGGGCCGGCTTTTGCCCGGTCGGGACGCGTTCGACTTGTTTCGGGCGGTGTTTCCGGCGGGGACGCTGTCGGGCGCGCCCAAAATTCGTGCCATGGAAATCATCGAAGAAATCGAGCCGACGCGCCGGGGCTTGTATGGCGGCGCGGTGGGGTATTTTTCGTACACGGGAAACATGGACATGGCCATCGCCATTCGGACCATTCTGATGCAAAAAAACAAAGTTCATCTTCAGGCGGGCGCCGGTATTGTGGCCGATTCTGTTCCCGCCAAGGAGTTCGACGAAACTCAAAACAAAATGGCCGCGTTGGCGGCGGCCCTGCGGTTGGCGGGGGAAAAACTGTGATTTTGGTAATTGATAACTACGATTCGTTCACCTACAATCTGGTCCAATATCTGGGCGAGTTGGGCGCCCGCGTGAAAGTAGTTCGCAACGACGAAATCACCGTGGCCGACGTGGGACGGCTCAAACCCAGCCACCTGTTGATTTCCCCGGGGCCGTGCACGCCCAAAGAGGCCGGGATTTCTGTGGACGTGATTAAAACCTATGGGGGAAAAGTCCCATTGTTGGGGGTGTGTCTGGGCCACCAGTCCATGGGAGACGCGTTTGGCGGACGCATTATTCGCGCGAAAAAGCTGATGCATGGAAAAACCTCGTCCATCACCCACGACGGGAAGGGCGTTTTTAAGGGACTCAAAAACCCATTAACGGCCACGCGCTACCATTCGTTGGTGATCGAGAAAAAAACCTGTCCGAAAGATTTGATCGTTACGGCCACCAGCGAAGACGGCGAAATCATGGGCGTGCGGCATCGATTTCTCCCGGCGTTGGAAGGCGTGCAATTTCATCCCGAAAGCATTCTCACCGAATGCGGCAAAGACCTTCTTCGCAATTTCTTGTCGTTTCGAGTTCCCCGGGGGCGCTCTTGATTCAGTCGGCCCTGGTTAAACTGGCGGACAAAAAAAATCTCACCTTCGACGAAACCCGCGACGCCGTCAGTGAAATTTTTTCGGGAAAGGCGTCGCCCGTGTTGGTGGCGGGGTTTTTGACGGCGCTCAGAATGAAAGGCGAAACCGCCGACGAGATCGCGGGGGCGGCCCAAGCCATGCGCTCGGCCGCCACGCGGTTGGCCCTTCCCGGCGTGCCCGTGGTGGTCGACACGTGCGGAACGGGAGGGGACCAACAGGGAAGTTTTAATATTTCCACCGCGGCGGCGTTTGTGGTGGCGGGGGCCGGTTTCGTGGTGGCCAAGCACGGAAACCGGTCCATTTCGTCGTCTTGCGGCAGTGCCGACGTGTTGGAAGCGTTGGGGGTGCGGGTCGACCCGGGGGTGGAAACCGTGGCGCGGTGTCTCAACGGGGCGGGCATTGGATTTTTGTTCGCACCGGCGTTTCATCCCGC
>JAYRXX010000032.1:0-2509 GCA_041917295.1 Elusimicrobiota bacterium
CGATGACATCCAACGTCTGGTAGCAAACGAACGCGGACACATCGCGGTGGGCGCTCCCCCTATTTCAAAGAGCGGGACCAACACTCCTGTCAAACCCCCACAATCCACACCCAACCCGAATAACGCTGCACCGCGTGCCCCGCCCACTTCCGGCGAAACTATGCCCAATGACCTAGGGTTCAAAAACAACCGCTCCCTGAAAACCAACGAAGTCATCATGGACTACGGCCCCAACAGACCCAACCAATTCCTAAAAGATCAAACCCCTGCGGTTCCTCAGGCGCAGGATTTAACCTCAGAATCCGGCCCCACAAATCTCGCCAACCGAACCTACAAGGTGGGGGAAAAACTCCCCGATGGACGCGTGGCGGGAGATGGACCCGGCACACCATCCGCTACGCAAATGGATCGCCCTGATCCCCTATTGTTGGAATACAAAAACAAAGGCCAGAAAGCGCTTACATATAATCCTGAGCCCGTTTACACCCGTAAATATACCCAGTCTCTTCGAAGCTTTCAGGAGGATGTCAAGCCAGTCGTTGAAAAATATGGAATGACGGTAGATGAATTTTATCGTTTCATGCCAGAGCGTGCAGAAACTCTTACGGTAAAACAACGAGCGCGAATGATCGCAATCCGAGAGTCAGTGCCGAAACCAACACCAGACACTCTCTTGGAGAAAGTAATTCCTCAAGCAGACATCCCAAAATATTTGGACGGGAATTACACGACTATTCAGGGGTTCGTTAATCGTGCTCAGGATGTTAAGGGGGTCAAGAATCCCTTTGATACCTACCAGTCCTTGCGGTTGGATTATGAGGGAACGACATTCAATCCTTACAAGGATCAAGGGATCGGAGTCATCCGATTTAAAACAGCGGAAGTGGAGAGAGCTGTCATCCCATTTAGTGATGCCATGGGGGGAAAATCTGTAGTGGCTTATCCAAACACTGGTAATGGTTTCACTGCAGCAGAGAATGGGCGGGTAATTCCTGAATTTGTTTTCCCCAAGACCAATAGTAGTAAGGGTATTTCACCAAGACAAGGTGCGGAGCTCTACGAGGTAACAAGAACCGGAGCCGAAAGGCTTCGTGCTGTTTACGACTCGCGTCAAAAACGGTTTGTTCCGGTTAATCAATGAAAAAGGCCCGAAGCGGTTTATATGCTGTCTATGGAGGAAAAGAATTTGGGCTCGCCACCTTTGATCAGGGGAAAATGGAATTAATTTCACATGATCCGAGTGATTTGAAGCAAGGTTTCGCAAATTACATGGATGGAATTTATGTAAAGCCTGTTAAAAGGGAAGAGCTGTCTTCTGTTTATTCCGTTGCTCCATGTGCCAAGTATCAAGGGTTCGATTTTGGAATTTTTTCAGAGGGAGATGACTCCGTCTTATTAACAACGGATGATCCTAATATTGCCAAACGATGTGACTTCAAGGTGGCCGAAAAAGGCATTTTTGAAAGGTGGGTGCCAAGGTCACAGCTGGAAAAAATATGGGAGGTAATAGAACCACTAAAACTTTCCACTTGGCCGCCCCCAGAAAATAAATAGTTATGGAAAGACGAACAGGTGATTTTGCCATGTATCAACGACGTGAGTTTGGTCTTGCAGTATTTGATCAACGAAAACTTGAACTGATTTCGTATGAACCCAATAATCAAAAGAATAGTTTCAGAAAATACGCTGATGGAGTTTTTACAACCATGCTGTGTTTAATTTCCAATGATTATCAAATTCGTGAAATGGCCACCGATGAAGACTGTTAGGCTCCTGATGTCCCTGTTACTCCTGCCGATTTTCCCAATTCCAGGATATTCCAGTTCACCCGTGGTTGAAAATGCAAACAAATCCATTTCCCAGGGACTTATCAACTATTCGGGCTTTAGAGGTTGGCCACCCGGCGAGGAAGGATGCGACGTTTATCTATTCCGCCATGGGCAATTCAACGGGTTACGAGGCCAAACATACACCCTCGCTTTTGACAAAGCCGACAAGGCCGTGGGGAGCCGGGACCTGCGCCAAGCGGTAAAGATGGACAATATCAAGAAGGCGGACATTCAAGCATTACAGAAGTTAGAGGTGCAGGTAACTAAAGGGAAGGTGAGCGCCAATGACGTGGAAAGACAAATTGGTGAAATTGTTTCGGGGAAACACCCCAGCCGTCAAGAAATCGGACCTAGAGATCGTTCAGGAATCGTTGAGGGAACTGGACAAGGCCGACAAGGAACTGGAGAAAGCGGGCAAAGAAACAGACAAAATCATCAAAATGTGGAAAAAGGAGATTTACAAAACCGAGAAACTCCAGAAATTGATCAAAGAGGACCTACGCCAAAATCAGATATTGATAGCCGAATCGGAAGCGTTACAGCGGCGGGGGGAAGAGAAGCAGCGGCGGGGGGAGCAATTAAGGATGCGTTACAAGAAGTGGGAGATAGAATTCAACGCCTTGACACCCGGATCGCCGAATTACGAAGCCGAGAAGACGCGGCTCTTGGAAGAGCGGACC
>JAYRXX010000033.1:0-1139 GCA_041917295.1 Elusimicrobiota bacterium
CGATTTCAACGTTTTCCGCTCCGGTCCAACGGAAAAGCCGCGCGGCCAGAGGCCGCGCCCCGCTTCCGCCCCGGCCCCGCAGGGGCTCCACCTCCCGGCCCGCCGGTCTCCTATGGGCTTCGCCCTTTCTTCGCGCGCGCATATTAAGTATTCCTTTTCCTTGCCGTTAAACAGGGTCCCGCCGTGGGGGGCTTGGGTGCACGCGTGGAACGCGGGCACCAGGCCCCCGCTTTTGGGACTTCAACTTTTTCTCTTTTCAAGATGATCGAGTCTTCATTTATAAATTGAGGTCAATTGATTCGGACCTTTTCAGATTCAACCCACATTTTTCCAGTCCCGGCCGTCGGCTCCACCAAATACTCCACAACCAACAACCTGACACGAGCATCGCAAACAATAACGGAAATAACCAATTCGTTCATCGTCATCAAACCTTCTTTCCCCACTGACATTCCTCCAACATAGACATCCATTGGACCTCCCTCTTAATATGATATCTACTAGATATCATATTAACGGTAAAAAAAACAACCCCATTTATGTCGTCTCAAAAAACCGGGCTGACAGATAGCGAAACAACTCGCCCTTCTGCATGTGACGTTTTTTTGCTTCGTTACTAAACCGCTCGTATTCCTGGGCCGTCACACGAAAGAGAAGGGCTTTTGTCCGCTTTTGTTCCTCTGTCTTTCTTGGAACCTTCGGACGCATTGGGATGATGATATTTAGTAGATATCAGTCTGTCAATGGCCAATTTAGTTATTTGAAAGTCGAGCCATCAGCCATTGTTTCCGGCGCGTTCTTCATGACAGTCTGCTTCAAACGCGCGAGGGATTCAACGATCATCGGGTCGAAATGATGGCCGGCACTCCGTTTCAACTCATGGAGCGCGGCGGACAAGGGGAGGGCGCGGTGGTAGGGGCGGTCTGTCGTTAAGGCGTCCAGAGCGTCGGCCACCGCCAAAATGCGGGCGCCCAACGGGATCGAATCCCCTTTCCGCCGGGCGCGTCCGGGTACATGGTATCCCCCTGGTGGGGAAGGTGATTGTATCAGGTGACGGATCTTTCGGCTAACCAAATCATCAAGGTCCAGGACCGGTAGAGTGACCACGGCCTCCGCGGCTTTCGGCGCCGCTTCCCGCA
>JAYRXX010000034.1:0-35750 GCA_041917295.1 Elusimicrobiota bacterium
CAGGTAGGGCAACGCATAGGGCTCACACAATTGGTGGTAGTCTTCCTCCCAGAATTATACCACATCTTGTAGTTAGAAAAGTTTATTGAGCGTTCCAGGCCAATCCAGCGAGCCCAGGACTTGTGGCGGGCCGTATCTTACACCACCATCCCTAGTGGCTGTCAAGGGTTTCTTTTACCGTCTTAAAACGGCGTTTCCTCGGCGGTAAAAAAAGCGTGTAAATTTTTTTCGGGCTTTTTTACCGTCGACCTGCGTCGCAAACCGGGGGCTTGCGGATCCGTGCGGAAAGAATCTCTCGACGGCAAAAGGCCCGTCACGCGTTCGTCACACAGGATTTACATTCCCGCAATGGCCTTTGCTCGCCGCTCCGGCTAAAGTGTGCCCAAGACCAAAGACAAAAAGGAGGTCCCCGTATGGGACACACAAGCAAAGCAGAACAGATTCGGGCCGCTCTTCAAGAAACGGAAGCGCGCGTTCGCGAAACACTGAAAGATCTTGAAAACAACGATGTCGACGCCGACACCGTTGTTTATCGAATCCAAAATATCGAAAAAAGCGTCCGGCAACTACGCCGGGCCGCATAACCAAAGGGAGGAAACACCAATGAATCGTCGTCAACGAGCCTCATTTAAATTCGTGGTCCTGAGCGCGGTTGCGGCCTTGGCCGCCTCGAGCCTGACCGCCGCTGAACTCAAGTTGGGCAACGCCGGGGAACTTGAGATTAAAGGAGACATTCGCCTGCGCCAGGAATCCAAGACCGAAACGGGCGCAACCACCAGCTCGAACAAAACCAACAACCGACAGCGCTATCGGCTCCGAGTCGGCATGAACTACAAGTTGGACTCGAAGCTCAGCGTTAAAACCCAACTGGCTTCGGGCAACGGCGAACAGACGTCCACAAACCAAACCTTCGACAACAACGCCTCTCAAAAATCCATTTTCATTGATATGGCCTACGTGGATTACAGGCCGCTGGACCTTTTGGCCTTCTACGGCGGGCGCATGAAAAACCCCCTGTGGCAAGCGTACACGTCGGATATTGTGTGGGACACGGATTACAATCCGGAAGGATTGGCCGAAGGCATCAAGATGCCTGTTGGCAACACCCGCCTGTTCGCCAACTTTCTCCAGAGCGTAATCAATGAAGACAAGGCGGGTTCTGGGTCGGCCAACAAACCCCAGTATTTGTTTTCGAACCAGGTCGGCGTGACCGTGCCGGTCCCCCTGGACTCCCGGTTCACCCTGGCCGGTGCCCTGCACAGCTGGGTCAACGAACGGGAACGCATACTCACGGCAACAACCACCGTCCCGGCGGGCAAACAGGCGGGGACAAACACCCTCACCAATGGAAAATTGGCCAACGACTTTCGCGTCGTTGAGGTGACCGGAGAACTCTACACAAACCTTCCGGCCATCGACATTCCGCTGTCCCTCCAAGGCACGTTCATTAAAAACACGGCTCACCGTCCAGAAATTAAGCCCACGGACGACACCGGTTACCAATTGGGCGGGATCTTGGGGAAAGCCGCCAGCAAGAACGCGGTGGAAATTGCCTTTTTTCGTAAAATTTCCGGCACCGACAGCACCGTGGCGGACATCGCCGATTCGGATTTCCCCGGCACCAACCGCGCGGGGAACATCTATTGGGTGGCCTACGGCCTCTCCGATGTGGCGGGGTTGAAAGCAAAATATTTCGACACCAAAGCCATCAGCGGCACCCAAAAAGACATTCAGTTATTGCAAGTTGACTTTCAGGTTAAATTCTAAGGAGGATGGACACAATGCGTAACACACTGCGTGGTTTTCTGGCGGGGACGTTGGTTCTCGCCGCGGTTCCCGGCCTCTGGGCCGCCAAGGATGTGATCAAAATCGACGGGTCCAGCACCGTGTTCCCTATCACGGAAGCGGTCTCGGAAGAGTTTATGAAATCCGAACCCACCCAGGTCACGGTGGGAATTTCGGGAACCGGCGGCGGGTTCAAAAAGTTCTGCCGAGGCGAAACCGACATTTCCAACGCGTCACGCCCCATTCTGCGCAAAGAAATGGACGCGTGTCTTGAATCCGGAATCCAATACATCGAGCTCCCCGTGGCGTTCGACGCGTTGACCGTGGTGATCAACCCCAAAAACAGCTGGGCCCAAACCGTCACCGTGGCGCAACTCAAAAAAATGTGGGAGCCCGCCGCCCAGGGAACCATCAAAACCTGGAAACAGGTGAACCCCGCCTGGCCCGACAAACCGCTAAAACTTTACGGCCCGGGCGCCGATTCGGGAACCTTTGACTATTTCACGGAAGCCATCGTGGGTAAAGCCAAATCCAGCCGGGGCGATTTCACCGCCTCGGAAGACGACAACGTCTTGGTGCAGGGCGTGACCAACGACGAGGGCGGTCTGGGGTATTTCGGTTTGGCCTACTACCTGGAAAACAGGGAGGCCCTTAAAGCGGTCGCGGTGGACGGCGGAAAAGGCGGGGTTTCCCCTTCCATGGAAACGGTGAAAAACGGGACCTACGCCCCCTTGTCCCGGCCGATTTTCATCTACGTCTCCAAAAAAGCGGCTCGGCGACCCGAGGTGAAACGCTACGTGGAGTTTTATATTAAACACGCCCAGGAACTCGTGAGCGAAGTCAAATATGTTCCTCTCCCGGCGGAAGAATACAATGGCGTTCTGGACCGGTTCCAGAAAGGCCAGACGGGCACCGCCTTTGGCGGGCATTCCGAGGTCGGCGTTCCGATCTCCGAACTGCTGAACCGAAAACCGAAACTGTAAAAGATAAAACACCCATGTCTTTGTTGACTCATCGTGCATCGACCCGCCCGGCAACGAGGTTTCCCTCGTTGCCGGGGGGTGTTCATCGTTTGTCCCCTTTGCCCCGATTGCGGGGACCGGGACGCCTCCAGCGCTGGCGAGAACGGGCCATCCAAGCGGCCCTCTTTTTGGCCGCTGCGTCGTCCATTGCCATCACCTTGGGAATCGTGGGAATTTTGGGGTTTGAATCCCTCGCCTTTTTTAAACAGGTATCGCTGTTCACATTTTTAACGGACACCCAATGGACGCCGCTTTTTGACGACGCCCACTACGGCATCCTGCCCCTGGTGGCCGGGACAGCCACCGTCGCCGCGGTGGCCTTGTGCCTGGCGTTGCCGGTGGGAACCATTACGGCGATCTATCTGTCGGAATACGCCCCCCACCGGGTTCGGGAAGTGGTGAAACCTTTTCTGGAACTCCTCACCGCTGTGCCGACGGTGGTTTACGGCTATTTCGCCTTGTTGTTCGTGACACCCCTCTTGCGCCACTTCCTGCCATCGCTTCCGGGGTTCAACATGCTGTCGGCGGGGTTGGTCATCGGCGTGATGATCATCCCCTACGTGAGCTCCCTGTCGGAAGACGCCATGCGGGCCGTGCCCATGCATTTGCGGGAAGCCAGCTACGCCATGGGCGCCACGCGGTTTCAAACATCGACGAAGGTTGTTTTCCCGGCCGCCCTCAGCGGCGTGGCGGCGGCCTACGTGTTGGGTTTTTCCCGGGCCATCGGCGAAACCATGGTCGTCGCCATCGCCGCCGGGATGCAACCCAACTTGACCTTTAATCCCATGGAACCCGCGGCCACCATCACCGCTTACATCGTGCAGGTGTCGTTGGGCGATCTGCCCCACGGCAGTTTGGGCTACCAAACCATTTTCGCCGCGGGCCTGACGTTGATGCTGATGACCCTGGTGTTTAATATCGGCGGCCATGTTTTACGCAAACGATTTCGGGAGAAATATTGATGAACCTTCGCAAAGACATCGCTCAACGCAAACGGACCGACAAAATTTTTTCCTTGGTGGGATTGATTGCCACGCTGGTGGGGATCGTGACGTTGTTGGCCCTGATGATCGACCTGGCCTGGGACGGAACCGCTCGGCTCAATTGGAATTTTTTCACCGCGTTTCCGTCCCGGTTTCCGGACAAAGCGGGCATTTTGTCCGCCTGGGTGGGCACGGGCGTTGTTATGTTCGTCACCGCCCTCGCGGCCGTGCCCATGGGGGTCGCCGCCGGTGTTTACCTGGAAGAATACGCGCCCAAAAACGCCATGACCACCTTGATCGAGATCAACATCGCCAACCTGGCGGGGGTTCCCTCCATTGTCTACGGGTTGATGGCCCTGGGCCTTTTCGTTTATAAATTTCATTTCGGGATGAGCCTACTGACCGCGGGACTGACCCTGGCCCTGCTCATTTTGCCCATCGTGATTATGGCCACACGGGAAGCGATCCGCACCATCCCCGGCTCCATCCGGGAAGCGGCCTTTGCCGTGGGTGCCACGAAATGGCAATTGATCCGCCATCACATCTTGCCCTACTCCGCCGGAGGCATTTTGACCGGCGTCATCATTGGCCTGTCTCGGGCCATTGGGGAAAGCGCCCCGCTGATCACCATCGGCGCATTAACATTCATTGCGTTTTTGCCGGCTCCGCCTTTTACGGGCACATTCCCTTTCATTTCGTTCGAATGGTTGAAATCGCCTTACACCGTGTTGCCCATTCAAGCGTTCAATTGGGTGTCCCGCCCGCAAAAAGCCTTTCATCTTAACGCCGCCGCCGCGGGGTTGGTGCTCATGGCCATGACCTTGGCCATGAACGGCGCGGCCATCTGGATTCGATATCGGTTCCGAAAGAGGATAAAATGGTAGAAACCCAAAACGTTGTTCCCGACGTCCTGGCGGGGGCCGCCGTCAAGGCCCGTGTGCAAGACCTTAGTTTTTACTACGGCACCCACCGGGTGTTAAAAAACATCACCCTCTCGGTGGCGGAAAAAAAGGTGACCGCCCTGATCGGCCCGTCCGGATGCGGGAAAACCACCCTTCTGCGTTGTTTTAACCGCATGCACGACCTGTATCCCGGCAACCGTTACGACGGAGGAGGCATCCGCCTCCTTCCCGAAAACACCGACATCCTGAGCCCCGCGGTGGATCCCATCGAGGTGCGGATGCGGATCAGCATGGTGTTTCAGAAAGCGAACCCGTTTCCGAAAACCGTTTTTGAAAACGTGGCTTACGGACTGCGCGTGCGCGGAGACCTCAAAAAATCCGACATCAACGAACGGGTGGAACAAGCCTTGCGCGGCGCCGCCCTGTGGGACGAAGTCAAAGACCGGCTTCATTCGTTGGGCGCCAACCTTTCGGGCGGACAACAGCAACGCCTGTGCATCGCCCGGGCGTTGGTGACCGACCCGGAAATCATCTTGTTCGACGAACCCACCAGCGCGCTGGACCCAATCGCCACCGGGAAAGTGGAAGAACTGGTGGCCGAATTAAAAACCCGCGTGACCATCCTCATCGTCACCCACAACATGCAACAGGCGGCCCGGGTGTCCGACTTCACCGGGTTCATGTACATCGGCGAACTGGCGGAATTCGACCGCACCGAAAAGATTTTCACCAACCCGTCGAATAAACTGACCGAGGATTACATCACAGGGAGATTCGGATAATGGACCGACACTTTGATCACGACTTAAAAGCGCTGGAAAAAAAGATATTGGGCATGGGGGCCCTCTGCGAATCCATGATCCAGAAAACCGTCAAGGCCCTGGTGGAACGCGACAGCGCCCTCACGGAAGAAGTGTTCGCCATGGAAACCGAAGCCAACCGGCTCCACATGGACATCGATGAAACGGTGGTTAAACTGTTGGCCCTGCATCAACCCATGGCCGTGGATTTAAGGTTCTTAACCGCGGCGATCAAAGTCAACAACGATCTGGAACGGATCGCCGACATGGCGGTCAACGCGGGCCAGACGGGGTATTACCACCTGTTCAAGGAACCGCCGGTTCCGGAATTGGCGCTCGTCACCCGCATGGCCGAGATCGCCCAAAAAATGGTGCGCGAGAGTCTGGACGCCTACGCTCGGCGCGACGTGGAGTTGGCCCAAAAAGTGCTCGTGGAAGACGAAGAAGAAGACCGGTTGAAAGCGAAGGCCTTAACCGAATTGATTTCGTTGATCCGGTCGGATCCGTCCCGATCGGAAGCCTTTGTGGAACTGATTTTGCTGTCCAAAAACATGGAACGCATCGGCGATCACGCCACAAACATCGCCGAAGACGTCGTGTACATGGTCCTCGGCAAAGACATCCGCCATGGCCATTCGGCCATTGCCCCACAAACCCGACCGTAGTCGGCTGGGGACCGATCGGGAATTTGAAGCAACGCGCACAATTCCCCCACGCCTCGCTACGGAAGAAGCCCATGAAATCATTTTTGACCCGTTGCCAAACGCGGAACAAGCCTGTCTTGGCGTGTCTTTCCCTCCAGAGCTTGGATGTCTTTCGTGATGAATCCCCGGAGTTCTTTTTCGGTGGGAAGTTGTAGTTTGTAACGGGAATTCAGGTGTTTGAATTGGCCGGACACTGTCTGGCCAATTTGGGGATAGTCCTTCATAAAATCTCGGATTTCAAAAAAAAAGCCCAACCGAAAAGGCCGGTTGAGCCTTGTGGTGCCGTTCGCTGATTATGAAAATGGGGACTTCCTTAAAAACTTCAGAATTGTTGTCCCCTTCGACTTCCCAAATATAGCACATGCCTATTGGGAAAACTTTCGAATGACCGGGGACTTTTACCTTCCCCCGGCTAAAAGGCCTGGTTTCTAGTTCCCTCGCCCCTATGGGGGTAGGGTGGCTGGCCGCTCCCCCGCGGCATTCCTGGCTAGCGCCGTCAAAAGCCGGGTGAGGGGGCGTTTTTTGACCGTCGACAGCTATCGCGGCGCCACATGGGGCCACTCTATTTGTCCTGTGCGGAACAGAGAGACGGGGGACAGAGGGACATAGCCCCCGGCGCGGGGCCCCCGCCTCGCTTCCGAAAACCCGGGCCGTGGCTGTCGTCCCCGAAAACCCCAAACCCGCGCGCCGGGAAAAACCCCGACGATTGACGCGCCACTCCATTGTCCGCTCCCTTGGTCGCTCCGCCGCGTCGGCCCATTGCGCCGCCGCAGCTCCGCTCGGTCGCCCGCGCGACTGAAACGCTCCCCGCTCAGGTTGTATCGTCCAAAACCCGCTCCGGAGCGCGGCCCGCGGCCCCGCCCACGGGCTTGGTGGGAGTGCTTGGCTTTGGTTTCCCTCGTCACGGCCGCCCGTCCGCGTGGCCACTCCCCTGGGCTGTGGAGGTGTTTTCGGCTCCGAGGCTCGGCACTTCAAAAGCTTTTCACCCCGTAGGGCGCGCGCACTCCAATCGGTAGGTTGCCCAACTTCGGCAACAGGCCTATATATTCGTCCCCGGGGTCAAAATAGTGTATCCGAGGTCCCCGGGGCCGAACTTCAGTCACGGGCCCAGCCTTGTCCCAAGGCACGGCACACATCGCCGTCGCGCCTCGCGCGTGGGCCCGCTCCCTTTACAAACCGCGGTGGCACACTACGCCACCGCCCCGCCTGTTTCCAGAATGGGTTTCGCTCCCAGCGGTCACAAAAAATCCGCGCTCTACGGTGGCCTCTACAAGCGCCGCCCCATTGCGCCGCCGTGCAAGCCACACTTCGGCCCGCCCGGCACCGCTGGCGGCGCTGCCAGGCTACCCCGCCCCCCCTCCCCCCAATCCCGGCCAAGACCGGGCCGGGCTCGGGGGGTTTATGGGGGGCTGCCTGGCTAGTTGCCCCCCACACCCCCCGGGAAACCTCCACCTAAAATTCCAAAAACCGTCGGGCGCAAACTCAGCGCCCGACCAGGCTTTCTTCACAGGTTTTAGACGTAGATCTTAGCAAGCCCCTTGTCTAATAGTTCTTGGTTCAGATACCGGCCGTCCGTATAAATTTCGTCCTTCTCCATTGTATCGTCGAAAGAATAGAAAACATGCCCGAGGAAACGGCCATTGATGTCCACCTTCGTTGTTCGGAGCATCACGAATGAAACCCGGGCGAGTTGGTTCCTCACGTATTCTGCGGCTTCCTTGCCCTCCTCAGTGATAATATCGGGGCAATCCACCCCCGCGAGGCGGATCCGCTCCTTCTTCTTGATCTCAAAGCCGGTGTCAACATCGACGACCAGTGTGTCGCCGTCTACGACCTCCAAGACGATGGCCTTGACAACATATGTCGCTCCGATGGGCCGGGGAAGCCTTTTTGCCTTTGTGCCATTTTTATCATCGGCAAACGTATCGCCCTGGACCGCCTTTAACAACTGATCCCTGGTCCAATGCTTTTCCTCGGCCTCCTGTGTGTAGAAATCCCGCTCCTTTGGGTCTTTAACCGTTAGAAGGACCCTATAATGGGACCAGGACAGGGATTCACTCTCGGGGACGCTTTGGTAGGTTTCGTGAAATTGGACGCACCGGTAAAGCGTCGTCATGTCCGTCCGCATGTCGTTCGCAAGGCGCTCCATGGCGGCTTTTTCGTATCCGGCGTTGGAAGTCAGTTTTTCCTCCGCGATTTCCCCCCCGATTTTCCAGTAGGTCTGAAGAAGCTGCCGGGAAACGGCACGTTGAGCCTTGGCTTTGCCGGTTTCCCAGAGGGTCTGGAGGTCAGAAAGAAGCTTTGAGTAATCCGACTCAGTCAGGGTTTTCTCTGGGTTCATCTCTGTTCCCCCGCCCTCATTTCATATCCTGATTTTCCCATTATCCGAATCATGAAGAGGGGCAACTATTCCTTCAAAAGTTTTCCGTCCAAGCTTTCGACTTATTACTTTCTCACACAAAGACGCAAACGAATGTACGAGGGCAAAGAGATTATTGTAATGATCCACTGCAGCCGTCCTTCCAAGTTGCCCGAAAATAAACATTTCGGGGTCGTCATAATTTGACCTTACTCGCATCCTGTAAAGAAAATCGATAAAAGAGGTCCCGTGAAGGTTTTCCGCAAGGCGTCGTTTGTCTGCTGGTTTAAGATTTTTTCTCTTTCTTTTCCCCCTCTTTCCCTCAGCCCTATGCTTATCGAACAACTCATCAAGAAAATGCCTCCTCGTCGTAAACAGGGCCTTCCCAGCTAATGCCGCGGCATTACTCGATGTTGGTGTTGAAAGATTATTTATCTCCACAATTTCATTGATCCCGGAAGGGCAATTTTCCACCGTGCATGTTTCTCTATCAAGGGGATCCATTAAACACATCATATTGAACGGGAAGGGGAAGAAACGCTCGAGGACTTGAGCTGAGCAGAGGGACCTAAAGTGCTTGTGATCTCTTGGGTTCCCAGCGGCCAATGCATTGAGAGTTGCCAGACCGTATCCATGTATGACGTAGTAGGCTTGCACCGGTGCCCAATAATTTGCGCTTTCTGCCAAATCAGGATGGGAATCGAGGGGGAGTTGATTCATAAGCCTTAGTGTCAGCGCCCCCCTCAAATAAGAGCCTCTAACCTTATCAGCGGGTGCTCCACCCTGCAAAGTTTTGAAGCTCTCCAAACTTTCTTGCTCGCGTTCAAGCCTGTTTTGCTCTGGGAGAAGATGACGCCAAGCTTTGATGTACGTGCAAAACGTCTGTAAAGATTTCTGCGCCGCTGATTCTCTTTCCGATAATGCGGTCACTTGAAAAGGGCTCATTGGACAGTTTGCACGTGTGTGGGGACTGAAGGAACTCAGCCTCTTGGAACGCTGAACACAACTACGCTTTCTCTCGAAGGGCGACGTCCAAAAAATTTCATTTGTTGCGCGCTGTTGCCACGATAACGGGCTGCCAACAACTTCTGACAGCGCAAACCCGCTTGCTCCCCGATCTCCGCTGTAAGCTCATCCACCATAAAGGCTATCCCGTTGTATTGTGCGTTGCCTACGATCAAGGCAATCCGCGCCCCTTCGCGGCAAACCCTCCTCATTTCCTTTAAGCTCAAGAACATGTCCAAGAAATAGCCCTTCAGCATTTTGAGGACTCTGGGATCAGGATGTTTTCCCTCCAGGGCCCGCAAAGCATCCTTCAACGAGCGGGGTTCCCCATACCCCACGTGGTCGGGTCGTGTTGGGTGCGCCTCGGGGTGGGAATGAAAGCTCTGATAGCGGATTTGTTTGAGGGATTGGGGATCACTAAAGGCGAACATCAATTCAAGGCCAAAGACCCGTGTGTAATCATGCCGGTTTGGGTAAGGCGGCGATGTTATCACCGCCGTAAAAACTCCGTCCTTCTCCGGCAATGCCCTTGCATCCGATTGGCGAACCAACCACTTGCCAGCCAAGGTCATATTCTTCGGGGGGATTTCCGAGATCATATCCTCAGCCATCGCAAGAAAGCTTGCAGGGATTTTTCCCGGATTAACCCTCCGGCGGATCCATTTCAGCCAGCCCCCGGCAGCAACGGCATCGCTATATGCGGGTAGCGTTGCGAGAAGGGCGAGCAAGAAAAAATCAGAGCCACCGGGGGGTAGTTTTTCAATCTCATACTTAATCTGGTCAAACGCCTGAATTCTGCCGCCGGACAAGGCCTTCATGACCAAGTCCCCATATTTCGTTTTCAAGGGGAGTTGACTTCGGTTCGAGACGCGCCGTCCCAACCGTTCCAGCAAGTCGGCCAATCGCGACGAGGAATATTCAGCGGTTTTAACCTTCGAGACAAAGACAGCGAGTGGCGAAAGGTCATAACCGCGGGCCGACACCCCTTTTTCCTTGGCGGCCAATATTGTCGTTCCCGCACCCGCAAATGGATCCAATAGGGTGTCATTCGGTCCGAGATTCCACTCGTCGATAAGAGTATGGACCAACTCCGGGCTAAAACTGTGAGGGAAGGTAAACCAACGGTGGACGGGGCTATCCCTTAAGAGTTTCGGGGTGACCCACCACCGCCATTCGGTCTTCTCGACGACTTGAAAGCGAGGCACACTTAGCCTTTTTTCCCGTGTCCTATTGATTGATAGGCGGGCAATGGGAATTCAATTTTAACCGGCTGACGATAGATCGGGTGGGAAAGAAGCAACTCCCCCTTGTCCAGCCTGGTTAGGTGCGCCTTGACGTCCTGCGAAATGAACCGATAGGCTGAATCGGCAAGCTCGGCCGGATCGCTTCGTCCGATGACTTTCGTCCCACAGTTGCCGGTAACCTGGGAGTGGACCTCACTCATAAACTGTTCTGCCGAAACCAGAACGACACCCAACGATCGGCCCCGGGCAGCGATATCGAGGACATACTCCAGAATGGACGACTCCCCCTCTCCACGTCGCGCGGGGGCGTACTTGTTTAGCTCGTCAACAAAGATGATGACCCGCTTGGGAAGTTCGCCGCGTTCATCCACCGAGGCCTCGGCATACATCCCGTACACCTCTTGGATGATATGCCCAAATACCAGGGCGCGTTCCTCATCCTGGAGCCGCGCGATGTCAACGACGTAAGTTTGCCCCCCTTTAATGTTTCGGATTTCCTCTCCCAAATTCGATGCGCGCCTCGCCCTTTGGGAGACAAACAACCCCGATTGTCTGTTTTTCACGACCCGGCGCAGGACCCTCACAAAGCGTCCGACGGAGGCGGCCCGAATTTGTCCCTTCACAAAATCCTGTGGAACCCCTTCTTTCATAAGCGGGGGACCGTTCAGCAGATCATCCCACGACCGCACATCCTTCCATAGCGGCTCCTGATTAATGATCCCTTTCTGGATTTCCCCCATAATGGCGCTCAACGTCTCCCATTGGTCTGGGACACGCACCAACAGTCCAAGTCCGGGCCCCGGTCGAGTCCGATCCCCAACGACATCCGCAAGGGAGTAGGCGTAAGTTTGGAATTGGTCCGGCGGTTCCCCAAAACAATGAGGCAAACCGGTGGTCTGCGTTTCCTTCCCCCACGGCAAAAGATAACGCACATTTTCGAATGGTTTTGGCTTTAAGCCCATGAACTCCCAGAGCTCATGTTCTTCGGGAGTCATCCCCTTCCTGGCCTTATCAATAACCAACAGATCGTTTTGCTTTACGTTCAGAAGGATGACCGCCGTATCGTTTTCCCCTGCCGTCTGTAAGATCGATTGGATGAGGAACATGGCGTAAGATGTCTTCGTCGCCAGGCCTGAGATTCCCGCGATATTGACATGGGCCCCCTCCGGCCCAAGGACGTACCTTTTGTCAAGGTAAACCCGCACCTTTTCACCGTTCGACATTCGTATCATCCCCGCGGGAATCGCGATCTTTTCGTTGTTCTCCCTTTCGTATTCCAGCATCTTGTCGATTCCCAATGCCACATGAATCCCGTTTTCATCGGAGAAACGGACGGGGGACTCGTTTTGAACGGGCATATAAATCCCCATGGGGAATTTCTTGGGGACCGAGGGGTCATGGTTCGCTAAAACGTTGGATTCCGCCACATTTGCCCCTTGGCGCGGAGTTTGCGCTTCCCCCTCCGTGCTACCGAAATCGCTTGAAATGTAATTAGAAAGATGGGAGGGCGAATCCGTGATCTGCTTGATATTGGTCACCAAACCGAAGGTCCTTGTCCCCTCCATCTGCGCGGCTTCGACAATGTCGAAGGGATTTACGATCTGGCCGGGCGAAAGCCAAAAATGAAATTTTTCAGATGAATTGGGTTCGCGTTCCGTCGCGGAGGCCTTCCCGATCACGGCACGTTCGGCGGCGGGTTCCTTTTTTTGTCCGTCAGTCATGAAATTATTCCTCCTCCATAATTACGGCCGCCCCGAATGGGCCGGCCATCTCAATCCAGCTTTGAGAGCCTCGGTAGAAATGAAAACATTCTTGATTGCTTGTTCGGCGAGGTACACGGCGTAAATGTGGGCGTGCCAGCGCGTATCGCGACCATGGGGCGTTGCTTGTCTTTCGGCGACCAATGCGGCGGATATTTCGTCAATAAGGCTGGAAGAAACCGCCTCCTCCGTCGGGTTGGGCAATTCGACCTTAACCACGCCCATCAAGGGGTAATCAAGGGCGGCCTGCTCTCTTAGGCGGACATACCACGCCACCGCCTTGCCGGAGCGAACGGAAAAAGCGCATGTCCTGGCTGAAAATGGCAATTCAGCCAGCAGTTCGTAAAGGTTCACGGTTTTTCCGCCCCTCGCTCCCGGCATTTTGAATTGAGGCTCCCGACTGAAAGATTTCGCCAACCCAATGAACGCCGGCACCTCGCGCCACGCGAAAAGGTCCTTTCCCAGGTTCCCGTCCAGGACAAGCCACTCCCCACTCTCCCTATCAAGTTCCCGCCCCAGCTTCTCCTCTTCCATGGCCATGAGGTGGTGCGCCTTGTGCGCCGCCCTCGATCTTGGTTCTTTTCCCGGAGATGTAATCTCTGTTTCCCCGTCCTTTTCATTCAAATCGAGGAACCCGAACCGCGGTCCCGCTTGTTCCACAATATTCTTTAGTGTTTCCCCAAAGGACAAACCTTCTTTGTCCACCATCAGAAAAACTCGATGAATGGATTTTGCCATCCGAACCCGGCCGTCGTCTTCCCTAAATATGGCCGCCGCGCCCACTTGGGCGACGTTCACGGGGCTCCGCCGTTCCCCTTCCACAATGTCGCCCAAAAAGAAAGTCCGTGCCGAACCATCCAGGAAATATCTCAGAACATGCTTCTCCGTCCGCGAGATGGGTTTCACCTTAACATAAGGTTGTCGGTTGGGTGTCTCAAGGATGACGTCCTGAAAGACACCCTCCTGTCCCATCCGCAGGCGGTCGATAACTTCCGCGTGGTCCGGTCTCATCAGGTCTTCCATGGCCTGGCCAGTTGCCGGAAGCACCTTGGCCTCGCGGGTGATCAGTTCAAGGGCGGGGCGCAATCCCTCAAATGGGTTTTTCAAGCCTCCTCCAAAGATTGTTTTATTTCCGCAAGTTCGTCATCGGAAAGGTCCCACAGCTTTGCCGCTTGCCCGTCTATTTCGGCTTCGATATCTTTTAGCTCACTGAGGCTTTCCCGTTTTACAGCTTTGTGGGCCGCCTCAGAAAGGCTCGACAGCGTGGCTTGGACTTTATTCCCTTTGATAAATTTCGGCACCGCCACATTTTCTAGGATATGCGTGTCCATCTGAATGTCGATTGCGTAAGAAGCGACCAACATCCGCGATGGTGAGGAATTCAATGCGGCACAGAGATAATGCGCTTCCTTTTCAGTTTCAACATCAACAGACATCAATTTGTGATCCGGGACCACGGGCTTCTTTTCATATGGGCCAATGACGGCCGCAATGAGTTCCGAGGCCTGCTCTCGCCAAACCACTTTCCAGGGGGCAAATGAATAGTCACCGATATTGAACATCGAATAAAATGGCGCGTCCGATTTGAAATACCTTTTTAAAGCGGGACGTTTTTGGAGTAGATCCTTGAACCGTGCCAAATAGGAATATGCCTTTGGAAAATCTTTTTGCATTGACTCAACGGGGATTGCCTTTAATCGTTGGCCGTGTTCATGGGTAAGCAATATCGACAACTCCGGTTTCGCATTCCACCGTTGAACATCCCGGCCCCTCAGTAGCGGATAAAGCAATTCAGTTTCGACCGCCGCTTGAACATCGGGGACCGCGCGTTTAATATTTTCCGTCGCATTTGCGATCATGCTCAACCTGCCCGGTCGGCCCGCAGTGATTTCCATCCAGAACACACCATTTGCCCCACCCGTAAATGATCCGGCTCGAGCCTGAAAATATGATTTCCCGAGTACTTTTGAGATAGCTTTTAGGGCCTTTTTACGTCCAGTGATCCACGGGGATGTCAGGTTCCTTTGTTCAACGGGTTCGGCGAACCAGGCACGAAAAGAAATCTTCTCCTTTAGCACCTCATCAAACGGTGTATCAAACCCCACCGCGCTTCCGCGACCCGTCGAACGCTTTTTCCAATGTTGATAGCTGACGGGATATCGGACAGGCCTCCCCTTTGCGAAAATCGCAACAGCCGTGCGGTTTGTCGCACCTTCGAAAGGCTGAAGGTCCGCCATATCATCAACTGAAAGAGGGCCAAAAGGGGTCCCATCAGGCAACATGAACCGTCGAAATCCTTGTCCAGCGCCGGATGTTTTAAAGAGATTTTGCGGAAGGACAAAACCGAGTCTCCCCCCAGCACGAAGATACCGATCTGCGGAAACATAGGTCATGAGGGCCGAGATGTCATACTTCGCCGACCCAAGAATGGTTCTCATTGACTTGTTGAATTTTGGGAAAAGGCCGTAGTGTTGCCATATCCCCATCGTGGAAGTCCGGTAATCATCCGGAAGATTTTCCCAGTTCACCCAAGGTGGGTTGCCGACAACAAAATCACATGGTTCGATGAACAAAGGAGCGAAAGAGTTTTTAATTATCCGAGCCCATACGCCGTTAAGGCCTTCATTGTGTAGCTGGCTAAGTTGTTCGAAGAGAGTCGCAATATCTCCTTCCATGGCCTTGAATTCGGTGTCGTTCAAATCAACAGCTTTGCGCAACTGATGGAGGAACGCCTCTTTCCCGACGCCATTTTCCACCGACTCATCCAAAACATTTGCAAGCCCATCCATCCGTTCGCGGGTCGCAAAAGCCGAAGGGATTTTGAACTCCCCCACGGATGTCTTGAGCGGGTAAACGTGTCCGTTCCAAAGGTCGCTCCCACGCGACGGGGTCAAAACCGAATCCGCCTGGTAAACCGGTATGTCTATATCGCCTTGCCTGGATTTCAGCAGGTCCCCTAGGGCCAAGAGGTAGTTGGTCCTGGCGGCGATAACAGCCAGCGGGTTTAGGTCGAACCCGATGACGTTTTGCAGTATGGACTCCAAGGCTTTCTGTGGTCCGATACGCCGTTTCGCCATCTGCACCCGGATGTGCTTGATGAGAAGGACAAGGAACGTCCCCGACCCACACGACGGGTCCAGAACGCGCTTCGACGGGTCCCCTAAATTTTCGCCAAGCGTTTGGACGATGAGCCTTTCGGCAAGCCAGTCGGGGGTGTAGTATTCGCCCAAGTCATGCCTGATTTCGCGTGGAAGGAGATAGTGATAAAGCTTTTTGAGCAAGTCCCGCGCATTCTCCGGGGCGAGTTCCAGCGTTCCGGGGTCGTATTCCGCCAGGCGTTGCACCAGCCGCCCGACCGCTTCCTCAATGTCGTGATTCCACGCCGTCAAATACCATCCGAAAAAATCTCCTTCAAGAAAATTACGAATGCCGTACTCCCGGAACAATCCTCCCCGCTCAAGGTTGTTGAAGGCGTTTTTCAACGCTTCCCCTTCCTTGTGGGTGAATTCGGCCAACGGCGCCGATTTGCTCCCAGCGAATTTCCCCGCCGCCAAAGAGGCCACAAGCTTGATAAGCAAAGCGTAATAGGTGTGCAAGGCAAAGAACACCTTGGGAGCCTCCGCGTAACGGGGGTCAAGCCCCATCCCCTTAACGAATGACCGGAATTCCTCCTTGCTCTCGATCTTATCCGCCCATTCTTTGTAATCCGTCGCTTCACTGAAGAATAGACGCCATTGTTCAAAAAGCTTTGTCACGAGCGGTTGCTCATTGCCGTGCAACGCGCGATATAGGGATAGGACGGCCCTTTGCGCCCGGAGCGTCCTCGGTCCAAAATCCTCCACCAGGTTTTCCGGAACCATGGCCACGCCGAATGAAAGGGAGCACAGCAGGCGAAGGAATTTTTCAGCCGTGGCCTTGTTGATCGGGGCCGGATCATCCACCGCCCACCCCTCCCCAACCTGGCGGATGAAAATGAAATAAAACCCATCCGTTGCGACACCCGCCAACCGATGAGCTTCCCGCTTTTCTCTCGTCGCTACATCGTGGATGTAATCTTTGACTTGTTGAATGACATCCTGATTCGTCCGGCCCTCATTGTCCGATCTCAATACTCCCGGCCGCTTGTATTCAAGAATCAATCGGTTATAGAGAGAATCGACCCGTCCCCTCGCGACCGTAAATTCGTCACGCGGAGCCATCGAGAGCCCAGCCGTCGCGCTGAAATCCTCCAATAACTTTGCGACGTTCCGGCGAAAATCAGCCTCCGTCCCCCCACGCCTGGCAGCACCCAAAAGCGCCGTCGCGAAGGGTTCCGCTTCTTGAGTGATTAGGGATTCCGGGTCTACGTTTTCAACCATGTTTAAGGGCGACCTTTTTCGACGGATAACGCCTTCTCAAGCAAAACGACGATTTCCGCGCTGAGAGATCTGCGGTTCTCTTCCGCGCGCTTCCGAACCTCATTTTCTATTTCCGTTGCATGTAAACGGAAATTAGCCGCCACTTTTTTTTAGGGTCTTTTTGTCTTGACATTATCATTACCGTTCATTACAATAAATAATAACTCTTTAATTATACGACTTTCCAAGCGACTTTTCCTCAACAAGCACCCACAGGTAACGTCAAGACTTCTGTGTAATTTGTTTTAGGGGTTTAGAACTCCAAAGACAGGTTGAACCTGTAAAACAAAGCGAAGAGGATGCGCTCGATGCTGGCCAGGTTTTGGAAACACGACATGGGCCTGGTTCGACGCCTGACCTCGCGAAAGATCCTCTCGATGATATTCGTGGTCCGTAGGGAACGCCACAAGTCTTTTGGCGCCGCCGTGTAGACCACCAGCAGAGATTCCAAATCGTCTTCCAAACACTGAACCGCTTTGGGTGCAATCAACATCCAAGCCTGCTTCCATAACCGAAAAGCCTGAATGGCCTTGCCGTATGAATCGGCGGTATAGATGGCCTTTGTTTGGGCCATGGCTTGGGGTTGGAACCTCCTGGGAATGTGGTTGGCCACGTTGCGCAGTTTGTGTGCCCAGCAGCGTTGGCGGGGCAGTCCTGGCCAAACGAGGTCCAGGGCATTCCAGAGGCCCTTGTTGCCGTCGATCACAACCATTCGAAGGGCTCGACCCTCGAGGCCGCGGTTCTTGAGGCGGGAGAGAAAGACCTCCCAGGCGATATGGGACTCCCCCTTCCCGGCCAATTGGAAGTCAATGAGTTCCCGGATACCGTCCTCCCGAATTCCATAGGCAACCAAGACACCCCGGCGTCGGACGGAGACGGGGCTTTTGGATTTGAGGTAGACCCCATCCAAGAGCAAGTAGCGGTAGATATCCTGAAGAGGTCGGGAGTGAAAGATTCGCACCTGGCGATCCAGGACTCGGGTGACATGACTGACCGTTGTTGCGCTGACGGATCGTGGGCCGAGCAAAGGTTCCAAGACCTCTTGGACGTTGCGCTGGCCCACGCCCCCCAAGAATGTCTTCAGTAACGCGGCATCCACATCAGGACTGCGACGTTTGTATCGCCCCAGACATCGAAACGACACCTGCCCCTCTCGAATCCGGGGAACCATCAAATCCCCGATCCATCCGAAACCGGTCAACAACGTGCGGCGGTAGGCCCCGTTGCGGTGTCCCCGGCGGGTGGAACTGTGGGCCCAACGTCGGGCACCGATCAGGTCCTGCAGTTCAATCGACATGGTGGTTTCGAGTAACCTCTTTAACGCCAGTTTCGTTTGATTTTTTAAATCACCCCAGAAATCTTCCGACACTCCCTCCCAACGAACGTCCAAGGCCTTGCCGCTGAAGTCCAATTCCGATACTGTTTGTGCCACGGGTTATTCCTCCTTAAGTTGTTGGTCGCAACCTTTGGAGAATAACCCGTTTTTACTGTCATTCCAAATTACACAGGATAGTTTACGTTACCCACCCACAAACCCGCCACGTTCCACGTGTCGGGCTTTGTGGGCTGAACAGCTAAATCAAAAACGTGCGCGCGCCCTACGGGGTTAAAAGCTTTTGACGTGCCGAGCCCCGGAGCCGAATACACCTCCACAGCCCTGGGGAGTGGCCACGCAGACGGGCGACCGGGACCGGGAAAACCGAAGCCAACCAACTCCACCAAGCCCGTGGGCGGGGCAGCGGGATGATATTCGGCGGCCTTTCATATACCCCGGCATATACGAAACCGCCGAATGGCGGCAGAGGGCTCGATCGCACATCGCGGTCGGGCCCTTTGCTTTTGTGGGGGGGCGGAGAGGCGGGCGGCGGAACGGAAAGACGCGAATCGGACGGGACCGCTCCATTTTCACAATCCTCGACGGAAGAATGGCCCACCCGGAAGTCCACGCACACCCGCTTTGGTGAGTAACGAATCCCTTGAATGTGCCCTCGAACCGCCAGGCTTTTCTCGATCCCAACCCCGCGCGCGCAACCCTTAGGAGGTTCCCCTCTCCCGTTCCCTCTCCCCTGCGGGGCAAGGGCCGCATCAAAGGTTTGCGTCACAATTTGATCTAAGGAGTAATCCAAATGCCAAACCTAATCGCGCCAAAAATTGACGCCCTCGAAAAGCAAGAACCCCGCGAAGCGCAAAGGCTTTCCGCCCCCGAAAAGCAGAGGCCCACTCGTTGCGCCATTTACACCCGCGTCTCGACGGACCAACAGGCGGAAGTCGAATTCAATTCATGCGAGGCCCAGGAGGACCGCATCCGCTCTTTTATCGCCAGCCAGGAGGGGTTTTCTGTCGGCGGCGTTTACAGAGATGAGGGCTACACTGGGGCGAACATACAGCGACCGGGCCTTCTTAAGGTCGTCGCTGATGTTCAGGCAGGGCTCATTGATATGGTCGTCACTTACAAAATCGACCGACTGACACGCTCTCCCCGGGACTTCTACCAACTGATTGAGGTTTTTGAAACCAACAAAGCGGGGTTCATCTCGGTAACGGAGCGCTTCGACACATCAACACCCGCCGGGCGCCTGTTACGGAACATCATGCTCACCTTCGCACAATTCGAGCGCGAACTTGCCTCGGAACGGGTCAAGGACAAAGTTATCCAGCGCATCAAGCGCGGTCTTTACGCCGGGGGTGCACCCGCCCATGGCTACAGGGCCGAGAAGGGCAGTCTTGTCCTTGACCTTCCAAGGAATGAGGAGGTTCGTCTGATGTTTGAAACCTATGTCAAAACGCGCTCGATCCGGGCGGTTTTGAAGGTTTTCAAGGAGAAGGGAATTCTATCCCTCAAAGGAAAGCCCTTCACGGATTCCACTGTCTGGCACATGCTGAAAAAACAAATTTATACCGGGGTCCTGATCCATAAGGGGGAGACCCATCCTGGAAAACACCCGGCGATCATCTCAAAGGAACTTTTTGACCACGTTCAAGAAATCATCAGGAAGGGACCCCGAGAAAAGCCGGACCATTCCATCCTGCTCCCCTACGCCGGACTTATGAGGTGCGAGGAATGCGGGTCATCCATGACGGCGGTATTCACCAACAAGGGAATCAAAGGCGGCCGAAGGCGGCGCTATTACTATTACCGCTGTACGACCATCGGCCATAAGGGCTGGGGCTCTTGCTCCACCAAACAGATCGGGGCGGACCGGTTCCATGATACGAGCCAGAGGAACCTCCACCGTATATCCATGGACCCGGACTATCTTGAAAATCTTCTTTTGAGGGTCAAAAACCAAACCCAATCTGTGAACTCGACGGGATATGAACCCACACCCCAAATAGGGCCTTGACGGTCCAAAACGTCCAAAATTCATTAGAGGCATTTTTGAAAATCTGCGCGCGCAAACCTGGGATCGAGAAAAGCCTGGCGGTTCGAGGGCACATACAAGGGATTCGTTATTCCAAAAAGCGGGTGTGCGTGGACTTCCGAATCGGCCGCCCGCCCGTCGAAGAATCCGAAATGGGAGCGAATCTCTCCGCTTCGGGGTGTTCCTCTCCGCCGCCCGCCCTTCCGCCCGCCCCCAAAAGCAAAAGGTCCAACCGAAAGGATCGGTTGAACCCTGATTTGCCGTTCCCTGGTTTTGAAAATGGGGTGGATGACGGGATTTGAACCCGCGACCTCTCGGGCCACAGCCGAGCGCTCTAACCGCTGAGCTACACCCACCAAAATCTTTTTCGCGCTTCCCGCGGCCCTTGCGCTGTGCGCGAGGGCTGGCGGCCATGCCGCCAGGCACGGTGCCAGTTTGTCGGATGGTGCGGTTCCATAGGAACCGAAACCCCGCCGGAGACACACCCGCCGGGGGCTATTATACTACACCGTCGATGGTTTGGGTTGGATTAATGTGAATCAGACCACCCAGGGTTTGGCGGCGGCGAGGGTAAACTCTTTCGACGCGACCACCAATCCCCGTTCCGCCCGATACCAGGCGTAAAAAACGCTCCCGGCCTCTTTCATCAACCCCGCCACCGGCACCGCGAACACCAGACCCCAGACGCCGCCCAGCGTGGCGCCGCACAAGAGCGCGAACGTCACCGTAATCGGGTTGAGATCGACGGCTTTTTTCATGATCATCGGCTGAAGGATCCAACTGTCGATGTAATGAATAACCACGAACAACACCAAAATTTTTACTGGTCCCGCCATGTTCCCGTATTGAAAAACCGCGGCCACCAACGCCACCACTCCACCCAGCACCGGACCGAAATACGGGATCATGTTGGCCGTCCCAGTCAAAATCCCGATCAACGCCGCGTAGTCCAACCCCAGCCCATGCAACGACACCACCGTGACCAGCCCCACCAAAAATGCTTCCAACAGGACCCCCCGCGTGTAGTTGCCGAACACCCGTCCAAACTTGTTCAACAAGCTCAGAAACCGTTCCACCCACCCGCCGGGACACGCGTCCAAAGCCATCTGCGCTGTTTTCGCGCCTCCGCGCAAAAAGAAAAACGCGATAAACGGCGCCAACATCAAATTAACCACAAACCCCAACACCGACGACAGCGCTTCGGTCGAATGCCACACATGGGTTTGCACCCACGTCATGGAAGCGGTGATGGCCCGTTCCAGCACTTTGGTCTCTTGAAAAATGGGCCAGGCGAATTCAACCGATGTTTGGACTTTGCGCATGGCGGTTTCGGCCTTCGCCATGTAGACGGGCCAGCTGGCGCGCAGGTCGGGCAAATCGCCCCACAGGGCCACGACACCCCAGTACGCCAACAGGGAGGACAATCCGACCAACAACACAAAAAGGGCCAACACGGCTCGGTCCCGTCGAACGCCGCGGGTTTCCAGAAACGCCACAAACGGGTTCAGCAAATAGGCCATCACCGCCGCGAAAATAAACGGCGGCAACACCGCGCGCACCTCATAGAAGAACCACACCGCCGCCCCCACCAACAACAACACGACCGTCCCCGACACCGGCATGGATGGCCGCAACCGAGCAGGGCCCGGCCGTTTCATTGGGCCGGTCCTTCCCCGCCCGCCGGCGAACGCGGAACCCGCCGCTCCCGTCGAAGCCGGGCGCTCAACAGGCGGGCCAAGGCGTGCAATATCAGCGCCGCCGCCCGGGGCGACTGGGCTCGCAAAATATCAAAATGATCTTTATACAGCACGTGCAGGCGTGTGGTCTCCAACGCGCGGCAGGTGGCCGACCGAGGCAGTTCATCCAACAACACCATTTCGCCGAAAAAGTCCCCGGCCCCGAATGTGGCCACTTGTTCCAGAACCTCCGTCGACGGGTTGCGCCGCAAGACCTCCACGCTCCCCTCGGCAACGATGAAAAATGCCCGGCCCAAATGCCCTTCTTGAAACACCACATCGCCGGGGGCGTAGGTTTTTTCCATGGTCCGGTTGACCAGACGTGCCAGGTCCCAACGGCCCAAATCCTTGAACAGAATAATCCCTCGGAAAAAACGGATTTTTTGGCGATGAATCGGATCGCCCAAGAACAGTTCCGCGGACGCGCGCAGCCGCGCGCTCAGGGTTCCCAGCAACCCCCGCCGCGACGCCGGGGGCTGAAGAGCCTGCGCCGACAGTTCCGGGCTATTCATCGTCCTCGTTGACGTCGTCAAACGGATTTTTCTTTTTCTTATTTCGGCGAAAGAACCGGACCAAACTGTAGAGAAGGCCGGCGCCCAACAAACTTCTTTTTCCGAACGCGCCCGCCAGGCCCATCGCCAATTGGCTCACCGTGCCGGCCATGTCGCCAACCCGGTGAACTTGATCAACGACACGCTGCGCGGCCGTTTCCACCGTTTTGGCGGTGCGCCGCAATTGAACCAAGAACGCCACCAGCGCGGCCGCCCCAACCACAATCGCCAGCACAATCACGGTCAACAGAATTGCGATATACAATTCAATGGTCATGGATTGCCCTCCGTCCCAACAGTATTGTCGAGATACCGAAAAAATTCAAGGTGTGTCGGGCGGAAAGCTCCCCAGCGGGACGGACGAATCGCCTATATGGATTCGACCCGGGCGAACCAGAACCGGCCCACCCGGTTCTTTTTCCAGGTCCAAGGCTTGGCGATAGGCGTGATTCCAAACGAGGCTGACCAAACCGGCCGTGCCCGTTATCACCAAAGATTCCAGCACGTGGGTCGTTAACGTGAATCGGTGGGGAATGGCATTGAACACGACATAGCCGGCGCACAAAACAACAAACATGAACCCTTGGAGAAAAAAGAGATTGATCCGAAGGTCCCGGGTTAAATAACGACTGCGCTCAAACCCCGACAGGAACCCTTCCCCTTCCTTAACCACCACAAACGGCCCAAACGAGTAGGGGAGCCCAAACGTCATGGCCCCCAACCCCAAAAGGGGTAGCAGGCCCCACCCGGCTGACACCGAACTGGGCGACGTGAGGGTTTTTCCAAGCGGATCCACAGCGCCCGGAAGCCACCAGGCAAACACTTGGACCGCGGCCAGAGCACCGCCCAGAGCGATCAGGGCCAAACAAACCAACCCAAACGTCACTGAAAAAAGGTGCGGGACCGTTAACAGAGACGACAGGCCCGGATTGCCCCCGTCCAGTTCCTGGTTGGCCACATGGGCCGAAAATCCAAACGGCCACGCGCACAACAGAAGCGCTTCCAAAAGACGTTCGCCCAAACTCACCGGACCCCCGCCCAAACACAGAAACGACATCAGGAGATGATGGAACACCCCCACCAAAAGACCCGCCGAAATCCAAAGAAAAATGTGGGAAACGAAAACCCGCGTTCCGAACGACAGGGCGGATTGAACGGACAGGGTTCGAAACGTGAGATTGACGATGGATTTTCGGGGCGGCTCCGACGAAAAACTCAAGCCAGCGCCCGTCGAATAACCGCCGGGATGTTGCGGTAAAAGGGCGACAAATCAAAACAGGCCGATACCTCCGACGCCGTCAGCCGATCCGTCACCCGCGCGTCGGCCTCGATGGCGGGCCGAAACGCCACGCCTTGCGTCCAGGCCCGCAACGCGTGGCCTTGCACAATTTCGTAGGCCGCCTGTTTGGGCAAACCCTTTTTGGTCAGGGCCACGACCACCCGCTGGGAACACACGATATCGGCGGTCTTGGCCATGTTGGCTTTCATGCGATCGGGATACACCTGCAGGTTTTCCAAAACGCCCGCAAAACGGTGGAGCATGTAATCCAAGGTAATGGCGGCGTCGGGCAAGATCACCCGTTCCACCGACGAATGGGAAATGTCCCGTTCGTGCCACAACGCGATGTTTTCCAAAGCGGGAGTCACATAGGACCGCAACAACCGCGCCAACCCGCACATGTTTTCCGACGCCACGGGGTTGCGCTTGTGGGGCATGGCGCTCGACCCTTTTTGGCCCTTGGTGAACGGCTCTTCCACTTCCAGAACCTCGGTCCGTTGCAAGTGGCGGATTTCTGTGGCAATCCGTTCGATCGCCGCGCCGCACAGGGCAATGGATTGAATAAACACCGCGTGCCGGTCCCGGGGAATGACTTGCGTCGAGGCCGGTTCAGGAGAAAGCCCGAGTTTTTTGCACACCCGGGCCTCGATGGAAGGATCTAAGTGGGCAAAGTTCCCCATGGCGCCAGACAACTGGCCGAACGCCGCTTCTTGGCGGGCCGAGCGAAGACGGTCCACGTTCCGTTTCAGCTCGGTGTACCAGCCCGCCGCCTTAAACCCGAACGTGATGGGTTCCCCATGGACCCCGTGACTGCGGCCCATCAACGGCGTGGCCGCGTGTTTTAACGCCAACCGTTTCACCGGAACCATCAACCGTTGAAGCCCCGCGATGAGCAAACCCAACGCTTTCACCATTTGGACCGCCAGGGCCGTGTCCAAAACGTCGGACGAGGTCAGCCCCCGGTGCAACACCTTGGCGGCGGGCCCGGCTTTTTCTTCGATTTGAGTCAGAAAGGCGATGACATCGTGTTTTGTAACGGACTCGATTTCCAAAATACGCCCCACTTCCACCTGGGCTTTTTTCCGCAACACCCGCACCGCTCGTCGGTCGTCCGGCGTTTTGCAATAGGCTTCGGCGGCCAAAATCTCAATTTCCAAAATCGTCTTCCAACGGAATTCGTCGGTCCACAAGGCCGACATTTCCGGACGGCTGTATCGGGCAATCATAACGTCTCCTGGGCCACAAACCGGGCCAGCGTTTCGGGATACAGCCGGTGCTCTTCAATCAGAACCCGGGCGGCCAAGGTTTCGGGCGTGTCTCCCGCAAACACCGGCACTTTGGCTTGGGCCAGCGTGGGCCCGTGGTCAAATTGGTCGTCGACCACATGCACCGTGCATCCCGACTCGGTCTCGCCCGCCGCCAACACCGCCTCGTGAACGTGGTGGCCGAACATCCCTTTGCCTCCGAACTTCGGCAAAAGCGCCGGATGGATGTTAAGCACTCGGCCGGGAAAAGAGCCAAGGAACCCCGGTTCCACTTTCAATAAAAACCCGGCTAAACACACAACCTTCACGTCCCGGGCTTTCAACTCGGCCGCCACCCGGACGTAATAAGCGTTGCGATCGTCAAAATCTTTTGGCTCGATCACCAACGACTCCACGCCCATACGAACCGCCCGAGCCAACGCGCCTACGGCCGGTTTGTTGGTGACCAACACCCGCATGCGCGCGCCCGGCACCCGGCCGTCCCGGCACGCCTTGGCCAAAGACTCAAAATTGGAACCGCCCCCGGACGCCAAAACGCCGATTTCGATCATCGCCCGTTACCGGTACCGAACAACCCGGGTTCCCTTTTCCACCTGCCCCACAACGTAACACGGGGCGAGAGCCTTTTTTACCGCCGCGGCCTTGTCCGGCGCCACCGCCACCACCAGTCCCAACCCCATGTTGAAGGTGCGGTACATTTCGTCGTCGGTCACGTTGCCTCGCCGACGGATTTCCGAAAACACCTCGGGCAACGGCCACGTGGCCAAATGAAACACCGCGTCGCAATTTTTCGGCAAGAAGCGCGGCACGTTTTCGGTGATCCCCCCGCCGGTGATGTGGGCGACGCCTTTGATCGCGCCCGGATATTTCGCCAGGGCGGCCAACACCGGTTTCACGTAAATTTTCGTGGGCGCCAACAAAGCCGTCCCCCACTTTTTTAGGTCCGCGCCCCGGAACAAGACCCGAACCAACGAGTACCCGTTGGAGTGAACCCCGGAACTGGGAAGGCCCAACAACACGTCGCCCGGACGAATGGTTTCGTTGCGAACCCGTTGGGGTTCGTCCACAACGCCCACGGCGAAACCGGCCAAATCGTACTCCCCCGGTTTATAAAAACCGGGCATTTCGGCGGTTTCACCTCCGATCAACGCGCACCCGGCTTGCTTGCAACCGTCGATCATCCCGTTGATGACCCGTTCGGCCACGCCCACGTCCAGCCGGCCCGTGGCAAAATAATCCAGAAAAAACAGAGGGCGCGCGCCGGTGCAAATCAAATCGTTTACGTTCATGGCCACCAGATCGATGCCGATGGTGTCGTGGCGGCCCAGCTCCTGGGCCACTTTCAGCTTGGTGCCCACCCCGTCGGTGCAACCCACCAGATACGGGTTCTTGAGCCCCTTGGGAAACGGAAACAGGCCGGCAAAGTCGCCGATGGCCGGAAGCCTTTTTTTGATGCGGTCCACCAACGCGTCGCCCGCCACGATGTCCACACCCGCTTTTTTGTAGGTCCAACTTTTTTTGGTCGCCATTATTTGTCTCCCGCCGCGCGAAGTTCGCCGGCTCTAAAAAGCGGGACCAACGTCAGCCCCGCCTTTTTCAGGTTGTCCGAACCGCCGGATTCCCGATCAATCACGCACACCACCGTTTCAATGAGCGCGCCTTGCTCGCGCAACGCGCGGACGCCGTCAAGTATGGCGCCCCCGGAGGTCACCACGTCTTCGACCACCGTCACTTTTTTTCCCTTAAAGTCGATGCCTTCCGCCAACTTGCACGTTCCGTAGGTCTTGGCCTCTTTACGCACAAAAATCTGGGGGATCCCTGTTTTCAACGAAAGAGCGGTGGCCACAGGAATTCCGCCCATTTCCAAACCAGCCAAAAGAACCGTCCCCGACGGGATCAACCCAGCCAGACCGTTCGCGATCTCTCCCAACAGGTCCGGACGGGACTCAAACAAATATTTGTCAAAGTATTCCGACGACGTGACCCCGCTTCGAAGCCGAAACGAGCCTTTTAAGTTACACACAGAAAATATATTTTTCGCCAACACCGTCCGATCCACGCTTTATCTCCTGGACAGAGCCAACACGTCCCGGGCCGCAGCGGCTGGATCGGGCGCTTCCAAAACGCTCCGGCCCAGCACCAAATAATTCGCCCCCGCTGACCACGCTTGTTGAGGGGTCGCCACCCGCTTTTGGTCCGCCCCCACGTGACCGCCGTAAGTGATGCCCGGCGTGATCAAAGGCAACCGGATCCCCGCCTGCCTCAACATCCCCGCTTCCCGCGGGGAACAAACCAACCCGTCCACACCCGCTTGCTGGGCCAGCCGCGCCAACCGAAGCACTTGCGCCGACGGGGCTGTGCGAAACCCCACTTCTTTCAAATCGTCCGGACCCAAACAGGTCAGCACCGTCACGGCCCATATCCGCGGACGGCGCCGGACAGCCACGGCGGCTTTAAGGATTTCCGTCCCCGCCCCCGCGTGGAGCGTTATCGCCGTGACCCCCGCGCGACCCGCCGCTTCCACGGACCGTGCCACTTGCGTTGGGATATCAAACCATTTGCAGTCAAGAAACACTTTTTTCTTTCTTTTCAACAGCCACGCCGTCAACCCCGGATCTTCCAACGTCAACGCCGGGGGCACTTTGTAAAAATCGACCGCCGAACCCAGCCGGGTCACCAACCGGCGGGCTTCGGCCCCGTCCACGTCCAACGCAACAATAATTCCTTTACTCATAATCCATTCCCCACCGCTTTTTGGACTGTTTCGTACCCGCACCGGGCCGCCAATCGGGCCAACCGTTTCGCCAACGATCGCGCAAACCCGGGTCCGTTATACACAAACCCCGTATACACTTCAACCAACGAAGCACCCGCCAACACTTTTTCCAAGGCGTCTTCGGCCCTAAAAATTCCGCCGACCCCAATTAATACCAGGCGGCCCCGGGCCGCCCGCGCAATCGTTCTCATAACCTCCGTGGACCGGTCCCGCAACGGCGCGCCGCTCAGCCCCCCATCCTTCGGTGCTGTGTCCGGAACCCCTTCCCGTGACCGGGTCGTGTTCGTGGCCACAATACCATCAAATCCAGACCGAACCACCGATTCCACCATCTCTTCATACCGCTCTTCATCCGGCGACAATTTCACAAACAAGGGGGGACATCCGTCCCCTTTTTTCTCAAGGGCCAGCGCGGCGGCTCGTTTTTTGATCGCCGTCAACAGAGGTTCCAGTGATTCCGCGGACTGGAGGGCGCGCAGGCCCGGGGTGTTGGGCGAACTGATGTTTACCACAAAGAAATCCGCAAACTTGTACAAGCGTTCAAGGCAGTAAATGTAATCTTCGACCGCCCGATCGGCTGGGGTGTCCTTGTTCTTGCCGATGTTGATGCCCAACGGAATGCCCAAGGGCGGACATCGGGAAAGCCGGCGCGCCATCGCATCGGCCCCGGCGTTGTTAAACCCCATTCGGTTAACGATCGCTCGGGATTGAACAAACCGAAACAAACGGGGCGTCGGGTTGCCCGGTTGGGGTCGAGGCGTGACCGTTCCCACCTCCACAAATCCAAACCCCAACGCGGCCCACGCGATCAGGGCCTCAGCGTCTTTATCGAGCCCCGCCGCCAACCCCACCGGGTTGGCAAACCGCAACGTACGCGATCCCGCCTTGATCACCACCTCGCCCCGCGGATCCGCCACACGAGCCCACGCCCCCCACCGTTGCAAAACAGGAGTCGCCCACCTCAGCGCGGCCATTCCCAGGCGGTGCGCCGTTTCCGGCGGCAACAAAAAAAGAACGGGGCGAACAAACACCCGGTAAAAAACCGATGACCCTCTCACTTACGAAGCGGCCGTGGACCGCAGGGCCTCGCGACGCAACACGATTCGGCCTTCCACCATCACCACCTGGGCGAATCCCCGCAGGGTCCACCCCAGAAATGGCGAGTTTTGGCTTTTGGAACTAAACCCCGTAACAGTCCGTTCTTCAGCGGGATTGATAATGACAATGTCGGCCGGCGCCCCTTCCGCCAAATCGCCCACGGGTAAACTCAACACCTTCGCCGGGTTCGTGGCCATGCGCCGAACCGCCTCCATCCAAGTCAGATGGCCCGGCTCAATCAGTTGAGTCACGGTCAACGGCAACAGGGTTTCCAAACCCACAATACCGAACGGCGCGGCGGAAAATTCTTGCTCTTTCGACGCCCGCGTGTGGGGCGCGTGGTCCGAGGCGATGCAATCAATCGTGCCGTCTTTGAGCCCCTCGATCAACGCCCGACGGTCTTCTTCCGCCCGCAAAGGCGGGTTCATTTTGGCGTTGGTTGCGCTCCGGACCACCGCGTCTTCCGTTAACGTAAAATGGTGCGGCGTGCAATCGGCGGTAACCGCAATGCCTTTCTTTTTGGCCTGGCGAACAAGGTCCACTGTTTCCCGCGTGGAGATGTGAGTCAGATGGATGTGGGCCCCCGTCAACGCCGCCAACGCAATGTTGCGTCCGGCCGCGATGGATTCCGACTGGCGCGGAATGCCCCGGTACCCCAACCGCGTGGCCAAGGCGCCCTCGTTCATCACCCCGTCGGCCATCAACGATTTGTCTTCGGAATGCTCGATGACCGTCACGTCGAACATCTTGGCGTATTCCAACGCACGTCGAAGCAATTGCGCGTCGGGAACCGAATTGCCGTCGTCGGTCAACGCCACGGCCCCGGCCCGCACCATGCCGCCGATTTCGGCCAATTTCTCACCGGCTCGCTCGAGCGTGATGGACCCCGACGGCCACACCCGGACATGGGCTGTTTCGGCGGCGCGCCGCAAAACAAATCGAATCCCCGTGGCGCTGTCGATCGCCGGTTGCGTGTTGGGCATGGCCACCACGCTGGTGATTCCCCCCGCCGCCGCGGACCGGGTGCCGGTTTCGATCGTCTCGGCGCCTTCGTTGCCGGGTTCCCGCAGGTGCACGTGAATGTCCACCAGACCCGGGGCCACAATCATCCCGGTGGCGTCAATGACCTGGGCGCCTGCCGGTGGCGCAACATTTTTTCCCAATCGAGCCACCCGGCCGCTCTCCACCACCAGGTCCAGAACCTCGTCGCGGTTGTGGGCCGGATCAACCACCCGCCCCCCTTTGATAAGCAACGGAACCGAAGTCGACGGTGTCATGAGAGCGCCTTGAATGTGGTTTGAACGGCTTTCGCCGTTTGTTTCCCGTCGGGCACCGTGGCCGGAAGGCCTTCCGGTCCGGCGAACAAATGAAGAACCGCCATCCGAACCGCGATCCCGTTGGTCACTTGATCTAAAATTTGAGAGCGCGGCCCGTCGGCCACTTCCGACGATATCTCGAGCCCGCGGTTCATGGGACCCGGGTGAAGAACCAAGCAGTCCGGTTTCGCTCGGCGCAATCGGTCCGTGGTGAGGCCAAACAGTTCGGTGTATTCACGAAGGGTCGGAAAATAATCCCCTTGCTGGCGTTCCCGCTGGAGCCGCAACACGTTGATCACGTCGGCCCCGTCCAAGGCTTCTTCCAAATCCGTGGACACCGTCACCCGTGATCCAAAAATTTCGGGCAGTCCCGAAGGGATCAAGGTGGCCGGGCCGCACACCGTCACCTGCGCCCCCAGTTTGGTCAGCCCCCACAGGTTCGACCGCGCCACACGGGAATGCAAAATATCTCCCAAGATAACAACCTTGAGCCCTTCGATTTTCCGCTTTTTTTCCAAGATCGTAAAAATATCCAACAGGCCTTGGGTGGGATGCTCGTGGGACCCGTCGCCGGCGTTGATCACGCGGGCCTTCACGGCCGACGCCACCAGTTCCGGCGCGCCCGAGGCCGCGTGGCGCATGACGATAAAATCCACTTTCATGGCCTCGTATGTTTTGGCCGTGTCCAACAACGATTCCCCTTTCGTGACGGAACTGGTGGACGTGGTAAACGACAGCGTATCGGCGGAAAGCCGTTTGGCGGCCAACTCAAAGGAAGAACGGGTTCGCGTGGACGGTTCAAAAAACAGCAGGGCCACCGTCCGACCGCGCAGGGCGGGAACTTTTTTGATGGAGCGGGTAAACAAATTTTTCATGGGCCGCGCCACGTCCAGAATGTAACCGATCTGTTCGGCCGAAAGCGATTCCAGTCCCAACAGGTCTTTCATCGTGTTTTTCCTTTCCGCTCGCCCGGCGGAGACAACCACACGGCGTCTTCCCCGTCCATTTCACTGAGGTGGACATCCACCCGCTCGTCGCGTTGGGTGGGAACGGTAATCCCCACCACATCCGCTTGAATCGGCAGTTCCCGATGGCCCCGGTCCACCAACACCGCCAACAACACCCGGGCCGGCCGGCCGAAATCCATCAGTTCGTCGAGCGCGCACCGGATGGTGCGGCCGGAAAACAACACGTCGTCGACCAAGATCAGCGTTTTGCCAGAGACGTCGAAAGGAAGGTCGGTGTCTTGAACCACCGGATCCAACGGAGACGCTCCGGCGTCGTCGCGGTAAAACGTAATGTCGAGGCTTCCCACCGGCGGCGAGGCCACACCCCGCTCATCCAAAGCGGCAGCCAACCGACGGGCCAACGGAACCCCGCGTCGATGGATCCCCACCAGAACCCATTGGCTTTTGGGCGCCGACACGCGGGCCGCCAGGGACTGGGCCATTTCGTTTAAGGCGGAACGGATCTCGGTTTCACTGTAAAGGCGTTTCGCGGTCATAGCGGTCTTATTATCCATTTTTTTTCAGACGGGGGAAAGCCGACCGTGCCGGGGCGGATCAACGCACTGCGGGAGACGACCAAAACCGGGCCGGCAGAGCGCCCAACCCGATGACCGCCGCCTGAGTCAAGCAAAACACGATCAGCCACAAGGACGCTTTGTCCATGAAACCGTAGGAATGCAGGCCGATGCCCAGCATGTTAACGCCGAACCATGACAAGGCGGTAATGATGTTTCCAAACACGGCCAAGTTCATCAATCCCCGCCGTCCCACTTGTTTGCCCCACGCCATATGCAAAATCAACGCGTTCCACAAAACGATCATGAGCGCGCCGTTTTCTTTCGGGTCCCAGCCCCAAAACCGGCCCCAACTTTGGTCCGCCCAAATACCGCCCAACACCGTGCCGATAAAACTAAAAAACGTGCTGAAACACACAATTCCATACACCATACGGGTCAAATTTTGGGCGGTGTCTTCACCCATGTCTTTAGAGAAAACCCCACGAAGGATATACACCACTCCCAAGATCCCCGACAAAAACGTCGCGCTGTAGCCGGCGGTGACGGTCACCACGTGGGTGGCCAGCCAAAAGTTGGAGTCCAAAACCGCCCGCATCATTTCCATCGTGTCGCCCTGGGCGGCCAGATGCAGGGCAACGATTTGAGTCAAAAACCCGATGGCGGCCGCGCCCAACGACCCCCATCCGTTTTTAAACATCCGTTCGACGATGACGCCCAGAAAAACAGATCCCCACCCCACAAAAACAGCCGACGAATAAAGGTTGGTCACCGGCGGGCGCCCTTGCAAAATCATGCGCGCAAGCAAGCCGCCCGTGTGGACAATGAACGCCAGAACCAAAAGACCGTAAGCGGTCCGCCGCATTTCCGCCGGCCAACGAAGAAACGACGCAAACACCAGGCCGCAAATGAGAACGTAGAGGACCAAACTTTTGTAGAACGGCTGGTAACGGTTAAAAAGGCCTTCGCGCCGTCCCTGGGCGGCGGCGCCGGGAACATGGTCGCCCAACCAATCGCGGTATTCAAAAAGCGCTTGACGAAACGCCGCCGTGTCGCCCCCCCGGCGGGCGTCGCCCATCCGGGCGTAAAACCCGATCGCCGGGTGCAAGGGCGACCCGTCCGAACCGTCCAGCAAGCCTTGACCCAGACTGGCCCATCGGTCCGGCGCGCCGGCGGGCAGAGCGCGAAACTCCGCTCGATCTGCCAGAGTTTGGAAACGGGACTGGAAGGCGCTCATTACTTTTGTCATGTCCGCGGCAGACCGGGACGCCGGGCTCCCCCCTCGCTCGTTCAACGCGGTCTGATAGGATTCGATTTCCTGGACGTGCCCGGTCACCCCGGGCAGATCGCTGTCCGGGCCCGTGAGGCGAAGGGTGTTTTGGATCCGCCAATACAGCAAAACCTGTTCCCACAACCGAAGCAAGGCCTTTTGAAACCGGGACCGCAATTCCGGCCGAACCGCGCCGGCCCGTTCGGATTGGGTTTGAAGTTCGGCGAGGTGCGGTTGCAAATCGAGAAATCGATACCGCCGTTGACGGCCCGACTCCATACCAATGGAGCCCAACACGTCGGGATCATCGATTTCAAACACAGGAAACGTGTCCGCCACGTCCGGCTGAAACAACATATCCTGCAACCACGCCGTGGCGCTCACCGATCGCCCGTTCATTCGAACCGCCTGTTTGCCCGACAGGACCAACAGAGAATGGCGCGCCACGCTGTCGAGGGGTTTCACCCGCCCGCCGCTCAAAACCGGCAGGTCTCCCCACACCCGGTCGGGCGATTGGGCCGTTCGAGCGGAGAACAACCCATAGGCCAACACCGCCCCCACGGCCCACACGGCCAACGTCGACGGGCGGGGCCTCACGCGGTCCTCCGCCGAAAACGGGCCAAATGGAGGACAAAATGCCAGGCCAACCCCAAACACACCAACGCGCAGGCCACGTAGGGAGCCACCCAGACGGGGTTTTGGACCACCTGGAGAATCGACAGTTTATCGCCCTTGCCGAAACTGGCTTGATAAAACGTCAAGCCCCGATACCGCAGGGGATTGTTCATGAAAATCAGGACGTCCCGATCTTCGCCGGTTTCGGGGTCCGCCAAACGCAGAAGACTTGAAAAATTTTTGGGGATGTCGGTGCCGGGATAGCGGTCGTGGGTGAACCGTTTGAGATGCAGTGAAAAAGGATAATAGTTCCGAACCGGGCGTAGCCGGAGCTGATAGGTTGTCCCATCGACAACCACGGTTTGATCTGTCTCCAGTCCGGTGGACACCAACCACACGCCGAGACTGTTGTTTGGCCCTCCCAATTCGATGACCGCCGCGGATGTGTCCATCTCGTCGTCCGACGTCACGCGGGGGGCTTCCAACACCCGCACGCGGGCACCCACGCCCATGGTGGCCGGACCGCCGGCACCGCTTTTTAAAACAGCGTTTTGGAAAAACTGTTTGGGAATAATTTTAAACGGGAGGGCATCGATTTGAATAGGCCGGCCTTTCTTCAACCGGGCGGCGGGAATGGCGTGGACCACATCTTCCGTTGGCGACCGCGTGTCGATGATTGCCAGTTCCACATGCCGGTAATCTTCGGAATAGCGAGCCGAATGGCCTTCTTCAATCGACATTTGGCTTTCCTGGGCCCACATCTGGGTCAACCCCTGGCCCAGAACAAGAAGAAAAAGGCCCCCGTGGGTCAGCAAAAGCCCCGCCCGACGCCATTCCCAGCGGGCCCGCGCGGCGTGGGACACCGCCAAATTAATCAGCCACACTCCACCCAAGGTGTAACCGCCCGGAAACACGGGCAACCGCCCGCCGTTTTCCAATTCGTAAAAAATCAGCCAACTGGAGAAATATTTTTTTTGGGCCAGCCACGTCCCCAAATGAACCTGTTCGAGGGTTCCGAACAACACCAGAATCATCATCAAGACCAGAACCACGGACGTCAGTTCCAGGGAGCCCAGAAACGCCCACATGCGGCGATGGATCGGAACCGGAAGGGTCGGCATCGAAATCACAGCCCCCGCAGACTTTCCAAGAATGCCATAAAGTCGGCCCCCGCCGACCGAACCACGGGATCTTCGCCCACCAGCTTGAAAAACCACGTTTGGGTCGACGTGGAATAAATGGCGGCGGTCATGCGATTTGTTTTATTTGCGAACGACGTGTAAACCATCGATCGGCCCGCGGGGCGCACCGTTTTTTCTTCCCGGTCCCATTGGGACGGTGTGAGGGGATCCAGGCCCAGTTGACCGCGCCAGCGGTTAATGTTGGACAACGTCCCCCCCGCGTCTCCTTCCAACACCGTAACAGACAAGTCCGCGGGGGTGCCGCCGGTTCCCGGAACGACGAACGTGGCATAGCGAAACCCGGACCCCGGCTTTTCCTGCCACCCCGGGGGAGTCGTCCACGTGACTTTTTGGGACGGGGGCGGCGGCGGAGTTAACCCGTTGGCGGCCGCGTCCGCCATGGACATGCCGCCGGATCCGATCTCCGGATGGCCCGCGGGCAACTCACCGATGGGCGGATGGCCTTCTGGCAACGCCATGGCATCGAGGGGAGGATGGTTATGGGGAAGATCGGAGGAAGAGTCGACGTGATCGACGTCCGCGGTTTCTTTTGGAATTCGATACGTGCGGATCTCCCCCGAATCACAGGCGGAGAAAAGCGCGAACACAACAAAACACCATTGGGACGACGTGGCCACGGGCCCATTATAGAAATTACGGAACCCCTTGGCCAGGAACCGAATTGAGCGGCCTATAATGTAACCCTGAATAAGGGTGTTGTGCGGTTAAAAATGTAACCCTACCTCTGCAAAGAGGAGGGCTCATGCCGAGCTTAAAATCAAAGATGGAATATCTCGAAGCTGTCTACCAACGTTACC
>JAYRXX010000035.1:0-2343 GCA_041917295.1 Elusimicrobiota bacterium
AACGGCGCGGCCGGTGTCTTTGTAAAAGGCGTGTTCCGGACCCACGGCGGGATAATCCAACCCGGCCGAAATGGAATGGGTCGGCAAAACTTGGCCGTTTTCGTCTTGCATCACGTAAGTGCGGGCTCCGTGCAAAACCCCCGGCCGGCCCGTGCACAACGTGGCCGAATGCCGCCCGGAACGTAAACCCTCGCCCCCCGCCTCGACCCCATAGAAGGCCACTTTTTTATGATCGTAGAACGGCGCGAACAGGCCGATGGCGTTGGACCCACCGCCCACGCACGCCACCAGCGCGTCCGGATCGCCGGACTGAAACGCCCGGATCTGGACCTTCACTTCCCGCCCAATCACGCTTTGAAATTCCCGCACCATCCACGGATACGGGTGCGGTCCCACCACGGACCCGATGCAATAAAAGGTGGTTCGCACGTTGGTCACCCAATCGCGCATGGCTTCGTTGATGGCGTCTTTCAAGGTCCGGGACCCCGACGTCACCGGAATCACCCGGGCGCCCATACTGCGCATTCGAAACACATTGAGCGCTTGGCGTTGCATGTCTTCGGCGCCCATATAGACTTCGCAGTCCAGCCCCAACAACGCACACGCCGTGGCCGTCCCCACACCGTGCTGACCGGCGCCGGTTTCGGCGATCACCCTCTTTTTTCCCAACCGTTTGGCCAACAGACATTGGCCCAACGTGTTGTTCACCTTGTGGGCCCCCGTGTGGCACAAATCTTCCCGTTTCAGATAAATTCGCGGCCCGCCCAACCGGTCCGACAAATTTTTGGCGAAAAACAGGGGCGTCGGCCGACCGGCAAACCGGTTGAGAAGATCGTTCAGTTCCCGTCGAAAAGCAGGGTCCCGCCGAATGGCTCGAAACGCTTTTTCCAGTTCTTCCAGGGGGCCCACCAACGTTTCCGGAACGAAACGCCCTCCGTACGCGCCGAAGTAACCCCGACGGTCCGGCAAATCGCTCAAAACCAACGACGACGCGGCCATGTCAGAACGCGGCCTTGACTTCTTCAATGAACTGTTTCATTTTGTCGAAATCTTTTCGTTTCGGGGATTTTTCAACGCCGCTGGCCACGTCCACGGCGAACGGTTGCGCCGCTTCAATGGCCTGGGCCACGTTTTCGACGGTGAGTCCCCCGGCCAAGAAAATCGGTTTCTTAAACGCTTTCGCCCGCGCCGCCAGGTCCCACGGAAACGTTTGGCCCGTACCCCCCAGTTGGCCGTCCACTCGGGCGTCCAACAAGAAATAGCCCACCGCATCTTTATAAGCCGCCAACGCGTCCACGTCCGCCTCGGTGCCCACCCGAACCGCCTTGATAAGAAACACCTCCAACTCCGACGCGATGGTTTCGCAATCCGCCACGTTGTGATCCCCATGAAGCTGAACACCCGCCAAACCCACCTTTTTGGCGATTTTGACGATGTCGGCGGCGGTCTGCTCAACAAACACGCCCACCGTGGGAACAAACGACGGAACCTTTTTAGCGATCCGCGCCGCCAAGTCCGGCGACACTTTGCGGGGACTGTCTTTGTGAAAGTTGAGCCCCACGTAATGGGCCCCCAAATTTACCGCCCAGGTGGCGTCTTCTTCGTTGGTGATGCCGCAAATTTTAATTTTGGTCACTGGCCGCCGTCCTTTCCAGCGGACACCAGCGTTCGGGCCGCGGATTCAAGATCTTTTTGTTTCAACAACGATTCGCCCACCAGCATGGCGTTCACGCCCAACGACGCCACCCGCACCACGTCGGCCGGTGATTGGATTCCGCTTTCCGCCACCACCACCGCGCCTTTCGGCGCGCGCGGGACCAACCGCTCAAAAGCATGGCGGGACATTTTGAGCGTGTCCAAGTCGCGACTGTTGACCCCCACCATCCGTGCCCCGGCTTTTTTGGCTCGATCCAAGTCGTCGGTGTTGTGGGTTTCCACCAAAACGTCCATGTTCCAGTCCCACGCCAACCGCTGAAGCGTGATCAGTTCCCAGTCCGTCAACAACCGCACGATCAACAAAATGGCGTCGGCCCCGACCGCCCGGGCTTCCACCACCTGGTAGGGGTCCACAATGAAATCTTTCCTTAAAATAGGGAGCGGCGACGCCGCTCGCGCCAAACTCACGTGGTCGGGCCGACCCCCGAAAAAAAACGGTTCCGTCAAAATCGACAGGGCCCGCGCCCCGCCCCGCGTGTAGGCCCGCGCTCCGCCCGCAACGTCAAAACGGGGCCGAATCGTGCCCGCCGACGGGCTTTTGGCTTTCAGTTCCGCGATCAACGACACGCCCCCGGCCATCAACGACTGGGCAAACGGACGCGGGGGCGGAGCACGCCGCGCCCGCCG
>JAYRXX010000036.1:0-18818 GCA_041917295.1 Elusimicrobiota bacterium
GCAAAGCGGTAGCCCAAAAGGGACTGGCCCCGAAGGGGGAGCCCCCTTTTGCCCGGCTTCTGTGTCGCTCCTCGGTTACGATGGCCCGCATCGCGCCCTCGTCGCTCCTTAAATCCGGCCAAAATGGGGCTCCCAGAATGTGGCCTAAATAAGGGACTGGTTAGTATCATACTTTTTTCTTGAGATCGTCTAAGGCTTGCAACGCGGCCATCGGCGTCAGCCGGTCCGGCTGAAGCGCCCGCAACGCGGCCACCGCCGGATGGACATCAAACAGGTCCCGTTGCGTTGTTTTCGGCCCCGACGCCGCAGACCCCTTTCGGCCCGACTCAAAATCGGTCAACAGGTCCCGGGCCCGCGCCACCACATCCGACGGGATCCCGGCCATTTGCGCCACATGGACGCCGTAGGATCGGTCCGCCGGTCCCGGCAGAATTTGATGCAAAAACACCAGTTCCGCCCGGCCGTCCGGCCGAACCCATTCCCGGACGGCCGCGTGATGGTTTTTGACCCGGGGCATCTTATCCGCCAACTCGGTCAACTCGAAATAGTGGGTGGCGAACAACACCTTGGGCCCAACCCCGTCCGGCCCCCCCGCCAACCGTTCCACCGTGGCCCAGGCCACCGCCAACCCGTCGTAAGTGGACGTGCCCCGTCCCACCTCATCTAAAATCACCAAACTCCGCGGCGTGGCGTTTCGCAAAATGTCCGCCACCTCGCGCATTTCTACCATAAACGTGGACGCCCCACCGGCCAAATCGTCGCCCGCTCCGATGCGTGTAAAAATCCGATCCACCAACCCCATCCGGGCTTTCGCCGCCGGCAAAAAAGAGCCCATCTGAGCCAAGATCGACGCCAACGCCACTTGCCGTAAATAGGTGGACTTGCCGCCCATGTTCGGGCCCGTCACCAACAACAGACGCGGCTCGCCTGCGCCGATGTGGACATCGTTGGGCACGTACGCCCCGTCAGCGCGGGATTCCAACACCCGTTCCACCACCGGATGACGTCCCTGTTCAATGATCACCTCGTCGTCGTCCGATATCACGGGCCGCACCCAGCGGCCCCGTTCGGCCGTGTCCGCCAAAGAAGCCAACGCGTCCGTTTCACCCAACGCCTGAGCCAAAGCGAACAAATAGTCCCTGTGGCTGAGCACTTGTTCGCGCACATGGGCCAAGAGGTCTCTTTCCAAAGTCCGGGCTTTTTCTTCCGCTCCCAAAATTTTTTCTTCTTGGGTCTTCAGTTCCGGTGTCACAAACCGTTCCGCGTTCACCAACGTCTGTTTGCGGATCCATTCTTGAGGAACTTTGGCCAGGTTGGCCTTGGACACTTCCAAATAGTATCCAAACACCGACGTAAATCCGATTTTTAAAGACGTGATGCCCGTGCGTTTTCGTTCCTCTGTTTCCAGGCCGGAGATCCACCCCCGTCCTTGGGTGGCCAACGTGCGCAATTCGTCCAACTCAGAGGAAAACCCGTCCCGGATCACACCCCCCTCGGCCAACCGCTGGGGCGGATTGTCGGCCAAGGCCCGTTCCAGCAATTCCATTAACGGGGCAGGAACGAGCAAGGCCCCTTTTAACGAATTTAGCGGATGCTCCCCCACCCACGTCTGGGAGCCTTCAATTATTTTTTGGGCGTCCGGGGCCAACCGCAACGTTCGGCGCAACGCGATTAAGTCCCGGCCTGTCACGGTCCCGGCCGTGAGCCGCGAAAGGATCCGTTCCAAATCGGCGGTTTCCCGAAACAACGTTTGTAGATCCTTGCGTTCCCGCCGTGCCGAAAAGAAATAGTCCACCCGGTCTTGCCGCGCCACGATGGCTTTCTTGTCCAACAACGGGCGAAGCAACCACGCCTTTAATCGCCGGCCCCCCATGGCCGTGGCGGTTTGGTCGATTAAGGCCCACAACGAATTCATGCCTCCTCCCATCCGCGCACCGGGTTCCGGCAACAAATCCAATCGGCGAATCGCCCCTTCGTCCAGGGCCATGAATTCGTCCACGTTGCACGATTGGGGCGCCCGCAAGGCCCCCACCGCGGCAGGTTGATTTTTTTCCACGTATCCAAACAACGCCCGCAGGGCCGGCCGGGCCGGGTGATCGGGAGTGAGCCCAAACCCGTCCAAACCCGTTGCCCCAAACAACACGGCCGCCCGACGATCAAGCCCGTCGTCCAAAAAGACCCTCAGCGAAACCGGCGTCACGGGCCGACCCACCGGAGCCACGGTGCCTTCAGGCCACAGAGTTTCCCGGGGCGCGATTCGACCCAGCTCGTCAGCCAGTCGGCGCAGTCCGGCTTCGTCTCCCCCAAAACGCGCATACCGCAGTTCGCCCGTGGACATGTCGGCCCAAGCCAACCCCGACGTCCCTCGGTCCACCCAGGCGGCGGCCAAATAATTATTGTCTTTCGCCGACAACAATTCTTCTTCCAACACCGTGCCGGGGGTGACCACCCGTACCACATCGCGGTTCACCATGCCCTTGGCGGCCGACGGGTCTTCTAATTGTTCGGCCACGGCAACGCGCAACCCGTGTTTCAACAATTTGCCCAAATACCCCGAAAACCCGTGATGGGGAAACCCGCACATGGGCACCCCTTGGCGTTGGGTTAATACCAATTCCAAAATCGGAGCGGCTTTCCTTGCGTCGTCCTCAAACAACTCGTAAAAATCGCCCAGTCGAAAAAACAACAACGCATCGGGGTTTTTGGCTTTTAACGCCCGGTATTGCCGCATGATGGGCGTTACATTGGCCGTCGATTCGTTGGTATCAGACATGAAAAAGCCCCTTTATTTTCTTGAACCGATTCAACCACCGCTGAGTTGATAATACCCTCCGAACAAACGACCGGGTTTCTTTAAAAGAAATATCGTCTAAGCCCAACACAGGTCCCCGCCGCCATTCCCTGACTTTGCCGGGCCCAGCGTTGTACGCGGCCAACACCGCCACCGTGTCGTCGCCAAATTCGTTGCGCAACACGTCCAAATATTTTACCCCCACCCGGATGTTCGTTTCCGGATCGTGCAAATTCAGCCCATCGGGGTTCAGGCCCGCCTTGGGCGCTGTTTCCCGGGCCGTGAGGGGCATCAATTGCATCAATCCCACCGCCCCGCGGTGGGATTGGGCCGATTGAGAAAACCCCGATTCCACCCGGATCACCGCCATCACAAACAACGGGTCAAAACCCGATTCCCGGGCGTAACGGTCGATCATGTCTTTGTAAACCCACGGACGAGCCGACCGCCATAAGCAATTCACCGGAAAAAAAACAGGCCCTATTAAAACCATCGCCGCCACGAGCATCCATCGCCGCCGCGTTGCCCGTTTAACGGTCGTCAAGGGCCGTCCCAAACAGTGTTTTTCCGTCGGCTCGATCCACGGTTGCCTCCACCGTGGCCCCCACCGCCGCCGACCGCCGAGACGTAACATACATTTTTCGGCAATGGGCCGTGCGCCCTTCCAACTCAAAAACGTCTCCTTCCGCTTGGACCGCCTCCACCAAGATCGTTTGCGTCCGCCCGACCAACGCCGCCATTTTGGCGCGGGAGCGCGAATCGGTTTCGGCCATCAAGCGGGCCAGGCGCTCTTCTTTGATCGGTTCGGGGACATCGTCGGGGCCCTGGGCCGACACCGTTCCAGGGCGGGGCGAGTATTTAAAAATATAGGCGCCGTCCAAATCCGCTTCCCGGCCCAATCGCAAGGAGGCGTCAAAATCGTCGTCGGTTTCCCCCGGAAACCCCACAATAAAGTCCGTGGTCACCGCCAACCCCGGCACGTGTCGGCGAAGCCCATCCAGTTTTCGACAAAATTCGTCGCGGGTGTAATTGCGCCGCATTCGATTGAGAACCGCGTCGGACCCGGACTGCACCGGCAAATGGATATGGGGGGGCACCTGGGGCAACCGACCCAACCGTTCGGCGAACGACTCGTCCACATAGTGGGGATGGGGGCTCATGTAACGAACCCGCTCAATTCCGGGCAACGCCGCCACGCTTTCAAGCAAATCAGCGAACCCCCGGAGATCGCGGCCGTCCCGGCCGGGATTTTCTCCGACGGGCCGATAGGAATTAACCGTTTGGCCCAGCAACAAAACCTCCCGTTGCCCGTTGGCGACCCGTTCGGCCGCTTCATCTAAAATCGACAAAGCCGGACGATACAACTCACGGCCTCGAACCGAGGGGACCACACAATAAGTGCACCCAAAGTTACACCCACGCATGATGGTAATAAAAGCGGTCACGCCTTCCCCCGGCAGCCCGGAAGGCCCCAACCCGGCCGACCAGCCCCAGGCGTCGGTCCATTCTTTTTTTCCATCGAAAAGAGGAACGGTTCCCCGCTCATCCAAAAGACGATCAAAGTCGGAGATGGACTTGGCGCCCACCACCGCGTCCACCTGGGGAAATCGCCGTTGAAGTTGGTCTTTAAGCCGTTCGGCGGCGCACCCCGCAAACACAATGCGCCGTTGGGGGACCCGTTCTTTCCAATCCGCCAGCCGACCCAAAAATGAAAGGGCTTTGTGCTCCGCGTGGTCGCGAACCGTGCAAGTGTTGACCAAAACCACATCGGCCCGGTCCATGTCCGGTGTCGCCCGGTAACCGCGGGCACGCAAGCGGCGGGCCATTTCCAAACTGTCCGCCACGTTCATTTGACATCCAAATGTTTCCACGTAAAACCGCATACGCCCATTATACAAATCCCTGTTACGTGAGGTGTTGACAAAGTCTTCCTTTGGGGTTATTAATAAGAAAGAGGCCATTCATGAAACCCACAGCCAAAAAAGTCGTCATCTGCGGGGGAGTTCGCACGCCCATCGGACACATGGGCAAAAGCCTGACCCGTTTTTTACCCGAAGATTTAATGGAAATCGCCATTCGGGGTTTGATGCACCGGACTTCCATTTACCCCCAAGCGGTGGACGGCGTTTTGGTGGGATGGGTCGGACAAGGGTCTCACGCGCCCAACATCGCCCGGGTGTCCGCCCTCAAAGCGGGCCTGCCGGAAAAAGTGCAGGCCTACACGATTCAACAAAACTGCATCTCCAGCTTGGAAACCGTCGCCGCCGCCTATCGGCACATTGTCATGGGGGATGGAGATCTTTATTTGGCGGGCGGCACCGAATCCATGTCCAATTTCCCCTACGCCATTCGGGGCCCACGGGACCACAAAAAACTTCGTTCGTTAGAAACGGTGAAATCCAACTGGAACGAACTGTGGAACGACCCCGACGTTTTCATCACGGACACAACCGAAGAAGGGCTCACAGATCCCCTGTGCAAAATCAACATGGCCGCCACGGCGGAGATTTGCGCCCAAATCTATTCCATTTCACGGGACGCCCAAGACGCCTACGCCCTCGCTGGATTTCAAAAAGGGTTATCGGCCCAAAATCGGGGGTTTTATAAAAGCCATGTGATTCCCGTCACGTCCAAAGGGGAAGTGGTTTGCGGGCGAGACGAATACCCCTTTTTACGGGAATCCATTGTGGAAAAACCCCGCCTGATGGAGAAAGCCCCCGCCCTGTTCGACACATCCGGAAATTCAATTGAGAATTTTTACAAGGAAAACCAAAAATACATCGTTGGAAAATATTACGAGGCGGGCAAAACAAAAGGAACCGTGACTTTATTCAACGCCTGCGCGCGGTCGGATGGGGCGGCGGTGGTCATCGTCACGTCCGAAGAACGGGCCCAGGACCTGGGATTGGAAATCATGGCGGAGGTCCACGCCTGGGGATTTTGGGGCACAAGCCCGGCCTATATGGGAATCGCCCCGGTGTTTGCCACGGGAGTGGCCCTGGAACGGGCCGGCATGCGGTTTACGGATTTGGACCACATCGAACTGCACGAAGCCTTCGCCGCCACGTGCCTGTCGATTTTTCGGGTGGGCAAAGAAAAGTATCGTCAAAACTGGGAATCCGCCAACGAACAGGGTATCATTAATCCCAACGGCGGAACCCTTTCGTTGGGCCATCCCCTTGCGGCTACAGGCGTGCGACTGTTGCTCAACTTGATTTACTCCATGAAAGAAAACCCCAACGCCCGATTCGGACTGGCGGCCGCCTGCGCCTCCGGCGGGCTGGGCGGAGCCATGATCCTTAAAAAGGGCTAGCAATCATCACCGGAATTTCGTCTTTCACATCATAAACCAGCCGACACGACCCGCACACCAATTTTTTTTGGGTCTCACGATAATCCAACGGCCCTTTGCACTGGGGACACGCCAAAATCTCCAACAGGTCTTTCGCTAACGTCACGATTCATTCACCCCCTGGGATGAAACCGTCTGTGGGCCTTTTTAATGGCCGCGCCGTCAAGATGGGTGTAAATTTGAGTGGTGGAAATATCCGCGTGTCCGAGCATTTCCTGAACCACCCGCAAATCGGCGCCCCCTTTCAACAAATGGGTCGCAAACGAATGGCGAAGCACGTGGGGGCTCAGCGGCCGATTAACGCCGGCGGCCCGGGCCCATTTTTTCAGTTCCTGCCAAAACCCAACCCTCGACAAGGGCTTCCCTTGGCGTCCCACGAACAGGGGCCCATCCAACGGGCCGGTCCGCTTCGCAAACTCCAAATAAACCCGGATGGCGTGAATGGCCCGCCGGTTGATGGGGACCACCCGTTCTTTGCCCCCTTTCCCGAACACCCGCACATACCCAACCGTCAAATCCACCGACGAGGCCGGGACGCCCACCAACTCGCTCACCCGCAACCCCGCGGCGTAGAGAAGTTCCAGCATGGCTTTAAACCGAAGAGTCCTCACTGTGGGGGGCGGCGCGTGGGTTAAAAGGCGGTTCACTTCGTCCACCGAAAGGACTTTGGGAAGCCGATCCCCTGTTTTCGGTGACACCAAAGAGAGGGTGGGGTCCGAAAGAGACCGGCCTTCGGTTTTGAGGAAGCGATGAAATTGGCGAAGAGATTCCGCCAGCCGATATAGGCTGGCCGATTTCAGCGGGGCCGCGCGGCGTTCCCACAAAAAATCCGATAAGTCCCCCGGCCCGACTTCGGTTACCGGAACACCTCGTTTCTCAAGGAACGCCGCGTAGGGCCGCAAATCCGACCCGTAGGCCAAGACCGAATTGCGGGCCAATTTTCGCTCCACCCGCAAATGATCTAAAAATTCAACCAGGAGCGGGTGGGGCGCGACCGGCGATCCGATTTATTTTCCGCCTTTGCCGGCCTTGGAGAGCTCTTTTTCTTTAACCGGCTGTTTTGCTTCGGCCGTTTCTTCTGTTTTCACACCTAAAAACGACGCGCGGATTTCCTTTTCAATTTGGTCGGCCAGGGTGGGATTTTCTTTCAAGAACATTCGAGCATTTTCACGGCCTTGACCCAACCGGTCGTTTTTGTGCAAAATCCACGTGCCGGCTTTTTCCAACACGCCGGCATTGACGCCCATGTCCAACAAACAATTTTCACGCACAATCCCTTCGCCGAAAATCATGTCGCATTCCGCCTGCTGGAACGGAGCGGCCAGCTTGTTTTTGACAATTTTAATCCGCACCCGGTTGCCGATCACCTTTTCACCGGACTTGATGGATTCCACACGGCGAATGTCCAGGCGAACGCTGGCGTAAAATTTAAGCGCCATTCCACCGGTGGTGGTTTCGGGGTTGCCGTACATCACCCCGATTTTCATGCGCAGTTGGTTGATAAAAATAACGCAGGTTTTGGACCGGGCGATGTTGGCCGTCAGTTTTCGGAGAGCTTGGCTCATTAACCGGGCCTGCAACCCCACGTGAGAATCGCCCATTTCCCCTTCGATTTCGGCCCGGGGCACCAACGCCGCCACCGAGTCTACCACGATCACGTCCAACGCGCCGCTTCGAACGAGCTGGTCGGTGATTTCCAGGGCTTGCTCACCGGAATCCGGCTGGGAAATCAATAAATTTTCGGTGTCCACGCCCAAGCGCTTGGCGTAGTCGGGGTCCATGGCGTGTTCCGCGTCGATGTAGGCGGCGGTCCCGCCCAACTTTTGGGCCTGGGCCACCACCTGCAAACAGAGGGTGGTTTTGCCGGATGATTCGGGTCCGTACACTTCCACAACCCGTCCGCGGGGCAACCCGCCGGTTCCCAAAGCCAAATCCAAGGGCAGAGCCCCGGTGGGAATCACGTCCACCTGCACCCGACCCGCCCGTTCGCCCAATTTCATAATGGCCTCTTTCCCATGTTGTTTTTCAATGGTGGCCATAGCCAACAAAAGCGCTTTGCTCTTTTCTTCTTTCGTCGTCATAATCCCTCCAATCAGTTCAGTCGTCCTCTTCGACGTAAATAGTACGTCTTTTTGAAACCGATGTCCACGAAACGACCTCTTTTTTAAACGAAGAGCCGCGTCAAGACATTCGCCAACAAGCCGGCCACGATATCGTCGGCCACGATCCCCCACCCGCCTGGAAGCCGTGCCGCGGCCCGGCCCCAGGGCCCCTTGAATACATCCAACGCCCGAAACGCCACAAACGCCGTGATCAGGGGAACCGGTTCCCGAGTCACACCCCACGCCGCCACCCACACGCCGGCCACTTCGTCGATAACGATGCGCGGATCGTCGTGGGTCAGGTAAGTCTCGGCCCCATGGCTAACAACAACCGCCAACGCGATCATAAAAAGGGTCCACACCCCATACCACGGGCCCGTTGGAAGAATCCACACCACCCCCCACCCCACCAACGTTCCCAACAAACCGCCGCCCTTCCATTTCCGAAACGGAACCAGATGGTAAGGAGCCCAGCCCACAAACCCAACAGTGGCCAACCCCAGCGTGACCCATTTGCCGACAGATTGGAAATAGGTCATTGGGACTCCTTTAACAACTGACGATGACGCCACAAGTAAACCGCTCCGGTCCACACCGACACCACCGTCGCCGCGAGTACCATCGCTTTCGGCACAACGGTGACCACCCGCGCCGCGTCGGCGCGCCAACCGCCTCCCGCCAACAAATCCCCCAAAACCGTCCCGCCAAAATGGTCCCAACCCGACGTGACAATCAGAGCCATCAGCGTTGTGATGATTGCCGCGTTTTGAACCGATGTCTTAAATTTCCCCCCCGCGTCCGCGGGGACCAACGTTCCCCGGCTCGCGGCCACGCCCCGCAGCCCGGTAATCAAAAATTCCCGGCCCACGATGGCCACCACCATCCACGACGGGATCCGCAAAGAGGGGATTTCCACGAACAGGATAAACGCCGCCGTGATGATCAGTTTGTCGGCCAACGGATCCAAAAAAACGCCCAGGTTGGTAACCAGGTTGTGCTTTCGGGCCAAATACCCGTCCACCAAGTCTGTCACCCCGGCCCCGATAAAAATCACCAACGCGCCCACCCGGGCGTACACGTTGTCCACGTAGGCCAGCCCCATAAAGAAAGGAACGGCCGCAAGGCGCGCCATCGATAGTTGGTTCGGAACGTTCAATGGACCCACTCTCCTGTTAAATGAATTCCGTCCACGCCGGTCACCCGGCACGAATAAAAGCCCGGCGCGGACGGCTCCGTTCGAGTGCGAATCTCGCCGTCCACTTCGGGAGCCTGATGGGACGCCCGTACAACCCACCGTCCGTCGTGGTCCCGTTCGGCCAACACGTCCACAGTCGACCCTTTACGGGCGCGGTCTTTGCTTTGCTTGACCCGTCGGTTCTCGTCCAACAGGGTCTGCCACCGTTCCGACACGACCTCCGGGGCCACCAAACCCGGCAACCGCGCCGACGGCGATCGGGATTCAAACGAATAGGGAAACACCCCCACATGCTCAAAGTAGCCGTCCCGAACCGTCCGTACCAATCGATCAAAATCGTCGTCTGTTTCCCCCGGAAACCCCACAATAAACGTGGTTCGCAACGCCAACCCAGGCACACGCCGGCGCAGTTGATCCAACAGACCGCGGGTTTTCTTTTCCCCCCAGTCCCGACCCATGGACGTCAATATCCGGTCGGACATGTGTTGCAAAGGCATGTCCAGATATCCGGCCAGTTTGGGCTCATCGGCCAGCAATCCCATCAAACCCGGCCCCACTTCCGACGGATAGGCGTACAAAAGCCTCACCCACCGTGCCGGGGTTTTAACTAATTTTTTTACCAACGGCACCAAGCCCGCCCGGCCCCGGTCGGAACCGTAATCCGTGGTGTCTTGTGAAATCACAACGAGTTCCCGCACGCCCCGGTCCGTGAGATCGCGGGCTTCTTTAAGAATGTCTTCCACAGGCCGGCTTTTAAGAGACCCGCGCAGTTGGGGAATGATGCAGAATGTGCACCGGTGGTTGCATCCTTCCGATATCCGCAGGTAGGCCGACAGCTGGCCTGGCCGAAGAGGCCGGGGCTGATTGCCATCATGCAACCCCGCCGGCGACGAGCCCCGCGGCGGTCCCGCCCGGGACCCCAACACGTCCGACAAGGTGTCCAGTTGACCGGTTCCAATGACGGCGTCCACGCCGGGAATTTTTTTATTGTTGAGAAACTGGGCAAAACATCCTGTCAGAACCAAAAACGAGCGGGGGGCGGCGCGGCGAATGTTGTCCAGTGTTTCCCGGGCTTCGGTTCGGGCCGCTTCCAAAAAACCGCAGGAGTGAACCACCACTCCGTCGGCTCCGGCGATGTCGGACGTCAACGTCCACCCGTCGCGGGCCAACCGGGCCGTCATGGTCTCCGCTTCCACCTGATTTTTGGCGCACCCCAACACCACAAAGGCCACGCGGCCTCGCGTCATTGAATGGGGGTCGTGCTCGAAGCCGTGGACACGGCCACGGGAGGCTGGGCGGCCGCCGGCGCGGGATAAATCACATGCGTGTGTCCGTCCCGGGCCGGGAAAACCACATCGGCCGGTCCGGGCACTGTCGATTCGGCCAGAGATTTGCCGTCGACTAGGACGATCAACCGAGACACGTTTCCAGCCCGAACCCGGCTGTTTTTATCGAATGGCCAAGTCCGCACTTCACCCGACGACAACGTGCCCTCAAACTTCACCGCGCCGTCCAACCGAACCCGAACCCACACGGATTCGCTGGCCCGCAACACAATGGAATGGGAACTTTTGGCCACGGGGGCCACCGAGGGAATCACGGACGGAACGATCGCCGTCGACAGAACCACGGATTCCGGTTCCGTCACCTGGTTGAGGGGTTTGGCCAGCGAGACCCCGTGGGGCTCTTGCCGGCGAAATAAGAACAGGATCCCCGCCGCCACCACCAACACCGCCGCGCCCGCCAGCATCCATCTCAGCGATGCCGCCGACGAGTCGTCGATGGACTCCGGAACCGGCGAGGGGTGGGTGAACGCCGGCGGCCCCCCCGATTGCCCCATCCGGACCCGCAATTGATCACGAAGCGCGGGCCCGTTTAAACCCAAATAATCGGCGTATTTAACTAAGAATCCTTCCAAGAAGACCTGGGCGGGAAGTTCGTCCCAGCGTTCTTCTTCCAAGGCTTTTAAATAACGGCTTTGAATGCGCAACGCGCTGGTCACCGCCTCCAACGTGATGCCCCGTTCAAGGCGCCGCTGACGAAGTGTGGATCCAATGGATTCAGCTGAATTGTCGGTCATGGGAGCATCCTTTTATTTCGTGAAAGGCATTTCCAAAACGTCGGTGCCTTTCGGAGGGACGAATTTAAACTGGGCGTCTTTGATCAGGGGGTTCACCTGGGCGTTTCGAACAGTGACAACGGCCCGCACGGCCTCTGATTCCAGCTCGGTTTTCATGGCCAAACCCGTGTTGAGATCAATCCACAACCGAAGGGTGTAATCAAACGATCCGGAATCGCGCGGGGTCATAACCAAAACCGGCTGACCGCTCGTCTCGTCCAATGAAAAGGTGTATTTCTTTTTCATTTCGTTCACATTCATTCGAAACGGCGTTAGCCCTTGGGGAAATCCGGCCGCCTTGGCCCAATTGTCCATGGAATCTTTGATCGCCTGGCCCCGGTCAGGCAAATACACCCAAAACACCTTTCCATTTGAGACGATGGTCTGGGGTTCCGGTGACGACTGCTCAACCCGAAACCGGTTGGGCCGTTCAAAGAGCGCCGACCCAACGATATCCGCCGCCCCGCGCCCCACCGACAAAGACGTCGTTTGAGTGAAATCGAACGCCAAGGTGCGAACCTCTTTCTCGGCCTGTTCCAACCGCGCCAGTACCTGATCCAATCGGTTGGCATCGCCGGCAAACACGGTCGCTGAAATAAAAAGAAAAACCGTCACGATTTTTTTCATTCGTCCATCGCCTCCACCCGGTCCGCCGATTTCGCCCCGCCGCTGGCCCGGAACAGGTCTTCGATTTTATCAAAATTGATTTCCCACTTATTCGTCCCTTCCGGTTTCCGAATGTACCCCTTCACCTCCAACAACGACAACACATTCGTCGCCCGGGCCGACGACCCGAAATGGGACTTCAATAAATCCTGGGACACCCGCCGGCGTTCCATAATCAACCGCAACGCTTGATCCAATTCTTCGCGTGTCTCCGCGTCTTCGTTGGCGGCCTGGTGAGCCGCGATCTCGGCAAAAATGTCTTGATACCGGGGGCCGCCCTGGCTTTTGGCAAACCCCACCACCGCTTCCACTTCTTTTTCCGACACATACGCCCCTTGAAGGCGGATCGGTGCGGGAGCTCCCGCGGGCAGAAACAGCATATCGCCCCGGCCCACCAACGATTCCGCCCCCGGCGTGTCCAAAATAACGCGGCTGTCGGTTTGAGACGCCACCCGCAACGCGATCCGCGCCGGCAAATTGGCTTTAATCACGCCGGTAATCACGTCCACCGACGGCCGTTGGGTGGCCAACACCAAATGGATCCCCACCGCCCGGGCCATTTGGGCCAACCGCTGAATGCAATCTTCCACGTCCCGGGCCGACACCAACATCAAATCCGCCAGCTCGTCGATAATCACCACAATGTAATACTCCGGAGGCAGGCCCTGAGCCGCCCTTTTTTCATTATATCCTTCGATGTTGCGCACGTTGGCCCGGGCAAAAACTTCGTAACGGTATTCCATCACTTTCACCAACCGCAGGAGCGCTTTGGCCGCTTCTTTTGGCTGGGTGATCACCTGGGCGTCTTCCGGACCGGACCGTGGATCATACAAGTGCGGCATACCTTCATACATTGGCAGTTCCAACCGTTTCGGGTCAATCAACACAAATTTGACCCGGTCCGGCGTCGCCCGCATCAAAATAGAAACGATCAGCGTGTGAACGCACACCGATTTTCCCGTGCCCGTGGCTCCGGCCACCAACAGGTGCGGCATGGGCGCCAGGTCCGTCATGGACGGTTCCCCCGAACTCGTTTTTCCCAAAGCCACCGCCAACGGGGACCGGCTCGCTTGGGCCCGCGAATCCGTTAAAATTTCTTTGAGCGTGACCGTCACGGTTTCCGGATTGGGGATTTCCACACCCACCGCCCCTTTTCCGGGGATCGGGGCCAGAACCCGTACCCGCGTGGCTTTCATGGCCAACGCAATATCATTCGACAAGTTCACAATCGAGCTGATTTTAACGCCGGGAGCCGGTTCCAGATCGAACCGCGTAATCACTGGACCCGGATGAATGTCCATGGTCCGCGCTTCCACCCCAAAATTAGCCAGGGTCTGCTCAAGCACCCTCGATTTGGCAACCAGATCCGATTCTGATAACTGCGCCACCTGTTTTGGAGGATCGCTCAACAATTCCATCGGAGGCAACCGATATGGAAGCGGGACATTCTCCCCCGGGACATTCGCTCCCTTGGGACTCAATACGGGAGATTCTGGGGGGACATTTGTTTTCTCAGGAATCAATTCAAGCTGTTTGGGAGGGGAGAGCTTTTTGGGTTGTTCTTTTGGGGTGCCGGTTACCACCAAAGGAACGGGGCGGTCCACCGGGACCGGAGCCACCACCGCTCGGGCTTTAACCACGCTATCGCGTCGTGTGCGAGGTTCTTTGCGGGCGGCGGTCCACTCCGCCCAATCTGCACGGAGTCGGGAAAATAGATGTTCGGCCAAATGAATCGGCGAAACACGAATCATGGCCGCCGTCAAGATGGCGATTGCCGAAAAGGTCATTAACCAAGCCCCCGGCAATCCGAAAAGCCGGCTTAAAAACCCGGCCCCCGCCAATCCCAACACGCCCCCGGCGTTAACTTGGTAAGCCAGCTGACTAAACAAGCTCGCAAATGTTACCCCGAAAACAAACAAGCCGCTCCACAACGAAAATCGCAAGGCCCCCTGGGGCCACGGTCGAACCAACGACAACCGAAGTCCCGCATACCCCGTCAACAAAGGAAAAAAGAACCGCCCCACCCCGAACGCCGTGGACATGAACGTTTTAATGGGTTTGCCCCACGAGCCGGAAGGGAACAAAACACAATACAGCCCCAAGGCCGAAAGGGCCAATATACCCATTCCCACCGCCGGGAGTCTGGACGAACGGCTTTTTTTGGATCGGGTTGATGCACGAACGCGGGCACTGAGTCTCATTGGGATTTATAGAACGAGAAAAGAGCCAGGGCGAATGTGTAAAGGGCGAACGGCCATAAGCGCCGCGCCCGCAAAAATCGCATAAGCAGGCCCAACGCCATCCAGCCCACAAGAAAACTGACCACAACCCCAACCACGGAAGGCCACAGCGGAAGAGCTTGCATGTCCCGGGCGGTCAACAAGGTGGCTCCCATAATGGCCGGCATCGCGACCAAAAAACTGAATCGCCCGGCTTCGGTCCAGGACCACCCCAAGGCCACGGCCACCGCGATTGTCGACGCGCTTCGCGAAAGACCCGGCCACACCGCGGCTCCCTGGGCCGCTCCGATGGCCAAGGCGTGCCAGAGGGGGGCCACGCCCGGGCCGGAGGCCCCGCCGCCCTGTTGCCGGGACCGTCGCTCCCCCCACACCAACACACCCGACGTCAATAAAAATCCCAATCCCGCCGCCCGGTAAGACGTTGAAAGGCTTTCAATCGTATTTTTCAGACCCAATCCGATCACGCCCGTCACCACCGTGGAGGCGCCAATCATCCACACGTATCGCCGGAGGGCAACCCCGGATTCGGTTTTATCCCACACGCCCCTGGCAAGGCCCAAGATGTCCCGCCGAAAATACCACGCCATGGCGCCCAACGTTCCCACATGGAGAACCACGTCCATCGCCAATGTGGATTCCCCCATTCCCCACCCAGCCTGGAAGAGCGTTAAATGCCCGTCCGACGACACCGGTAAAAATTCGGTGAGGCCCTGAACCACGCCCAGAATAAACGCGCGGCCGATTTCGATCATGGCCGCAACGAAACCCAGTAACAACGGTCCCGATAGAGTAAATGCACTTTCCCTTCGCGAGCCAGCCAGCCGAGGGCAAGGAACAGAAGCGTTTGAGTGATTTTAAGCGAGGACCGAATTTGAAGAGTGGACGATTCCCCGTGGGTGTTCAAATAATCCCACACCCACCCGGCCGTCTGACCAATTTCGTCCTGCATTACGCGGACAACGAATCGATAAGGAACAGCTCTTGTCCGGCGGAAACAGGTTTCCCGTTTTCCGCCAGGATTTTGTGAATCACCCCGGGGCGGTCGGAACGAATCTCGTTCATGACTTTCATGGCCTCGACGATGCACAACACATCTCCGAACGCCACTTTGTCGCCTTCCTTAACGAACGTGGGCGAGTTGGGCCCCGGCGAGCGATAAAACATCCCCGCCAACGGAGAGGTGACCGGATGGTGGAGGCTTTTCGCGACCGGTGCCGCGGCTGGTGCGGCCGTGCCGGTCGAAACCGGCGCGGCCGCGGCCACCGCCGCGACGGGGGCGGCAACCATCGTAACCGTTGGGGTGGCCCGAGACAACTTAATGTATCGGTCACCCTCTTTAATTTCTAATTCCGTGAGGTCGTGGGAACGCATGATGTCGTAATAGCGCTCCAACTCTCCCTCCGATTCAATCGATTCGTTCGTTTCGATGGGTTCTTTCTCGCTCATACCTACCCCCAAATGAGTTTTTACATGTAACCCCGACCCGGTTTCGCGTCAGGCCCGCGGCGTTCCCCACCGCCGTGGAACTCGCGCCGAGGAGGACGGCCATCGCGACCGCCCCGTCGATCGTCCGGCCCACGCCCGCTTCCCCGCTGGGACGGCAGGGGGCTTTCCAGTTCCGAGCCCGGCTTCAACACGGCCTTGCGCGACAGATTCACGCGGCCCTGACTGTCGACCTCGATGACTTTCACATCGATTTCGTCGCCCACTTTCACGGCGTCTTCCACCCGTTCCACGCGATTGACGTCCAGTTGAGAAATATGAACCAGCCCATCCTTGCCCGGCATCACTTCCACGAACGCGCCCAACTTGGGCATGATGCGAACCACGGTGCCCTTGTAAATCTTGCCCACCTCCACCTCGGCCGAATAGGATTCCACCTGATGTTTGGCGGTTTCTAATGACGACAAGTCCGAGGCCGTAATATACACCTTGCCGTCGTCTTCCACGTCGACCTGGGCGCCCGATTCTTCGATGATGCGGCGAATATTTTTTCCGCCGGGCCCGATCAGCGCGCCGATTTTGGCCACGGGAATCTGAACCACTTCCATCCGCGGCGCCCGGGGGGACAAGTCCGGTCGGGGCGCGGCCAACGATTCGGCCATTTTCCCCAACACGAACAGCCGAGCCCGCTTGGCCTGCTCGAGGGCGCGTTTCATGATTTCAATGGAAATGCCTTCGATTTTAATGTCCATTTGAAGGGCGGTCACACCCTCGGTGGTCCCCGCCACTTTGAAATCCATATCGCCCAGGTGATCTTCCATGCCCATGATGTCGGTCAACACCACCCACCGGTCGCCCTCTTTCACGAGACCCATGGCCATGCCGGCGCAGGGTTTTTTCATGGGAACGCCCGCGTCGAACAACGACAACGACCCGCCGCAAATGCTGGCCATGGACGAAGACCCGTTGGACTCTAAAATGTCCGACACAACCCGAATCGTATAGGGAAACACCTCCGGGTCCGGCAACAAAGGCAACAAGGCCCGACGCGCCAGGGCGCCGTGGCCCACTTCCCGTCGGCCAGGACCTCGTTCGGGTTTGGGTTCGCCGGTCGAAAAACCGGGGAAATTGTAATGGAGCATAAAGCGTTCTTTGTATTCCCCTTCCAACACGTCCATGACTTGCTGGTCCGCCGGCGATCCCAGCGTGGCCACAGCCAACGATTGGGTTTGACCCCGGGTGAACAGAGCCGACCCATGGGTGCGCGGCAACACGCCCGTGCGAATCGTGATGGGCCGAACATCTTCAAACCCGCGGCCGTCGGTGCGGCGGCTCTCGTCCAAAATCAAGCGACGCGCTTCTTCGTATTCAATCGTATCCAACAACCCGCCCACGCAGGCGTCGTTGTCGGGAAATTCCGCCGACGCTTTTTCTTTGACGTCTTTATGAATCGCGGCGACGAGAGTTTCGCGGGCCCCCTTTTCGGCGGTTCGCACGGCTTCTTTGAACCGGCCCCGGGCCCATTCGTTGACCTTCGCCGAAACATCGGCGGGAATCGCCGAGACCGGCGCTTCCATTTTGGGTTTTCCAACCCGTTTGATCAAATCAATTTGCAGGTCGCACAAACGGTCTATCTCCGTTTGAGCGATGGTCAAGGCTTCCACCAGCATTTCTTCCGACAGCTCGTAGGCGCCGGATTCCACCATCAGGATGGATCCTTTCTTTCCCGCGACCACCAAATCCAAAGTGCTGCGTTCCTGCTCGTCCAGGTTGGGATTCAAGATGAATCGCTCGTCCACCCGTCCGATCCGAATCGCGCCAATGGGACCGTTCCACGGTAACGCCGACAACCCCAACGACACGGAGGCGCCCAACACCGAAATGATGTCCAGGTCGTGCAACCCGTCGTGGGACATGGCAATGGCGCTCACTTGAACTTCCAACCTCAAGCTCTCAGGGAACAGCGGACGAACGGACCGATCGATGATCCGGCTGGTCAATACTTCGTTGTCCCGGGCTTTGCCTTCCCGTTTAAAGAAACCGCCGGGGATACGCCCCGCCGAGTAAGTCCGCTCCCGGTAATCCACGGTGAGCGGGAAAAAGTCCCGATCTTCCCGGGGTTTCGTGCCATGGGCCGCGGCCACCAACACCACCGACTCCCCCATTTGAACAAAAGCCGACCCCGCCGCCTGGCGGGCCACTTCCCCCACCTCGATCGAAATCTTCTTATCACCAATTTGAATTTCCAACTTTTCTGCGTTTGACATCGTATTTTCTCCTCTAAAATAGAAAAAACGCGCCGAGCCGGGAGGACGTTGAGATTTGCGAGGAAGGGATTTAACAACAGGGCCCTGTCAGACAAGGGGGCCATCCCCCCCATCGACCGATGACCGGGTTGTTACATCCCTGCTCGTGCATGAACCTCAAGCGGGTCCTCCAGGGACGCCGCGTTATTTTCTGAGTTTCAATTCCTTCAGGATATCCACGTACCGTTTGGGCTCACTCGCGCGCAAATGCGCCAGCAGACGCCGCCGCTGGCCCACCATGAGCAAAAGACCCCGCCGGGATCCGTGATCCTTGGGGGCCTTTTGAAAATGATCCGACAAGCTGTTGATGCGCTCGGTGAGGAGCGCAATTTGAACAGCCGTGTCCCCGGTGTCCCGGGGGGTCGCGCCAAACTTCCCAACAATATCGTGTTTACGTTCTTTGGTTAACATGGGCGAGATGATACAAAAGCCGTCCATAAAAGTAAAGAAAAATTTCCTGGATTTTGGGCGCGTCCGGGTACATGGTACCCCCCTGGTGGGGAAGGTGATTGTATCAGGTGACGGATCTTTCGGCTAACCAAATCATCAAGGTCCAGGACCGGTAGAGTGACCACGGCCTCCGCGGCTTTCGGCGCCGCTTCCC
>JAYRXX010000037.1:0-2564 GCA_041917295.1 Elusimicrobiota bacterium
CAAACAAGAACCAACGAAGACGACGAGGCTGGCGCGGTGTAATCCCCTTGCAGAATTAAATCGTCTTTGGCGGAGAATCCGCGAACCGCCACATCGAACGGTTCACCGCCCCACAGAAGTCCGCCCGCCAACGTCAAACCCACCGCCCATCCGGCTCGTTTCATGAATCCCTCCCGGGCCCCCGTCTTTTGAACGGGCGGCGTTTCAGTTCTTTGGCTTGATCGTGCAGGCCCCACACGTCCCGCCGTTTTAAAACGGTTCCGTAGTCGGCCAAGGCCCGCTCACGTTGGCCCATCAGATCGTGGGCTTTGCCCCGGTTTAAGTAAGTCATCGTGATCCACCGATCGTCCACAGTGATGGCGTCCAAAATGCGGTCGTAGTCCGCCACGGCGCGGGCGGCCTCGCCGCGGCCCAGAAAACTGTTGGCCAGAACAAAAGCGCCCCGGTGGCGCAACCGTTCTGAATAAAACGGCTGACCCGCGTCAATTCGGGCCAAAAAATCCACCGCGCCGGTTTCCAATTCGTCCCAGCGTTGGGCTTCGTCCAACACCATCAATTCGACCAAATGGAAAAAAGGGCTGTCCGGAAAATTTACACGGCCTTCACGCAACAGCGCCAAGGCCGTGTCGGGATCTTTTTCGTTGTTGGTGTAGATGTTGACCAGAAAAAGGCGCGCGGCGGTTTTTGAAAATTGGCCCTGATTCATGGCGAGCCGAATTTCGTCCAGCCCCTGTTCTTTGGACCCGCCGAACACCATGCGCGCGAGGGTTTTCACCCCGGCCGGCAGTACCGCCACGTAATAATGGAAAATGCCAGGGCCGAGATACGCATCGTAAAGGGCCGGGTTAACGGAGATGGCGTCCTTCTGGAGCGTGAAAGCCTGTTTTCCCTTTCGATAGGCGGCCAGCCAGTGCCCTTGAAGAGCGTCCCACCGGGCCACAAGCCCCAACGATCCGCCCCGGCACAACCGGGCCACGCCGTTGGGATCGGAGCCGGACTTCATCAGTTTCTCGGTCAGTTGGATGGTGGACTGAGCGGCGTCTAAAAAATCTTTTTCAAGCGCGGGGTTGGTCTCATCGAATTCGTTGGTCAGTTCCCACCACAGCGCGGTGGTTAAACCATAGGATCCGATGGGGTTGTCGGGGTATTGGTCTGCCAGGCCTCGAAATTCGGCCTGGGCTTTGGCGTGGTCCAAATTGTAGAGCGCCGTTAAAGCCGAGTCAATGGTTGCCGCCAACGGGCTGGTGGGGTCGGCGAGGGGGGCCGTTTGGCCACCGTTCGGGGCAAGAAACAAAACCGCAACCAATAAAAGGCGTTTCATGATTTTGGTCGAAACAAGCCAAAACTGCTGGTGTAACCGTGCAGGTAAGTGGTTCCGTTAACCGGGCCGATTTCGCCGTTGCAAAAGAACCCTCCCAGCGGTACGGCGCCGACGGTTCGGGTGAAAAAGGCGGAATCGTGGTTGGGCCGTCCGTAAAGGGATTTGCCCCGGCCCACGCAAGAAAACAAAAGAGCGCCCCGGGTGCCGGTAACGCGGTCCCCGGCCTGTTCGAACACGGCCCGCAAATCGTCGTTGGATCGACGGGAATCGCGCAGATGAAACTGAATGGTTTGGCCCACCCGCAACGCGCTTCCTACGGCCAAGGCTCCGGTACGGTCGTCAAGACCCAAGACGTTGCGGATCAAAAAATCGCCCTGTTGCGGCTGTTCTTTGGAGGCGCTCATGGCCAGGCCCACAAACAGCGCTTGGCGCATCAGCCGGCGGTCGCGGTCCGAGAGGTCGTTGAAAAGGGCTTGCAACAGTTCCAACGGGGGTTTTCCATTCACGCCCATCAAAATATTTTCGGAACAAGCGGTGATACGAAGAAGGTCGCCAATGGGCCGGCACCCTTGAGCCACCACGGGGTTCAGTTCGATGTTGCCACTGAAAGCGACGCCCACCAGCCCGTTGCGGAAACAAAATTGGTCGATGTAAAGGGCGTTTTTTCCGGGTTGGGAAGCGCCCGACGCGAGCCCGCCGATTTTGGGCGAGCGGGGGAACGCGTAATCCATGCCCAGAATGAAATTTTCCGTCCGAAACGAAAAGGGGTCCGCCAGAAAGAGGAACTGGGGTTGGGAAGCGGCCGAGACGCCGATCCATTTTTCCCACGCCCGGGGAGACGCGTCCAGGTCGGGCATGTCTTCGTCCGGGAGAGCGAACGGATGGATCTTAACGCCTGGCAAAACGGCGGCGGTCAAACTAACGCCGGGCTGGGATTCCAATTCATGGCCGTCGCCGATCAGGCCGGAGGCACTGGCCCCCATCATAACCCGGGCGGGCAGACGGGTGGCCAACAACGCTCCCGCTTCTTCGTAGCGGTCGGCGAACTTGCGCGACACAAACATCGCCAGCCAGTCCGGCGTTTGGCCTTCCAACTGTTGTTTGATGGTGACGGCCGCTTCTTTCACGGCCGATTCCAGCCGGCTTTCGGCCGATATGGCGGACGCCCATTTCATGGGAAGGAATCATACCACCTTGAGACGTCCCCAGCTATCCCGGTGCGGTTTACGATCGGCTTCAATTG
>JAYRXX010000038.1:0-105602 GCA_041917295.1 Elusimicrobiota bacterium
AGGGGACATTCGTCCCCGAGGGGACATTCGTCCCCAGGGGGACATTCGTCCCCGAGGGGACATTCGTCCCCAGGGGGACATTCTCCCCTTCAGCTGGAGAAGAATGGGGGGAGAGGTTGGCGGGGGTCGGTTCGAAAAGATCTCGGTTCACGAGAGCGCTTTTTCCAGGGCGTCCACCAGACCGCGCAGTTTGGTTTCATCTTGGGGCGACATTTCGCCGGCCAGCATTTTTTGTTTGGAGCCCATCTCGAAAGCGATGTTGAGCGCCGCCAACACCGCGATTTTTTGCGTGTCCACCAACCCCAGCTTTTCCGAAATCTCTTTCATCTTGGCGTCCACGTAGGCGGCCAGCTGGTTGGCTTCCAAGGGAGTCAGCGTGCCGGGATCCAATTCGTAGTTCTTCCCGAAAATGTTCACCCGGATTTTTTCTTTCACCAGAGGGTTCATCGAAGGTCCGCCTTATCCAACTTGGCGATAATTTTTTCCAACCGAACCCGGGTTTTTTCCCGTTCGGCCAACAGGTCCCCGTGCTCACGCAACAATTTCCGGGCCCGACGGCTTTCTTCGTCCATCAACGCCACCTCCGCCATCAACCTTTCCCGGTCTTTGCGAAGCGTGTGAATCTCCGCCGCCGCCAAACGGACCTTTTCCGCCAGTTTCGTTATAAGAGGAGACGCCATGGATTATTTTTCAGGACCCGTCGAATGGAAAATATTATCGCTCAACACATCGCAAATTATGACGCATTTTTTACAACTCAACAATAAAAAAAAGTCCTGCCCTGGGGGACTCGGCCATGCCGCGGGTCGCGCTTCTTTTTGACAGGGAGGGCCCATTGCGATAGAATCGGGGGCATGAGCGGATCCCATTCGCGGTGGGCCAAGTCCAGTTATTTTTATTGCGGCGCCGCTTTGGCGGCGGGAATTGGCGTGGTCGTCTTGCGCCTGATGGCGGGACCAAAAACAGCGTTGCCTTGGGCCGCGGCGTCCATTCCGTTTATTTTTTGGGTGATCGTTCGGGCGTCTCTTTACACCCGGGTATACCGAGGGAAGAATTTAGCTATGGCGGGTCTGGTGTTGGCGTTTCTGGGGTTCAGCGACGCGGTGGGCCAGATCAGTTACCATTACCTCTGGCGAAAAGCCTTTCTCTTAACAGGCCAGGACGCGGTATTCGAAAATCCGGCCGACGGATGGCGGGTTCGCTACCCGCGGGACTGGGCCTCGTTGCCGTTCAAAACCGGCCAAGTGACAACCACCGTTTTTAAACCCAACAAACTCACGCCGGCCCTGGAATTTTCCGTGACCCACCGACCCGCTGTCACGGGTACCGATTTGGAGTCGGCGGTTGACCTTTTCGTCTTGGACTTGCCCAAAAGCGGCGGCACTCAAATCCTGTTTCGCGGCCCGGTGCGTTACCCCCGATTCCAAAAAGCATACGAGGTTTCGTATGAAGATCCGGGCCAATCCATCGTTTTGCGTCATCGGGTGATTTTTTTGGCGAACGCGGAGGGCCTCACGGTTTTGTCGGTGGCCGCCGCCCCCCATTGGATGAACCGGCTGGCCGCCGACGCCGAGCACTTCCTTTTCAGCTACGAACCAATTTGATTTTCGGTCTTGGAGACCTTTTTTTTGCCCCGCCGGTTCATGACGATTCCAGTCGCCATCAAGGCGGCCATGAATCCGCCGCCCAACAGCAACGGCAACCCGTGTTTCGCCAGAGCTTGGCGAAACCCGCCCAGTCCGGCTTCGGTTAATATTTTCCACAAACTGTCCGATGACAGGGTGATCACCAACAACGACGGAAGAACTCCCACCGCCGTGGACCACAAAAACTGGCGGTATCGCATGTGCGACAACCCAACCAGATAATTTGTCACCACAAACGGCGGCAACCCCACTAACCGGATCACCACCAATCCCCACGGACTGGGGTTGCGCAACAGAGCGGCCATATCCCGGTTGTGCCACCGACTAAAAATACGATTAAATCGATGCTGGCCCAACCATCGGGAAATATAAAAGGGTCCGGTGGCCCCCACCAAAATTGCCGCCATGTTTATAAGAAGTCCCGCCTTAAATCCGAACAGAACTCCCCCCGCCACGGGGAACAGGCTCACCGGCGCCACGTGGCACGCCGCCACGAACATAACGAAAAACACAGGCAACGCCAGGGGCGTTCCTTTAATAAATTCAATCAAATGGATGAAATCATTCAGCATGGGTCTCCTCCGGTCCGGACAAAATATAACTTATCCCGAAGGTCAGCAGGGTCCCCCCGATCACCAACCAACTCCATCCCATGGGCAAAAGCCCCTTTTCCGACAACACCAGCAGAACCGTGTTCACCCCCGCGCTCACGACCATGGCAACAATATTGATCAAACTTCGGCCCCGTCGCGTTAAAAGGCCCAGCAAAAAAACGCCCAGAAGCGACCCGAACGTCACCCCGCCAATTTTAAAGGCCAACCATAAAATATTGTCGAACCGGCTAAACCCCCACGCCAACAACGCCAGCACAATCCCAAATCCAACCACGCACCAGCGCGACAAGGCCAAAAGCCGACGATCGTCCAAAACCCGATTTATCCGACCGGAGATCGGCCTTACCACATCGGTCACAAACGACGTGGACAACGACGCCAACGGCGAATCGATCCCCGCCAAAACAATGGCCGACAGAAGAATTCCTTTCAACAACGACGGCATTTCATGCCCGATGAAATGGGGAAACACCGCGTCCGGTTTGGTCGGCAACACCGCGCCGGGGTGGCCGGCGTAAAAGGCGTAGAGTCCCGCGCCCACCGTCAAATAGATCAACAAAACGCCCAAACTGATCCCCAGCGTGGCCAGCAAGGTTTTTTGGCTTTCCCGACGGGTTTCCACGGTGAGCAAGCGTTGCATCAAATCCTGGTCGGTGCCGAACGCGGCCATGGACCCAAAAAAACCGTTCAACACCGCCACCCAAAAAATGTTGGGGTTGTTAAAAAAATCGCGCAAAAATCCCGAAGCCCCCACCGCCGGGCCGCCGTCAAAAACCGCCAACCGCCCGCCTTGGTGCGCCAGGGAAAAGAGACCCGCCAACCCGCCGTCCACCCGTCCCGCTAGAAAAACGATGGCCGCGATTCCCCCGCCGATAAAAACCGCCGCTTGCAAAACGTTGGTCCACACCACGGCCCGAATGCCGCCCCACCCCATGTAGACGATTCCCACCCCGACAAAAATCAAAATCACGGGCACAATGTTCCACCCCACCAAAACCGACACCGCCAAACAGGCCGCCATCAACCGCACGCCCGACCCCAACAGCCGTGTCACAAAAAAGAAAAACGACGCGGCCACCTGGGTCCCCCATCCGAACCGGTTCGCCAGAAATTGATAAATGGATGTGCAGTTGAATTTATAGAACGCCGGAATGAACAACGTGGCGATCACGATCCGCGCGGCCGCGGATCCCACAAAGAATTGCAGGTATTCCCAATTTTCCCGGTAAGCCGTGGCCGGAACCGAAATGATGGTCACCGCGCTGACTTCCGTGGCCACAAACGACAACGCCGCTGCCCACCCCGGCACGGTTCGCCCGCCCAAAAAGAACTCCTGCGTCGACGTCTGCCGCCGCCGAAAATAAAACCCCACCCCCACCATTCCCACCAGGAGAACGGCCAAAACCCCAAAATCCGCCCCCGACACCAGCGCGTCACCTAAAAACATTTTTTCTCCAAGAATCCAAAAAATGACTATAAAAAATTTATCACCGCGTAACAGCGATCAGCGTCTCGGCACCCACAAGGGCCCTGGGGTATTTCGGCCAGGCCCTTGAGGCGTTATGAGCACGATTTTGTGCCGGTAGCGGGGCCGACCCTGTCCGATCCGGCCCGTGGGATTTTTAGGGCCGGAAGTTGGGTCGGCCTCCGGCGCAAAATCGCGCGCAAGCCGTTCGGGACTGGACGAAATACCCCAGGGCCCCCCCGTGCAGCGCGCGGAATTAATTTTAAGTTTACGGATACAACAGGAAATCTTTTCGCTGTTCCTTAAAGTCATCGGCGCTTTTGTGGATCCGGTCCAAAATGGTTTCCGCCGATTCTCCCGCCTTAAACCATGTTTCAAATTCTCCGGATCCCACCACCCGGGGCATCTCGGCCCAACGGGGCTGAAACTCTTTGGGGGACAAATCCCGTAACAAACACGCCATGTGAACAAACAAGTCCACCGGCCGGGCGGTGTAGACGTTGGTAACCCTCACTTGAACCCCTCGGCACAGTTTGTTTTTGTAAAGGTCTGATTTTGGGGTGAACGTAACCGCTTTGAACCGAAACCCGCTCAACCCCAGTTTCGTCAATCGTTTCTCCAGCGTGTTCTTTTTCACCCAAGGCGCACCGATCAGGGCGAAGGGCTTGTCGGTCCCTCGTCCCACAGACACGTTGGTTGACTCAAAGGCCCCCAACCCGGCGTAGAGCAAGGCGGTGTTGGATGAACGAATGTTGGGCGACGGAGGAACAAACGTGAGACCGGTGTCTCGCCACGCCATCCACCGTTTCCATCCGCGCAGGGGAACGGGAAGCAACCGGGCGTTCAAACCGGCTTGGGCGTTGTGCCAGCGGGCCAGTTCCGCCATGGTCATTCCATGCCGCGTTGGAACCGAATAATACGCCGTAAAATGACGAACATCCGTGGACAACACAATCCCTTCCACGACCTCCCCTCCCAACGGGTTGGGGCGATCCAATACAACGAACTCCAAATCGGCTTTGGCGGCCTCTTCCAGGGCGTAGGCCAGGGTGGTGATGTACGTGTAAAATCGCGCGCCCACGTCCGGAAGATCGCACACCAAGACGTCGATGTTTCTCAATTGGTCCGGAGTGGGCCGTTTGGCTTCCCCGTAAAGACTGAGGATCGGAATGGCTGTCCCGGGCAACACACTGTCGGGCACCAATTGGCCATGCTCCATTTTTCCGGAAAACCCATGCTCCGGCGTGAACACCGCCGACAAGGTCACGCCGGGCGCTTCTTGCAAAAGGTCAACCAAATGCCGGCCTTTGCGATCGACCGAGGCGTGGTTGGCGATCACCGCAACCCGTTTGCCCAACAACGGAGCAAAGTTTTCTTCCACCAACACGTCCAACCCGGTTTTAACCTGGGCGGATAAAACGCTCGCGGCGAAAACGATCCCCGCCGTCACCAAACGTCGTTTCATGAGCTCAACACCTCCCGAAGAAATCCCCCCGCCCGCGCCAATTTTTCCTGCGCGTCCGGACGGGATAACGAAAGTCGTGCCATCACAATGGCTGTTTTCACGTTGCCCCCGGCCCGATCCAACAGCCGGGGCGCCTGCCTTGAAGAAACTCGCCCCAGCAGAGAAACCAGCCGAGCGGCCCGAGCTCGCAACTTTTTCGAGCGGGGTTGCACATCCACCATCCACTGCCCATATACTTTACCCAACCGAACCATGGTCAAGGTGGTCAGCATGTTTAGTATCATTTTGGTGGCGGTGCCCGCTTTCAGGCGGGTGGACCCGGTTAAAATTTCGGGGCCGGTGGCCAACACGATTCGCCCGTCGGCGACGATCCGCGCGGTTGGGTTGCAGGTGATAAACAGGGTAGCGGCTTTGTTTCGTCGGGCCAACGCCAACGCCGAGCGGGCAAAGGGCGTGACCCCGCTGGCGGCCACGGCCACAACAACGTCCGCGGGGTGAAACGATTCTCCCCGCCGTAACAGGAACGGCTGGTCTTCCGCCCCTTCCTTGGACCGAAACACGCTGGACCGGCCCCCCGCCATGAACGCCCGAATCAAAGAAGGCGGGGTGCTGAATGTGGGCGGACATTCCGCCGCTTCCAACACGCACAAGCGGCCGCTGGTGCCCGCGCCCACAAAAATCAGGCGCCCGCCCCGGGCCATCCGGTCCGTGATCAGCTGAACGGCCCGAAGGACATCCCGTTTGGCTCGGGCCACGGCTCGGACGGCCGATCGGTTTTCGGCGTCCATCAGGTCAAACATGTGGGCAGGCGACATCCGGTCAAGGTCCGCTGAACGAGGATGGGGTTTTTCGGTCGCCAGTCTTCCGTAAGATTGCGCGTCCATGGCGATCAGAATATCAATTTTATAAGGATAATTTATGGCGACTTCCTTTGATGGGCTTATCGGACAAACGTTGGTTTTTGGGATCCCCGGCCCCGTACTCACGAAACGGGATATTCAACTGTTCCGGGACACCCACGCGGGAGGCTTGATTCTTTACCGGATCAACTTTCAATCCCCGACACAAATAAAACAACTGGTCAAAAATTTGGAAGAAGCCTTGGGCCGCCGGTTGTTGGTCACTGTCGACCACGAAGGGGGCCGGGTGGTGATGTTCCAATCAGGGGTGACCATTTTTCCCGACAATTTGGCGTTCGGCGCTGTGGGTAAAACCGCCTTTGCCCGCGCTCAAGGGACCATTGAAGGCCGTGAACTTCGGCGGTTGGGGATGGACGTGGCGTTTTCGCCGACGGTAGACGTCTTAACCGACGCGTTCAGCCCCAACATCGGGATTCGGTCCTACGGGCAGGACCCGAAAGTGGTTTCCCGGCTGGCCGTGGCGCGAATACGCGCCCTGCAACGGGAACGGGTGAGCGCCTGCGCGAAACATTTCCCCGGGTTGGGCCCCGCCACCTTGGACCCGCACCTCGACCTGCCCACCATCTCCGTGAAATGGGCCGAACTGCGTCGTCGCCATCTTGTTCCGTTTAAAGCCGCCATTCAGGCTGGGGTGGACATGATCATGTCGTCTCATCCCCTTTACCCCCACCTGGACCCGACTCCCAAAACGCCGGCCACTTTTTCCCGACGGCTTATGACGGATTTGCTTCGCCGCGAAATGGGATTTAAAGGCGTGGCCGCTTCGGACGATTTGGAAATGGGAGCCCTGCGATCCTTGACCACCGTCGGTCAAGCGGCCGTTCTGGCCGCCCGGGCCGGCCACGACCTGATCTTGTGTTGCCATAAAGAAAATCTCCAACGGCACGTTTTTCAATCCCTAAAAGAGGCCTACCAAAAAGGAGAGCTGTCCGTAAAAGACCTCGAACAGTCGGTGGCCCGAATACAGTCCCTCAGGGGCCAACACGGCCCCCGTTTTTCCAACGGACGTCCCCAGGCGGACCCCGCTGGTAAAAATCTCGGTCGCACCGTGGCCCGAGGAGCCGTCCAAGTCACAACAGGCCAAGTGAGCCTCCCCCTCCCAGCCACGAAAACTCTACTGGGCGTTCCTCTCCCCTTGGGAGAGGATGTCCCGAAGGGACAGGTGAGGGAAAAAGCGCTTTCCACTGTCCTAATTCTGTTTCCGCGCCTGTCCGAAATGTCCCAAACGATCATGGTCGAACCCGACCTTCTCCACGAAAGAAAATTTCTGGAGAACCATGTTTCTTACCCCGGAAAAAAAATCCAGCTGTTGCCGTTGAACCCAAGCGCGGGGGATATTCAACGGGCGGCGAAACATGCCGCCACTTCGGACACCACTGTTTTCTTTTGTTACGACGCCCACCTCCAACCCGGAAACCGACGGATGCTGGAACGTCTGCAACGCACGACCCCCCGGCTCGTTCTGGTTCTCTTACGCGACCCCTACGACCGTGTCTGGGCAAAGAAAAACACAACCGTCCTCACCGCCTTCGGATACCGCCAGGCTCAACTGGAAGCCTGCCTGGAAACTATTTTTTCATGATTATCCGCACCGTCGCCGTGGATCTGGGCGGCACGCGACTCCGACTGGCGTGGATGACCGGGGCCGGAATTGTGAGGGAATGGGAACAAACCGCGGTGCCCCCCTCCGATCTTCCGAAAACCCTGGCGAGAATTTGGAAAAAAAAGAAGTGGGGCCGAATTAACCGCTTGATTGTCGGGTCTAAGGGAATTTGGACGGGGCCCGAACGGCAGGCCCTTACCCACGCTCTCCAGGCCCTGGCCGAAACGGTCACTGTTGTTTCGGACGTGGAATTGGCCTTGCACACGGCGTTTGTTCGGACCCCCTCAAAAACCAATCGGATCCTGATTGTCGCCGGAACCGGATCCATTGCTGTGGGAACGGACAAAACTGGAACCCTCTATCGCGCCGGCGGGTTGGGCCCGGCCAGGGGCGACGAAGGGTCAGGTTATTGGATTGGAAAAGAATTTCTTCGAATTAAGCGTGCCCATCGGGGCGTCCCCCAGGTTCTTTCGCCCCAAACGGTCAAAAAAACCGCGGCTTGGGCCAAAAAGGTGATCGCCCAATCCCGGCACAATCCACAATGCGCCGCGATTGTTCGATCGGCCCAATCGCACCTGGCCGATCTCATCGTCAACGTTCACCGACAAATGGGCCACAAAAAAACTGTTTGGATCAGTTGGGCCGGATCGTTGATGTCCGATGAACGGTTCCGTTCCGGCGTACGGGCTTTCGCCCGATCCCAGGCTCCGGGACCCCAACGGTGGGTAGCCCCATCCGACTCTCCGGCCCAAGCCGCCGTCGTCGCCCCTGACGCCATCCCACTTAAAACACGCCGATCCAATCCTCCCCGCGCCGTTCGTAAGCGAATTGTGTAGAAATTCTTGACGGAGGTGGACCGACCTATTTGCGTTTTACGAGAAAGTACAGTCTCCCCTTTTCCCAAAAACCGACAGCGTAATTCTCCGCCTCTTCGCCGGCCCCCGCGAAAAAGTCCAGCCGGGCCGGGCCTTTGATGGCGCCGCCTTCGTCTTGGCTCAACACAAACCGTTTCACGCCGTATTTTCCTTCCGTCTTCATCCACGCCAGAGCCCCCGGCGGGAAAACAGCCGGGTCCAATGCCACCGACCGGCCTGCCGTTAAGGGAAGGCCCAGGGAACCGTAGGCCCACTCTTGGGTTGGCCCCCGGTCAATCTTAAAAAACACGTAACGCGCGTTGACGTTCAAATGAGATTGCCGCTCGTCAGGGTGCGCCGCCAAATAGTCCACCATCGCTTTTCGGCTAAACTTTTCTTTGGGGATCACTCCCTTATCGATTAAACCTCCTCCCACGGATTTGAACGGATGTCCGTTGTTCGCGGCGTAACGGACCCGCACCCGCTTGCCGTCTGGCAACAACAGCCAGCCGGACCCTTGAACCTGAAGGAAAAAGATCTCCACGGGATCTTCGGCCCAAGCGATTTCCAGGTTTCGGCCCCGAAGCGCCCCGTCTTCGTCGATTTGTTTGCGGGTGAAGTAGGATCGACGCCCCCCGCCGGACCGATACACTCGTCGTTCGCCCCCCGACACCTCTTCCACCAAATCCGCCGGACGGCCATAAAGGGGGAACCGAAACCGATCTGTTTTGGCCAAGGAGGCGTTTAAGGCGTGTTCGTAGTAGGAACTAAAAACCACCGTTCCCCGCCGATCGGACCCAACAGAAGAAAAAAGCCGAAACGTCCGGCGCAACGCCCCGTTGAAATCTTTTTCGTCCGAGGCCAAAAGACTCGCAAACGCGTCCATGGACTCGGCCATTTCTTTGGCCGAGTAAACATCGTTCCCAAAAACAAACGAGCGCTCTTTTCCCCCAGCGCGGTAATACCCGGCGCTCTTGCGCACCGCGTTGAGAAGATCCGAACGGTCGCCGTCGTCCTCCAACCGGGGCCATTGCCCCGGTTCCACTTCAACCAGGGCCCCCGCGCCTCCACTGGCAACAAAAGATTTCCCCCCCCGCGGCATCGGCCCCCTGCACGCCGCCAGAACGACGGCAATAAACAATAAAAAAAGGCACCCTTTTCCAAAATAAAATCGCATAGAGGAGGCTACCGAATGAACTGGGCTTCGATGGACGATTGGTCCCACTGGACGAACGTTTTTCTTAACAGGCCGTCGTCAGCGAAAGAGAGGCGGGCTTCGATCCGCACAGGTCGCCGGGCGGTGGTGATGGTGTAACGATAAACCAAGGTGCGAAGGGTTTCTTCCTCGCGCACGTCCAAGGGGGCGCCTAACAACATTTCGGTTTTGGTTCGGCTGGGCAGTTCGGCTTCAACTTCCGGATCCAGATGGATTTGGGCGCGAGCCAGTTTTTTAAGTTCGAACACGTCGGCGTCTTTGGCTTGTTTGAGCGTGTCCACAATGACGTTGCGCGGGAACAGAAGCATGAACGTTTCCGGCACGATAATCTTCGTCAGTTTCCCCTTATCAAACGCCAAATCCAAGGTTAACCAAGCCAGGGGGGGCGGGTGGCTTTCTGTCGAAACCCGAACCAAATTAAAATCGTAATGGGCCCGGGGTTCCCCTTCGTCGCTCTCGCGTGAAGGCTCAGCCCCAATTAAAAATCGCGTGTCTTTGGTTCGGATGACCGGCTTTTTAAATTCAATGACCAGTTCCGACCGGCCGCCGATGGCGAAATACTCGTCAAAGTTTTGCAGTTGTTTTTTGACTTCCAGAAGGCGCAGATAAACGCACCCGGACAACGCCGACAAAAGCGTTCCCAGGAGAGCCACCCAGGCCATCTGACGCAACGATTTTTGGCCGCGAGCTCCGTTCATGGGTGAGGGGCCGGCGCGCGCAAATAGGCCCCAAACTCTTTTCCCAACCCCGTCAGCACGCGCTCGTGCACCGCATGGGCTTCCGCGTCGGTCACGGTGCGGTCCGCGTGGCGAAACGTCACGCGAAACCCCAAACTCCGGGTGCCGGCGGCCAACCCTTGGCCCGTGAACACGTCAAAAAGCTCTACCCCCTCCACCCACTCGCACGACCGATGGATCCAAAACACCACCGACGACCAGGACACCGTTTCCGGAAACACCAAGGAAAAATCCCGCACCAGGGCCGGCTGGCGGGACAACGGTACATGTTTCACTTCTAAAAAGGGGCCTTTGGCGGCCAACGTCACGTTCAGTTCTCCCACAAATGTATCGGCGGGCAATTCCCACGCGTCGGCCTGCCGGGGATGCAACCGGCCGTAAAACCCCAACACCCGGTCTCCCGCCATAACGGTTTGGGATTGGGCCGGATGAAGGAACGAATACCGACCAGGCTCAAAGCGAACCCCGGTTAAACGCCAGTCTTTCAAAATGGATTTGGCCCATCCCCGGGCATCCCACATTTCCAAGGGCCGGGAATGGAACTTCCAGTGATCGGGCTTGTCTTGTCCCACGGCCACCCAGGCCAGATGGTCGGCTTCGTCAACTCCCCCAATTCCGCGGTGAAACACCCGAGCGGATTCGAACAGCCGAACGTTCGGATTTCCCCGCCGCACATTACCCGCCGCGCACACCAGCAGGTTCACCACCAAACTGGGGTTTAAACATTCCCCTGTCAACGAAAGGGGGTTGGAGAGTTCGGGCGGATTTTCCCCGCCCGTCCCGACCAACCGATCCCACAAGGCCCGCGGAACCAACCCGCTTTGAACCGCTTCCCAAAATCCCAACCCCATTAATCGGTCCCGGCCCCGTACGGTCAACGAGCGCAAAATCGTCACCGGTGCACCGCCCAAAGAAGCGCCCCGCACGCGCCCCGGAATCCGATCGTATCCGATTCGGCGTGCCACTTCTTCCACCACGTCGGCCATCTCCCGCACGTCGGCCCGGTGGATCGGCGGCGTCACGCGCAACGCGCTCGCCGTTTCTTCGCACTTAAAATCCAAACTTTCCAGCGCCGCCCGCGCCTCGGCTCCGGTGACCGCCACCCCCAACCGCTTTTGCAAATTTTCAAGGGATACACATACGGCGGGGTACGCCGCCACGGGTTTGTGAACATCTTCTTGTTCAACCAGGCGTCCCCCGGCCATGGAAAGAATCAACGACACCGCCCGGCGGGACGCGATGTCGGCCACATCAAAATCCGTCCCCCGCTCAAAACGATACGAGCTCTCCGTGGATAGACCGAGCCGTCCCCGCGCTTGGCGCACCTGGGCAGGTAAAAACCGAGCGCTTTCCACCAACAGGTCAACCGTGGCGTCGCCCACCGCGGTCGGCTGACCGCCCATGACACCGGCGGCGGCCACGGGCCCTTTTGCGTCGGCGATCACCAAAATATCGTTTACGTCCCGAATCACCGCGTCCAAACATTCCAATTTTTCACCCGCGCGGCCTTTGCGAACCACCACCGTTCGCTCCGCCAAACGCGCCCGATCGAACGCGTGCAACGGATGGCCATATTCCAACAAAACGTAATTGGTGACGTCCACCACATTGTTGATGGACCGGATCCCGCACCGTTCCAGTCTCAGCCGAAAAGACAACGGGGACGGTTTAACCGAAACGCCCTCCAAGGCCCGGGCCACGTAACGATCACACAACTCCGGCTCGTCCACGCGCACCAACCCAACTCGCCCCGGCGCCGCCGGTAAGTCCACAACGGGAATCTGGCATTTTTTTCCCAACCCCGCCGCCACTTCCCGGGCCACACCCCAATGAGACAACACGTCCGGTCGGTTGGGCGTCACTTCAATTTCCAAAATGACATCGTTTAAAGCCAACGTTTCAACAATATTTTGTCCCACAGATGCGTCGGGCGGCAGGGTGTACAATCCGGAATGGTCCTGGCCCAACCCCAATTCACGGGCGGAACACAACATGCCGTGGGATTCCACGCCGCGCAGGGCGCGTTTTTCGATCACCAGTCCGTCGGGAAGAGTGGCCCCCAGGCGAGCGAACGGATATTTCTTTCCCGCCTCCACGTTGGGCGCGCCGCACACCACCGCGTGCCGAGCCACCCCATCGAACACCTCGCACAATTTCAATTTATCGGCGTTGGGATGTTTCTGGGCGGATTCAACCCGGGCCACCACCACCCCCGTGACAGGCCCGCCCACCGGCGTGACCGACGCCACCTCAAACCCCTGGCGCAACAACAGGGCCGCGATCTCCGCCGGGGTTTGCGTGAAATCAACAAACTCTTTAAGCCAAAGGAACGAAATCTTCATGAAAAATTCCCTAAAAAGCGAAGGTCGTTTTCGTAGAAAAGCCGCATGTCATCGACGCCGTATTTAAACATGGCCACCCGTTCCACGCCGATCCCGAAAGCCCATCCGGAATATTTTTCCGGGTCACACCCGACGGCGCGCAAGACGTTCGGATGCACCAACCCCGACCCCAACATTTCCACCCACCCTGTTCCCTTGCAGACGCGACACCCTTTTTGGCCGCAGATCGTGCACGAAATATCCATTTCAAGACCCGGCTCCACGAAAGGGAAAAAGGAAGGCCGAAACCGCGTTTTCACCACCGCCCCTTGCCCGCCAAACAACCGTTCGGCAAACAACGTCAACACGCCCTTTAAATCCCCCAGCGAAATGTCCGTGTCCACGGCCAATCCTTCCACCTGATGAAAAACATAGGAATGGGTGGCGTCCACGTTTTCGTGCCGAAACACCCGCCCCGGCGCGACGATGTAAACCGGCGGCGCGTGGGAACGCATGTATCGAATTTGCACCGGGGACGTGTGCGTGCGCAACAACAGAGGACGGCCCTGGTTGTCCGTATACTCTTTCAAATAGAACGTGTCGTGGGCGTCCCGGGCCGGGTGGTCGGGCGGATGATTGAGCGATGTGAAATTGTTGTCGTCGGTTTCCACTTCGGGCCCTTCCGCCACAGAAAAACCCAGCCGAATAAAAACGTCGGTGATTTCTTCCATGACACGGGTGAGCGGATGCAACCCGCCCCGAACCGCGGGCGCGCCCGGAAGCGTCAAGTCCAACGGGGATTGAAGCAATTGCGCGTTCAACCGCGCGTCGTCCGCCACTTGCCGACGGCGCGCCAGAATGGATTCCAGGGAGACTTTAAGGAGGTTGGCCCGTTTCCCGACGTCCCGTTTCTCGTCGCCGGTCAGGGTGGGAAGAACCGAAAGAATTTTGGTGAGCCGGCCGTCTTTGCGGCCGAGATACTTAAGGCGAAACGCCTCAACCGCGTCCGCGTCGGCCAATGTTTCGGCCTCGACCAAAGCCTCGGCCGACAACACGTCCAATTCGTTTAGAAGGGAAGACAAGAAATTGCCACTAATGCCGAAACGACGAACGTCGTCACGATCCCACAGGGATCAGCCGTTCAGGCCGCCTTGGCAAACGCGTGATCCCGAGCCACCGCGGCGAGCTTCTGAAACGCCCCCGGATCCTCGGCAGCCACCGTGGCCAACACTTTACGGTCCAACACAACACCGGCCTTTTTCAAACCCGAGAAAAAACGGGAATAGCTCAGCCCTTCGGCCCGCGCCGCGGCGTTGATCCGCTGAATCCAAATCGCGCGCAAATCGCGCTTCTTGTCTTTGCGGCCCCGATACATGTGCCGCATGGACATTTCCAAATGTTGAACCACCATCCGCCACCGGGTGCTTTTCGTGGCGTAGGCGCCTTTGGCTCGACGGAACCATTTCTTTTTTCGCTGACGGGTGTAAACAACGGATTTAGCGCGCATAGGGAATCAGAGCCTTTATGGTTTTGGTTTGTTCGGCGTTCAGCATATTGTCTTTGCGGAACCGCCGCCGACGGTTGGACGACATCCCGATCAAAAGATGCCGCCGTCCTTGCGTTTGGTGCATAATGTGACCGCTGGCCGTGACGCGGAAGCGTTTTTTTGCCCCGCTGTGGCTTTTAATTTTTGGCATAGGAATAAGCTCGACTTGTCCCTCTAATTTTTTTGCGGAGCCAACATCAAAATCATCCGGTTTCCGAACATCATGGGGTCGGACTCCACCGTGGCGGATTCCCCCAAAATGACCTTGATCCGCTCAATGATTTTTTGGCCCAAATCTTTGTGTTCCATTTCGCGGCCGCGAAACATCACCGTGATACGCACTTTGTCGCGTCCGTCCAAAAATTTCTGAATGGCCCGCATTTTTGTATCAAAATCGTGGTCCCCGATCCGCGGACGAAACCGCACTTCCTTGACCTGACCGCCTTTGGCGTGCTTGCGGGCTTCTTTTTTTTGTTTTTCTTTTTCGTACCGATACTTCGAAAAATCCACCACTTTGCACACCGGTGGGTTCGCCATCGGAGCGACTTCCACCAAATCCTTACCTCGATCTTGCGCGGTACGAAGCGCTTCCTCGATGCCCTTCACGCCCAATTGCGTCCCGTCTTCGTCAATAAGACGAACCTGTTGAGCGCGGATTTGATGGTTGACACGAGGGCCCCCCGCATTGGAGCTCAGGGACGGCCGTTGAAAGGGTTTCGGGTAGATGCTCGTTATCTCCTGAATAAGCGTAGGAGGCGAACCCCCTGCGCGTCGTGATGCGGGCAAATATTAACAGTACCGCGCATTTCTGTCAATGGCCGTCCCAATTAATTTTTGGACACCGGCGCCGCCGGCAGTTGGGATTTGACAAAAGCCAAATTGGATTGGGCCTCCGCCGCCCAGGGCGATTTGGGATACAAGGTCAAGAGCCGCTCGAAAACCGCTTGGGCCTGGGCCCACTGGGATTGAACCCCGTGCAGACGTCCCGTTTCCATCATCCACCGCGGAACCAAATAGTGGCCGGAAAAATCTTTCGTCAACGATTCGTATTCGGCCGCGGCTTCCGGAAACTTTTTGAGTTCCACCAACGCCGCCGCCCGCCCCGCCCGCATCAACGCTTGATAGTCCGGCGCGGTGGCCTGGCGAAGTCCTTCGGCATAATTTTTTTCGGCTTCGTCAAACTTTTTTTCTTGGAACAAAAGTTCCCCTTTCAAAACAAACCCTTGCATGGCCACGGGGTTGGTCCGTTGGGTTTTTAAAACGTCATCGATATTTTGATACGCTTCATTGAGTTGGCCTTGATTGGCTTTAAACCGAGCGGCGGTCAATTGTAAAATCCCGGCGTCGCTCAATTTTTTTCGGTTGGCCACAATGGCCGCGGCCAGGCCGCCGGCCAGGACCGCCACGCCCACCGCTAGACCGATCTGGGCCCGGTGCGTGGTCAACCAGCGAACAACTTTTTGCCCTTTCGTTTCAACGCCGGGCGTTTGCCCCGGCAACGTGTAAAATGTCGACGGCATAAAATGTCTCCTTTTAATGATATTCCGATGTCCCGCCCACGCCCCCGGGCGGAATTGAACCACCAACCTTCTCCTTAGGACGGAGCCGCTCTATCCAATTGAGCTACGGGGGCCCGGGCGGGAAACCCAACTAAAAAATCCCTCCGCGGCTAAAACGAAATCAAAGACACCACGTCCACGTTGGTCAGTTTCTGACGGCCTTTTAAAAATTCCAACTCGATGGCAAAGACCGCCGCCGTCGGATGGGCCCCGGCCTGGACCACGAGCTTGGTCACCGCCTCCACTGTTCCGCCCGTGGCCAAAACGTCGTCGACCACCAACACCCGTTCGCCCGGCCGAAGGCCGTCCACATGAATTTCCACGGTGTCGTGCCCGTACTCCAGCTGGTACGTGGCCGAAAAGGTTTTGAACGGCAACTTGCCTTTTTTTCGTACCGGAACCAGGCCGACGCCCAACCGCTGGGCCACAGCCGACCCGAACAAAAAGCCCCGGGACTCAATGGCCACAACCTTGTCCACCTTGTGGCGAGCGCCCACGTCCGCCAACAACTGAACCGTGTGGGCAAACGCCGGGCCGTGCCCCAGCAGGGGCGTGATGTCTTTAAAAACGATCCCGGGTTTGGGAAAGTCCGGAATGTCCCGAACAAAATTTTTGAGGTTCAATGAAGGCCCATGCGACTGCTCACCCGCCGCAACCGGGCCAAGGCGCGCTCTTCCAATTGCCGAACACGTTCACGGGAAACACGCAATTTTTTGCCCACCGCTTCCAAGGTCATGGGCTCTTTTCCGGTCACGCCGTAACGCAACTCCAAAATCAAGCGTTCCCGGGGGCTCACGTTGCGCAAGGCGGTTGACACATCGGACTTGTCCCGCACAAGAGAAAACAACCGTTCCGGTCCCCGTTCGGGTGAATCGCTAACCATGTCGCGAATAAAAAGGTTCTCATCCTCGTCCAACGGCATATCCAAACTGCCGACGGGTTTGGCGGCCTCGTGGGCGTCCACAACACTGCGGATTTGGCGCGGAGACAACGAAAGTTTTTTTCCCATTTCGAGGAGAGTCGGGCTTCGGCCCATTTCCACCCGCAACCCTTCCCAGGCCCGCAACCACCGGCGAAGGGCTTCCAACGCGTGGGGCGGAATGCGGATTAATTTGGATTGTTCATCGTAGGCCCGGCGGATCGACTGCTCGATCCAGTAGGAGGCGTAAGTGGAAAACCGAAACCCGCGCTTGGGATCAAATTTGTCGACGGCGTGCATTAACCCCAGGTTCCCTTCCATGATCAAATCAATAAAATCCACACCGGAACGATAATATTTTTTTGCGACGGGAATCACCAACCGCAGGTTGGATTCGACGAGCCGTTTTTTGGCTTTTTTATCGCCCTTTTTAGCCAACCGCCACAATTCGGACACATCGTCTTTGGAAACGTCTTGAACGCGTTTGACGCCGTGAAAGTAAAGCGAAACCGAATCCAGACTTTCCGCCATTCCCAGAGTCTCCTTATCCTGCCGTCTCGCGCCCACGGGCGCGATGAAGCTCAACGAATCGCAAAACCCTCCGACAGATCGTTCTTAACGGACATCGGGGTTTCCTCGGTGCGGTCCACCCGGGCGAACAGATGCCCGGATAAAAGATGCCTAAAAAATTCACCCAACACATCCGAATCGGCTTCGGCCTCCACGGACACGGACCCATCGAACTCGTTTCTCACCCACCCGCGGATGTTTCGTTCGTTGGCGGCCGCTTCACAAAAGGCCCGAAACCCCACCCCCTGAACCCGCCCATCCAACCGCCACCGCCGCCGTGCAATCACGCCGCCGCCAAAAAAATCGGGGTGCGGGGTCGTGGGTGGTGGCACCCGTTTACGACGGGCCGAACAGGCCCCGGGTCCCGCGGTAAACGCAGGCCCAAACACTCCCGTAACCGGAGAATGAACCGAACACCGACATCCACGTTACCGCCCAAAAAAATCGGGGTGCGGGGTCCAGTGTGCCAGTGGCACACGTTTTGGACGGGCCGAACAGGCCCCGGGTCCCGCGGTAAACGCAGGCCCAAACGCTCCCGTAACCTGAGAATGAACCGAACACCGACATCCACGTTACCGCCCAATAAAATCGGGGTGCGGGGACTTGAACCCCGGACCTCTTGGTCCCGAACCAAGCGCGCTACCAACTGCGCTACACCCCGTAAATCGATAAAAAGAACCGTGTGCCCTACTCGGCACACGCGACCCAACTGCGCTACACCCCGTAAATACATTTTGTCCAAATCCCTCCCCCACCATCCGGACGAACTCAATCGTTCCACACCGGTTCGAAACAATACCACTGATCGCCATGCGTGGCAATGTATTTTGCCAATACGCAGGCCATCTTGTCCATAAGATTTTGAACAGGATCGGGCCCTTCCCCCCACAACGGCTCTTCCACCACCACCCGATACCGCCCCGGCTCGTCCATCAAAGCAAAGCCCGGGATCACCGGCACCGACGAGCGTGCCGCCAACAGAAACGGTCCCCTGGGAAATCGCATGGGTTTTGCGCACACCGTCACGTCCCCGCCATCTTCCCCAAACGGCCGATCGCCCAACATCGCCACAACCCCTCGCCGGCGCAACACGTTCGCAATCCCGCGCGCGGCGCCGCGACCCACAGCCAAATAATCCAACGCCGGCGACCGGCGCGATTGAATAAAACGTTCCATCGCCTTCGACCGGTAAGGCTGATACACCGCGGTCACCGGCCATCCCCAATGGGTCAACACCCGTCCGCCCAATTCCCAGTTTCCCAAATGGGTGGTTAAAATCATCGCGCCTCGGCCCATCGAACGGGCGGCCTCCGCCCGTTCCCGCCCTTCCACGGTCCACGTCACCGCTCGCCCGCCCAAAAAATCCGCCAAGGTGATTCCGAAATTTTCAAAAACCGCGTCAACGCGAAACGCTGTTCCGAAGTGCGCGTTGATGCAAGCCAGATTTTTCTCGACAGCGGCCCGTTTCAACGCAAAAAAACGACTCACGCCGCGTCCCAACCCCGCCGCCACCCCGAACCGCGCCCGAGGGGGCAACAGCCCCGCCGCGCCGCTCGCCAGAGAAAGGCCCGCCGCCCACGCCGTCTCTCGAATCACCCCCGCGCCGCCGCGCTGTCGCGCACCCGTCGATGCCCGCGCGCGGGGCGATCATCGATCAAACGCACGATCTCGTCGGCCGCGTCACGAGCGGCCCACGGCCGAGCCAAGCGAATTCCGTTTTCTCGCAACCGATCCAATTTGACCCGATGGGTCAACAGGTCATCGACGGTGTGAACCAACTCGTCCAACGTTTCCGCCCGGACCGCCGCCCCGTTGCGGAGCAAAAATTGAGCGTTGCGCTCCTCCTGGCCGGGAATCGGTTGAATCATGACCATGGGCAACCCTTTGGCCAACGCTTCCGACGTGGTGAGCCCGCCGGGTTTGGAAATCAGAAGGTCGGCGGCGTCCATCAATCGATGGACCGACCGGGTCTGCCCCAACACCAAAACGTGCCGATCTCCGGAGAAATGGGTTTGAATCCGTCGGTGCAAAGACCGATTGTTGCCACACACCAAAATTAACTGAACGCCCGCCGGCAACCGGCGCAAAGCCCGCGCGGCGTCTTCCAGAGGGCCCAACCCATAGTTGCCACCCATCATGAGCACCACAGGTCTGTGCGGCGACAACCCCAGGGCCGTCCGTTCGGCTCGACGGTCTCCCCGTTGTGCGAAATGAGTGTCGATGGGAATGCCGGTCACGCGAACCCGTTCTTCGCTCACGCCCAAACGGATCATGCTCCGCCGCACTTCGGGGGTCGGAACCAGGTACAGATCCACGTGGGGCGAAATCCAGTATTTGTGGACGCCAAAATCCGTGATGATCCCCACCAACGGCGCGCGAATCGCGCCCCGTTCTTTGAGAGCGGCCAACAACCCCACCGGAACCGCCTGCGTGCACACCAAGCCGTGAGGCCGATGTTTGTTTAACACATCCACAATCCGGCCGGTGTTAAAAAGGCTGAGCAAGCCCCGTATGTCACGGGTGGCCTTTTCCACAAACGGGTTGTCATACAGATAATCCCAAACCTGGGGCGCCACCTTCAACAATTGGATATACAGTTTGGCAACAATTTTTCCGAACACCGGGTTTGAATAACTGATGGAGTTGATGCCCTCGCAAAGAATCGGCGGGTCCCGGCGCCTTAACTCGCCCATCACCGCCTCAGCGGCCCGCTGATGCCCGCTCGAGTGGGAAATGTAACAAAAAAGGATCTTCGCCAAGGGCGTCACGATACAGAGACCCCAGTCGTTGACATCGGGGCGGTGGGACTTCCCTCTCCCCCGCGGCTTCGCCGCTCCGCCGAGGGCCCGGCACCCTCGCTGACGGGCCCTTCGGGCCCTTTTCCGCCATTCGAGGCTATGCCGCTAGGCATGGTCCCAGCTTGTCGGATGGGACGGCCGCGAGGGTTGCCTTCAAGTCCCACGGTTTTTTCCCTCGACCCAGTCGTTGACATCGGGGCGGTGGGACTTGAACCCACGACCTCTCGCACCCCAAGCGAGTGCGCTACCACTACGCTACGCCCCGGTGTCAACAACCGAACCGACCTCATGCAATTTTCGTCTTTAACTCTTTAACCAATCCCGCCAAATCCGATCGCACTTCTTTTAACAACGCCACCGCCGCCGATGAATCGTCCAACGCCAACGGAATTTGCGACGGAGGCCGTTTCAGTTCGGCTCGCAAAAAGCGTTTGGCTCCGGCCAGCGTATAGCCCTTGTCGCGCACCAACTCGTGGACTTTAACCAATGTCTCCACATCGTTGCGCGAAAACCGCCGATGGCCCGACCCGCGCCGGGCCGGTCGAACCGCGCCCACCGCGGATTCCCAGTAACGCACGACATGGGCGGGCAAACCCGTTATCCGAGTGACATCGCCGATGGAAAAAGATTCTTTGTCCGTCGGGAAGCGAATCATCATGGAAGCACCTACTATACCACAAGCCACTCCGTAAATCAAACGAGACCTTCGTCCCAAAAAAACGGGAAAAGACGTTAGCGAGCCAAATAGGATGCCCGGACAGCCGGGGAAAAACGCTCGATGGCGTAGCGCAAAGCCGTCCGAGGCATTCGGTCCGCCCTCTGATCCAAATAGTCCCGGAGCGATTGAACCGAACAGCGTTTGCCCACTTCCCGCAACATCCACCCCACCGCTTTGTGAATTAAGTCGTGCCGATCGGCGATGAGCCGGTCGGCCATCGTCAAGGTTGGCCCCGGCACGCCTTGCTTGATGAAATGAAACGTGGCCACCATGGCGATCCGCCGTTCCCAGAGGTTCGACGACCGCGCCAACCGTTCCAGCAAGGTCAGCCGGTCGGGATCCACGTGGGGCCCCACCAAAAAATAGGCCGTCAAGTCAACCAAGTCCCAATTGTTCACGCACGTCGTTCTCTGAAGATAAAACCGGTGCAAGCGCAGGCGTTCCCCCAGCCCCGACCGCTGGTGGCGGTCAACCAAGATCAACAACCCGGTCAAGCGTTCTTCGTGCCATGGACTCCGAATCAACCGGTCGATGTCCTTTAACGAAATACCGGCGAACCGCTTGGCCACCCGCCTTTGGTCCGGAACAACCACGCCGAGGAACCGATCCCCTTCCCCATACTGGCCGGGACCGGTTTTAAAAAACCGGGCCAACACGGCGGCTTTTCCAGCCGACGCACAAGCCCGCAACGCCCGGGAAACTTCCTTAGAACCCAATCAAAGAAGCCCTTTACCCATTTTAAATTTAACGCGGCGGCGCGGCGGGATCAACACGGGCGTTCCGGTGCGGGGGTTGCGGGCGGGCTTGCTTTTCCGCATCACAACGTGAAAACTGCCGAACCCCTGAACCACCACTTTTTCCCCCTGTTGCAAGGCCTTACGCATCCCCTCGAATAACTGCGTCACAACGTTAAAGGCCTCGCCGTTCGACCCCACCGATTGTGCCGCCAATTTCACCAGGTCTGCTTTGTTCATGGTTTCTCCTTAAGCGGATGTTTGTGTGACAAAAGGTTGAATGTGCATCATCTCGGGAATCGGCGGCCGCGCCAACAAGTCCCGCATGGCGTTGGGAGCGGGTTTGTTTTCATAGAGGATTTTATACAGTTCAGAAATAATCGGAAGGTCCAACCCATGCCGTTGCGCCAACTGATAAGCGCTTTTTGCGGTGGGATGGCCTTCGGCCACCATGCTCATTTCCGCCAGGGCCTGAGCGGCGGATTTGCCATGGCCCAGCTTTTCGCCGAACGACCGGTTACGCGAATGGCGCGACGTGCATGTCACGATCAAATCCCCCAAACCCGCCAAACCCAAAAACGTGATCACCTGGGCCCCTTCCAAAACCCCCAGGCGAACCATTTCGTTCAGGCCCCGGGTCATGAGCGCGGCTTTGGTGTTGTCGCCGAACCCCAACCCGTCAGAAACGCCGCAGGCCACGGCGAACACATTTTTGAGCGCGCCGCACAGTTCCACGCCCACAAAGTCCGGGTTGGTATAAACCCGCAAATGATCCGCGTTAAACACGGCCGCCGCCTTGTCCAAAAACGCGTCGGGGCCGGCGGCGACCACAGCCGTGGGCAACGAACGGGCCACTTCCTCCGCGTGGGACGGCCCGGCCAACACCGCCACCCGCCCGGCCAACGCCGGGGTCGATTCCGCAATCACTTGGCTCATGCGCTTTAAGGTGTTGTTTTCAATCCCTTTGGACACGCTCACCGCCCAGGCGCCGGATGCCAACGCTCCGCTGGCTTGAACCGCCGCGAACGTGGCCCGCACATGGCTCGACGGCACCGCGTTCACCACAATCGTTCTCCCCGCCAGCGCCTCGCCCAAACGCGACGTAACGCGAACCTGGTCATGCAAAACCAAATGGGGCAAAGTGGGCAACCGGCGGGTGCGCCGCAACCGGTCGGCGTCGCTTTCTTGAAACTCCCACACAAAAACGTCATGGCCGTTTTTGGCCAAATGGTCCGCCAGAGTGGCCCCCCAACTGCCGCCGCCCAACACCGCAATGCGATCGCTCATGGGATTTTCCTCGATAGATCCAACGGGGGTTCTTTCCCGCTCAATAACCGCCGAATGTTTGGAAGATGCCGAACCAAAACCAACGCCCCCACCACCGCGGCGAGCGCGGTCCGCGAACGAGGACAGTCCATCGCGCGGGCCAACACAGGCAACGCCAAAGCGGCCGCCATGGACCCCGCCGACACCCGGCGCGACAGGGCAAACACCAAAGAAAACACGCCCACCGCCGCCAGCGTCGGGCCGGGCAACAAGGCAAAAAACACGCCGGCCGATGTGGCCACGCCCTTTCCCCCGCGAAAACGAACCCAGGCCGACCAACTGTGCCCCGCCACCGCCGACACGCCGGCGATCAATGGAGCCGCCTCGCCCCCAACCGCCGAAATGGCCAACCACACCACCAAAAATCCCTTGAAACCATCCAAGAGCAACGTCGTCACGCCGGCCGCCCGGCCCACCGACCGAAACACGTTGGTCGCACCCACATTGCCCGAACCCACGGTCCGGATATCGATGCCTTTCAAGGCCCGCCCCATCCAATACCCTGTCGGGATCGAGCCGATCGCGTATCCGCCCAACGCCGTTAAAATTAGTTCAATCATCGCCGCCCCTTTCGACATTTCAGCACCACCGGCACGCCCGCCAACCCGTATACTTTACGAAAAACAGATTCCAGATGCCGCTCGTATGAAAAGTGGATTTCTTCCGGAGGAAGGTTGCACCGCAACACGAACACCGGCGGCGCCGTGGACACCTGAGCCGCCCCGTAAAACACCATTTTGCGTCCGCGATACGAATAGGGCCGCTCCTGCACCGCTTTCCAAAAAAAGGCGGTCACCTCCTCGTCGTCAAACCGGCGGTGGTAATCCCCGGCCACGATGCGCACCGACGTCAACAGTTCGTCGATGTGGTGCCCTGTTTTTGCGGACAAAAACACCAGCGGGCAATGGGCCAAAAACGGCATTCCTTCCGGTGTTCGCTCGCGAAAATAAGCGGCGTTGGGACTGCGGTCCGGCACCAAGTCCCATTTATTGACGCCCACCACGCAGGCCCGTCGTTTTTCGTCGATCAACCGGCCCACGGCCACATCCCCTTCGGTCAATCCCTCTTGGGCATCGACCAACAACAAAGCCACTTCGCACCGGTCCAACGCCCGATCCGTCATCAAACGGGTCAACCCTTCCAAATCGTCGGCCCTCGATTTCTTGGCCCGCAACCCGGCGGTGTCCACGAACAGGAACTGTTGATCTTTCCAGCGAAACCGGCTGTCGATGGTGTCGCGCGTTGTGCCGGGAACGGGCGAAACGATCATCCGCTCTTCGCCCAACAAACGGTTCGTCAACGACGATTTGCCCACGTTCGGGCGGCCCACAATAGACACGCGGATTTCATCGTCCTGGGGAACCAAGGCGGTGGCGTTGGATCCGCCCGTTCGCTCTTCTAATAAATCCAACAACGTGTTGATGCGCCGTCCATGGGACGCCGACACCGTGACCAGACCCGAAAACCCCAGCCGGGCAAAATCGCCCAACGCGGCGTCGTGCCGTTCGGAATCGGCTTTGTTAACCACCAGGATCACCCGCTTCGCGGCGGGGCGCAGAAGACGGGCGAATTCGTCGTCCGCGGGGGTGACACCGTCGCGCGCGTCCACCAACCACGCCACGATTTCGGCGGAGTCCACCCACCGCTTGACTTGGGCCCGTACCGAAGCCAACACATCCGAGCCGGGCGCGTATCCTCCCGTGTCGATGACGCGGTACGCGCGCCCGTTCCAGTGGCACAATCCTTCGATCCAGTCACGGGTTGTTCCGGCCACGGGCGAAGTGATGGCGCGCCGGCTTTCGCACAACCGGTTAAACAACGTGGATTTGCCTACGTTGGGCCGGCCCACCAAAACCACTGTCGGCAGTGATCCGCTCACGCCAATTCTCCCAAGGTTTTTGTTCCCACCCACACGTAATCTGCCATTGAACACAAGGTCACGATCACCATCGGCCACACAAAATGAGCCGGCCAGGTTTGGCCGGGGAAGGCCAACATCGCCATGACCGTCGACATTTGAACAAAAGTCGAGGCTTTGCCCAACAGGCGCGGATGGATTTGGGATTTACCGGACAGGATGGTGATCACGTTCCACCCCAACAAAATAAGAAGGTCCCGGGAAAAGACGATGATGAAAACCCACATGGGCGTTCGACCCAGATGGGCCAAAACCAAAAAAGTCGACGACAACAACAATTTATCGGCGATGGGGTCCAAAAAGGAACCCAGGCGGGAAACTTCCTGTCGCCACCGGGCCACCCAGCCATCGAGGATGTCCGACACCGCCGCCAAGGCGAAAATGTAGAGGGGCCACAACCTGCTCCCGTTTAAAAGAAGGATGACCAACACCGGCGTCAACAAAATCCGAACAATGGTAATCCGGTTCGCCCACGTCAAAGACGCATTAGACATCGGACAGCTCCTTTTGAAGAACGCCCCAATTCTTGTCGTCGAGCCTCACGCGAAAGCGCGTGCCTCGGGGATCGGGTTTTTCCGACACGATCCGCCCGGCGCCGTAAAGCAACGTCAACAGGTCCCGCCGACCGTGGGGGAGAACGAACGATCGCTCTTTTTGATCTTTTTCCAATAGGGATTCGACCCGGTTCAAAAACCGGTCCAATCCGTCCCCCCCTCGGGCCGAGATCAACAGCCGCCCTTCCCGCCGCGCGTGGGCCCGTTGGGCGGGGGCGAGCGCGTCGGCTTTATTGTACAGGTCCATTCGCACAACCCCGTCGGCGCCCAGCTCTTTAAGAACGTCTTCCACCACTTTTTTTTGGTCAGGCCACGCGGGGTTTGAGATATCGATGACGTGCACCAGCACATCGGCGTCGCGGGCTTCTTCCAATGTGGCGTGAAACGCCGCCACCAACGCGTGGGGCAACCGTTGAATAAAGCCCACCGTGTCCACGAATAAAGCCCACCGCCCGCCCGGCAACTTCACGCGGCGGGTGGTGGGGTCGAGGGTCGCAAACAGTTTGTCGTCGGCCAACACCCCGGGGCCCGAACCGGTCCGAAGGGTATTGAGCAAAGTGGATTTGCCCGCGTTGGTGTATCCCACAATGGCCACTTGAGGAAGCGGCACGCGCCGACGGCTGTCGCGCTGTTGGTCACGCTGGCGGCGCACACCGTCGATCTCGCGTCCCAGCCGGACAATGCGTTCGCGAATGCGCCGTTGGGAAATGTCCAGCTTACGTTCCCCGGGGCCGCGGGTGCCGATCCCGCCGGTTTGCTGTTCAAATCGCCCGAACCGTTCCGTCACGCGGGGCAGCAAATAATTTAACTGGGCCAACTCCACCTGAAGTTTCCCTTCCCGGGTTCGCGCGCGCTGGGCGAAGATGTCCAAAATGAGGCGGGTGCGGTCGATTATTTTTGCGGGGATAAGCTCTTGCAGATTTTTCTGCTGGCTGGGCGATAACTCGTCGTTAAACACCACAGCGGTGGCTTTTTTTTGCCGAACCAAGTCGGCAATTTCCAACGCTTTCCCCTCCCCCACCAACAAGGCCGTATCGGGGCGAACCCGCTCTTGGGTCAACTGGGCAACCGCTTCTCCGCCGGCCGTTTCCAGCAACCGTTCCAGTTCGCCCATCGACGATATGTGCGTCGAATCGGGCGTGGCCTTCAATTGAACTCCCACCACAATGGCTCTTTCCATATCCTCATTCTACCCAATCTTGAAAACGAAAGAAAGCCATTGTTTTTATGGCCAAGGATCTGGCGATTCAGCGGAGGGAACCGCCCTTGTTCAGGGGGCGGTTTTTTACCCGAAATTCCCAGTTGGATCGCGGGATTCGACGGAAAATTCGGGCCTTTTTTCTTCACAAAAAAGTTTGTCCGTAGTCCCCGCGACCGCGCTAGCGGAAGTGCCGCGTGGGAGCGGCCTACGGCCTGCACTTTTTTGTTCGTAAAAAGGCCCCCCTTTTCCGTCTCGCATCAGCGGCTCTGCCGCCCCAGGTGCCGAGCGCTCTGCGCTCGGCCGGTCCTCACGCCCAACTGGGAATTCCGGGTTAATTCTTTTTGGTTATGTGCGCTTGATGACGTTTACTGGGCCTCGGGCGGCCGATCGACTCAAAAAAATGGGCATGAACACGGTCGAAGACCGCTCCCAGATCACCGTGATGATTGAAATACGCAGCCACGTCTTCACCCGGAAGAAACACGCCCGAGGGCAGCGAACGCGGTTTGGTTTTTGTCATACCCCCCTCCCCCGCCGGGCCAAAGATTCCACCGCACGCAATGTGGTGGAGGCAATGACTTCGACCGGCACGGTGCCGGTGTTCCATACCAGGTCGTACAATAAGGGATCATCGATGTTCTGATGAAAATAGGTTTTCACCAACGCCGCGCGGGCGCGGTCGTGGTCGGACACCACCCGGCGCGCCTCTTTTTCGGAGGCCCCTAAAGCGGCCCGCACCCGACGAAGCCGCACGTCCAACGGCGCCATCAGCCTTAGGTGTACGCCCAGGGGCATCGCCCGGGTCAAACACGCCCCCGCCCGCCCGACTATGATGACTTTCCCTTGGCTCGCCAACCCGCGGATCACTTTGAACAAATGGGCCACCACCGCCGATTGAGGCGACAACCCCGCGATCCATGACGACACCATGTCTTGAATACCCGACACAAAGTCTTCCTCGGCCAACCCTTTCAACGACACTTTCAAAGCGGGATTTTCAGCCACCATTTCCGCCAACCGCTCGTCAAACAGGCTCCAGCCCTCGAACAAGGCTTTGGGACGCGCTTCGAAGGTACGGTCCAACAGGGCCCGTGCCACCACGTGGCCCCCCGCGCCCGCTTGGCGAGAAATGGTGACAAACGGAGCCCCGCCCTCAATGCTGGACTTGGATTCCGGAAACATTTTCGCCGCGGCCGCTAAAAACCGTTCAAGATGATTCGCCGTAACCATGGTCGCCTCCTTTTCAGGAATGAACAACCAACACCCCGCAGGGCGCGTAAGAAGATACTTTTTGGGAAACGCTCCCCATGAAAAACCGGTCCACCCGGCCAATCCCCCGCCGACCCAACACCACCAATCCCGCGCGGGTGGATTGGGCCGACCGCAAAATTTCGCCCGACGGATACCCCTCGCGAAGAAGGGTTTTTACAGAAGAAAACCGCCGAGCCCACTCTTCCCTCGCCCTCGCCAGCACGCTTGTTCCCCGTCGGCGCAAGGCGTCCAGGGATTCTTTGTACGCGACCACGTTGCCGTATCCCCCGGGGAACCCCGTTTCCGGAATCCACAATGCCACCGGGTCGGCCACCACGTGCAACAAAGACACCGGCGCGCCCGTGGGCGCGCCCAAGCGGCGCAAAAAGTCTGCCGTCCGCCGGTCAGTGGGGGAACCGTCGATGGGACACAGCAAAGAAAGCTTTTTAGACGGTTTACGGTGGGCGATCAATACGGAACAATCGGCATGGCGAGTCACCTTGTTGGAAACGCTTCCCAACAAAAATCGTTTCAACGGCGAAAGGCCCCGGGCCCCCAGCGCGATCAAATCGGCGCGAATCGTCCGGGCCCGATCCAAAATGGAACCGGCCACGTCGTTGGAAACCAAAACACGGCCCGTGGTTTTGAATCGAGGCGAAAGACTTTTTTTCACGGTGTCCACCAACCCTTGACCGCTTTGGCGCAACCCGTCGGCCAAGGCGGCCCCCACGGACGAACCGGTGGGAACCGCGGGCCCGACAAAGAGGACCTCTACTTTGTGCCCGGACCCCGCCACCTGAGAGAGAAGCCCCTCGGCCCAACGAGAATGAGTGGATCCGTCCACCGCCAAAAGAATTTTCATGTTACGCCTCCTCCATCTCTTCCACGCGGGGAAAATCTCCCGGCCGGATCCGTCTCAGTCCACCCCAGGAATAACCCAGAATGTCCCGGGGATACTGACGCCGCTCGCCGGAACCCATCACCCGCGCCGGACAGTAACGGCACTCCCCGCGTGCAAACAAATGGTTTTTAAGGACATCCGCCAAACTGTCTCGCACCTGTTGGCGAGAGTCTTTTCCCCCGCGCACCAACGCGCCCCCCCGGATGTGCAAACGGCGCACCACGGCGAAGGCAACAGCGTCCAAGAAGCGGTCGATGGGTTGTCGGGTTTGAAGGATGTGAACGCGTTTCAACGTGTCGTGGCCGTGGGGATTGTTCCCGCACAAAACACAAGGAGCGGAAAGGCACCCTTCGCCTCGCCCGCATTGGGGGCTAAACGAAAGTCGGCTGAGGAAAATATCGCGAAATGTTTGAAAAAGGCCGGGCCAAACATGGGGATCCAACGGGGCGTGACCAGCATTTTTATCCAAAGCCACCCACACGCGATGGGTCAGCCGGGTGAGGATCTCAAACGGATCCTCCCCCCACTGGGTTCGCAGTTGGTAAAAGTAAACGCGACGGCTCCATTGCCCCCGGTTATCCATAACGCCCCCGTGGGTCTATCGTCGCATATTGGGGTCCCCTTCCGCCATGATCCCCGTCATATCCTGCGGGGGAGGAGGGAAATTAAAACGGATCGGAAATTTCGGCTTCTTCAAACCCGGGAGGTATGTAAACGCAGTGGGGTTCTTCGCCCAAGGCATCGCCGTGGGAATAGTACGCCCGCGCCCGACACCCCCCGCACACATACTTAAACGAACACACCCCGCATTTGCCTTCCAACTGGGATGGATCCCTCAAACTCTGAAACACGGGGGATGTTTCCCACAAGGTTTTGAAATCTGTTTTTCGAATGTTTCCAACGGTGATCGGCAAATACCCGCACGGGAACACCTCGCCCTTGTGGGAAATAAAACAAACACCCTGTCCCGCCAAACAACCTTTCGTGGTTTGATGCAAAGCCTGGTGGGAATGGGTGGCGCCTTTGGATTCTTGCCGATGATGGCTGGGGGGCAACCCCCCGACTTCTTTGGACCGCTGGCGCACGATGCGGAAATAATGGGGCGCGCAGGTGGCTTTTAATTCAATTTTTCGTTCCATTTCCCGATCAAAAAACCAATGGAGCCACTTCTCGTATTCTTCCGACGGAAGCATATCCGAATCGGCGATTTGCACGCCGCATCCCACCGGCACCAGCATAAATAAATGGAGCGCGGCCGCGCCCCGAGCCACCGCGTTGGCGTACAGGTCCGGCAGTTCGTGGGCGTTGTAACGGGTGACGGTCATATTGATTTGAAGAGAGACGCCTTCCCGTTTGAGATGGTCAAACCCCCGCAGGGCCCGCTCAAACTGGCCGGCGCCGCGGAACCGGTCGTGTGTGGCGGCTTGAGCCCCGTCGAGGGAAATACTCACCCGGGCCACGCCGGCGTCGCGAATGGCCCGGGCTTTCTCGGCGGTGACCAGCGTGCCGTTGGTGGCCAGAGCCACGCGCAAACCGCGGTCGCGGGCAAACGCGGCCACGTCCAAAATGTCCGGCCGAAACAACGGTTCGCCCCCCGACAACACCAATATGGGTTTGTAATTTTCGGCGATGTCCGTGATCATCGCCCGGGCGGCGTCGGTTGACAGATCGTCGCCGTTGACTTGGTCGAGGACATCCAACCGCCGGCAATGCACGCACCGCAAATTGCACGCGGCGGTGGTTTCCCAAAAAATCAATCGGGGCGGCATGGGGGTTCCGGCTGGAGCGGAACTTGCCGGGCGCGCCGCGGAAAGGGGGGACGGGGTATTCATTCCGTCCCAATATTAGCTAAAATGGGGCCTTCCGAACATGCCCATCACCGACCGTATCGACACTCTGGTATTTGGGGAAACCATGGCGAGTTTCTCCCTGGTTATTTCTCCCCACGCGACGCTGACGTTTGATCGGTCGGGTCGGCCGACAGGCTTTTACGAAAACGGGCTTTACACCGCCCGCGGTTTGGACGGGCACTGCGTGGAAAAAAAATGGGTCTGGCCGGCCGGCGGCGAAGCCCGCCGGCACATTCGGATTCTTTCAAAAACCGAGGAAGAACGGTTGCGGGACCGGCTGTTGGAATTGCTGGACCTCTGCCGGGGCCGCCTGCCGGAGTTGGAAAACCAACAGGCGGTCCGCCGTTTTGTGCGGGGGCTCGACACGCACGTCCAGCGGGAAGAACTTCACGCGCACCTGGATTTTTTGGTCCAAGGAATTGTCCGCGCGTGGACGACCGACGCGAATCGATTCGCCCAGGTTTGGAACCCCATCGGGATTCTTCCGCCGGACCAGTATTTGTCGTTGGTTGTTCAAGTGTCCGAGGGATGCGCCTGGAACAAGTGCACGTTTTGTGATTTTTACGCCGGGCGTCCATCCCGGGTAAGAACAAAAGAGGAAATTCGCCGGCACGCCGACGAGATCGAATCATTTTTAGGGCCCGCTCTGGCGGGACGATGTTCTTTGTTCCTGGGCGACGCCAACGCGTTCCAAGCCCCGCCGGACTTATTGATTCCCGTGGCGCAGGAGTTGGCCGAGCGGTTTCCCCACCTGGCGAAAGCGCAAGACGACGGGGTGGGCGGGCTGTATTCGTTCGCCGATCCGGCTCGGTTGGCCGTCTGGTCCGCGGCGGATCTTCAAGCCTTGGCCCGCACGGGCTATCGACGGGCGTATCTGGGGGTGGAAAGCGGGTCCGACGCCATCCGCCGCCAATTGAACAAACTGGGGTCCGCCGACCTTGCGGCGGCGGGGGCCCTGAAGCTGAAGGGCGCGGGAATCGCCGTGGGTCTCATTGTGCTGTTGGGCGCCGGCGGGCGCAACGGGGCCGACGAACACCTGAGAGAAACAGCGGCCCTCCTGCGCAACGCCAATCTGGGGCCCGGCGACTTGGTGTATTTTTCGCCGCTTTTTTCCCCCGCCGGGACGGATGGAACACGCTCGGCCGGGGAGTTGAACGGGCACGCCCTTACTGAAGAAGAAATGACGGCCCAACGGCGGGCCATTGAGGCTTTGGTTCCCCCCCGGGGTGAACGCCGGGCGCTCTACGACATTCGCGAATTTGTTTATTAAGGAGATGTCGATGGACATTTTCATCCATTTTTTGCACATTGCGGCGGCCATGTTTTGGGTGGGCGGCCAACTTTTCCTGGGGTTGGTTTTGGGTCCGGTGGCGCGGCGGCAATTGGCCCCTCCGCACCGAATGTCTTTGACGTTGGCCGTCGCCCAACGGTTTAAGCGGTTCAGTCATGGCGCCCTGGGCGTACTTTTATTAACGGGCCTTTACCACATCCGCTACGTTTTTCTCAGTTCCGCCGGTTCTTTTTTGGACACGTCCTACGGCCGGCTGTTCACGATCAAGATGGGATTTTTGGTCCTGTCGCTTATCTTAAGCGTGTTGCACAACCGCGAATGGGGTCCCGCTTTAACACAATTAAGTCATGCCCCCGATAGCCCGGAATTTATAGCCGCCTCACGTCGGATGCTCTTTTGGGCCCGATTCAATATCGTTGTCACATTGGCCTTGGTTGCCTGCGCGGCGGCCCTGCGTCATATTTCATACTAGGAGAACACAATGAACCTCTTTGCGACCTTGTTGGACCCCACCACGGTTCCCCACGCGGTGCTGGTGCTTTGTCTTGTGGCCGGTATCGGCCTTTACCTGGGCCACTTTAAAATCCTCGGTGTCAATGTGGGCATTGCCGGTGTTTTGTTTACGGGCCTTCTGTTCGCTCATTTCGGTGCGACCATCGACGAGCACGTGTTGGAATTCATGCGGGAATTCGGACTCATCTTGTTCGTCTACGCCATTGGAATTCAAGTGGGGCCCGGGTTTTTCGCGTCGTTGCGAAAGGGCGGGTTGGGTTTAAACATCATGGCCGCGTCGGTGGTCATGCTGGGTGTCGCAATGACATTGGCTGGTCACTTTCTGGGTAAACTGCCCATACACGCCGCCGTGGGCGTTCTGGCCGGAGCCACCACCAACACGCCCAGCCTGGGCGCCGCCCAACAAGCCTTGCGCGACGTGGTGGGCCCAACGTCGGACTTGGTGAAGGTGCCGGGCTTGGGTTACGCCGTGGCCTATCCGTTCGGCGTGATCGGCATTATTTTGGCCATGCTGATCTTAAAAAAACTGTTCCGCGTTCAGCCGGACCTGGAATTAAAATCTTTTTCTCAATCCCACCAGGCCCACGCGCCTGCCCTACATTCAATCAACTTGGACGTGGTTAACCCCGACGTGGCGGGCCTTCCGTTGGGACGGATGTCGGGGTTTCCCGAAACCGGCGTTGTCATTTCCCGGGTGTTGCACAACGGCGTGGTCAGCGTGGCGCACGCGTCGACCACGTTGGCGGTGGGAGATGTGATCTTGGCTGTGGGCCCGAAAGAGAGGCTGGACCGGTTGGAAAAAATTGTTGGACGGCATTCGGAATTGGATTTAAGAGAATTGGACAGCCCCATCACGGCTCAACGGGTGGTCGTGACTAATAAAAAAGTGCTCGGCAAAACGTTGGAGGACCTGGCGTTGCCAAAACGGTTTGGTGTCACGGCCACGCGCCTGACACGAATGAACCTGGAATTTGCCGCCCGCAAGGATCTGTCCCTTAAGTTTGGGGACACATTGACTTTGGTGGGCGAACCCGACGCCATCGCCGAAGCCTCCATTGATCTGGGCAACTCGCCAAAGGATTTAAACGATCCCCAGATTGTGCCCTTGCTGGTGGGAATCGCCGTGGGCGTTTTTTTTGGAAGCATTCCGGTGGCCTTGCCGGGATTACCCGCTCCGGTTCGATTGGGGTTAGCGGGGGGCCCGCTGGTTGTGGCCATTGTTCTGTCGCGCGTCGGCCAGTGGAAAAATCTGGTGTGGTCCATGCCGCTTCCAGCCAACCTCATGATCCGCGAATTGGGCATCGCCCTCTTTTTGGCTTGTGTGGGTTTAAAATCCGGGGGAAAATTTGTGTCCACGGTTCTGTCCGGCGACGGAATTGCCTGGATCGCGTGGGGAGCGGCCATCACGATCGTTCCGCTCCTCATCGTGGGGGGATTGGCGCGGCTGTTTTATAAAATCAACTTCACCGCGCTGTGCGGCGTGTTGGCCGGAGGCATGACCGATCCGCCGGCCCTGGCGTTCGCCAACACCTATTTGGGATCGGAACTGCCGGCCCTTTCGTATGCCACGGTGTATCCGCTCACCATGTTGTTGCGGGTTTTGTCCACCCAGGCGTTGGTGTTGCTGTTGATGCGTTAGGCCGCTTCGGCCAGGGCCCGGAATGCCTTTAGCACGTCTGGCCATTTAAACGCCTTGGCGGAAAACCCCATCAACAGTTCCAACACGTAGACCACGGCATTCTCAGAAGCCTGACGAACGGGGTCGTCCTCCGCCATGTTCGTTGTGTTTAAACTCAAGAGAGGAGACGTCATGATTTGGAAAGGACGCCCCCCCGCCGCCTGCAAAATAGAATCCTTTAAGCCGCTGACAATAACATCGTATCCAACCCCATTCTTTTCAATAGAATTCGGAGAAACGATCACTTGATCTTGGGCAATTCCCTCCACCGGTTGAGCCAAAATCACAATAAGGCGCGGGTTTTTCGATAAGAGATTTTTCAACAGATTAATATTGCCGGGTTTATCCAGTGTCACGGGATCCATCATGTAAAACTTAACCCCATCCCCCGATACCGAAGGATCCCCTAAATCAATTTCAAAACCTGATTCCGAAGCCGCGATTCTCTCAGCCGTCTCGTAAATCCGTTCCCGAAGCTCACCCACCCCCATCCGAAGTGGCTTTCCTTCCAAGGCCTTCAAAATATTCTGGGCCACTAACCGTTGTTCAGACGTCAGGTCAGGCAATTTGTTTATCACCCAATCCCGATTTTCTTTCCGGTGAACAATAAACGAAAGGCGTGCCCCCGCCGCAATCGCCAACCCAATAGCAACTTTCAGGCTTTCGGCTGGAACCGTCTGCCCAATCATTAAAAGCACCCCTGCAAACACCAACGTCCACGTAAACCAGAGGATCGCCTTGCCAGGAGTGGCAATGCCATGGACTCCCACCAGCTTTCCCTTTCTCATAACGTAAGTCCCGAAAACGTGGGAATAGCCCAACATCCCAGCGAGGACTGAAACCGCAAAAATCCATACAACCGATATTCCGCCAAACAGAAACCCCGTCACCGCCACTCCCTGAACTAAGACCAACACCGCCGATTCCCAAGGAGCCCTGCGTAAAATATCATCCAATTCTCCCACGCGGTTTTGCCAACGCACCCAAAACCACTGTAATGTCGAAGAGGGGCCAGGGGTTCGTCCTCGAGTGAAACCAGTCAAATAGTTTTGCACCTCTGTTTGTTGATTAAAAGAATTCCAAACATCTATTTTCTCTGATCGTGATAAGGGAGAGGTCGCAGACTCATATCCATTGACAATTGCTTCCAGCTTTTCCAAATCCCCCACACCTTTCCCCATTCCGATTAAAGCATCATGCCGAAATCCCCATCCCGGTGAGATGGGATATAAATCAATTGAAACAATTTCACCTTTGTCATTAAAAGAAACATTGTCAGGATGGATCGAAACAATTCGCTGTTTCTCTAGATCTGTTGCGGAGATTCCACGTTCTCGGAACAATTTATCAATATTCCCCGCCATCTCCCCCATCTTGAAAAAATGATGCGCGGTCGAACTGCCTGAGTAATAAGACGTCCCTGTTTCGCTGACATCTTCAAGAATCATGGGATGGCGCCCCAGCAGAAAAACAAACGGATTCGTTATTGTCCCATGGGCGGGCCTAATAATTTCTCTTGTTGGGATACCATTTCCTTTTAATAAAATCTGCACCGCCACATGGGGTAACGCTTCCCAATGATTTTTTCCAGCGCTCCGAAAAACATATTTTTTATTCCCCTTGGTGGTCAGAGTCAAAGCGGGCCCATCCGCCCAACGAGGTGAATTAGCAATCGGTTCAATCGAAACAATGTCACGGACGCCATACTCCCGTTCTATTGTTTCGCTCAGAAGAGCGAGACGCGTGGATAACGGGCACTGAAACAACATCTTGTTTGATATTTGATCAAGCGTAAACCACTCTCCCTTCCCCACTTTATCCTTCCCGTCCAAAACGGTCCTCTCCACGTGGACAGTTATTGTTTTAAAATTACGCCCCTGGCCCTGCTTGAGAAAAAACAACGGAACTGAGTCGGATCCTGGTTCCATCCCGCCGCTAGGAAACGCCCACCCCCTTTTCGTTTTTTGGAGAAAATAGAGTTTCTTTCCATTCTGATCGCGAACCTTGACATTTAAATTCATTGCCTCCGTTTCGCTGTCCCGTCCATGCCAGGACGGTGCCAAGAAAACGTAATTGGGCCCTTCGACCACATCCATGCTGGAAATTAATCGATCAATTCGTGTGTCTGTATCAACCACAAACTGATAAAAATCAATCACCACATGGGCCAGTACACCCAAAATCAAAACGAACGGCCACGGAATTAGATAGAGGGAGAACAACGTCAACCTTTTGTAGAACTCATTGATAGACGGGGGAAAGCGTCCCTCGATGAGAGCGGTTTTTCTCATAAGATCGTAGTGTGCCCACGCAAAAATTATCAAACCAATTGCCAAAAGAGGCCCCCCCACCGGATCATATCCCATGTAAGCAAATAGGCCCCCTCCCTGAGCAACCGGATCTTCCGCCCACAACCGAGCGCCGATCAAGGCCGGGATTTCAACAATCAGCCCCCGCATCCCAATTCGGCGCGCAAATGGTTCGGGCACTCCCATCCATCGAGCAATCCAATAAAAAATGGAAAAGCCCCTGAACTCATTTGAATCTTTTGTCACTAAACCCGAACCATCAACTATTTCTTCCAAAATCATGTGTTGACGGCTTAGGGTGAGGATGTCGGCCTTTTGAAATAAAGAAGGCTTTTTTCGGTGGAGAGTGATCTTCATTTTTTGTTCGGGCGCATTCACATTTTGGTCGCGGTGCCGAAGGATGAAAACTTTCTCGATTTCTTGTCCGTCTACTTTTTCTTTCGTAGTGATGCGGAGGGGAGATCCTTCCACGCCGGAAGCCCCATCCTCTTCCATGGGAACGATATTTACAATCCCGGTCACTCCGTATTCGCTTTCCAGAATGGGGTTGAGCAGAGACATCCGGGTATTGAGCGTGAATCCCATATACATCCGCTTGATCTGCGGTAACGTCATCCATCGATGGGCCAGAGACTCGTCATTCAATCGAACTCTGGGAGGATAGGGTGGTTCTGCCTGAACCACACTGACAGATCGAAAACTTTTTTTCCCCTTAGCCGTAACGATTTCATGAACAAACTGAGGGGCCTGAGATAATCGGTTGGAAAACCTTCTTAAAACAGCCATAAAATTATCTCCAAGTTCCTCTTTAATTTCTCTTATCGCCGCGTTGGGAATCGTTTCCCCTCTTTTGCCGCCCCCACCCGGAACTTCCCACCGACCGTCTTGGTTTTTGACAAATAATAATTTCATGCGCTTTCCCCACAGCGTTTCATCAAGGACCTTCACCAGAATCCGAACCGATAAAACGTCCTCACTGTCGCTTTTAACGCCATCGGGCAATGCGGGTAATAATCGAATCGTTCGGTTTTTTTTCGTTATTTCGGGAGCCGATAAAATTCTTTTTTGTTCGGGGGTTTTATCCACCAACGCCATCATGAAATATACGAAATAGATGAATGCCCCCATCCCAAGTCCAAAATGAGTTGGGATCAAGAATAAGAACACGGCCAGGGGGCCCACCAAATGGCCGAATCGGGGAGGATCGTTTCCTTTCGCGTTGGCGGCGATCGACATCACCACGTAATTTGACCAAAAGGTGTAGACAAGAATAATCATAAAAAGGGGCCCCAAAATCGGATCAAGCCCCATTAGTGAATAAAGACCCGGATAAGAGGAACCGTTATTATCGGCAAACAGCCTTAACATAACCAGCAGGGGAATTTGCGCCAGCATTTCAATCGCCCCCAACAAACGGGCGCGCGGTTCTTCCAAGCCGAAATAACGACTGCCCCAATAGGAGAGAGAAAGGGGACTTATTTCAACTCTTGGGCCAATTTTGTTTGTCGCTGTTCGCCAGGGCGGGTCAAAATAGCGGTGAATTCCGTAAGCCATATGCCAAAACACCACAGTCATTAAAAAATGAACGGCGGATTGAGCCCCCGTTCCGTGGATCAACCCGAACACGCTGTCAGGAGAGAAGGCAATGAGGGCCCCATAAATAACGGCCATGACTAAAACCCGAAACGGACCGACCTTAACATCTGTTTTGAGGTTAAAGATTTTAAAATGAGAAATCACAAACAGTGCCGAAAATCCAACTCCCATCCAAACACTGTTCACCCACAGCAAATTGGCAACCAACGCCATCGCCGCCAAACCCCATTCATATCGGGGCGCGTTCCTCATGTAATGAATCCCAAACCGTTCCTCAAATGTTTTTTCGTGCCGATCTTTTATTTCCGTTGAAGCACGCTTGTCCACCCAGGCCCCAACCATCTCAAACAACTTCAACAACCACAGGCTGGTGGCTCTCCCTGCTTCCTCATTGTGATCGCTCGGATTTTCAAGGCCCGACCTACGCATCACCATCCTCCCCTCGCCTTCTTGCGGCGTGGGCCAATCACGAAGAAGAGAATCCTCATCATCCCTTCTTTGAACTTCATCACCAATCCCGGCAAGAGAAGGGTTAACCACGTTGATCTTTGATTTCAACTCTTGTTCGTTTATATTAGGTGCATACACAAACCACCCATCATCTGTTTCAATAACAACCGGATCGGTAAGCCGCTTTAATCGAAACGGTTTCTTAATTGGGTAAATGGCTTTGACCTTATCAATTCCATAAGCTTCTCTCAAAAATTCCATATAAAAGATGAGCAGGGGTCCCGCGCTCAATGATCTAAACTGGTCTAGGATAAACGCCAAAGACTTAAATTCCATCCCTCTTGCACTGTGTTCAAAGCTAGTAACCTTTGGCATAGTAGCCCCGTTTTCAGAAACCCTGGCATGCCCAAAGAACATGACACGAGGATTTGATCCCGGGGACGACTCCTGTCTCCCAAATTGATAAAATTTCCTCTTCCCGTTCGGCCAATTTATGTCTAATTTTTCTAAAGTGCGGACTCTGTTTTCCTCCCAAACTTCCCTGTTCAGCCCTCTCTTTAACTTTTTTTTCTTCTTCTCTCTATTTGTTAACTTTCCTCCAAGCAGTTCCAAATGGTATTCCCCAAGTCTATTCTTGATTCTTTTCCAACCCACCAAATAGAATTTTCGTTCGTCCTGTAAAAGCAGACGACCTACAACTGGTTTGTCACCTATGTCCTCCTTATTGACTAGTTTCATTTCCGGTTGTCCAAGCACTCCCACTCGAGGAGCCCTGGTTCTTTCATCTTCCCTTCTTTTCATTTCTAATTGAAAAGCTTTTTCGAGTTCTGTAACCCCTCTGGAAACAGCTACTGGCCCCCCTGTGAAAAAATTTTCAATGGTTAAAGTCGCAGCTTCAGCCGCAATCTCCATTAGTCCTAAAAATAGCCTGCCCCATATCGTGGCCATCCAGGGTGCGAGTCCCATCCGGTTCCAACTAAAATGAAGTTTAAACTCTTCATAAGTTGAAAGGGGTTTGTCTTTTTTAAGGTCCCTAAACATGTGGGCACCCATCCAAACCAGTCGCTCAGCAAGTCCATCGGGGGAAGATGTTTCGTGAAATTGGGCCCACCAGAGATGGTTGTTGGGTGTCCATTCACTGACGTGCCTTAAGAACAAGGACTCAACCAATGGAGAAACACGAATAGCCCATCGCCCCAATAATTTGTTTAAAGGAACAATCCAGGCCAACATCCAAGACGAGGGTGGAGCCACTGGATTATTTTGTCCTTGGAAGGAAAGAATTTTAAATTCGTTGTTTGCGGTTAAAGAGTAGGTTTGGGAGTATCTCCCGTTTGTGATTTCCACCTGGGCGGACCATACCTCTTTCACATATTCCAATTTGCTAACGTTTAGGGACACATCCTCACCACAAAATTGTTTTAGGAAAAAAGTAAGTTTTGCTAAGTTTTTCACGCCCATGCGCTGATTCTCAGTTGACACCAGCGCAACAGCCAGCGTTGCCGTCTCAGCCGTTCCACCGGCGGGATTGTGGCCCAAAAACAGTTTCTCTCCGGCAAACAGTTTTTCGAGGGGCGTTTTTTCCTGGGAAAACACGCTCAAGTAGGCCGATCCCTGGGCCGTATCGACTTTATCGATCTTCGGCACGTAAGACAGCACCGTCACGCCCTGGGCGGTCAATCGATCGGTAATGCCTTCCGCGTGGTAACCCCCGGTCACCAAGAGAGCCGTGGTTCCGTGGCCCGCCTCCAAAGCTTTCAGCAAATTGTCGGCCATGGCTCCGTCGCGGATGTGCGCTTCCTTGTAAAACGCCTCAAAGGGTGCCAACTCCGGCCGGCCGGACAACGGTTCGTAATCTTTCCAATCGGCCGGTGTCATGGAAAAATTCACCAACTTTTTCAGTAACCGAACCTCTCGAGATCGAGCCACCCATTCTTTTTCCTTGGAGGTGACAGCCAACCCGGCATAAATGGATTTTTCCAAACGGACCAGTTCTTTAAACAACTGTTCCGCATCAATTCCGTCGGCCAACAACACGTAGCGGACGTACGCGTCCATGGCGGGGAACCGCGACAGGGACACCCCCTTGCTCCGACACAGAGTTTGGAGCTGTTCGTAAAATACACCATACCCAATCTTCCCCGCCCGATACGCCGCGCTGTGGGCGAGCAACAAACTTGTTTCTGTTTTGTTTAACCGCGTTGCTAAAACATTGATCAGGTCGGCCCGCTCTTTCTCCACCCGTTGAAAATCAAGAGTCCGTTCCAAGGCCAGGGCCTTGGCAAACCGACCCACGTCAGCCGGCAAAGAGCGTGACCGGGCCGCCAGTTCAAACACATAGTCGCCCAACGAGACCTTTTGGTCTTCAAATGAACGCACCACGCTGTCAAAGGTACGAACCTTAGGAGAACAGATCTCCATTTTTTCTTGGTCCAATTTCCGGATCAGTTCGTCCACTCGGTTCCGCTCCAAGTCGAGAAGAGGCTCGGCGTCTCGATAGGCTTGAACGTTGGCCGGATAGTGAACCGGATCATCCACTCCGACAAACCGGGGCAGTTTCCCTTCGGCGGTCATGGCGGCGTGAACGGGACCGGTAATTTTGTTTTGTTTCAAAACATAGTCCGCGCTGGCCGCCACAGCCCGCCGGGATGGAAAATCCACAAACGGCTGAAGATCAATTTCGTTGGTGGCCCCCTCCAACCCCACAAGGTCCACCCTCCCTGATCGCATCAGACCGCGAACCGTTTCACGAATGTTCCATTGGGCTTCCTGGTTCATGTGAACATCTTGAATATGAACCACCACAGGCGAACGGTCAGTTTTTTTTAATGGGAGAGATATTTTTCGGATGGATCCATGGCCTATCGACAGGGCATTCAACAAATCCCCGTGGTCTTTTAAGAAGGGGGCTGGAACAGACCTGACGAGTGCCCGCGACAAGGAAGGGGTGACGCTTTGAGCGGCCGGAAATTGAGAAGACAAAGGCCCCACCGCCCCGATCCCGGAAACAGAGGACAAAACCGCCCCCCTCTGATCCCGGGCCGCCCGACGGCGTTGAGCCCAAAACCCCCGTTCCGGTTGATAGGCAAAAAGGACCTGGCTAAAAAAGTAAACCCCCGCCAAAACCCCGGCCTGTTTTCCCAATTTTTTCATACAACCAATATACACCATCAACCCGAAAGAAACCCCATAGAAGTTGTAACAATGTTGTAAACGAAAAAACGCGATTTCCAAATTTTTGAACCAGGGTGCAAAAAGTTTGCGTCTTTTTTATACCGGAGTACAAAATTCGGGATGGGCCGGGAGCATCTTATTAACCGTCTCATAATTGTAAGGAAGGGAATATTTACGTTCCCCCAAAAATGGGGGAGGAAGTCTTTACTGGGTTGCGGGGTCTAAGCCGAGGGTGCCCACCAACGAGGCCAGGTAGGCGGGGGTTTGGACGTCCACCAACATTTTTCGAGCGTGGGCCAACTTTTTTTCCACGGCCAGCCGGGGAAAATCCACCAAGGGGAACGACGCCACCGCGGTTTCCATCCGTTTGACGTGGCTCCGCCAAAGGACGATGTCTTTTTTCTGTTGCGCGGCCAGCCGGGCCTTGTACCAATCGCTTTTCAACAGGTTCTCCCGGGAAAATAGGGCTCGGACCTCCGGATGATCCGGCCCTTTCCCCTCAAAATTGGATTTGGCCATGATATGGAGCAAGGCCCTTAACGGAGGACAGGCCTGGTCCACGCTTCCATCCGAAAAATAATCTTCGGCTACGTGTTTTTGCGCTTCCACAATGGCTTCCACCCCTTGAACGAAGACACCCCGATCTTGAATTTCGGGCCTCAACATTTCCGGGGTAAAAACGATGTTGGGATTGTTAAACAACCGACCCAAAAATCCCCGCACGAATTTTTCCGTGATCCGATACCCCAGCCGCCCCGCGGGAACGGTCCGTCCTTCGTGGGTAAAATCGTTAACCTTTTCCAAATAGCCCTCGTTGATTAAAAAGGACGGATCCAATTCGTCCGCCGACAAACGGGCCCAAATTTCCGGCGCCAGCAAACTGATGTCGTGTTCCACTTTGATGTGCGGGCCGATGTATCCCGCCGCGGTGGAAAACCCACTGGCGCCGGTCAGAATGTACGACACGATAGCGTTGTTCAAGTCCACCACGGGGGGCATGGCGTTGAACGGGGATTTGGTCAGCGCGCCTTCCGAACCGAACCCCGTGGTGGACGGGGACTTGCCCGTCAAACTGCAAATAAAATCCATAAACAGCTCAGGCAATTCCTGGTAATGAATGGGGTTGTAAACGCACAGCGGAGGAGCCGCAACGCCCTTTTTTGAAACCTCCGGCGGGTTGTTGCGCCGGGCCGGCAAAACCGCGTCCACAGTCCAAGGAACCGATTGGCCCCAGGGAATTTTCCGGAAAATCCGCGTGCCCATGCGCGCGATGTAGACCGAACGGGGAGCCATGAGATCCGGACGGTTCTGAAGATAGCGGGGGTTTTTGGACGGTTTTCCGTCCACCATCCGGGGCCTCGCCGACGACACCACGTATCGAGGCCGGCCATCTTCCAAGAACCGCCGAAACAGGTCTTGCACGGGCTCGGTAAACGATTCAAACGAAATCACATCGTCCGCCAACGCTTGAATGTCTTTTTTCTCCAGGGGTTCCCAGTTGGATAAAAACACGTCGTCGCCGGCCATATCGGCTTCAGCCTGTTTATCGTAACCGGGCACAATGGCGTCGTCCGGCCGTTGAAACAGCCTCGTCTCGCAGTTGGCCGGGAACTTCACGCTGAAAGACGACCCGCCCGGCCGCAACCCGCTCACCGCCTGGCGGGGTACCACCACCGATGCGGTGATGTCATCTTCCATTTGGATTTTTTCTGTCGGACAGAAGTCCTGGCGCACCCGGCAGATCCGGCGGGACCCGTCCCGTTCAAACCCCACGCGCAGATAGGTGGCTTTCAAACGGCGGCCGTCTAATTTAAGTTCGTGGCCGGGAGCGCCGTTGACGACGTCCACGCTGAAGTGGTCCCGCCACGCATCGCCCCAATCCGGTTGGTAATACCGTTTCAACACGAACACCAAATCTTTTATATGGGCCGGGATCGACCGCAACCAGGCGTTGAACTCATCGCTGTATTCCGGACCGGGCGTGAGCAACTTGATCACCGAGCCCAGCGAACGAGACGGCCCCAGGATAGGCCGTTGGGGATGTTTGGCCATGTGGGGATCTTTGAAGCGGTCCTGGTAAGAACGATGAATGATGGCGTGAACCTGATCCATGTCTTTTTGAAAGTCCGCCACAAAAACGGGCCCCTGAACCATGGCGTCGCGAATGGACTTGGAAATTTCGGATTTCCCCCCTCCGCTCACGGTGCTGGGTTTGTGGCAGAGGGTTCCCTCGGCGGTGGTCCCGGTTAAGTGCCACCCCTGGCCGCCCACCGCCCGGGACAAAAACACCTTGTACCCATTGGGAAGAAAATGGATGTTGCGGGCCAGCAACGGGATCGCTCTTTTTTCCCCGTCCCAATCCCAGGAAACCGTTTTGGTGTTCATGTCGAACACGGCGTCTTCGGGCACGTACAGGATGTCCGAATAGAGCCGATCCACAGCGTACCCCTCGGGTTTCAGCTCAACGGCTTCGCCGTACATTTTGACAAGGTCCAGAAACGTTAAGCCGTTTTGAGGGATCAGTCGTTCTTCCTGAACAAAATTGACGCCCAAATCGTAACTTGCAAACGCGGCGGCGCCGCCGGCGTGCTCTTCTTCCGCCAACCCATACAGGTTGGCCGCGTAGCTGATTTGGGTTTTCACTTCTTTTTTGCAATAACCGAAATAGTTGTCGGCGATCAGCGTCACCATCACGCCGCGGGAATCCCGGGCCGTAATTTTAAACGCGCTTCCTCCGTTGTAAAGCTCTTCGGGGGCGTCCCAACACATCCCGTCGCGGATTTGCCGTGGGGATGCTTGCGACCGAGGAGGCAACCCCAGATCTTTTTTCTTCAACGTCACCAGATGGGGCGCCAAAATGACGCATCCGGTGTGCCCCGTCCAGCCGTCGGGGTCCAAGGACGCGTCGTTTTCCGGGAGAGACGGATCCCCGCCGTTGCCGAAAATTCGTTCCACAAAATCCAAATTGCCCACCAAACTGCCGGGGGCGAAAAATCGGATTTCCGACCGTTTCTCCGACCGTCGGCCCGGCACCTCCGGAACCACCAGCGGCCGCAACAACAATGAGATCCACGCTTTGGCTTTTTCCGGCTGGGAGGAGGTGAACGGCAATATCTTGTGTTCTTCCGGCGGTTTCAGAGCGGCGGCCAACAAAGCGCGAAAAACGGGTTTGGGAACGGACTTCTTGTCCCAGGGAACCGCATAGCCCCCTTCCGCCACATGAAACACGCCGGCGGTGGTCCGACGATCGTTTTTGGGGTTATGCAGAATTCCCTGTTTCACCCGAAAAGTTTGGACGAATTCGGAAGAAAACAGATCCCGATCTGGAGGAAGAGAAAGAGTCCGCGCCAGGCCGGGGCGGTCCAGGGTAAACGTGAGGCCGGGAAGGCTTATTGACGGTTGCCCTCCCTCCCCTTTCGGGGACGTGTCACGAAGATAGTCGTCCAGAAAATCCTGGATGCGGCGGTCCACAGGGCACAAGTGGCCGGCCAGCAAACGGCTTTTTTCCTGATGGTTTTGAAGAAGCGGCCAGGCCACGTCGAGAAAATCGCCCGAGACGCCCCCGAAGGTCGGCAGTCCTCGGGCCGCAAGCTTTAAATTGATGTATTGGATGAGGCTCGATTCACGGCTGTTGTCGGTCATTATGTCTCCTCGAACCCCTTATCGGCAAATACCCGAAAAAATGAAGCTATTTGATAAGAGCCAAAGCCTCTCCAATCGTTTGACAACACACAACCGGCTTGCCCTCGCCTACCAAACCCGCTTGGCGAAGAAGTCGAAGGGGTTGAACCCCGGCGCCCACCAACACCACCCGGCGCCTCGATCGCAACAGATCCATCAACGCGCTTTCAAGGCCCACCAACGCCGTGGCGTCCAGATGGGACACATCGTCCATCAGTAAAATCACGGCCCGCGAATTTTGGCCAATGGCCCGCAAGGACCCCAAGGCATTTTCCACCGCGCCAAAAAAGAGCGGCCCAGAAATTTCATACACAAAAACGTCTTTGGGAACCGACGCCCCGAGCGGGGTGTGATCATGGTGAACCGCTCGGCCTCGGGTGTGACCCGCCATACGGCGCAAAAAGAGCAACGCGGCCAACACGATCCCCACCGACACGCCGATGACCATATCAAACACCACCGTTAACGTAAAACACACGAACAAAACCAAAATGTCGCTTTTGGGCGCCACCCGCACCAGTTGCCGAACCCGGCGGATTTCCGACATATGGTAAGCCACCACCAACAACAACGCCGCCAGGGCCGACATGGGGATCTTGGAAATAACGGGCCCCAAAAACAGGAGGGCGAACAAGATGAACACCGCGTGGATCATGGCGGCAATGGGAGAGCGAGCACCGGCTTTGACGTTGACGGCGGTCCGGGCGAACGCGCCCGTGGCGGGAATACCTCCGAAGAGAGCGCCCAGCATGTTGCCTTGGCCCAAAGCCACCAACTCCGCGTCCGGATCGTGGCGGGTGCGGGTCATTCCGTCGGCCACCACGGCGGACAACAAACTTTCGATGGCGCCCAACAGGGCGATGGCCATGGCCGCCGGGATGAGACTTTCGATGTATCGAATTCCAATCACGGGCGCAACACCGTCGGGGCCGGCCCACAGCCAGGGCCAGCGAAACGGCGGAGGCCCGGCCGGAACGCCGCCTCCCGAGGGAGAAGGAAACCGGGTTTGAATGGTCTCCACGGTCAACCCCGGCCACTGTTGTTGTAGCAGGTAGACCCCCACGGTCACGATCCCCAACGCGGCCAACAGGGGCGGAATCCGCTTTGAAATTTTTGGCCAAACCATCAACAAACCCAGCGTCACGCATCCCACCGCCACCTCGTTAAAGGAACCCGTGGCGCGGGCCGACCACAGGGCGTGCACGCGCTCAATGAAATGGTCGGGCAAGGGCCCCGGTTGAAGGCCTAAGAAATCTTTTAATTGGAGAACGGCAATGACAAGAGCGATCCCCGCGGTAAAACCCGTGGTGACCGGGTAGGGAACAAACTGAATCACTTGACCCATCCGGGCCATCCCCATCAGGACCAGGATGGCCCCCGCCATAAAACCGGCGATCAATAAGCCCGGCAACCCGAATCGCGAGGCAATGGGTGCCAAAATAACGACGAACGCCGCGGTTGGGCCCGTCACCTGTGTTCTGGACCCCCCAAACAAAGGAACAACAAACCCGGCCACCACCGCCGTGTACAACCCCTGTTGAGGCGGCACCCCGCTGGCCACCGCCAAGGCCATGGACAACGGCAACGCCACCAAACCCACCGTCAGTCCTGCCACCAAATCCCCGCGGAAATCGGTTAATCCGTATCCTTCTTTCCACCGTTCCCGCAAGGCCTGGAACGGCCGCAACCGCACTCGTCGAAGCAATGCTTTTACCGGGATCTCAGTCAATCGAGGAATTCTCCAACCGACGCAGGGCGGCCAAAGCGCGGTCAATGTGGGCCGAGGTAACGAACGGGCCAAAAGAAAAACGGAACGTGCCGTTGGGAAAAGTGCCGATGTGTTTGTGGGCCCAAGGCGCGCAATGGAGACCGGCCCGAACCATCACGCGGCTTTGTTCCCACAATCGCGCGGCGGTTCGGCGCGGATCTTCGTCCTTGAACCGCAACGACACCACCGCCGCCTGGTCCGCACTTCGGGCCGGCCCAAAAAACCGGATCCCGGGAAGGCCCGAGAGCCCTTCGCGAAATTGGTCCAGCAACCCCCGTTCGTGTCGACGGATCGTCTCCACCCGCCGGTCGGCAACAAACTTGATCCCTTCCCACAACCCCAACAGTCCCGGCGCGTTGTGGCTCCCCGTTTCCAAGCGGTCCGGATAAAAATCCGGTTGAATTTCCTGTTCAGAAACGCTCCCGGTTCCGCCTTGACGGTAAGGATCCAGATCGATTTGCTTCGATAAAACCAGAGCCCCGGTTCCCAAAGGCCCCAACAAACCCTTGTGACCCGGAAAGGCCAACAAATCAATTTTCATGGCGGCCATATCGAGGGGGATCGCGCCGGCGGATTGGGCGGCGTCCACCAAGAAAGGGATCCCCTTTCGCCGGGAAAAGGCCCCCACCTCGGCCACGGGCTGAATAACCCCGGTCACGTTGGACGCATGAACACACGCCACCAGCCGGGTCCGGGGGCGAAGAGCGGAAGACAATTTATCCAACCGAACCCGCCCGTCCGGATCCATGGGCATGACATCGATGGCGATGCCGACACGGGCCTTGAGGGCATGAAGAGGACGCAACACCGAGTTGTGTTCAAACGGCGTAACCAACGCCCGATCGCCGCGCCGCCAGGGCAACCCATGGATGGCCACGTTCAGGGCGTCCGAACAGTTGAGGGTAAAAATCACTCGCCGGGGATCCGGTGAGTTCATGAGCCGGGCCAACGCCGACCGACAATCCGACAGAATTTCGCCGGAGGCTTGGGCACGGGGGTACGCTCCTCGCCCGGCGCTGGCGCCTACGGTCCGTTGGTACTGGGACAGACTTCGATCCACAGCCGGAGGTTTCGGCCACGACGTGGCCGCGTTATCAAAATACAGCTCTAAACGTTTCATGGCAATGTCTTCATGTCCAAAACGAATCGATACCGCACATCCCCCCGCAGAACCCGTTCATAGGCTTCGTTCACCCGCGACACGGGAACAACTTCCACCTCGGGCAACACAGCCTCTTTGGCGCAAAAGTCCAACATTTCTTGGGTTTCTTTGATTCCGCCGATCAACGAACCCGCCATGTTTTTCCGGGACATAATTAGAGAGAAAGGCGAAAAAGGGACGGGCTCCCCCGGTGCGCCCACGAGGATCATGGTGCCTTCCCGACGAAGAAGAGCCAAGAGCGCGTCCAAATCGTGGGGCGCGGATACCGTGTTGAGAACAAAATCGAAACGCCCTTCCCGTTTCCGCAATTCGGCTTCATCCGACGTCAGGACAAAGTCGGCCGCACCCAACGCCAGCGCGTCGGCCCGTTTGCCCGGCGACGTGCTTAAAACCGTGACCTCGGCGCCCAACGCAACGCCGAATTTGACCGCCATATGACCGAGCCCGCCCAGTCCCACCACGCCCAACCGATGGCCACGCCCCACCTTCCAATGCCTGAGCGGAGAGTAAGTGGTGATTCCCGCGCACAAAAGCGGAGCGGCTCGATCAGCGGCCAGAAAACTCGGAATACGAAGGACGTAATTTTCGTCCACCACAATGTGGGACGAGTATCCCCCGCGTGTGTGTTCGCCGTTTTTGTCGGCGGCGTTGTAAGTGAACAGAGGGCCGTGCTCGCAGTAATTTTCATGGCCGTCTTTGCATGGCGGGCAAGACCGGCATGAATCAACAAAACACCCCACCCCCACCAGATTGCCGGGTTTGAAGCGCGACACCTCTTTCCCGATCCGGCTCACCCTCCCGACAATTTCGTGGCCGGGAACCATGGGATAATGACCTCGGCCCCATTCGTCACGAACGGAATGGATGTCGCTGTGGCAAATACCGCAATAAAGGATTTCGACGGCCACGTCCCGGGGGCCCGGTTCTCGCCGCTCAAAAGAGAACGGAACCAAGGGTGCCCCCGCCGACATGGCCGCGTAAGATTTAACTGGGATCATGGGAGAATCTATTTTACAACACTTTAAAGCCTTCCCCCCGTCAAACCAGCATGGGGTTAGCTACAATGCAATTCAGATAAGGTTCGTCTCCCCGGCGTAGGCTGACCGCGCTAGCAGGAAATGCCGCGTGGGAGCGGCCGGGGTCCAGTCCGTAATTAAGAAGCCGTTTCATACACTGGATCCCAGCTTTCGCCGGGATGACGGCCTATCTGAACTGTATTGGGGCCAGCCGATCTTCTACAAGTCCAGATGAACCCGGACGGTCCCGTCCGTGCAGGCGGTTTGGCGGAACCCCAGCCGCTGGCAAATACGAAGGGTTTCCTTGTTGTCCTGACGGATTTCGGCCCACAGGGTTTGCATTCCTTCCGCCCGGGCCACGGAAATCATGTGTTTTAAAAATTCGGTTCCCACACCGCGGTTTTGGTACGGGTCGGCCACGAGCATGGTCCACTGGGCCTTTTTGGTGCCGGGCCGACGGGACAACCGGCTCACCGCCCAAATTTCCGCCGGTCGTCCGCCCGCCGGGGGCTGTTCCACCACAAACACCAGTTCACGATCGTAGTCGACAAAACACACCCGCCTTAACCGATCGTGGGCCACCCGCTCGCTGAAATCAAAGGCGCGCATGTAGCGGCTGACCACACTTCGTTCGGACACTTTCGAGTGGTAGTCCACCAACAGGGGTTCGTCTTCCGGCCGAACCGGGCGAAACCGCACGGTAGCGCCGTCTTTGGTTTTGAACGGTTTGTCATACGCGATCGGGTAAGGCCGAATGGCCGATCGGCACCGGGCCTTTTCTTCGTCCGCGGTGTAAAGCGCCACCCGGGCGTCCATGGCAATGACGCCTTCGGGGGCCACCAACAACGGGTTGATGTCGATTTCTTTGATGGCGGTCTGTTCCAACACCAACCAGCTGAACCGAATCATCGCCTTTTCGAGGGCGGCCACATCCGCGGGTTTCTGGCCGCGCACGCCTTGGAGGGCTTTCCACACTTTGGTTTTGGCCATCATCCGCCGGGCCAACGTGCTGGTTAGCGGGGGTAAACCGAGAGCTTTGTCTTGATATATTTCCACTAATTTTCCGCCGGTGCCGAACAACAGAATCGGCCCGAACTGAGGATCCGGACTGGCCCCGCAAATGATCTCGTAGCCTTCCCAGCGAATCATTCGTTGCACGGTGACCCCGTCGAAATGGCCCGGTCCCTTGAGAGACTCCACGTTTTTGCGAATGGCGTCAAAGGCCCGCCGCACCGCTTCCGCCTCGGTGAGATTCAAGATCACGCCGCCCACGTCGGACTTGTGGGTGATGGTTTTGGAATGGAGTTTGAGCACCACCGGGAACCCCAACGACTCGGCCTCCCGGGCCGCTTCGTCAGCGGAAACCGCCAATCGGGTTTCCACAATGGGGATGCCGTACAGCGCCAACAATCGTTTCGACTCCTCTTCCGTCAACACCGTCCGTCCCGCGCTTCGAGCGCCTTGAATCAATTGCTCAACACTTTTAAGGTCAACCCCCAACTCGTGCATTCCCACGGCCGGACGGGGTGTTTCATAAAGGGCCTGGAGATTGCGGTTGTAGGCATGCATGGTGCAAAAGATTTTCGCGGCGGTGTCGGGATAATTGAACACCGGCACGCCCGCGTCGTGCAAAATGGTTCGGCCCGCTTCCACGGTATCGCCGCCCATCCAACTGGCGAGGATGGGCTTTTCTCCCAACGCTTTGGCTTTCAAGGCCAGCTGTTGGGCGGACCCGGTGGCGTCCGTCATGTCTTGGGGCGTGAGGATCAAAAGGAGTCCGTCGGAATTGGCATCGGCGGCGGCCGCTTCCACGGCCCGACCGTAACGGGCGGCGTCGGCGTCCCCCAACACGTCCACCGGGTTGCCGTGGCTCCAGGGCGCGGGGAGGAACGTGTTGAGTTCTTTCAACGTTTCGGGACTGAGATCCGCCAACTTTCCGCCGTTTTCAATCAGCGCGTCCGCGGCCAACACCCCGGGCCCGCCGGCGTTGGTGACGATGGTCAGCCGAGGCCCTTTGGGCCGGGGCTGTTTGGCCAGCACGTCGGCCATTTGAAACAGGTCGGAAATGGCGCCCACCCGAATCACGCCGCACCGTTCAAACGCGGCGTCCAAAACGTCGTCGCGGCCCACCAACGAGCCCGTGTGGCTGACCGCCGCTTTGGCGGCGGCGTCGGTTCGACCCGCCTTGATAACGATAATAGGTTTGGATAAAGACACTTCCCGGGCCGCCGACATAAACGAACGGGCATCGCCCACGGATTCCATGTAAATCACGATGCTTTCGGTTTTGGGATCGTTGCCCAAATAATCGATCAAGTCGCCCCACCCAATATCCAGCATGGACCCTAACGAGACGAAAGCTGAAAATCCGATTTTTTCTTTGAAACTCCAATCCAACACCGCCGTGCAAAGGGCGCCGGATTGGCTTAAAAAGCCCACGTTGCCTTTGGCCGCGACGCCCTTGGCGAACGTGGCGTTGAACCCCGACGGGGGACACATAAACCCCAAACAGTTGGGGCCCAAAATCCGCATTTTGCCTTTGGCGATTTCCCGAACGCGCTGTTCGAGGGCCAATCCTTCCGGGCCATTTTCTTTAAACCCGGCGGAAATGATGATGGCTCCCGGCACACCGAGCGACACACATTCGGAGATGATGTCGGGCACCGTGGGCGCCGGCGTGGCGATGACGGCCAAATCCACCGCTTCCGGAATATCCGAGATCCGGGGATAGGCTTTGATGCCCAACACGCTGGGTCGTTTGGGATTGACGGGATAAACGGTGCCGCCGAACGAGGAGGTGATCAGGTTCCACAGGAGCGTCCGCCCAACGGTGCCCGCGTGTTCGGTGGCGCCCACAACCGCCACGGCCTTGGGCCGGAAAAACACGTCCAACGATCCCTTATCGCCTCGAAACACGTCATGCGCCGGATCCCCCGCCGACAGCGGAGACGCAACACTGTCACTCTTCATCAAATTGGGTTCCACCGCATGTACCTCCTGAGAAAAATTTTCTAATTACGTCCGTCCACAGCAGGAGTCCTATTGTTGCGGGGGGCCCGAGCCACCGACAAACCGATGGATACCGCTAACACGCCCACCACCACGCCCAGAGATAACGTGGTCGAAATGTGGATCCAGTGCAGTATTAGCATCTTAACCCCAACAAAGGCTAAAATCAAGGCCACCCCATACTTGAGATAAGAAAACATCTGGACCAATCCGCTCACAAGAAAATACAAGGCCCGCAGGCCCAATATGGCGAAGATATTGGAGGTAAACACGATCAAGGGATCTGTGGTGATGGAAAAAATGGCCGGGATGGAGTCCAACGCGAACACCACATCACTAAATTCCACAACAGCCACGGTTAAGAACAATGGGGTAGCGTGCCATTTACCGTCGATCTTGGCCAGGAACCGGTTCCCGTGCAGACCGGTCATGGGCAAAACCTTTCGAAGCCCGCGAAAGAGGGCGTTGTCGTCCGGATTAAACTCTTTTTCAGCGGCGAAGGCCATTTTATAGGCCGAATAAATTAAGACCGCGCCGAAAATCCAAAACACCCATTCGAACCGGCTGACCAGGTAAGTTCCCAACAGGATCAACACAAACCGAAGAACGATCGCCCCCAAGATGCCCCACCTCAACACCCGGGGCTGATGGGAGGGTTCGACGTTGAAATACGAAAAAATCATGATAAAAACGAACAAGTTGTCGACGCTTAGACTTTTTTCAATAAGGTATCCGGTGAGAAATTCCGCGGCTTTCGCGGGAGACAACAACCAATAAATCAAACCGCAATAAATAAACGCCGCCAGAACCCATTCCAAAGATCGGTAAGCCGCGTCTTTAAGCGTAACCGCTTTTTCGGATTTGGATTGAAAGAGGTCGATGTAAAGCATCACGACCAAGGCCACCGTGAAGATAACCCACAGAACGGAATGCGGGCTCATTGGCGAACGGGAACCGGTGGTGTTTCCCGGCGGGGGAAGATCCCCAACCGCGCATGGCGGCAGATGTCCACAAAGTCCAGGGCGAAATCGGCTTTTTCCACAATCCAGCGAAGGTAGTCGGGATCGTCTTTGGCCACGTCGGCCAACCGATGAAACCGGTGCTTCCCAAAATTAAAATAGGCCTCCCCGTCGCGCCACAACAACCGGCCTTCCACGTCCACCTGAGACGCGCCCGGTTTTGTGCAAAAGGCGTGCAAGCCGGTCATGTCTTTGGGCAAATCGGGATAGTGGTCCACCTGGGCGCGAATGACTTCAAACGTGGCTTCCGCGTCGGCTTTGGCCGAATGGGCGTTCTCCAGTTTTTTCCCGCAATAGAATTGGTAAGCGGTGGTGAGATCGCGCCGTTCTTTCTCCCGAAAAATCGTCGCCCCGTCCACAATCCGCCGGCCTTCCATGGAAAAAACAAACCCGGCTCGTTTAAATTCTTTGGTCAACATCGGGATGTCCAACCGGTTTAAAGCATACCCGCCGATGTCGGCCCCCTCAAAAATTTCGAACAGGCGCGGGGCCCAGTCGCGAAACGGCGGTTCGTCTTTGAGCATGTCGTTGGTGATCCCATGGACGGCAATGGATTCAACGGGGATTTTTATGAACGGGTTAAAGCGTTGGGACAGGCGTTCCTCCCGACCATCTGGGAAAAGTTTCACCAAACCGATTTCGATGATTCGGTCCAGTTCCACCAAAAGGCCGGTGGTTTCCAGGTCAAAAACCACCAACGGTCGCGTGAGGGGAGCCATCGCCATAGGAATGACGACAGTCTACGAAATTTCGGGCGGCCCCGCCCGACGAACAAAGATCCGTGCCGCGATGGCCGACTCCAACGCCAGCTGGGTTTCCCCCACTTCCACCACAAAGGCGGGGAATGTTTGATGCAAATGGATCGGCGCGCCGGGAATCACGCCCATGGCCATCAAGCGGTGGAGTTCGGGGTGGTCTTTAATTTGGAGGTACGCCACTCGCCCGGCGTCGCCGGCTTTGAGTCGGGACAAACAACTGACGATCGGCGAGAGTTGGGCCTCGTTGTTGCGACAACACACCCCCGGCGGGATCGGGTGTCCGTGCGGGCATTCGCCCGGATGGCCCAACAGCGTACAAATGGATTCGGTCACTTCCGGCGAAATGGTGTGTTCCAACACGCAGGCATTGGGATCCACGGCGTTGCGGTCGAGGCTTAACACGTCGGTCAACAGCCGCTCGGCCAGGCGCAGTCGGCGGGTCACGTCGCGGGCCAGCTCTTCCCCCGCGGGGGTCAGCCACACCTGTCCCAACTCTTCTTTGATAAAACCGTGGCGAATTAAATGGGCAAACCCGTCCGGACACCCGGCCGCAGCCAAGGCATTGCGAAGCTGGTTGCCTTCGGTAAACCCCAATTCCCGCTGGCGCCACAACAGGCCCAGGGCCTCTTCCACATCTTCCCGTTCGGCCGTCGGTATCGGAAACTTTTGTGTGTCGGTCATTGGCTTGCCTCGATCCCTATTTTATTAATCATCCCACCACCCCGGGAAATATGAGAAGGATCCGATTCAACACCCCCGCGATGGCCAACGCCACGGCCAACACGGCTCCGCTGATGAGCACTGCCCCTTTCCATCCCCGTTCTTTAAACATCATCAGCCACTGAGCCACGCAGGGCATGAATAAAGTGATCAAAACCAAACTCACCGTGACCTGGCGCAAATCCAGCAGACCGTCCTGTTGAAGAGAATACAACCCCGCGGCGCCGTAATCCCGCCGCAAAAAGCCCACCAAAAACGCTTCCGTGGCCCGGGCCGGCAACCCCAACCATCCCTGAACAACCGGCGAAAAAATGTGTTCCGCCGTTTTCATCCATCCCCACCGGTCCAGAAAAAACAGCCCCAAGGTCCCATACACAAAAAGCGGCACCACTTCTTTCAAATACCAGGTCAACCGCACGCGCATTTTCAACCAAATGTTGCGCAACAAAGGACGCCGAATGGGAGGTATTTCCATGATAAAGGTCGACCGCGCCCCCGGCAGCATTTTTGAGGCGGCCCACCCCGTGGCCAACGTGGTCGCCACCAAAACAAACAACCACACTCCCAGCACCCGGGGAGATAACCCCGCGGCCATTCCAAGAATCACCGCCAACTGGGCGGAACAGGGCACCGTTAACGCCAAAAGAAGCGTCACGATGATCCGTTCTTTTTTCGTGTCTAAGATCCGCGTGGTCATGGTGGCCATGGTGTCACAGCCCAGCCCCAAAATCATCGGGAGCACCGCGCGACCGTTAAGGCCCATGAGCCGAAACACCCGGTCCAACAAAACCGACAGCCGGGGCAAGTAGCCCGAATCTTCCAACAAACCGAACGCGATAAAAAACGTGGCCACAATAGGAAGGATCAAGGCAAAAGCGTAGGAAAACGCCATGCTCACCACCCCATAAGGACCAACCAAAATGTCCCGGAGAAAAGCCCAGGGCAAAAATTTGTCGATCAGCCAAGTGACGCCGGGGGTAATCCATTCGGCGAACACCGTGTTTTCCAAAAAGTCCACGGCGGTTCCCGCGCCGAACACGCCCACGAACTGGTAAACAGCGTAGAGGACAAACCCGACGATCAAAAACCCCGGCCAGGGCCGGAGGGCCCACACGCCCAGCCGATGTGAAAGACCGGGGGCCAACCGTCCCCGCTGGGAAATCACTTCGGCGCACATTTCACGAATTCGCCCGTCACGGGACTCAAAAATAATTTGGCGGGGAGGCCGGGCAAACCGGTTGCGCTCCCGCAGAGCCGCCGAATAAACATCCGGCGAATGGGCCCCCCCGGCGCCCCACGTCAGAACCGTATCGTCTCCGGCCAACAACGCCAGTCGAATCGCCCGGCTGAAGGGGACATCCGCGGGCACAACCGAAGAAAGCGTTTGAAGCGCCTCTCGAATTTCGCTCGAATCGGTTTCAAGAAAGCGCGGAACAGCGGCGTTTTCAACGGCTTTCTTAAGAGCGGGCAACCCTTCCCCCGTGGTCGCCACGGTTTTCACAACCGGAACGCCCAACCGCCGAGACAACGCGACCGCGTCCAGATCGAGGCCCCGATCCAACGCCTCGTCGGCCAAATTCAACGCCACAACCATGGGAATTTTGAAATCCACTAACTCCAGGGTGGACATCAACCCCCGGGCCAGGTTTTTCGCGTCCAACACATTCAGGATTACGTCGGGGCGTTCCTTTAAAAGAAAATCCCGGGTCACCCGCTCGTCTTCCGATGACGGCCAAAGGGAATTGACGCCCGGCGTATCCACCACGCGCCATTTCTTTCCCGCCAACCAGGTGACACCCGACGACACGTCCACGGTGGTCCCCGGATAGTTTGAGACCGTGGCGTAACGGCCCGTCAACCGGCCGAATATCACGGATTTGCCCACGTTGGGGTTTCCCACAAGCACGAGGGTGGCAACGGGGGATGGAGCGGCAACGGGGGTCATGACTTTTTGGAACTCGCGCATCGGGCGCAGAGACCGAACATTTCGTGCCGATGCCATCGCACTTCAAATTTCCGGTCCTTGGCCAACCGGGCCTGCAACCGTTCAATGGCGGGGCTGGTGAACTCCAACGCGTCACCGCAGGCGACGCAGATCATGTGATCATGGTGGGGGCGACCGTGGGCATACTCATAGCGGGGAACCCCGTCGGCAAACGTCACCCGGGTCACCAACCCGATCTCTTCGAGCAGTTTGACGGTACGAAACACCGTCGCCCGTCCCATACGGGGTTCTTGTTTGCGCACGGCGTCAAAAATTTCTTCTTGGGTTAAGTGCCCCTTCACCCCGGCCAGAAAACGAACGATCCCCTCCCGCTGAGCGGTGTCTTTAAGCCCGCGGCTTTTGATGGATTGACGAAGCAAGAGAAGTGGGTCCATAGTGATATTAATTTTCAATTTCATTTTATCACAACTTTGCCCAGGCGTCAACCTCCCAAGGGAGATTTATTATTGGAGATTCACAACAAGTCCTGGGATCCACTGAAAGGAAAAATGAGGCGGAACAAATCCAAAAAATTCGACCCCAGTAGGACTTGAACCTACAACCTTCTGCTCCGTAGGCAGACGCTCTATCCAGTTGAGCTATGGGGTCACCGGCGAAAGTCAAAGTGCCCTTGGGCACTTTGGGAACTTTGGCCCTTCGATTATTTGATTCTACCAAAAAAGGTCTTACAGGGCCATCCCGATCGTCAGAGACACCCGTCGCACGCCCGCGGACGCCTGGGAATAGGCCAAATATAGGGGGCCCAGGCCCGTGTCCAAAGCCGTAAACAGGCTTCCGGCCCAAAATCCATACTGGTTCATCGCCGAATCCCCGGGAGTCCGGGTTCCCCCCCATTCAACCGCTGTGCCGGCGTACCAGGGGAGGCGCAGGACCTTTTTCATTTGATAAAGATATTGGACCTGCCCAAGAACCCGTTCGGTTCCCACCAAATTGTTGGTTCCAAACCCGGACAAATTTAAAAAACCGCCCAGTCGATAGATGTAAGGTTCCTCCGAATCCGGGTCCAGGTTGACCGCGCGGTCGGCACGAAACCGAGCGGTGTGTTTTCCCCACGATCGCGCAACGCTCAAATCCATTTCCACGGCGCCGGCGCCGGCGTCAGACCCCAACCACGTGGTGGCCCCCCGCCAACGAACGTAACCGAGACATCCGTTTCGAGGGAACCCCGGCTTGTCCATAGAATCCACCATCATTTCCGCCATCAGTTCTCCCTGGACCCGTTCGGTGCGGAGAACCGGAAACGCCGGTGATTTCCAGGTTTCGTCGCGGCCGTTAAGCCCGACTTTCAAGCGGCCCCAATTTTTAAAGTTGCGCCCGGCGCCCAATCCCCCGCCGCGGGAATTTTTCTCGAACGGGACCTCGTTGTCATCGCCCACAAGGACCGGGTCGTGCTCTTTTTTCACAGCCGCGTTAACGTACGTGAAATAGGGCGCGGATCCGAAACTCAGCCATGACGGCACTTTTCCCACCGGCTGATAAAACTCCGCCCGCGCGCCGGAATTGGTTCCGATGTCGGCGTCCAACCGCAATTCGCCGCCCGCCGAATTTAGTTCGGTCATTTGAAAGCTGGCCAAAATCCCGTACTGGCTTTGGCCATCGAAATCTTCGGCGGTTTTAAACCCCAGCCGCAGAAAGTTTGGGCCCCAACTTTTCCGCGGGGCATCGACCACCAGCACATTCTCCAACGCTTCCTGTTCCACATGGTAATCGAGACTTTCGAAATAACCCAATCCATTGAGAACACCCAAATCTTTCTGGAGTTGCGCGGGATCCAACGGCGCGCCGATCCGTTGTCGGATGAACGGAAGAATGGTTTTATCGGAAAACCGCGTGCCGTTGTTGAGGGCGATCCGGTCCACCCGGGGCAAAGACGGCCTGGGGGCCAAAGAGGCCCGCCAACGGGCGTATTCCTCGGGCGACAGCGAATAGGCCGACAGCGACGCGGACAACAACCGAGCGGCCTGTACTCCCCGATCGATAAACGCGGTGACCTTGTCAAAATCCGTGAACGACAAATCCCCCAAATCCGGCTGAATGAGAATGTCTTCGGGAGCCATTTTGGAAAGTTGCAGGGCGTCCTGTTGGGTTCCGCCCAACCGGGCCACCTGGCCGGCAACGCTGATCACCGAATCGATGTCCTCTTGCGGGGTCAAAGGAGTGCCGATGTTGACGACGATAAGCCGTTCGGCGCCCATCCGCTGGGCTGTTTCGACGGGGATGTTGCGCAGATAGCCCCCGTCGGCCAACAAACGGCCTTCCCAGTTCACGGGGGTGAACAACGGGGAAACGGCCACGCTGGCACGAATGGCTTTCACCAAATCCCCGTGGTCCAACACCACGGCCTCGCCGGACCCCAAATCGGTCGCCATGGCCCGGAACGGGATTGGAAGTTGATCGAAACTTCCCAAGGGTTGGGTGACCTGAGACAACTTTCGCAGTTCGGTCACAAACGTCTGGCCTTCCACGAACCCGCGGGGAAGTTTAACCCCGTTTTTTCCGATGCCGATGCGGGTTTTTACCAGGAAAGTTCGATCGTCTTCTTTGCGCCGAAACGAAAGGTCTTTGCGCGAGGGCGCGTCGGAAAAAGAGTTGACCAAATCAAACGCGCGGAAAATTTTTTCCAATTCGTCGGCCGTCAGGCCCGTGGCGTACAGCCCGCCCACGGCGGCCCCCATGCTGGTGCCCGCAACAAAGGAAATGGGGATCCGCATTTCTTCCAGGACTCGCAGCACGCCCACGTGGGATAACCCCCGGGCCCCGCCGCCGCTAAGAACCAAGCCGATTTTGGGAGCTTTTTTTGAGGGAGGAGCCGAGGCGGACACAAAAGAACCCGAATGGATGAAAACAAAAGCAAAAAAGAGGGCAACGGTTGACCGGCGGGAACTTCCCATGACGTGGACCCTCCCAAACAAAAAGACCCCGGTTGGAAACGGGGTCTTTGAGTGAAGATGGAGCGGGCGATCGGGTTCGAACCGACGACCTTCTCGTTGGCAACGAGACGTTCTACCAACTGAACTACGCCCGCGCTAGCGGAAGTGCCGCGTGGGAGCGGCCGCCCGCATATCAGCGTTCCTATTTTAGCGGAAGTGCCGCGTGCAAGCGGCCGCCCGCATATCAGCGTTCCTATTTTAGCGGAAGTGCCGCGTGCAAGCGGCCGCCCGCATATGAGACATTCGTCTTTTTTTTACTACCCAGATCCCTCATCCGCTCCTTCGGAGCACCTTCCCCCAAGAGGGGAAGGAAAACAAAGAATTTCCCTCTCCTCTTGGGAGAGGGCAGGGCGAGGGATCTGAGCAGATACCTTTTTTACAAAAGGAACTTCACCTTGCAGTCGCCATTATACCTTACTTTTGTGTTTTAGATAAAGACGAAGCGGCGCTTTCGGGCTGAAAACTGTCATCTTCGTCGTCATCGTCCAACTCAAAAAGGCCCATTTGCAGTTTGGCTTCATCGGACGCCATCGTGCGCGGATCCCAGGGCGGGATCCAGGCCAAATCCACCTTGACCTCCGATACACCCGCCATAGCGCCCACATCCGCGTGGACTTTGCTGAGCAGAGCCGGCCCGTAAGGGCACGCGGGGGTTGTCAGGGTCATCCGAACCGCCACCTTGTCTTTCCCATTCCCGTCGGGAACAACCTCAACACCGTATATGAGACCCAGGTCCAAAATGCTCAAATGGATTTCCGGATCAAAAATGGTTTTCAAAACTCCCCGCACCTGTTCAACCGAGACGGCCATGGGCGGCCTCCTTATCTTTGAACTCCTTGAGCCCTTCCAACAACGTGTTCCAAGCCAACAAGGCGCACTTGATTCGAACCGGGTATTTCCGAACCCCTTCCAGCGCCGACAGATCTTCTAAATCTTCAGGCAACTGGTCCGCTGGAACATTTTCCAACATCATTTTTTTAAACGCGTCGGCCAGTCCGGCGGACTCAGTCAAACTTTTCCCTTTTAACGCCTCGGTCATCATGGACGCCGACGATTGGGATATGGAACAACCGTGGCCATCCATTTTGATGTCCTCGATTTTTCCATCCCGCACGAGGAAGGTCAGTTCGAGAGCGTCTCCGCAAAGGGGGTTCACGCCTTTGACGCATACGTCCGGCACCTCCAGCTTGCCCCGGTTGCGGGGATGGCGGTAATGGTCCAGAATCACTTCCCGATACAGGTCGTCGGTCACCGAACCCCCGCGCCAAAAAGCCGTTCCGCCTCGGCCAACGCCGCCACCAAAGTGTCCACTTCCTGTTTGGTGTTGTAAAGATAAAAGCTTGCCCGGGCGGTTCCGGAAATATCCAGTTTACGCATCAGAACCTGGCAACAGTGGTGGCCGGCCCGAATGGCCACGCCTTCCCGGTCCAGGATGGTTCCCACGTCGTGGGAATGCACCCCGGGGAGATCAAAACTCACCACGCCGCCCCGCTTTTCCGGATCGGGCGGACCGTAAAGAATAATTTCGGGGAACCTGTCTTTCAGCCGTTCCAGCGCGTAGCGCGTGATTTCAATTTCGTGGGCGCGTACCCGATCCATCCCAACCCGTTCCAAATAATCAATCGCGGCGCCAAACGCGATGGCTCCAGTGATGTTGGGGGTTCCCGCTTCGAATTTGTAAGGCAAATCGTTCCAGGTGGCACGGTCCATCCAGACTTCTTTGATCATGTCTCCGCCGCCCATAAACGGGTCCATGGTTTCCAGCAGGGACCGCCGGGCCCACAACACCCCCAACCCCGTCGGGCCCAGCATTTTGTGGGCAGAAAGAGCAAAAAAGTCGCACCCCAATTTTTGCACATGCACAGGCAAGTGGGGAGCCGACTGGGCGCCGTCCAACAACACCAGCGCGCCCACGGCGCGGGCCTGCCGAATTATTTCGTCCACTGGGTTAATCGTTCCCAATGCGTTGGAGGCGTGGGTGATGGAAACAATTTTGGTTCGGCCCGTTAACAAAGCTGGCAATTTGTCCAGGTCCAAAAACCCTTCCCGCCCGGTGATGGGGATGTAGCGCACAACCGCGCCGGTTTCCCGGGCCACCATCTGCCATGGAATGATGTTGGAATGATGCTCCAACTCCGTCAATAAAATTTCGTCGCCGAGTTTCAGGGTTTTGCGGGCCCACGCAAAGGCCACGAGGTTAATGGATTCCGTGGCGTTGCGGGTAAAAATGATCGTGGCCGGATCGTCCGCGCCGATAAACCGCGCCACCCGCGCACGGGATTCTTCCATGAGCGACGTGGCTTCCTGGGACAAGGTGTGAACACCCCGGTGCACATTGGCGTTGGTCCGCTCGTAGTAGGCGGTCATGGCCATGATCACCGACATGGGCTTTTGGGTGGTGGCGGCGTTGTCCAGGTACACCAACGGTTTGCCGTTCACCCGCCGCGAAAGAATGGGAAAATCCAACCGCGACAGGGCCGGATCAAAAGGGACAAGCGATTTTCTGTTGGGGTTCATGATCGTGTCCTTACCTGAATCGTGGTTCCTTCGACCCGGACCTCATGCACCGCCACCGGGGTCACGGCTGGCATGCGCGTGGCCGCGCCGGTACGCACACTGAAGCGGGCTCCGTGCCGAGGGCACTCCACCTCGTCGCCTTTCAGAGTCCCCTCGCCCAAGGGGCCGTCATCGTGAGAGCACAAGTCGTCGATGGCGTAAAAGGCCCCGCCCACACGGCTGACGGCGATCCGGCGGCCGTTCATCCGAAACACCTTTAGCGTTCCTTCGGGCACCTGATCCACTTGGGCCACTGCCGCAAATTCACTCATCCGGTCGCCCCAGTTTTTCATCAATCAGGGAACGCAACCGCTCGTGCAACGACGGAACGGCAACCCGTTGAATCACATCATCAAAAAACCCTTCCACCATGGCCCGCTCGGCTTGGCGCCGGTCCAACCCTCGGCTCATTAAATAAAAGCGTTGATCGTCGTCCAAGCCGCCCACGGCGGCGCCGTGGCCGCATTTTACATCGTCGGTTAAAATTTCCAACATGGGGATCGCGTTGGCCCGAGCGGTTCGGGACAACAGCACATTTTTGGACGCCTGGTAGGCCTGGGATTGACCCGCGGTTTTCTCGATCCGAATCAATCCGGTGTAGATCGACCGGGCTTTATCGGTGAGCGCCGATTTAAACAAAAGGTCGCTGGAGGTGCGCGGGGCTTGGTGTTCCTGAAGGGTGTGGTGGGTGAACCGCTGATCCCCGTCGCCGAACACCAGGCCGTAGAGGTTGGCCGACGCCCCCGGCTCCGTTAACCGGGACCCAAAATCCGCCCGGGACAACCGCCCGCCCATGGCCGCCGCCAAGGTGGTCAACCGCGCGTCCCGGGCCAGGCGGGCGTTTTGAACCAAAAAATGGTTGACGGTCGGCCCTTGCCGCTGGAAGTTGACATACGTGACCTGGGCGTTTTCACCGACCACGATGTCCACACCCGAAACCGCCACGGCATCCCCTTCGGCGGGGCCGCGGGCCGCGTACTCTTCCAATAAGGTTACCTGGGACCCGGCCTCGGCCACCACCACGGTCCGGGAGACGGCCGCTTGGCCGTCCGCCAACACAGGCGCGTATCCGCCCCGCAAGACAACACCCGCGTCGACCCCCTTGGGCACATAGACAAAAAGGCCCTGGTTCCAAAACGCGACCGACAAAGCGGCAAATTTCCCCTGAGACCCTGGGACGTCGCGGGTCAACAACGAGCCCACTCGATCCGGCCAACGGCGAAATGCCTCGGCCAAATCAAGAAACTCGACGCCGCGGTCACCGAACGACGCCGGCGTCTTTCGGTAAACACCCTCCTGCCCCCATAGGACCTGGGCGTCCTCCGCACCGGCAAATTCGCGAAACGATTCCGGAGGCCGATCCGACGGGACCGCCGCCGACGGGGCTAAAACGAATCGGTCCAAGTCAAGGGCCGAAAGGTCCGTCCGGCGCCAGGCTTCGTCTTCCTGTCGGGGCCAAGGCAAACGGGCGAATTCGTCACGGGCCGCTTGGCGTAGTCGCGCCGAGGGGTCCGACGGGGAAACCGAACTCCCCATCAACCCGGGCCGAACCGGTTCGATCACAGCCGTCGTGTTAGCCAACGGATCCCTCCATTTCCAATTCCAATAATCGATTCAGTTCCACGGCGTATTCCATGGGAAGTTCTTTGGTGAACGGCTCAAAAAATCCATTGACGATCATGAGCGTCGCTTCGTGTTCACTGAGGCCCCGGCTTTGGAGATAAAACAACTGTTCTTCGCCGATTTTGGACACCGTGGCTTCGTGTCCCATGGTCACGTCTTCCTCGTCGATCTCGATGGTCGGGTAGGTGTCGGACCGGGACGATTCGTCCAGGATAAGCGCGTCGCACCGCACGTTGGATTTGCACCCGGTGGCGCCGCGCGCCACCTTCACCAACCCCCGATAGCTGGACCGCCCGCCGTCTTTTGAAATGGATTTGGACGTCACCACGCTGGTGGTGTGGGGCGCCGCGTGAATAATTTTGGAACCCGCGTCCTGATGCTGATCCTTCCCGGAAAACGCCACCGACAACACTTCCCCCCGCGCGCCCTCCCCCGCCAAATAAATAGCGGGATACTTCATCGTCAGCGCCGAGCCAATGTTTCCGTCGATCCATTCGACGGTGGCGTTGGTGTGGGCCAGGGCGCGTTTCGTCACGAGGTTGAAAACGTTTTTGGACCAATTTTGGATCGTGGTGTAGCGAATCTTCGCACCGGGCAGCGCAACCAGTTCCACCACAGCCGAATGGAGCGAGTCCGACGAATACGTCGGAGCCGTACAACCTTCAATATAGTGGACGAAAGAACCTTCGTCGGCAATGATCAACGTGCGCTCGAATTGGCCCATGTTTTCCGAGTTGATCCGGAAGTAGGCCTGAAGCGGGATCGGAACGCTGACGCCTTTGGGCACATAAATGAACGACCCGCCCGACCACACCGCCGAATTGAGCGCTGAAAACTTGTTGTCCGCCGTGGGAATGACCGTGGCGAAATATTTTTTAACAATGTCGGGATGTTGTTTAAGCCCGTCGTCCATGCCCAAAAACACCACGCCCAACTTTTCCAGGTCGGTCCGAAGGGAATGGTACACCACTTCGGACTCGTATTGGGCGGTGACGCCCGCAAGGAATTTGCGTTCGGCTTCCGGGATGCCCAACCGGTCGAACGTGTTTTTAATTCCTTCAGGAACTTCCTCCCACGTTCGGCCCTGCTTGTCCGTGGGCTTCATATAATAGTGGATGTTGTCAAAATCAATTCGCCCCAACAGCTCGCTGTTGGCCCAGGTGGGCATCGGCTTTTTCAAAAAAGTCTCCAGCGCGTCCAAGCGAAATTTCAACATCCATTCCGGCTCTTTTTTCATGGCCGAAATGCTCTCCACAATTTGTTTCGTCAGCCCCCGTCCGGATTGAAACGTATAATTTTCCATGGAATCATGGAACCCGTATTGGTACTCCTGGCCGAGGGTTTTTAAATCGGGTTTCGGGTCGGACATTTTAAGACGCTCCCGCGGCCACGGGACCGGTGATCCATTCGTAGCCTTTGTTTTCCAACTCCAGGGCCAGGTCGGCGCCGCCGGACCGCACAATGCGTCCTCCCGACAGCACGTGAACAAACTGAGGCTTCACGTAATCCAACAGCCGCTGGTAATGGGTGATCATCAAAATGCCCCGGTCGGGCGACGACAAGCGATTGATCCCGTCGGCGACAATCCGCAACGCGTCGATGTCCAAGCCAGAATCGGTTTCGTCCAGAATGGCCATCACCGGTTGCAACAGCGCCATCTGCAAAATTTCCAACCGTTTTTTCTCCCCGCCGGAAAAACCCTCGTTCAAATAGCGGTTGGCAAAAGCGGCGTCCATTTTAAGGACTTTCATGTTTTCCTTCATTTCTTTGCGAAAATCTTTCAGGTTGATGTCGTGGCCCCGTCGGTTTTTCATGGCGGTCCGCAAAAAGTTGACAATGCTCACGCCAGGCACAGCCACCGGATACTGGAACCCCAGAAAAAGGCCTTTCACCGCCCGTTCGTTGGGTTTTAAAGACAACAAACTTTCCCCCTGCAAAAGGATATCGCCCGATTCCACCGTGTAGCGGGGATGCCCCATCACGGCGTAGGACAACGTGCTTTTCCCCGACCCGTTGGGGCCCATGATGGCGTGGGTTTCCCCGGGGTTAATTTTCAAACTTAATCCGTTAAGGATTTTTTTCCCTTCCACCGACACATGAAGATCGACGACCTCAAAAAAAGGCGATTTCGGGCTCACGGTTTGGCCTCCAAGGGCGGGGGCGGTTGCTGACCGATTTTGTCGATCCGTTCCACCACCCGCGATTCTTCTTCCAGCAGTTGTTCCAAATTAATTTTTTCCAGAAACCCATAAATATACCGAGTTAAAACGCCCCACACGGGACGGATACTGCACGTTTTGGAATGAACGCAATTTCCAGAATTTCCCGTAAAGCGTCGACAGAGGTCCCGCCCCAAATCCACTTGGCCCAACGCCGACAACACCGCCGCCACCGATACGCTGTGGGGAGCCAACGCCATGGCGTACCCCCCGTTGACCCCGCGCATGCTTTTCACCAATCCGGCGCGGCGGAGGTTGACCAAAATTTTCTCCACGTAGACCGGCGTCAAGCGCTCCCGCTTGGCAATCTCCCGCACCGGCAACGGCCGGGTTTCCTTGTGGGACGCGATCTGAAGAATACATCGAAGGCCGTATTCTTGAAGGGCCGTTACGCGCATGTGGTCTCACTCCTGGGGATTCAATATCTTACTTTCTTATAGGCATATTATCAGATATATGACCTTTTGGTCAAGATTAACTTTACTTTTTCCGTCATGAATGGTACCATAGGCCGCTCAATTGCATTTACGCGGAGGTCATCAACAATGAGCCAGCTGAAATCGGTGAACGAATTGGATGTGAAGGGCAAACGGGTTTTGGTGCGGGTGGATTACAATGTGCCCATGGAAAAAGGCGTTGTCACAGACGACACGCGGGTGCGCTGTTCGTTGCCCACGGTCACCCATCTTATAAATAAGGGTGCAAAAGTCATTCTCATTTCCCATTTGGGCCGTCCCAAAGGTGCCCCGAACCCGAAATACAGCCTGGCTCCCGTGGCGCAACATCTTTCACAGCTCATTAAGAAACCCGTGGCCTTTGCGCCGGACTGCGTGGGAGCTCCGGCAGAGAACGCCGTAAAAAATTTAAAAGACGGGGACGTGGTTTTGCTTGAAAATCTGCGTTTTCATCCGGAAGAGGAAAAAAACGATCCCGCGTTTTCTAAATCCCTGGCTGGGTTGGCGGAGCTGTTCGTTCAAGACGCGTTCGGCGCGGTCCATCGGGCCCACGCCAGCACGGCGGGCGCGGCCAAACTGTTGCCCCGCGCAGCGGGGTTTTTGCTCCTGAAAGAATTGGAGTTTTTAGGCCGAGTCAAAGACAATCCCACCAAACCATTTTTGGCCATCGTGGGCGGCGCGAAGGTGTCGGACAAAATCGAAGTTTTAGAAAAACTGTTGGCCAAAGTGGACACGCTGGTGATCGGCGGAGCCATGGCCTACACGTTTCTGAAATCCCAGGGCGCGACGACCGGAAAATCCTTGGTGGAAGCCGACAAAGTGGACACCGCGGCCGCCCTTTTAAAAGCCGCGGCGGCCAAAGGCGTCAACGTGATTTTGCCGAAAGACCATGTCGTGGTAACGGCCATCGACGCCCCCGCCTCGGCGTCGGAAACATCGGGAACCGACATTCCGGGCGACCTAATCGGCGTGGACATCGGACCCCGGTCAATTGAAAATTTGGTGAAACCCATCTTGGCGGCGAAAACCATTTTCTGGAACGGACCCATGGGCATATTCGAAGTGGATCGTTACGCCCGAGGCACGCGAGAAGTAGCCAAACGAGCCGCCGAAGCGGCCACAAAAGGCGCGACGGTGGTGGTCGGCGGCGGCGACAGCGTGGCGGCGGTTCAGTCCACGGGTCTGGCCGACAAGATTTCTCACATTTCCACAGGCGGGGGAGCGTCCTTGGAGTTCCTGGAAGGCAAAGAACTTCCCGGAGTCACCGCCCTGCAATAGTGTCTTACGAATCCAGAAAAACGGCTTGACGGCCGCAATCAGAGGGGGATACCAAATGCTTTTTAGTCTCGTTTTATCGGTCCATGTGGTGGCGTGCGTGTTTGTCATTCTCGCGGTCTTGTTGCAGTCGGGAAAGGGTGCCGGCATGTCCGGCATTTTCGGCGGTGGGGGAAGCGACGCGGTTTTTTCCGCCCCCTCCGGAACCAGTTTCATTAAAAAGGTGACAGCGGGGTTGGCGGTCTCGTTTTTCATCACATCTCTTTTATTGACTTATCTGGGAAGCCGTCGTGGTGTGAGATCGGTAACCCGGGAATTTTCAGTTCCCGTGGCCCCGGCCGCTCCCGAAAAAGAAGTGCCGGTTGAAGCCAAATCCGAAGTAACCCCGGCCGCAAGCGAAAAAGTGGTCCCCGAGAAAAAGTAGTCGATCAATTTGGTTTTTTGTGTTCAGCGTGCGCGGGTGGCGAAATTGGCAGACGCGTACGCTTGAGGTGCGTAAGCCGAGAGGCGTGGGGGTTCAAGTCCCCCCCCGCGCACGCTGAACATAAGCTCGACGGAAGAGCCAACATCGTCGGAAAACAGGAAGAAATCAACGCCCACCAGCGAAACAGCCGCTCCAACACAATTCCCCACCATACACAAAGAAACACCAAGTTTTCTATAAAGTCCCCCCCCAATCTCCCCACTTAAAACCTGGCCACTAAAACGACCGATGGGCTCCCATCATTTACCCCACCCATAATGTCCAGGCGGTTCCTGAAACCATAGCCAACATAGGCCCCCCACGCCCTGGAATCCCGGTAGTTGAAAGGGTTGGCGGAAATCCCGGCCAACCACCTATCAGAACGTGGGGCTGGCGGGAACACCGGGACGGACACCGTTGCGGATTCGTGAACCTCTGATACTGGCCCCCGCTCCTCAATCGTCTCCCGCTCCACCCGGCCCTGTGTCTCAACCACGCGGGTGACGATCCGCACGGGGCCTTCGACGCGGACAATCCTGGTTTTTTGAAATACCGCCGGATGTTTGTAAATTAGTTGGTTTTGTTTCAGAGCCACATGTTGAAGGTAACAATACACACAGAGCAAAAAGACAGCCATACTTAAGGCAACGCGCAATATAGGACGCCAACGGATGATAACGGCCCATGGGAACAATTTAGCGGCCAGGAGGTGGATCATTTTTCCCCTTGAGGTAGGTGTCCAAAACGGTCCCTCCGCCAATTAGACCGGACGATAGAAACACACACGTTAGCCAGTCCGTCGCCGTGATTTTCCCTCCCATGAGAAACCCGCCGGACGCGACAAAAACCCATAGTCCAAACCCTACCTTTCGCCCGTCCTGGAGGAGAAAAAGAGCCAAAAGCCGTTTCATGATTTCAACCGTTTTCTGAATTCGTCCATACTGAATTTTAGGCCTGGGCATGTCTTTCTCTTGGCTATTGGTACTCCACCCATCGCCTGGGCCTCCCAATGGCCCAAGACATTCTCGGGTGGGATGCAAAACTGTTCCATCATGGATTTGCAAAGCCTTGCCATAAGCTCAAGCGAATCGCTTGATGGCTGATCTTGGTCGAAATTGCCTACAAGACAAATACCGACACCAATCTTATTAAGGCTCAATTCGACCGTATGCGCTCCATCTTCCGTTAGCATTCGGCCCACAAAAACTTCCGACCTTCCGTTGATTCTGTCAATGACGAAATTGTAACCGACGTCACGCCATTTGTTGATGTTTACGTGATAGTCACGTATCGCTTGAAAATTAACGTGGGTTGGGTGGTCAGCCGATGCCGAATGGTGGATTATGATATGGGTTTTATTTACTGGCATTTTCCACCACCTTTTCCAGGGCTATACGCTTCGCGTCATCGATTTTCTGGCACAATTCCCACGCCGCACGCTCGCAATTTTCGCACGTAGAAAGAACAACAGAAGAATAAGGGTCTCCGCACATACGGCAAATCGTTATCGGGCTCCCCTCGATCACAGGTAATTCGCCTTTGAAAACGCTTTCCACCAGTCCCAAACCCAGTGGAAAACCCGCATAAATGAGTGAGCAACGGCGACGCCCAAAACACCCAACGCACCAAGCAAAACAGTTTTGGCTGGCAACCTCACAAAATAGTCAAAGTCTTTGTCCTGCCCTTTGATCTGCGTTTTCAGTTCCGAGAACCCGTCTTTAACTGTCTGCTCAAGAGCGCGGACATGCGCATTAACCTTCTCATAATTAATCGGAATCTGCGCGGACCATTCCAAATGTTGCGTGTGTGAATGTTCCAATTCGATCACCTTCGCTTTTGTTTGACTAACTTCTACCGCCAACGAATCGACACGGTGAACGAATTTAGCCAACACAGAAAAATCGTTGGCTTCCAACGCTCTCACTTTTTCTTTGAGTGTCGCCAAATCCGATACCACCCCTCCGTCGTATTCATCATGGCTCACAATGTTGTCCTGGTGTTCTGGTTTTTTTATTTTTACCACCCGGCGTATTGGTGAATCCGGTTGTATCCGACAAGTGGTTTTGTAACAACCACTTGCCCCGTGTTGTCGTTCGCGTCGTACAGGATCGTCCCTGTCGTCGTGAAAGCATTATCGACAATCGCATCGACAACGATTTGCTCTGTGTGCGGCCCGCTCGGGTTCGGCATATTGATGTCGTAAGTCAAAGAGCCTTCCGGTATTAGATCGCCAACGCCTGGGATATAAATGATGTTCCTCATTTTTTCTTCTCCTTCGCGTCTTTCTTTGCCTCAAGGTCTGTTTTGTTCGGCTTGGTTACGGCCGCAAGATATCCCGGCTTTCTGAATTTTTCCGTCCAAGTATTCAAATCCGCCGACTCAAGCTCAACGAGTTTTTCCTTGACAGCCGGGACTGTTTCACCATCCAGGACAATGAAATCAAACTCACCCCCGCCCTTCCACTTGCAATAAAATGGGACGAACTGGTAATGGTGCAACTTTGCGATGACTTGTTTTGTGGCCATTTAATCGACTCCTAGGAGTGTGGAATTTATACATTCTTCGTCAGTCAAAAGGCGTTTATATATTTTTACGTTTTTGACAGAGCCCATAAAAACGGATGACGTTGATTGTCCTGTTCCGATATCCACTGTTGACGGCGTGACACTTACGTTTCCAGCGGTGTCGGTGTGCTTGAACCCATTCGTGAACGCCGAGCCAGGCGACCCATTTTCCCACCGAATCACTGCCCGCACGGGGTCACCCATGGAATAGTTGCCGTTTCCGGTTAAAATAACACCAGCCCCGTCCCCGTATCCGGCATTTTTTCCCTGGTAATAATACCCGGCCCTGTTATTGTTGAACGCTGTTAAAAAAATACTGCGTCGATCATACGAACCACCGATCGAATCGGATGGGATGGCCTCGTGGTAGACGGTATTACTCGTCGTATGGAGATTTAAAGACGAATATGTCAAAGAGTCGCCGTTGCGCGTCACTGTGGCGGTTGTCGTAATTATTGGGGTTGATTCCATTACCCCCGCCTCGTCCTGTGCGCAATCGACAACAATTCCATCTCCTGCCGTTCCGAGGCGTATCCCACATGTCGGGTCCGTCACGGAATTATTCCTGATATAAACGCGCGTAAATTTGTCCGCCGTTATTTGAGAGGTGACGTCCGTCCATGTCGACCCGCCGTTGCGCGTGAGAGATATTGTCCCGGTCCCCGACTTGCGCTTGATATACGCCGAGAACGTCCGCGCGGCGGATGCCATCGTAAACGATTGGTAAATAGCTCCCCCATCTGATTCGGCTATGATTGTCGTGCAAGTATTCGCCACTCCATCGATTCCAATTTCATTGAGCGTCGGATTAACGTTTGACATTTTAAAAGAGACATCATCAATAATGGCATTACCACCTGTGGCCGAGGTGAACAATTTGACGTAGATGCTTGATGTTCCAGGCTTTAGCATTCGACGAACGACACCGCCCGCGCTGGCAAACATGTAATAGTTGTCGAAAGAGGAAGTCCCAGACGTTGAGTGAGATGTCATTGTGATCGAGCCAGAAGTATAAGAGGAAACATTAATTTCCAGCACATACCATTTTGATGTATCAAGGCCAGTCACATACTGCTCGATTGCGCCCCGATTAGACCCGTCCGTTCCGACAAGCGATACCCCGCCCCCAGAAAGTGTCGCTGTTCCTGTGCCCGATGATATATTTGTCCAACCTGAAAGCCCGCCGCTAAAATCCCCATTGGTTAATAGTTCAGACCCGAATGAGTCAGCATACCATGCACGAACACCCGTCGCTGTGCCAGTCGCCGGGAGACTAAGGTCACGGCATTGGCGGAGACTGTTTGTCCGCGCGCCCTCAATGAGAACCCCTCTTAAAGATTCTGGCCCAATCTTCGCCCCGCCGTTGTCCGTGTCAAAGTATTTAACTCCGTCAGCGTTTGCTCCGTGGAATGTGCCCGTTAACACGCCTCGGGAAACATACTCATTTTCGGCGTTCGATTGATTGACGCTTTCAAGCGTTGCCGATGTTATCCCCCAGATCATCAAATCGATCGAAAGGACTCCGTTTTCCATAAACTGAACTCCGACGTTGTTCGCGTTTGATACAACGAATGGGGTCGTCACAGTCACATAAGGTGAATTTTTATCAACATAGATCCATCCGTCTGGGAGTGTCGCAAGGTCAATCGTGCATCGTCCATAAGATGTCCCGGTTGAGTTTGATAGCCTTAAAACGCCCGTCGTCGACACTCTTTTAATCCAAAAACCAATATACAACGGCCTCCCATTTGCCATTCCGGTATTGGTGACGCCATAGTAAATATCATCGACTCCGGCCTGCCCAAGGCTGTTGATTTGATACGCCGTTGTCCCACCGCGCGGGTCTGTTTGCCCGCCCGTAACGGTGCAAGAACCGCGCCGCGTCCACCCGGTTGAAAGGTTTTGAGATTGTGGGATAAAATTGTAAAGCATGCGCGCGCCCGTAAACCGCGCACAACCGGACGGGATTTCAACAAGTTTTCCATCCTCATTAAAATTCCATGCCGCCGTCGCTCTCGTAAATGTTGCCGCTCCGGCGCCACGGACAGGATTTATGCTCGTTGTCAACGGAGCGTCAAAGTCTCCCTGCTGAATCGAATCTATTATCGGCCTTTTTTTAGTTATCGCTTCGCGTTGGGTCGCCATGTGTAAGCCTCTTGTTTTTTCTAATTAAGCCGTTAAGTTCATACACTGCTCGTCCGTCAATAATCTGTTTGTCCAAATTCGGATATTTTTGACACTTCCAAACAAATGGGCCCCTGGACCACTACCTCCGACGTCAATGGTTGTTGGTGTTACGGAAACAGTAGACGCCGTGTCCGTCAGTTTTACACCTCCAAGGAATGCGGAACCATACCCACCATTATCCCACCGCATAATACATTTCGATGGCTCGGTGTTCGGTTTTGAAATGGCACCCGTTACGGTCGTCTCGGCACCTGTCCCATAAAACCCGTAGTTCCTTGATGAACTGCCGTTGTGAGAAACCCATTGTGCCCGATTGTTTGTCGACGCCGTGTAACAGATCGATCTCCGATCTATTTCAGTATCTTCGGACGTTCGGGCTTCGTGATAACAGGTATTTTTTGACGCACCGATATTTACAGACGAATAAGTCAAAACGTCGGCATTTCGTGTCACTGATGCCGTTGTCGTAGGTATTGGCGAAGAAAAATTAGCCCCCGCCTCATCCTGGCAACAATCAACAATTATTTCGTCTCCAACTACCTCAATCTTGAATCCGCACGTCGGGTCTGTGACGCTCGTGTTCAGTATTGAAACCCGAGAGAAAGTAACGGGATTAATCTGGGCAGTGACGTCGGTCCATGACGAACCGTTATCCCGTGTTAAATAAATTTTCCCTGTTCCCGTCTTTCGTTTAACGAAAGCCGAAAACGAGCGCGCGGCGGATGCCATGGTGAAGTTTTGAAGAATCGTCGCGTTGGCTTCGTTGGCCGTGAGCGTCGTACAACTATTCGGAAGCCCGTCAATTCCTGTCGCGTTTTTGTTCATGGAAATGGCGGATTCTTTTAATGATATGTTGTCAATGTCGAAATACTGCCCGTTCGTCCCGGTGTTCGCTGAATAAACGTTTACGTAGACGGTCGAAGATGTCGGGGTAAATGTGGCCGTGTATGTTCCGCTCCCTGGCGGGATAACAACGCCGAAAGTTGTTCCTGTTCCAGTGGTAGTCCCAGCCGCGATATATCCAGCGACAGTCCCAGCCGTGTAAGTGAACGAGAGGACATAAGTCGCGCCTGGAGTAACGGTAATGGCTTGGGACGCGCTCGAATATTGACCGCCGGACGTCGTTAGCCGCATGGCCCCGGAAACAACCGACAGACTTGCACCGCTTGCGGCTACCCAGCCAGTCGTGTCCGTTCCAAAAGTCCCATTTGATACAAGCTCTGGAGCCCCGGCCTTTGTTTGAACAACCCAAACATTTGCCACGTTTTGCATCGTTGAGTTTAAATCCCGACTCATGCGAAGGTTGTTGGTTCGTGATCCTTCAATAAGGACACCCGCCAAATCAGCCTCCGAAATTTCCCCCCCACCGTTATCTGTGTCAAAAAACTTGACACCATCAGTACCAGCCCCGTGGTATACGCCGCCCGTCAAAACACCACGGGAAACATAATCTGGAGCGTTCTCGTTAATTGAATTTAAATACGTCGATTGGACCCCCCAAATCTGAACAGACAATGGACCGCCAGATAAGGCCGAATACGAAACACCAACCCCGTTCGTCGTTGATACGACAAATGGGGATGACACCGTAGCGTAGGGAGAATTTTTGTCGATGTATATCCATCCATCGGGGATAGCCGACAGGTTAATGGTTATTTGGCCAAACGTGCTTCCTGACGTGATGGTAGAACGGAGAACGCCTGTCGTCGAAACCCTTTTTAACCAAAACCCGTAATATAGCGGGGCCCCGACGACGTTATTTGAATTTGAAACCGAATAATAAATATCATCAACGCCGGATGAATTTATGTTGTCGACCTGGTAAGCCGTTGGCTTCCCGTATGGGTCGGTTTTTGAACCTGTAACGGTACATGCCCCGCGTCGTGTCCATCCAGTGGATAGGTTTTCGGACTGCGGTATTTTATTGTAAACACACCTAGCCCCGGTAAACCGAGCCGCCCCGGACGGAACCTCATACATGACACCGGCATTATCGAACCCCCATGCCGAGGTCGACCTCGTAAATGTAGGGACGCCATATCCGCAAACAACCTTTAAGCTCGTTGTCAACGGGGCGTAGAAATTATGTTCCGCGTCGTCGTTGAGCTTAAACCGACCGCGCGCCCTTAATCTTTGCGAACCATCCGTCCGTATGATAGGCATTTGATCCGCCTTTAATTATCGATAGACGATGGTAAGATCGGTGGCACCCGAAGTCACAACCGTCAACCCGGTCGTATACTGCGCGTTGTAGACCATCGGCTGTTGATCCGCGCCTGTGATTGTGGCGGGGAACGTGATTGTCCCGATCTTTGTGCCGGATGCGGCCGTGTTGTCATAAATCGTGATTGTTGCCGATCCGACCGCCTTGTTCACAACAATCGAATGGAGAACACCGTCACCGGATTTAACGACCGTTGTCGTCGCTGTCGTAACGTTTAGGTAACTGTTTCTCTGCTCAATCACCATTCGATCCGCCACCAAATCTTCACCAGCCAACCGCGTTTCCATCGTTGTTTTTTGTGCGTTCGTCATAATTCCTCCGTTAAACGATTTCTTCTAAATCGCTTTTAAATTAAAGTTCGATTTCGGCGACATAATGTCCGCCCGTCGCGTTTCCATCAGCACTAGAAGTTATTGAAACCATAAATCCCGATTCCCCTGTATTATAAACGGTGGTAGTTCTATCAGTCGGCACGCTATAATCACGCCAAGACCCAGACGAACCGGAATTTGGATTGTACAGGGTTACGTTAGGCGTTGCCCTCTTTGTTGTTTTAAATGAAACAGGTTGATAATGATTTCCCCCGTTTGCTCTGAAATAAACAATCCCTACGTCAGTACCAGTCCCCGGCACGGTGCCTTGGTTGTATGATTTCTCATAATATCTCTGGCAAGCCACCAGTTCGGAAGCTATATCAAAGTGCATGTGGCTCTGCCCATGAACAATTTCAATCCCTGGCTTAAAGGCCATCCGCGCAAGTTCCAGCGTCCCGTTTTGGGCCAAAGTTCCTTCAGTCCAAACAAATACAGAAAAGTTATTTGTAAACCCAAGCGTTGCCGTAACGCTAAAATTGGTCCACGTTGCCGCTGTCGGTGTTATTGTTCCAACGCCATATGGCCACGTTGCGGCTTGGAAAAAATTATTATTTGAATAGTTCGTGCTTGACCAGTTACCAACAAGGTCGGACGTTTGAACATCTACCGAACCGGAATTCCCAACGATCGCAAACCTGATTGGTTGCGACAAAGAACACTTGAGCTTTCCTGAAAACTGGACGGCGGCCCCCTGCAAATCTCTGCAATTTATTGATTCCATGATCTGCGCCAATCCGATCCGTTTCGGAGTTGCGTCCGGCTGGGTTAATTTAATGCTTGTCGGCGTGCCACTTTCGACATCCGTCATTTGCGCCACCGTGACGTTCCCCGTTTCTGTCAGCACATACCACCTGTCGAGACAATACGCATCGTCCGCCACCGAAGTCGCCTGCCGCTGGTTGATCGCAAAATTGCCATTGATCAATCTGTTTTTTCTGGCCAACACTTCTAAATAGTCGTAGTTTGCGTTAAATTTTGTCGCGTCCGGGTAGTTCCCGACGCCGTTTGCGAACACATTTGGAACGGTCATTGTATGATCTCCTCGAGGTCAAATTCGCTTGTTTTGCTCTCTGTGTCGTGTCGATAGCCGACAACCTTCGCTAAAAACCCGTCCAGAGTGTTAGCCTCCGGTCCGTGTAGATGTATGTCTGGCTGGCCCATATAAACATGCGTGTCACCCATCCACCAGTTGTTCGGCTGGTCTCGATACGTCACGGAAACGGTGTCGGACAAATCGATCCACTCCATGAGCTTGGTTTTTACCTTGCACGTTCTGCGCGGTTTTGAATAATACTCTAAAAGGTCGCGTGCCACTCCTGTGGCAACATCTGTGTCTGAATCAATCAATATGTCGCCGTTTGATAAATCCATCTGTTTGCTCCCATACCTGCTTGTCGGACTTGATGGGTACCCTGTCCCGGCATTGGCGGTATAAACAAAATCACCATATTCGGCCCTGACCACATCATAAACTTTCGATTCCCCATTACTTACCGATCCGACATCAATTAGATTTTCTGAAGTGTCAAGTCTCTGATCAATCGTTGTTGAAACTGATTTCGGTCTGAAAAAGAATTTTTCATCCGGACCAAAACCCCATTCATAGTTTGCAAAAGAAGCAAGGGATTTTATTGCATCGTAGGCTTTTTTCCCGGTATATTTAGAAATCTTTAATCGAGTCTGATTGACAAATGCTTGGATGGTCAATTTATCCACAAAATTAAAAGAGTAGGTAGCGTCTAGATAAATTTTAATTTGGATGTATCGCCTTAAAGGAGATAAAATACTAAGACCATTTCCAGTTGTTTGCCAACTCGACCAACCAGACCCATCGTTACTTGTTCTCGTTTGATAAGTTATTGTCGACGAGTTATAAGTCCTTTCTGAAACAATTAAGGGGAGATAACTTTCTGGGGTTGAGCCAAAATCCAATACCGGAGACACCCAATTCCCACCATAACCGTTACCTGGCATTCTGATGTCAGTAACATCAATGAATTTTCCAGAACCTCCATTGACCTGAACTAACAAAAACATATAACCAATGTTAGTGTACCCGTTGTGGTTCCCGGTCCATATAAGGTTAGTATTCGCTGGAGTTCCAAAATACACTTTCACAGTCCCGTCAAACCAACGACGCCAAATTACTTTTATCAATCCGGTGTACCATGCTGGATAATCAAATAAAACATATGTTGTTGCCGATTCGTCTTCAACGTACCCATAAATAAAAACAGTCATCTTCCCCAATGAAGGCTTATTATTTACCTCAATTACAATTCCAGGAAGGGACGAACCCCCACTTGTTGTAGAAGTATTGGACAGTGACATACTGAATCTAAAATCCATCTGTTCGCTTGTTCCGAAAACACAGGAGTATTCACCGTAATCTTTAACACCACTCGGATTCGCCGCGTGTAATTTCGCCGTTGCGGCCGAGGTTGTTGATGTTACACGCAAATAAGATCCCGGAACCGTCAAAGTGCAACTGGTCTGCTGATCAACTGTCCACGGAAGGTCTGCGGTATAGTTCCCATCTGAAAAATTTTCGACTATTGCCGATCCTGAGTCTGTCCCTATCGAACCACTAAATGTTGATGCATCCGCTGATGACAAAGTTCCTGACTCCCAGTCGGACTGAGAATCAAACGAAATTGATTTTTTTAACTGCGATTTAAAAGTGACGGGCTCAACAGCATATTGGGATGAATTGAATCCAGAAGATTCGAGAATATCTTTAACGGCGTCTTCAATGTTTTGTTGTTGTTTCCAGTATATATAATCAATCTTTAGTGTTTGACCTGTTGTTGGTGGAATTTCAAATGTCAATATTGCCGGTCTGTTTGGGTCATCAAGTGATTCTATCGTGTAATCAACCCCGGCATTGTTTTCTATCCCATTAACAACAACCTTTAGGATGACACCAACCCCCGGTTGAACAGTCTGGAATATATTGTTTTTCCCATCTATTGACCCGATTGGGGTTTCCCCAAATATTTTTACACCTGCATTTTCTGCGCTTGCGTTTTGCAACATTGCCTCAATCCCCTGGACACTAACTTGCATTGTGTCCGAGTGCCCAGCCGTTTGGAAATCGACCGCAACCCCTACGAATAACGGGACGAATGTGTCTACACCATTGACGACATATCCCGTTTCTATTCTGAATTTAGTCCAGAACGGCTCGTAACCGTATAGTGGCGATGCCGCGTCTTTGCCAAACCGACCGAACGGGTTTGTCGGTGTCCAACGCCTGTCCGCGTTTTTTAACGTGACTGTGAGATTTGAGACCTTAAATTCGTTGACCGCTTCTGTGTCCAGCTTCGCCGTTATCGCCGAAACGGACACCACATCCGCTTCGCTCAACGTCGTCCAGTTCGTCTCCCAAATGTAAGACTGTGTTGACTGTTGCCAATACCGCCTTTTATACGATACCCGGCGGATTGAAACGGACGATGGCGACGCCTGGGCCGCCTTAAATGCGTCTGTGACGTTTTTCATCAGACCTCTTTCACGTTCATAACAACCTCATACCCGGAGCCCTTGTAAGAAGACATATATTTTTCGTCCCACGCATTTGCCCAGTGAACGTAATAGACGTCTTCCGGGACCGTCACGGATTCCGGCTGTAGTAAAAACGGTTGGCCCGCATCTTTTATCGCCTTCAATTCGTCGCGTGTTGATTTTGACAGGTATGTAAATTTCGTCGCCGCCTCGTATTTACAAAGGCGTCCGGCGGAGTCCTTAACATTGACACGATGAATGGCCCCGTCCCCTAAAACAATTTCTTTCGTCCGCTCTCGCCATTTTGGATCGTATGAAGAAAAATCATTGTTCCCAGCAACGGACAATAATTGACAAACGACAATTTCACCGATTGATTTTTCTTGGTTCGCAGTCTTTGTGCTGGTAATATCAAAGCGCACCGCATTCGTTGTCACTGGTGAAACTCCGATATACCGTGACGTGTTCGTGTCGTTGCTGTCCGATGTGATCGTTGGCCAACTGCTCCCATTCCACCAAGACGCGCTCCAATTTTTCCAGTTGTAATTTTTTAGGAAAATGGCATCGATAATTCTGTTTTGTTGTATTCCACCCTCGTAGAAATAAACATAAATACTTGACGTCGTTGCGTCGCTGTTCGCCCCCGATGTCGTGTAAAGAAGCGTTTCCCCTCTATCATAAAGATAAGATGAATTTCCACCGTGTGATAAAGAGAAAATGCTTTGAGAATCAACCCAATTTCGATAATAAAGCCGTGGCTCGCTCATCTCGCCAGACCCTCCTGTTTTTGGCCGGAACGGTAAAGTGCAAGGGCCATTTGGGCCGCTTCAACGTTTCCGCGTGACACCGCCTCTCCGATCCGCCTGGCAATCATGTCGATGTTGTTTACGTCAACCGAGTCGGCGGCGAAATGTACCGTCGTTGGCCCGATGTTTATAATGGTTCCAGCCCCCCCGCCTCCGCCACCGCCCCCGCCAGAGAACCCGCTCCCCCCGCCAGTCCCGACGCCCCCGGACTGCCCTGTGGAACCGTTGCCGGTTTGGAAAGTTTCTGTTAGAGTCTCCCCATTGGTCAGAGGGGTTGAAATTGATGTCTCTGTTGCCTGCTGTTGGTTTGCGGCCACCGCTTTGTCAATCGCTTTGGACTGCGCCGCAAATTGAGCCACAGCCAAAGCCGTGCTTGCGGCCGCCAATGCTATTCCCCAAGGCCCCATGGACGCATGGGATGACCATATCCTCGCGATCGTTATAGCCTGTTCAAGGGCCAGCAACATTTTCGCACGGCGGGCGTCAGCTTTACTTTTCATCTCGGACATGGAGTTGATTGTCTGAATTGCGTTAATTGCCGTTTCAGCAGACCTTAAGGCTGTTTCGCGGTTAAATTTCGATTCCTCATCATCGAGAGTCTTTTTGCGTTGCGTGTATTTTGCTTTGTTTGCATGTATCGCTTTTTCTTTGTTGTCGTTACTTCCTTTTTCTTTGTTTATTTTATCGGTGGCCGCTTTTTCTTCGGCGTTGAGTAAATCCCTCTTCTTTGCAAATGTATCTGCCCCAAGTTCCTGCGTCTGCAATTGCAGATCGGACTCCATCTGGATAAGCCTGGCGTTCGAATTCTCAACGTCCTGGTGATACTTTTCCATGTCCTCGCGCGTAGGCCCGAGCATAGGGCCTTCCGCGCGTTTGTTCTTTTTTCGATCATCTTCGTCTGATTCTTCTTTTTTTGCCGCAATAAGTCTTTTCAGTTCGTCAATTTGATTCTTTAAGGCGATTATCTCTTCGTTCCGCGCCTTCGTTTGATCTACGGATGCTTTTTGTGATTCTTTTGTAATACCTACAAACTCGCTCCCGAGGCCAATTAGGTTTCCAATAGGTCCTAAAAAGTTAGTAAGAGCGATAGCCGCGTTTTTAATTGAATCAACAAGATCGTCAAAATGCTCGTTGACCAGTCTAAGAACTGGTGTTCCCATTTCCGTTATCATTTCACCGAAACTCTGCTTCAGATTATTAATGTTGTTTTTGAGTTTTTCGGTTTCTGTTGCGGCCCCTGTTTCTTTTTCAGCCAGCCCAGCAAGTTTCGTCTGTAGGATTTGAATTACATCGGCGGTTGATTTTGCATTTGTCAGCAAATCACCAAATTGCCTTTTCGCTTCCATTACCCCTCGGGCGTTATCGTTGAAAAGGTTGGTCAGCAGTTCAACGGAAGAGGCCAGGTCTTGGTGCGACGCGGCGGACATGTCTGCGGCAAGTCGGACGGCGGCCATGGCGGCCTTTTCGTTTCCGAGAGTTCTTGTCATTCTGTCGAGAGCGGCCAACGCCACATCGTCAGAATATTTTGTTGTCTTCTCTAACGCGTTCGCCCAATCTTCGACCGCTTGTCTTGATTTTTCCCAAGACCCGCCAGCTATTTCAACCGCACGGCGAACGCCATTCATCGCCTCTTCGTATTGGATCGATTCTTTAATCGCGTCTTTAACAAAATCCGTGTATGTCTTTGCCCCCCATTTAATAGCTTCCACAGCTGTCGTCGCAATTCCGAACGACGCGGCCAACGACAAAACGTCGCCTTTTAGGCTTTGCGACGATGTGCCAAGATCCTTCGTCTCTTTTGCGGCCTTGTTGGCTTCCGTGCTGAAATCAGATAGCTTTTCTTTTAATACTTCAAGCTGTCCGGTCTCTGTGGCAACCTTGACCAATAATTCGACGACTGAATTACTGGCCATTTGTTGCCTCTTCCCGAACAATTTTAACGAACAATATTTTATCGAACGCCTTAAACAACCGTGCCCGCTTTTTTTCTGAAAACTGTTTTGCGGTTTTTATTTTTCTCCAAACCGCATAACGGACAAAATCGACAAGAGCGGAGTTGTCACCATTGACGCCGTTGGAACGGACGGCAAATGCTTTTTCAGGACTAAGCCTAATTATTTCGTCCGCTGTCATTTCTTTGTATTTCACGTTCAAATCCTCTTTTGATGGCCGGAATAACATCCTCAAGCAGTTTTTCATAGGCCGCTTCTTTTTTCTCGGCTGGTACATTTTTGTCATTCTCTACGGCCTTCCACGCCATAAGGAGAACGCAATCAACGAATGAGTCCATGTCGTCCCCCACCCGCGCCCGCGCCTCAAGCGCGAGCCGGGCATCTGGGGACAACCTCATTATTTCCTTTGCTGTCATTAGTAGGCCGTGGTGATGTTCGTCACGTCGACCTGGATCGCTTTCGAATCCGACGCGGAGTAATAGCCAGTAAAGGCCACCTTGGCCGCCAACAAACCAGAATCGTCACCGAACGGGAACGCCGTGTAATGCGCTTCGTAAACGTTAACGTCAACCGTGTAATAGAAAGTTGACGCAATAAGCGGCCCCGTCGCAATCATCCGAAGGGCCACGGCGGTGTTGGCAAGAAACTTCGCCCGCTCCGTTTCGTTTTGGAAGTAGATTGTAAACCCGCCCTTGATGTCCATCTTGCCGCCCGTCACGACGTCAACGCAATCCTGGGACTGGTTCAACGTCCACAAAGGAGCCGCGCCGTTGTCTATTTCAAGGCTCCAATCCTTGATGTCGGTGTTCGAGGTTCCTGCCACCTTAAAATCCATCTGGTTGAACGCCAAATATCGCTGGGTCGGGAATGTTGGGGAGCCAATAGAACCAGTGGCCTCATTCTTGAACAGAATGTCCGCTTCCAACGCCCCAACGCTATCAACCGCGCCGGACATGGACACCTTTTTGACGATCCCGAGGGCATACTTTTTAATGTCCAGCCCGTAGTCATAAAAGAACGTATATGAAGGCTTTTGGAGTCCGGCCGCGACGGTGAACGTGTGTTTGTAAGCCGCCGTCCCGCCCTGCTGTGCGGCCGCCTTTCCACCGAGAAGAGAGTAAAACACCTCCCCGCAAGTCTGTGCGTCAAGCGGAAGTTTGATCTTGCCCGCACCGCTTTTCTTGCCAGCCACGGGGGCCAACATCGTCGGGTCACCTTTCAAAACATCGTTGTCAAGGAGCCCGAGCGAATAGTTAAACTCCGTCCCTTTTAATACAGGGAACCACGACGTCGGCGTCGTTTCCGCCGTGCCTCTAACCGCCTCCTTCTTAATCCCAAACCGTTGAGCTTCGATAGGATACATCGCCATTTTATTTCTCCTCTGTTATTTCGATAAAGTTAGGGTTCCCTTTCAATTTATCAACCAATTCCGCACCGCTTAGAATCTCTCCCACCTTGAAAAATCCAAGACCGGGAGCCCAACACTCCGCCACGCATTTCAGCTTTGACGGTTTGTCTTTCATGTCTTTTGTTTTGTAATTGTCCATCAAGGCGTCACCCCTTCGGTCACGTAGGCTATTTCAACTTCCATAAGAAATCCGGCGCGTGGCGCAATGTCCCCGTCGTCCGTCGTTATATTCTTCACTTCAAGCCATTTCGAATTTCCGCCCAATGTCCTGTCCGTCTCAAGGGCGTGCGTCACGTCGGCAATCATATCGTCAAGGGCGCCCTGGGCGTTGCTCACCCCGTCCGGAGATTTAACGATCCCGAGAATGTAGACCGTTATGATGGCCTTGTACTGGGTGCGGGTGATGTTTTCCCGCTTCTCAACCGTCCGTCCGATCAACAACGCCGGGAGGTCTGAATCATTGAGCCCGTTGGGTGAGTAAAGACCCCTCTGAATGTGTTGGACGTTCGTGTGATACCCGCCCGCCACCGTTATCAGTGGCAACCGCGTGTCCCGCAAATACTCCAGAATTGTCCGCCGCTTAGACGCCATATTTCCACCCGCCCTGGGCCGCGCCCTGGATCAGCGTCGTAATATCGTCCGTCAAATACTGGATGTTCTTTTCGAGTGCCGGGCGGAGGAACGGGCGGGCCGTCCGGCCTTTCCTCCCGATGCTCCTGGCAATTAAAAAGCCGACGCTCTTGGCCTCCTTGTCAGAAACGCCCAAAATCTTCTTGGCCCACTCCGCCAAAGGCGCACTGGGCGGCTGTTGCCCTGGCGGTCGGCCGTATTCCCACGCGCGCGCGTATGGCATGGGCGAACCGAGGGACGCGAAAATGTCCTTTCCGGATTCCGTGACCTCTCCAGCAAGACGCGTCGAAAGTGACCCTCGGTAGACACCAAGCGTTTCCGGCCCCCGCTTCGTTAAGTGTTCGTTTATTGCCGTTGACCGTGCCCGCTGGATGTAATCACCGCAAGCCCTCTTAATCAACCGCGAAACAAGCGCGGGCGCACCCTTGTAACCATCGGCCAAGTCCCGAAGCTCTTTCAACCCTTCGATGATGAATTTAGAAGCCACTGAATAGCACCCGTTCGCTTCGGTATGGGTTGAGCAATGCTTTTGCTTTGGGAATAATATCGTCCGATCCGTATGTCGTTGTCCGGTCGCCGACCGTTTCGCTCTGGACGCCAAATTTTTGGTCGGCGTATTGGCGGCGGTATAGATGCCCAACGTAAAGGAGAACGGCCTCTTTCACCGTTTCCGGGGCCGTCGTGTAACCCGCCGTGTATGTTATGTCCACGTTCTGAAACCCTTTCACAAATAGGACACCGTTTTTTAATTTAATTAGCCCGCTCGGTAGGTTGAGCGTGTAGTCTTCCGATGTCGTTTGGGGTGGCGTGCCGTCGTATGATCCATCATCAATCCGAAGATCAGTTATCGAAGCAATCGGATAATCGCGCAACAAAAGAAGGTCAGACCCGTCGCCATCGTAACTATCCGAATTCGCGCGTGACTTAAGACGTCTGCCCGTGTAGTCGTTGGCCCAAATTGAAGCCCGGTTGATGAAATCCTCAATGACTGAATCCTCAGACGAAGCGGAAATTTTTAGGAACGTCTTAGCCTCGGCCAAAGAGACAAGCGCGTTCGTCGTGTCCAAAGCCATTATTTCTTACCCTTCACTTTTACGGGTTCAACCTCAACCACTTTCGGCGTCTCAACCTCTACCCATTCTTTCCCAAAGTCGGCGAACAACTGCGAGGCCTTGTCGTCGGAAACTTCCACTTCGTCACCGTTTTTTGCAAACACGAATTTATTTTCCACCGCATCGAACCCGTGATATCCTGTTCCCAAATGTTTTAGTTTTTTCATTGTCTCCACCTTTGGCCAGCCGTGGGAGGTGGGCACAATGCCCACCCCCCACAACTTAGCCGCTTGATTAGGCGATGTTGTAACCCAATCCGATGTCAACTTGACCGGAGAGAAGGTCTTTAAACGTGACCCGCTCTTTCGCAATCAACGCGATTTGATCGGATTCGGAATACAACTCGTTGTAAACCTTCACACTGGTTGCCGCACGGCGTTCGCCGATGACCCAGCCCGGACGATAGACCATATACAGCACGGTCTTCGTGGTGGTCGTCCCGTCATACACTCCGGAGGCGTTCAAGTTTTCGCGCACCTGGCCGGAAACGATCACGGGCATTCCGTCAATGCTCCCGAGGCTTCCAGTCATGACAGTTCCGTTATTCCCGAAGTTTTGCATGGTGATGACTTCCGTCAATCCAAGCAATTTGGAGTATCCGGTGGGCCCGACAATAATGGCCATGTCGGAAGGATTCACGCCGTATTTCCCCATTTTCAAGCGCAACGCACGGAGGTTGGCAAGGGAGAACGTCGCCATGTCCAGTTTGTAGGTCGCTCCGCCGTCGTTCGCGGACGCTCGTAACCCGAGGGCAACACGTCGTCTGTGATCGGTCGATCCGGCCCCAATGTCGCTGTCTTCATGCGTCCCAGCGGTGTCACCGTTAAGGATGAAGTCCTCGCGGCCTTCCGCGATGCCTTTTGCGATATCGCGCACCAACCACGGCAACACGGGAACAATCGAGTCCTCGTCGAATTCGGCCGAGGTGAGAACACGGGCCGCGTGACCGACTGCGGTCAAGGTGGCGTTTCCGATGTTCGAACCGTCGCCAACGGTAATTTTTGTTTGCCCGGTGTCTGCGGTTTGTTCGGCCTGTTTGTAGGTATTAATCCGCGCCAACCCGACTGGTATTTTGTAAGGGTTGGACGGCATCGCAATGGTTCGGAACAGGCTGGGGACTTTCGCTTCCAACTGAACGAATTCAAACAGCTCGGAAGAGAAGTTGGTGGGCACCCAGTCGCCGCCCTGCGCACCCGTTGCGGTGTCCAAGGCTTTCTTGAACTCCCGGGCTTGGCGTGACCAATCACCGTACATTTTCAAGTTTTGAACGGGTTTTTTTAGCAACTGGGACGCAACAAACATTTCGTCCGTTTTCGCCCGCAACTCTTTAGGCATCGACGACAAGATTTCGGCTTCTTTGCGTTCCGCCACGGGGGCTTCAGTCGAAAACTCAACGCTTCGAGGCGTCGGGTTCGGGGCCTTGGCCACCAGGTCTTTGATCCCTTCCATGATCTTTTCGGGTAGGGCTTGATTCTTTTCGTTAACGCTTTTCACTGCGTCGGCCAACTCCCGCACCGACTTGATAACTTCATCCATCTGGTTAGACATTTTATTTCCGCGTCCTGAAGCGGGCGTTACCCCGCGCCGGGGTATCCGGCGGACGGATACTGAAAACTTTATTTGTAGCCCAACGCCTTCGAGATGTTCGTCACCGTCTTTTGAACGAATGCGTCCGAGTCTGGGTTAAGATCGGCAACGATAGACGCCAACTCTTTGACAACCCCGTGCAATTTTGAAATGTCCTCGGGCGACACCTGGTTGTTCTCAACGATGATTTCATTGAGCAAAGACGTCGCCGTGCCAACCAAAGACAATTTCGAGGTATCAAGCGGCTTCCCCTTTACCACGCGGGCCAGGGTAATCAACTGTTCCAGTGATTTTTCAAGCCGCTGTTCCGGGGCCACTTCCTCTTTCTCAAGCTCCGGGACACCAACCAGGAACGTTTCACCGTCCGCCCCCTTCGTTACGGCCTTGTCCCCAAGGCATTTGATCGCCATCTCCGCCACGTCCCGGGATATGACGGCGCCAGGATTCGCAGGAACGGACACCGCCGAAAACTCCAACAACTCCGCCGACGTCCACACTATCCCTTTTTGATTCTGCCCGGGTACTGGCTCTTGAACGTGGCTCTTAGGGATGAACCCAACCGAGAACGCATTCAGGAACCCGCGTTCGTATAACCCGAATATCTCCGCCCCTCGCTCCGATTCCGTGTCAAACTCGGCCACTGCCACCAATCCGTTGGCGTCCTCTTTGATTTCAATCGCCCGGCCGATAGGTGGGCTCTTCTGGTCATGCGCCCATAGTATCACCGGGTTTTTCTGGTAGTTCCCCAAATCCCACGCCCCGGGCGCAAATTTCTCCAATGTCCTGTCCCATTCATACGTCGAGACGTGAGCCGTCACCGTCTTTTTTTCGCCGTCAACGCTTTTGGCGTAGGCGAGCTTTGCTTTCTTGTCCATTTTCGCTTCCTCCTAATTTATGGCCCAGGCCGTCGCCATAGTTTTCGGCCTGTGCTGGTGGCAATATGCCCGCCCTGAAATATTGAAAAGTCCTTGCGTTTGGGCGCACTGACAACAATGATCGAACCCAATCTTGTCCAGGTATGCCATTGTCGCTGTTACCGCCACGCTGTTGGCCGACGCCGTGACCTCTTTGGCCCACGCCCCGGGTGCGATGGCTTTTGCAAACCGGATTAAATAAATGGCGAACGCTTCCTTAATCATCGAACGTCGCCACAACGTTGCAACGGCAATTTATAATCGCACCCGGCCCGCCGTTCGGGTCTCCCGGGAACATGAGAGTCTCACCGTCCGGCGTTACGAAAGACTCGTCTTTTTTAATCGTCTTACCGTCCATACCGTCGTGGGCATCTCGTACTTTGTTGTCCCGGCTCGTCACCCACGTTTTGTATGGCGCGGACGATTCCTTGATCGCTTGCATGGCCCCGGCGTTTGCCGCACCGACCGTTTCCGTCCGCGCGATGCGCTCCGCCCGGGACTCAACCGCAAAGTCGTAAGTCTCAAGAATCCGTTCACGTATCTGGTCGATCGTTTCAGACTGGGAGAGCCCGGTAGATACCGCGTCACGGATGCTCTCAACCACCGCGTCCGTCAACTGTTCTTGGGTGAACCTTGTCACGTCCTGCTGAAGTTTCAGCACCTTACTGGCAATCCATTGCCCGGCGGCCCGCTCGTCGACGGAGAATGAAATGCCGGGGGTCAAACGGTTGGCCATGTCAACCGCAAAATCAAAGTAAGCCTTCCTGATTTTCCGATCAACAACCCGTCCAAACAAGTCGCGCTCTTTCTCAAAGTTGAAGAATGATCCAGCCATGTCCTCGGGCGATTTGACAGACTTCCCATCCCTCGGCACAATTTTTTCGGCCATGTCGTCGAATTTGCCGAGGACGCGCTTTTTTTGCGCCCGAAAATAGGATCGCAAAACACCGATAAACGACTGCTCAAGAGGGACAAGGGCTCGATCAAACCTCTTCCACTCCATATCCAAATCCTGTTTTGTGCCCATTGCCTTTTTCCCAGCTTCGCCGTCCTTTGTGTCGTCCTCGTCGTCGGTCTGGCTGTCCGCTTCTTCGTCCGTTGGCCCCGGCTCCGGCTTTGGCTTCTCTTTCGGTTCGATCTTTGAGGCATCGAACGGGAGGTCAAGGGCCTTGATAACCTGGTCAAGCGGGATTCCAATGTTCACGTAGGTCTGTGCCACAGACGCCCGCGCCTGCTCGTCCGCTCGTAACGCCTCAACTGTCGAAAGGTCGGCCTGGATGATGGTTTTGTCGTCCCCCGTGATCTGCGCGGCCCGGAGTGTTAAGACGGACTCGAATTTGCGGATTTCCGGGATCATCGTTTGAGTCCAGAACGTTTTCGTCTGCTCTTTCATGTTGGAATAGTTGGCCTGGTCAAGAATCCCGACCATCGATTGAGGAACACCGAACGCGGCCAAAATCTCTTCCCTCAACATTTTGCGGAGGTTTACAAAATCCATATCCTTGTGGAGTCTGTTGATCTCCTGGTATTTCATCCCGGAAAGGATTGCCACTTTGCCGCGATTTTTCGTGCCTCCGTACGACTTCTTCCACGCTTCTGCCACCTTCTTTTGGGCCTCGGGAGAAATGGGGGCGTCGGACTGTAGAATGGCGTCCGGTCTCCCGTTGTTTCCGAAAAAGTAACGGTTCCACGCATCGGCCAGCATGTCCGAAGTGACCGCATTTTTTACAGCCGTGAGGCTCCCTTGACCGTATTGAAGATTCGTCGGCGTCGCCTCACGAACGTGGATGACCTGCTCAACCGCCAATGACTGCGTATGCCCGTTGACGTTGTAGACGTAACCAGCGATGAGATTTTTGGCGTCCGGCTTGACTGTCACCTTGTGGGGTTGGAGAGGCCAAATCTCCGTTGGCGTTCTTGACCCAGCCGGATCGCAAATAATGAAGGCGTTCCCAGTCAGCTTGGACGACAACGATACCAGCCGCTTTAACTCCATGCCGGACATTGAAGGGTTTGGTCTGTTGAGGAGTTTCCGGAACGGGTGTTTTTCGTTGATCTCCCAGGCCCCTTCGGACTTCGGAAGATACGGGATGAATTCGATCATGGAGAAAGCGTTGGCTATCAGATTCGCGCAAGAATAAACCCACGTATGAAGGCCAAACGCATCAATAAGATCTGCGAACGGCTCCGGGTGTTCGGCGCCAAGGGTGTCGCTGTATGCCCCCGCCTCAATTTCGATCTTTTGGACGGGGAATTCTTTCTTTACAAACTGATTTGATTCTTTAGTTTTGGTCAATGTAGACCCCTATGTTCTCGTCTGTCACCGTCGCAAAAGCCAAAGCAAGGGAATCAGCCCTGTCCGGGCTGTTGGAATGGTCTTTTTTGGCGACCTTCAGTTGTCCCTTGCTGGTCGGCTTGTCTTTCTTTATGGAGACAAGCTGGCTAAAAAGCTCCTCACTGTCCTGGATCGCCGAGAGGTCTATTTCGTTGTCCCTGAACCTGTCGGCCAGCCCGAAGAAAATCTCGTCCCGCTTATTTTCAAACTTGAACGGGTCATTCGATTTTTCGGCAACGTTGACGCCGTAGACGTCAGCCTTGATAATCCCTTCCCCGTTTAACTCTTTGAGCCGTGACGTCACCCCGGCCCCGATACCAATTGGGTCAACCTTGAGGACATCAACCTTCCATTCGTTGCAAAGCTGGACGGCACGCCCGCACGTGCCCATGGTGTCAACGTTTGACCACCACACTTGGGTCAAAACCTTCCCGCCCCGCTTGACCGTAAACACGGATTCGTCACCGCCACCGTCCGCGACGTCAAGCCCCGCTTCGATCTTCGCATCGTGCGGGACTTCCAGGACGTTCGTTTTCGCCCTGTCCACCCACGCTATTTGGATGAGCGAATCCCCCGCGCCCTCCGGAAACTCTCCCATGACGCGGGACACGTAAAGCGGCGAATCTTTACCCCACCTTTTCGCCTTGTCCTCCACCCATTCGCGGGTTACCATTCCGGCAATGACCTCTTTCCCGCTCGTTACGTTCGGGTGTTCGAGGCATGAGATTGTGATTTTGTGCCACGCGGGGCTCTTAAAGGCGTCGTAAAATGCGCCCGTAGGGGTGAGCGGGTTGCCAACCATCACCATTCGGCAATCTTCCCCGGAAATGGCGCCTTCCAGGCTTTCCACGATGTCCGGCGCGACGCCCGATGCCTCGTCGATGATGACCATGGCCCGCTTGGCGTGGAACCCCTGAACGTTTGTTGGCTCGTCCGTGCTAAACCCAATGGCATACCAGTCTTCGTCGATCTTAAGGCTGGTCATGTCCAGCTGGCCACCGAGCGGGACGCGGGCGTAACGGTGGGCCTTTCTGATTTCGCCCCACAGGAGTGTCTTCACCTGTCGGTTGGTCGATGCGGTCGTGATGACGATGGAATGGGGCTTGGAATAGAGGAACCAGAGGGCAAGGCGGGCAATGGAGTAAGTTTTCCCGAGGTTATACCCCGCCTTGATGGCGACGCGCCGATTTTCTTTGACGGCCTTAAATATTTCTTCTTGCCGATGCCAAAGGGCACCGCCGCCAAGTATTTCTCTTTGAAAAAATAATGGGTCAGTGGCAATTTTGGCGGCGAATCGTGCCTCTTTCGTCGGAGCGTTAGTCGGCATTCTTGGCCACAAGCTCGGCGATTGTGATCGGGCCGCCGTCTTTGCCGGAAAGCTCTACGGCCTGCATCGGCTTCCCGAACCCATACGCGGCAAGTTTTTCCCACAAGTAAACACGGTCTCCGGTGGATGCCGGGACCCGGACCACCCCCGTCATTGTTACCTTGGATTCGACTGGTTTACCGACGAGGACATCACATGCCCAACTCATAAACTCTTTCGATCCCGCAAGTTTCCGGCATTTCTCCAAAAACTCCGACGGTTTACGCCCGGCATTTTTGCGGGCTCCTCCGGGGGCCGGAGTCCCCTTAAACGGCATGGTGAAATCCTTGGTGAAAAAAAACGTCCCCGCGCCGGATTTCCGACGTGGGGCGTGGGTGATGGGAGATATGAGAAACAACAAAAAAGGCGATGGCTCCCCTCCATGGGGCCCATCACCTGTAAATATTCTAATCTAAAAGTGCCTGATTAATTTCTTTTTTCTTTTGCGTTTTTTTGCGGATGTTTCCCGTGAAACCTTTTACAAGCTCTGTAGACAGTCCAAATAGAAATTGCAAGCTCACGTGCCACAAATTTTGGCGTGTTGCCCTCTTCCAGCATTGTCACGATTTGAAAATCGTTTCTTTTGCGCCAGTAGATCATTTGTTTTTAATCCCGCATGACACGCACATTGCCTCTGTGACACCGACGGTCTGCCCTGGCTCTTTGACGTAACGGTAGAACATCTCTCGTTCAAGCTTCCGGCATTTCTGGCAATGCAAAAAAAGGTTAGACGTTGCCTCGAAATAATTCCAACCTGGCAACACGGGGACTTCCTTTTTACGGCCTCTCTGTTTAGTTATCGTGTCGGATGGCCAATTTTTCATCGTATTCTTTCCTCGCTTTTTTGTTTGATTCTATTGAAATCTTAACCATGTAACCCATACAATCCTTGTTGTCACAAACTGGGCCTCCATTATAAATTGTGCATATAGTTACAAACCCATCGTTGACAATGAGAGCGTAAGATTTCCGCTCATCAAACGCATAATGATTAACAAAATCAACAAAAACCTTAAGCTGGTCTTTTTGAAAGTCGACCACTTCCCCTTTGTTGTCTCGGATAACACCTTGCTCGTCTAAAGACCACGGCAACGACCATCTTTCCTTAGTGCTCATTGTATCTCCTTAGCTACGATTTACTTTTTGATTTTACTTGCCAAACCTCCAAATTACCCAAGCCAGTATCCATGGGGCCAGGGCGACACCTGCGTTGACTGCGGTGTCAATTACTGGCATTGTAAACCCTCCCAAACTTAATGTAATTTTCTATGGCTTCACGGGCCGCGTCCCAGCCGTAAGCCACAAAAGTTTTGTATCCATTTTTTTCGATCAAGTCCATAAATTGTTTTTGGGCCGGGGAGACACGGCCTTTTTCGTGTTTCAGTTCCAAGGCTAGACCGTTAAACCCTCCGCGTGACAGGAATAAAAAATAATCCGGAACGCCAGGCGTTACGCCCTCTTTTTTCAGTTTTATGGCCTGGCCAATGTGCCTGTGCCCACCGTTCGGGACTGCGACAAGGAGTCTGCTATCGAGATCAAAAGACTTTGAAAACAAGCTCCACCAGATCATTAGCGACTTCGCGTGTTGGTGTTCAAGGTTTTTCATTCGATACCCCGCGCCTTCTTCCAATCTACGAATGAACACCTCGCAAGATGATGCTCACACCCAACATAAAGATCTTCCGCAACCTCCAAAAGCTCCTTGAAGTCGTCCACCAACGACTCGTGCCGATCCACTAAGTATTTTAGGCTTAGCTCGTCGTAGTGGAGGTCCTTCTTCGCCGACTTCCGGCCCTCGGCGTATGCCAAATTAGCGAAGCGGGACGCTAGATCAGCCTCGTTTTTTGTGTACGTTCCTCCCACAAACTCCCACCCTGGGCCGGTAATAACAAACTCGTTTTGGCATTCCCATCGCTCCGATTTATACGGCCCCTCAGTTTCCATCTTGTCCTCCTCTTATCTTTTTGGCGATTAGTTCTCCCGCGCCGCACAAATAAGACTCTTCGCCGTCGTTGTGTTCAATGGCTTCATCTTCGGCAATCATGGCGCACCGCTCGCGCTCGGCTTTGCGGCCCTCTTCGTAAGCAAACGCTATTCTCTTAGCAACCGCCATTGCAAGTGCAACATCCATAGTTTTATTTTCCGTTTCCTTGTCGCACCAACACTGTGCGGCAATTTCCCGTGCCCATTTATCCTTGTTTTCTATCATTCCGCTCCCCCCTTCCCGGCGCGGATCATGGCGTCGGCGTAATGATACGCGGCTTTCGTAATAATTCCGGTAAACGTCGAAATATCGCGGCCCGTTGCTAAATTTGACGCAACGGCTTCGGCACATCCACGAGAAGACGGTGACGGATCAGAAAGCATCCCATGCAACGCCATCCCGGCGAACCACTCGCGCTTTGTAAGGCCGTATTCAGTCGGACCAATCTGTCCACTGTTATCCGTTGGCGTCACCGGAAAAGCCATCCCACCGCTATCAATCTCGCTCATGCTTCCTCCCCTTCGTATTTAACCTCATCAATCGGTTTCCCACAGTTCGGGCAAAAGTAGTACTTATTCGGTCTTACCCCTCCGTCATCGAAACAAAAAGTCTCTCCGCACCCTGTCTCCCAGTTCCCATTTTCGTCCTCGCGCCACACGCATCTCGCACACGGTCTACGGCGTTTCATCGCTCCCCTTTTGTCGCTCATCTCCCTCCCCCTTTTTCAACCCACTCCACAAACTTTTCAGACTTACAAAAAACGCACGGTGGTTTACGCTCGACCATTTATGTTCTTACCCAGTCTGTCCGAAGGCCAGTGGTTCATTTTGTAATCCTCCGATCTTCCCCTTTTATCTCAACGATTTTGCACATGCCAGCAAGACGCGACGTAAGTCTATCGTCGTCCATTTTTTTTGCGAGTTCATCAAGAGAAAGGTTTGCTGTAATTATCAATCCGTTTGATTCAGCTAACCATCTTGAGTCTACGATCTCGTAGAGAATTTGAATTGAAAAATCGGTGACGTTTCCGATCCCCAAATCGTCAATGACAATAATTTTATCGTTGACGCATTTTGATAAACGATTTTCCTGATCGCCGGAGTCGATAACTCGCATGTATCTGAAAAGAGATGGAGGTTTCCAGTAAGAACCTAAAACTCCAAGATCAACGCGCGCATGTCGATAGGCCGCGCCAGCCAAGTGGCTTTTGCCCGTTCCTGTAGTTTTTCCCCAGAGGTAAAGATTTGTGTAAAGATCGGACGCTTTCTTTGCTTGCTCAAGAGCAAGTTTTTGAGAATCGCTTTTTGGCTGAAATGTTGAAAAATTCCAGCCTTTCGCTTTCCCGCCTCCCATTTCGCTAGTGATTTGATTATCCATTACCTCTTTCGATCTTCTTTGTTTTTCCTCTTCGTCTAATTTTCTTTTCTCCGCAGATTCAAACTCCTTCCGTTCCGCGCATGCTTTGCAAAACTCCCCGGGGGAATTCCACTTATTCGTCCAAATGAACGGTTTGTGCGTTATCGGGTTTTGAACCGGATCTACCCAATTCCATCGCATAACCGCACCACATTGGCAAACCGTTGGCTCTGGTTCAGCTGGATAGATGCGCGTATTTCCCTGGGACTGCTGTTGCGCCAATTCTGCTGTTTCCATTTTGTGCTCCTTTCGGCGGGAATATCCCGGCGTAATTGCAAGCCATTGACTGCTCAATAGCGGCCTTCCTTGAGCCTGGATGTATCGACCTGATCATCCGCCAAAGAGACTCAAGGCCCTTCGCTTTGTATCCTTGCCCCTTTTCACGCTTGTAATCAAGCCATGCCAATATTTCCTCGGTGTTTCCAGACAAATCCTCTGGAATTTCAACCGATTTCGATTTGGGGGGGTAAGGGGGGGATTCTTTTTCTTTTTGTACGGTTTGGTTTGGTACGGTTAGGTTAGGTATGGTACGTGTCGGAAGGGTGTCGGTAGAATTCATCCTGGGTGTCGGTTGGGTGTCGGCTTCGTCTTTGTCGCCGTAATCCTTGCCATGCAAAGCCCAAATTGAAACAAGAACATCTCGTTTTTTTGAGTACTTTGACCGCAAGAAACGACCGGCATAATCTAGCCAATCATGTACATAGACACTTTCTCCGTTCCGTTCGATGAACCCGAACTCCTCCAACTTCTGGATAGCATCCCGAACCACATCGAGCTTCATGTTGAGCGTCTCGGACATGACCTCCGGCGAGGTGAGCGCTGTAACGTCCCCCGATGGGGAGACCTCCAGGACCGACCACCAGAAACGATGTAAGAACCCAACGGCCTCATTTCGAGACCACCGCATTGCGGTTTGAAACCGGATCAGTTTAGAATGACGATCCAAATTTGTATGAGATTCAATCCAAGCCATTTTGTTTTCTTGTTGTCCTTAAATTTTCCTTGATCGAACCAACACCGATTCGGCCATTTTAAGGCCGTATGTGTGGGCCCTAAAAACAACCTGCTGTTTAAGTGAAAGCGTTTTCCGGTATTTCTCCAACCCGTGCGCCAGCTCGGACACTGTATTTATCGCCTCCAGCAACAAGTCCTCGCGGCATTCACAGCTATGGTGCGGCCCCCTGCATCTCAATAATGGCATCGTGTTGTCTCCCTAAACCGACATAAGAATTTGTCCGTTCTGCTCAACTCTCCGTCCTTTGGACAAAACAGCGTCCTCTGGTTTCCACCCACGCGACAATCTGTTAAAAACAGTAGATATTGGGATTGCTTTGGAATGGCACCACTGAGACATTGTTTTACTTTCTCCATTAATCTCAATAATCCTGTTGAAACGTCTGTTGTTGCTTTGTTGCTCAGCCGTTTCCCATCTGCAATTTGATGGTGTGTAGTCTCCATCATTGTCAATTCTTCCTATTGTTTTACCGTCTGGCTTAATTCCCATATCTTCAACGAAATTCTTAAAATCCAACCATCGATCACAAACTTTTATTCCTCTTCCTCCATATCTACTGAACTGTTGAGCATTGCGATTAAGACACCTATATTTCAATCCTCGCCAGGATTTATATGTCGATGTTCCTTCAAGACCGTGAATTTTCTTAATTTTAGACATGACCTCTTTTTGAAAACATCCACAACTCTTAGAACGACCGCTCTTGAGCATGTTTAACATGACGTAGCGAGATTCACCGCATTCGCACTTACACATGAGATACCTATGTGTGTTTATTATTTTTGATTCTCCATTAGTTTCCCATCTTCCATATTTCTCCATTCGTCTCTCCTAAAATTGGACGGGCCTGACAGGTGACGCCTCTGTCATCTCTAGGGATTCCACCGTCGCTTTGCGCTTAAGCTAAGGCCCGAATCGTGCCCGTTTATAGTCCGGGCCAGACCGGGGAGACTTTTAGTCCCTCGCTCTTTTTTTCCACCACCTATGCAAACAAGCGCACGCGTGGCGGTCAAATCGTGCCCGTTGCGCACGGGCGGGCGGGATACGCTGTTGGTAGTGCGCACTCGCGTGTTGTGGCCGCAACCCCGCGCCGCGTTTGCCAACCGGAGGCCCGTCATCTACGGGTCCGAGTACAAAGGCTTCTTTATAAACTCCGTGCGTCCAAATAGGCCGTCGGCTATCCCTTTCTGGAAACATTCTCCCCCCATTTCTCACTGTAGAGATCCCGACCCCGACCCCGACCGCGACCACGCCACCGACCGCGACACCGACCCCGACCCCGACCGCGACCACGCCACCGACCGCGACACCGACCCCGACCCCGACACCGACCCCGACCCCGACCGCGACCACGCCACCGACCGCGACCACGCCACCGACCGCGACCCCGACCGCGACCACGACCACGACCGCGACCCCGACAACGCCCCCGACCGCTCGTGGCCTATCCGATTAATACATTGGTTCATTTTATTTCACCTTCAACAGCAATCCTCCGACTCTCTCGGACATATCAATAATCGCCCCACGTCCTAGAATAACAATGCCTGTTGGAAATGGCTCGACCTCGTTGACAGTTTTTCCAGCCACAAACTCGTTAAACCGACCAGTGTCGGCGATCCATGCCGCGTCCTCTATCGCAATTTCTTTGTCCCCGACCCACACCAGCCTGCCCGTGTAATAATGCGTCACAGTTCTGATGAAATAATCTCGCCCGACGACAAAAAATGGGTTACTCTTATCTCCATCGGGGATTTCTATTTTTGAAATGTCCGACTTCTTTACATACTCAATTCCGTCTATGTTTATTGTTTTCATTGTCTCTCCTTTTGGCTCATCGTGTCTCCTTAAATTGTGCCGGTCTCTCCCGGCTTGTCACTGGGGCCTTTTCAGCGCGCATTTGGGTGGCTATCCAGTCGTCCCCTAATATGATGCCCTGCTTCCCGCCGTCCACCTGACGGTTCAATCTCGGGTCGCTATCGCTCGGGCCAAGCGTGGAGGGCGATCAACCCTCTCCCTTTTGACTGGTGTTTAGAGAATGTAAATTACGCATCCTCTGTTAGCATCAGTCAAATCGTGCCCGTTATCGCACGGGCGGGCGTTTCATCCTTAGGCCGATTTCCTCCGCATTGCGGAACGGTCGGATGTTTCCCTGTTCTGCCGCTGTTGGCGGCGACAAATTCACGGCTCTTGCGCCGTCCCCGCTTCTTCGTCCAGCACTTTCGAGGTTTCAACCTTGACCGGTTCAGAGACCTGATCAACGACAACCGCATCGTCAAAAACGACCTCCGGGACTCCTTCTTTCCCACCGTCGTTTATAACTGTCCCCTGGTCGGCGGTAATTGCCCGTTGCATGTCTACGGACATCGGCCCCCACTTGGAAATCAACATTTTTACGACCGTCTTTAACGCCATTGCGTCAAAGTTTGTTTTCCAAACGGAGCCAGGGTAAGCAAAAGACTTCGAGTAACGTTTGCCGTGTTTTTCCACATCTTCCGTCTTCATGAACAAGGCCTTTTCAAAACCGTTAATCAGTCTGAAATAGGCAAAGTATCCAACAACCTTGTCGTTCTTCCTTCTGTCAACGTCGTATTCAATTTCACCCGTTAGCTTGTTGTGGTTTTTTAGTTCGCCTTCGTAAACCACATCCGCGTTAATTGTTTGGTATTGGCGCGACCGCTGGGCAAGCTGTACAAAGCCCTTCCAACCCATTTGAAACTGGGCTTTAGTCGTTCCGTCTTTACCGTTCTTATATGGGACAATGTGAGCGAATCCAAGGGCCGGGTTAATCGGTAGGTCCAACGTCGCCGCCATGGCCGCCGCCGAAATAACAGTCATCGGGTCTGCTTCTTTTAACTGCTTGTTGTTGTTCGTGCATGCAATGATCGACGACATAAACCCAGCCGCCCTATTTCCCAACATTTCACCGAACCGCTTTTTTACATCCACCCGTTCAAGTAACCCAGCCAACGAAACACCGCGTTTCACGTCATCCGCTTTTGCCAACGCTTGACCAACTTCGCTCGTGCTTGCCATTTTAGGCCTCCATTACTTCTGTTTTTTGGATAAGAAACCGCCGTGCGACGGTTTCTTTCCTGAACTGCTCGTATAAATAGGCGTGTTCTTTCTTGAATTCATCGGCGTCGAAACGGCGTGTTTTCATGTTAGCCCATCGGATCTTCCACCCGCGCGCCAGACCAGTTTCAGCGTCGCCCAACTTTTGGCGCAAGAGGTTTTCCTGTTCCTCAATCTGGCCATCTAAGGCCCTGGCGTCTTTTTTCATGCCTTCCAGCGTGTCCAAAATGGCCAGAGATTCGTTATCAAGTTCAATCGTTTTACCGTCTTCGGCAAGCGGATATATAGTAGACAATGTATCTTTGTCGGTTGATTTAGCTTGTGGCGGGACGTTCTTGACCACAAACTCATTCCAAAAGTTGACCTCGCGCCGGATAAGATCGGCAATGATTTTTTCGTCACGTTCGACCGTCTTGACCTTAAAATCCTGGTTACCGATCAAGACGGCAACGTAACACTTGGCCGCGCCCGTCACGGCCAAATAATGAAGGGCTTGAATCACATACTCACGCGGAACCTCTTCCCCGTCCCACTCTTTGGCCTTCCATGCGGATGTCGTCTTACATTCAACAATGGCGTCTTCTTTCAGCACCTTACGGTCAATGTTCGCCCGAATGAAGCCATATTGAGGATGGGTGAGAGTCCGATTTACTCGGTTGACCACCTTCCCGGTCTGTTCCTCAAACAATTCGGCGACCGCTTCCTCAAGCCGTGTCCCAAGTTTTACAGGTAGTTTTTCCGAAATATCCTCCGGTGTAATAACACCTGTTTTTTCGGCCCAAACAGAAAGGGGCGACCGCCAACGTGACAAACCGACACAGGCCGCAGCGTCACTTCCGCCGATGTATTTCGTCCGGTCTCCGTGTTTATCTTCCATCGGTTTCACCTAAATTGTTGGCTGGGGCGGATAGGGTCATACCGCCCCGGGGTTGCACGAGCCCCGCGTACGCCGGGGGATTGACCCTCCCATGGGAGCCAAAGCCGTCCACATTCAACGCCATCCACGTTCCTATCGCCGACGACGCTGCCATCGTAAATGCCAGGGCACCGATAAAAAACCACACAAATGCCCAAAAAGAACTGGCCTCCAGTTTTTTCCTGTAGTAGGCCGTCCCCTTGCATCTACACAACGAACATGCTTCGCCCACATATTTGACAGGCCTCACTCGACACACGTCACAATAGGGCGGCCCAAATTTTGATTCTGTCCCAGTGTGGGAAATCATTTTACGCCCCCGGCCAATTTAAAATTTGGTTTTGCGTTTTCGCGCAACCATTTTGCCTGTGCATTCCTGGCGGCGGCCCATGCGGCGGACCATGCGGCGTCCCGTGCGGCGGCCCATGCGGCGGACCATGCGGCGTCCCGTGCGGCGTCCCATGCGGCGGACAATGCGGCGGACCGTGCGGCGTCCCATGCGGCGGACCGTGCGGCGTCCCATGCGGCGGCCCGTGCGGCGTCCCATGCGGCGGACCATGCGGCGTCCCGTGCGGCGGCCCATGCGGCGGACCATGCGGCGGCCCATGCGGCGGCCCATGCGGCGGACCATGCGGCGGACAATGCGGCGGACAATGCGGCGGCCAAATCATCTTCCGTCGCATCCCCATCCGCAAATTTTTCAGCCACTAAAACCGCATTTCGGCTTCGCTCGTCTTCCAGCAGGGGCCAAATCTGTCGGGCACAAAAACACGCGAAAAGGCGCAATGTTTTATCGTCGAGAACGCCATCTCGCGTTGCCACCCAGATTAACCATTCCGGTTTTGCTCGCCGCCAAACGTCATCCATCGTCGAGCAATTTTCCAATGCCAATTTTTTACCGTCGACACATGCGTCGTGCCGATCGCAAAATGCTTCTATTGATTCCATTTCACGCCCCCGGCCAAAATGCGCGTGGCCCTTCCCGCATCGGTGTTTTTTCGCGCAAGATCGGTGGGTAAATTCGTTTGTTCCATTTCTCCGCCGCACCCTCGGGATCATCCCCGGGCATACTCACGCCACACGAGGAGCATGTCACATACCAGCCATGCGCCGAATCCTCAAAATACGATGGGCCGAAGCAAAACGGGCAAACGTCAAGCCCGCGCTCAATCGCGTCAATCTCCTGTTCTGCTGACTCGTCAACCGGGGAAGCCAATTTCCAATCGTCATAACCTTTAATTGGCTCCACTGGTTGCCTCCTTCGTTTTCAGTTCACCCATCGCGTAATACCACAGGTTGGCAAGACGAATAAACGACTGAATTTCCCGCCCCTGCTTTCTGTCCAACCATTCAGCGTGCAATTGTTCAATCTCCCCATCAGTTAGCTCGTGCTTGTTCATTGAACCCCCCTTTCAACCCTGATGCGACAATGGTTTTTTGGATTCGTTACCCGCCGCCCTGCTAACCAACGGTCAACGTCGGCACGGCGGAACCGGACACATTTATTGGTCAATCGAAATTGGGGGAGGTCGTAAATGGCAATAAGGTTGTAGATCGTGCCCTCGGACACGTTCATATATTGAGCCACCTGGGCAATGTCCATTATCTCCGGCGCCGGGGCCGACCGTTTAAGCGTCTCGAGGATTTCGGTCAAAATCTGGTCGGTTGTCATTTTTTGGCCATCTCCCTCAATATTTTTTTGGGGATTCTTCCGTGAACCTGCATTTTCACTGATTCCTCTTGTATGGCCTCTGTAATTACCTCGGCCATGCACTGTTCAACGATTGCCTTAAGAAGCCCGTGCTTGTCTCTTTTGACCCGCGCCAAAACCATATCGATGAATTTCTCCTTCATTGTTTTTCCCCCATGCGCTCAAAAACCATCTGGCCCTTAAGGTTCTTTACCTGCCTTCCGTATCGATCTTCACCACGAAGAAACGCCGGAGGGAACACAATTCCGCACCGCTTGTGGATCAAAGCAACTTCCCACCCGTCCCAGCACCGACGGCCTTCCAGGATGTCGTATGTCCGGCTTTTTGTGATAGGCCAAACCACAGAAGAGAATTGAGATACGCTCCATTCCCGAGTTTCAAGGAAGTTCCGCATGAACCGCGCAAGCTCAGGATATCGGGGGGCAATGTCTCTCATTTACAAGACTCCTCGACGGAAATTCGGCAACCGCCGACACCGTGTAAATTTCGGCCACTGCCGACTTGCCACACAAAAAAATTTTGGGCATGATCAAAGAAAACCCCCGCTCTCCTGGATGAGGCAGGAAAGCGGGGGCAGGGAGTGCGCTTGATCTCGTTGGTGAAAACCGCCGGCACGAAGGAACCCTCCAAGGCTCTGGACGTGCCGGGGCAAAGCAAAGCCCGATCTCCGCTTGCTTCAGAGGTCGGGCACATTATGGAGGGTTCCTTGTTTCATTTTTTGAGCCTTTTTTTGCTAAAGTTACGGACGAGACTTCGCGGTTTCGCCCGTTCGCGGGAGGCGTCCGCTTTTTTGTTGCGCCTCTAAATCGTTCGGTGCTTTGTTCGGCTACAGGGTAAGTATGCAATAACTTTCGAAAGTTGTCAAGTCTTTTTTATATGTTTCGATATTAAGGAGATTTCCGTCGATGAGCGAAACACTTAGAGATATTTTGATAGCATGGAACAAAGGTGTTTATCGCGGAGCGCGGCGGAATCTTGCGAAGGCAATCGGTGTTAATGAGGGGACAATAAGTAATTGGTTTCTTGGGCGTGGGACGCCAAGCGAACAGGCTGTTACAAGAATGGCGCACATTTTACGCAAGGCGCCGGATCAGATCTCCTGGTTTTTCCCAAAGATCAATGACCCAAAATTACACTATGATGGGTTTAAACGAAGAGGTTTAATTGAGATCGAGCAATCGACGGGTGACTTTGGTGAATCAATTCAAGTTAATGTTTCAAAAGAGCTTGCAGATAAATTCATGGCCGTATGCAAATTTGAAAGACGGGACGCAAACAGTCAAATGGAAATAATCCTTGAACAATGGTTCGCCCAAAGGGACAAAGCGACGGCAGACGATAATACTATCGTCCATCCATCGACGGGAAGCGTTAAGCCGGGCGTTCAACCATTCGCAACGTCACGCCATCGACGGATCGGAGAAGGTCGGCCATCCGGAAGGGCTTGAACAGGAAGGCGTCGAAAAGTTTTGATACGATGTCGCGGTCGGTGAACCGGAACCCGCTTATACCGATCACCGGGATGTCAGGGTGTTTCTTGCGAACCATGGACAGAAGGTCGCACCCGTTCATTATTGGCATTTGGTAGTCGGTGACTACAACGTCAACGGTGTCGTCGAGTTTACCAACGGCGTCAATTACCGACGTCGCCACCCGCGTGATGCACCCGCGGGCGGTTAGATACCGTTCAAGGAGTTGTCGAGGCTCGGAGTCGTCGTCTACAATGAGGACTACTTTCGATCCGTTGAGCATGACCGCACCCCCGCGTTGGCCTTCCTTATAAGGATAGGCAGAATGATGCTGGTGTCAAGGGAGATTTAGCGCGTTTTCCGTCGACAGTTCAAAGATCACAAACGGAACAAAGAGAAAACAGACGGCTGAGGAACCTATGATTGGTTTTGCAAAATCACTGCTGTCTATATTTTCCGGAAAGAAACAGGCAAAGAAAAAAGCCAAAAGAGAGCCGCCGGAAGTAAGGGCACGTAGGGAAGCAACGATTAAATGGGGCCGCCTAAACGCGCAACTGCTTAAGGAAATGTCCATCGGGGACGATTTTGGTTTAGCTTCGGTTTATGCCGAAATGGCGGGAGAACTCGAAGAAAGAGGGGAAAAATTTGACCACCTTACAAAACTGTCATTTGAACACAAAATAAAGGGTATTCGACGAGCGTTAACCGATTTTAAAAAATCAAGCTTTTCAAAGATCAAAATCGTAACTGCCAGGGATAACAGAACATGCGCCCATTGCCGAGAGCTGGAAGGCAAGGAGTTTGATGTTGACGATGCGATTAGATCCCCCCCCATCCCGGTCAAAGAATGTTCGACGCCTTGTTTTGGGAAAACAATCACGTGGTGCCGGTGTAACTGGGTCGCTGTTATAGAACCTAGGGAAATCGATAGGCCGTGAACCTCCGCATTGAGTTCACGGCGAACAGATCCCCGACGTTCCAGCGGGTTCTTGAAATTTGCCGTGGGCTCAACGGGTATTCCGAAAAGGTTATGCCATCGGGGACGGTTTACGGCGTGACATTCAACGACGACGAAATATGGAGCGCGGAGGCCATCCGGGACATGGTTCACAAATGGAAGGGGACGGCCTACTACATTGACGGGAAACTTGTCTCGGGGCTGATCGGGTTTCGATTCATTTGGGACGAAGCCCGCAAAGAATGGGAACGGGTCATGGGCGCTCAAAAAGGATACGCATTCGACCCGCTAAAAGGGCCGGACGGGGGAGCCGTAAACGAAAGGTTGACGTTCGCCAAAGACATTATCGCCGCCCAGCGGGTGGACGGGAACGCCATCGGCTTTAAAGATTGACCTGGCTTTTTTTGTCGCGCCGAATTGATAATTTTATGGTGTGGGTTCTTGGAAACATTTTAAACGGGGTGACTCGTGCCGTCAGTCTGGTTAGAAAGCCGCCGCGCCCGGGGGGGGCGCACGTGGATTGTCCGGTGGGAGTCCGTCCGTGCCGGGGTTCGCGCCCGGGGGGCCAAGGCCTGCGGGCCAAATAAGGCCATAGCGGAGCGGTTTAAGGCCCGAAAAACGGACGAACTGAACGCCGACCGCCTCGGGGTTGACCGCCCGGTGGTCGATGTTGGATGGGACGAATTTGCCGAGGCCTACCTTGACCACTGCCGAAAGCATAAGGCCCCAAGAACTGTAAACAATTTTGACAAACGGGCCATGGCTTTGGCCTCGGACTGGTTCCGGGGCCGCCCTCCAGCGGGGCTGACGCCACAGGACATGGCCGCTTTTGAATCAGACCTTTTAAAGCGGTTCAACCCCACCACGGCCCACATGTGGCTCCGGGCCCTGCGGACGGCCCTGCGGTGGGGCCAGGCACACGGGTTCGTTCGAGCCGTCCCGGCGTTTCACCTCCCAATGGTTGAGAAGGCCGGGCGGGTTCTTACGGATCAAGAGATTTCGGCCATATATGAGGCCCTTCCGGCCGCCGCCCGGGGGCCGTTCGTGTTCGCCCTCCACACGGGCGTCCGGCGCGGGGAGCTTCTGGCCTTGCGCTGGGAGAGGGTCCGGAAGGCCACGGAAGGCCACTGGGAAGCTGAAATAGGCGGGATCGGCGGCCCCAAGACAAAGACGGGGCGGTCACGGGTCGTTCCGCTTCACCCGGCCGCCGTTGGCGCCCTGGGGAAGCCTGGGAAGGGGCTATGCTTCGATTCGGACGAACACCTCTCGGTTTCCGTTTCGCAAGCCGCCAAGGGCGCGGGGCTGGGGCGGGTTCGGTTCCACGACCTCCGCCACACATGGGCCACGCGGTACATGCAGGCCACGGGAGATTTGTTCGGGTTGATGCAGTTGGGTGGATGGTCAAGTTTGGGGAGCGTGAAGGTCTACCAACACCTCACGAGTGCGCGGAAAATGTCCGCGTTTTTGGTAAACTACCCCCCAATCTCCCCACTTCAAAAAGTAGCGTCATCGACGGAAAACAAGGCGTAAATCTTACGCTTGAGGTGCGTAAGCCGAGAGGCGTGGGGGTTCAAGTCCCCCCCCGCGCACGCTGAACATAACCCCGAAGAAAAAACACCACAAACACCCCCATCGATCAACGGATATAGCATCCGGGGACTTGAACGCCTGACCGCGCCGACCTTACGGGAGGAAAAGGGCCCGCCGAGCGGGCCCGTCAGCGGTCAGGCCGGCCTGGA